>JBAZTW010000016.1:0-46339 GCA_041661665.1 Phycisphaerae bacterium | reverse complement strand
TGCACAATTGTCTGAACTTTCAAAACGTATCAGCAGTCTTGCCAATGCCATTTCAACTCTCAGGGCTGAAATAGATAAATGCAAAGGCATCGAAACTTCCGCTGCCGTTGACAGCGAGCTTTCTATGGTACTCTGCGGCGATTATGATTTATACCGCTGGCAGAAAAATGAATTACAGAATCTGCCCTCCTGGATGCCCGCAAAAACGCTTATGGTTTGCAGATTGGATTCGCCGTCGCTTGAAATTTCAAAAGGCCTGATTGACAAAGCAATCTCCGCCGAAAAAATCGGTCTTGCCGGAAACGCTTACATCGACAAACGCTACCTGAAAATCTCCGATAATCCCGTACCTTACTCTTATGAGTATTACGACCGGTGTCTAAGCAATCTCGCCGAAATGCTTCGCCGCAGGACAAACCTAAAAGTAGTAGTTAACAGCAACGAATCTCTCTTCCCTGTCAATTCGTGTAAAAAAACCGCGCTATATTGCGGCTGGTACAGTGTAAAAAAATATATCGATGCCTTTGAATTTATCCCCGGAGCGGTGGGCTTCCACATCGCCAGTTTTGAAGCACAAGACCTTCGCAACGCCTCAAGTTCAAACTGGTGTCCTGCCTTGCTCACTCATGGCATAACCGCCACAATCGGGCCGGTTGACGAGCCTTACCTGAATTCGTTTCCTGAACCGGATAAATTTTTCGCCGAACTGCTCGACGGCAAAACACTTATCGAAGCTTTTTACAGAACAAGCCCGTTCAACTCATGGCAGCTTATTCTCATCGGCGACCCGCTTTACACGCTCAACATAAAATAACACGCCAAATGTTATTGCCGTCGCGATAAGAGCGCTTAGTATTGCTGTCTGCCCCATAACCTTATCCGTAATCGCTGCATATATTTTTAAAAACGCTATATCAGCCGCTGTCGCAAGCAGACCGACAAATTCATTTTTTAACGTCAAACCAAATACCAGACTTACCGCAGCAAAACAGACAAAATAAACCGCAAATTCAAAAATTGTACCCTGTGCTATTAATCCGGACCGAACAAGCCCCGGAATCAAAACAGAGCAAACCATCACAGGCACAATTATTGCCCGCCTGCCGGCAAGAAAGGTAACTGTCAACATCGCCGCCGCAATTCCGCCTATATCAGCCGCAAAATCAATAATATCCGCCGAACGGCCTGCGACAAATCGCTGTAAAAACTCATCGGCAGCGCCATAAAGCAGAACGATTGCCAGTATCAGCCAAGGCCTAAACTGCCGCCAGTCAGCCTTCTGGTCAAAACTCACCGCAAACCACAGCAAAAAACCGAACAGCATATATGCTGAAAAGTGCATGGTTTTATCGCTCATACCCATATTTCCCGCCCATCTCGGTACGGGAATATGCGTCGCAACAAATATCCCAACCCAGTATATCGCCAGCATAACGCCGAACAGCTTCTGTTCCCTGCTCATCATAACCTTATCTTTCAATAAATGTTGTTTTTATACCACAATTGGTTATCATAGACGAGTTAAAATTGTTTTTTAGGAGTTGTTTATGTTCGAATCTTTTGTAAAGGAGCTTACGGCCGAGCCGGTATGGACGACTATCGGTCTTTTAGGGCAGTTCACGTTCGGCGGCAGATTTGTCCTTCAGTGGCTGGTAAGCGAGTTAAAAAAACAGTCTCATATTCCGGTGGCGTTCTGGTATTTGTCATTAGTCGGCAGCCTGATATTGCTTGTGTATAGTTTTCACAGGTCAGAGCCGATTTTTATACTTGGTTTTCTGCTTAACAGTTTGATTTATGTTCGCAATTTACATCTTATTTACATACACAAAAAAACTGGAGAGATTACCCCGGTCGAAAAAGATGAAGACTAATTTCTGAAAGGACATAAAATGAAAAAGAACATAATTTTCGTGGTGGTTTGTTTGTGCAGCGTTTACGTTTTTGCCGCCGATGAAATAATAAGACTGCCTGAACCGAAACTTAACGGTTCGTTTTCACTCGAACAGATAATCGCCGCCCGCAGAAGCGTCAATGAATTTACCGATGAGCAGTTGAAAATCACTCAGCTCGGCCAGTTGTGCTTCGCCGCTCAGGGAATCACCGACAAAGAAAAAAAACTTCGCGCTGTCCCATCCGCCGGCGCAATATATCCAATGCAGATACACGCTGTTCTGCCTGATGGCTTATACTTATACGACCCCGCTGTTCATACTCTGATAAAAAAACTCTCTACCGACATCAGGCCAATGCTCTATGTCTCATCCTTCAGACAGCAGGTTGTCCAGAAAGCCCCCTGTATTTTCGTTATTTCAGGTTCAGCCAGAAGGGTTGAGGCCAAATATCGCAGCAAAGGCCAGCGTTTCATTACTCTCGAAGCAGGTCACATCGCACAGAACATTCACCTCCAGGCCGTAGCAGAAGGTCTCGGCTCTATTCCTATCGGCAACTTCGATATAAAAACAGTTGCCAGAATATGTAATTTTACTGAAGAATACGAGCCGCTCTATCTGATTTGCCTCGGAACTCCCACACGACAGCCGGCTCTTGAACCGCTTACCGCCGCTCCTCAGATAAGCCGCAGCGCATCCGCCCCCGCGGGCTTAGAAACCAAGAGGGTCGTTATCGTTGTCCCAGCGATGTATTTCCGCGATATGGAACTTTTCGATGTTCAGGAAACCTTCCAGCTCGTTGGTATTGTCCCTGATATTGCCGCTATGACGATAGAAGAAATGAAAAGCCAAAACAGAAGGGACACTGTTAAACCAAATGTGTTGATAAAGGACATCAACATTGATGATTACGATGCCTTTGTCTTCATTGGTGGGCCGGGCATAAAGGATTATTTTACAAGTCAGACAATTTTAAAACTTGTCCACGCTGCAAATGAAAAGAAAAAAATTATCGCTGCCATTGACAACGCACCAGGTATTTTCGCTTTGGCAGGGGTTGTTAAGGGGAAAAACGTCGCCAGTTCCCCATCGGAGCGTAACAGGCTTATTTCTGCAGGTGCAATCTGGAAGAACGTTGATGTTGAAGTTGATGACAACATCATCACCGCGGCAAGTCCTGAATATGTTCGTCGCTTTGGCACCGCCGTCATTGGTGCTCTTCGTCGGCAGACAAAGTAGACTACTACGAGCGAAACCAGCAGTAGTTTGATTTGCATTTTAGCAAATCTCTAAGTAGGTTGTTTTTTTATCTATTTTTGACCATATTTTCAAAATGCTTATGTAAGAGTTTGAGTTCTCGTTTTTGAGTTTCTGTTGCAAAGCCGTCGCAAAGATAATCAGACCATAATATGCCTGGCGCACCGCCCTCTTCATACGTTGCTTTCCACCATGGATAAGCTGCCATAAGACAATGTATCATAATGCCCTTGCTTGGCTTATCAAGATTATAGTGCATCTGGTACTCACGTCCGTAATAAGGATTAAGCAGGATATCTCTCATATGGTCAAATTGAGGCAGGCACATGGGAACAATGCCATCAGCAACCATTTTCCGCATCGCCTGCCGCCATTCATTTTCCGTGTATGGCAGGGTTGTATAATCGCTGTAAAAGTGAATGACATCTTTTGTTTTAATTACATCCTGTACCATTGCATTGCGGCGTTGTGAATAATATACATGTCGCCAATGCATATTGTTATTGTCAGCGCAGCCTTTTATTAGTAAATTCGCCCCCTCGGTACGCGGCGATATTTCACCGGTGGGGAGGAATCTGCGAATAGCGGCGTTAGTTTTCGCAATCATCGATAGTCTGAATTCGGTGCGAAATATATCCCAATCTTCGACAGCAGGAGTCCATTCATGAAATACAAGTTCTTTTTTGTTATATGATGGCCAGCCGTATTCGACTCCCTGATTAGCTTCGGGATTAATATCGTTAAAATCCTTGAAGTCGGAATGCCATAGGATATTGACCTGTTCGATGTTGCCATATTTCTTTTGTACCCATTTTCTGAACATTTCGATGCCATTCAGGCTTATGGTAAAGCGTGTGTTGATATCATCCCGCAGCCATCCCCAGGTATCCTCCATATCAACAGGCACACGGCCATCCTTTGTCTTGAACCATGTATCGCCCCATCGCTGATATTGATATTTCACCCATGCCGCAATAACCTCCGGCACAATCGGATCAGTCATATCAACCCCAAGAGCGGGCGGCCCCGCACTGTACGCATTGGCTACGGTCATATAGGAAAGTTCCTTGCCGAACAAAGGAGCGGCATTAGTGTACCATTGCGTACCCGATGGCGGATACAGGCTGCAACCGAGCACTTTCATATTCAGTTTTCGCATAAGTACGTCATAGAAATACTTGTAGCTGGCGCTGGTAAGTTCAATCTCTTTGCAGCCTTTAATTTCTGGTATCCACCAACCACCTGCCGTATTAGCTATAACATTAACCCCAAGATACTTTTGTTCCTTGAGTAATTCATACATATGTTCCTCCGGGAACGGCCCCAATTGGAAACCAATTCGCATAGCATCAAGCGGCATGGAAATGAATGCAGGTTCTTCCCTGTTATTTGCATTAACAGTCATCATATTTTTTGGATTGTATTTGACTGCCAAAGTTTCATCATCAATTTTAATAGGTATTTTCTTAACTGAAATACGTGAGGGGTTATCACTGATGATTTTAACGACGATATGAGTTGTCCAGGGTGCAACCTGCAGATATAAAACATCTTTCAGATTTGCTGTTTTCGGTTGAGGTGGATAAATTTTAAAGCTCGTCATAAACTCTTCAAAGGCAGCAAAATATCCGGGCATTTTATTCGCTGGGCCGGACATCTTGAAGGATGAAGAAATTGGAGTAACGCCGGGCTTTGCTTTTACAGTAATTGGCACTTCGAGGCGAGCGAATTCCGTCCCGTTCCAGATATTGGCTTCCCAGTTATATTTATCATAGAATCGGCAAACCATTCTGTAATCGATTCTGTAATTACCTTCTGCAAGGCCGAGCCCGCCGGAACTTCCTTCCGGGCACTGGAAGTTGACCCACTGCTCAATAGATTCTCCAGGATAGATATAGTTAAGCTGACGAACAAACAAATTGACTGGCTTAGCTTGCCATATTTCACGGCCATTCGGATCGAACTTGTATAAATACGGTTCCGCAAATGAACCTGCAAAACCTTCAGGATCAAATATCGTATTACCAGTATTGGTGATTCTGAATTTGAACCATACCACATCCGCTGGTCTGATTGTGGATGAACAAATAAACTTGTCGCGTTTGAATGGGGGAAATGGGCTAATCGGAGTATTTGGGTCAGGCGTTAATGGAATATACCGTTCCTGTTGATAATCTGCGCAGATACTGCCTATATATTCGATTTTGATATTCATATTTCCGGGTATTGATAAATCATAAAGAGGTTTATCACCGGCTTTTTGATGGTCCTCGAATGCCACTGCTTCAATAGCGATACGGCTGCTGCCTGCCGTCTGCTTTAGAGAAATAGGAATCGGAATAACATCGTAAGCACGAGCGTGCCGCGGAGTATTTACTACAAGCACATTTTCTGCCAGCTTTATCTGCGCCTTATACAAAGGAACATCCTTATATAGAGACAGTTGCCCTGATTCTTTGGCAGCATTGGATAATGCCGTATAACTAATCTGCGGCTGACTATCTCCATATAACCGACATGCCAATAGCATAAGTAATATGGTCTTATGGAGCATCATATTAAAATCCTTTCTTTCGAATTAACCCCCGTCTAATTCTTTTTACAACTTATACTATACAGCTTTTTTTCTCTACTATCGAGTCAAATTACAGAGCGTTTGCTAAGGCTATTCGTTTTGTTGAGCCGGCGACGAATTCTATACCAAAATATATAAATACCGACAAGGCAGATAATAATAATGAGGTAACGAAAAAAAGCTGCATTAGAAGCAAAAGCACACATAAATAGTTCTAATGCCAATTAGTGTTAAATCTGGATTTTGGCGCACAGGCAGTATGAAGGCTGAAAAAGGTACAACCGTTCACAGGGTCAAAGCGGATTTTAGCCCAAAAACACTGTTTCGCACTTCGAGATGACATTATTTTTTGTAATTATTTATTTTTTAATCAACACCGACGTGCTTTTTTACGACTTATATGTGAATAGAATTTTTGTGTATTTATCTTCTCCCGTTTGCGTCGGACTGGAGATATTTAAGACAATATAAAGCTGGAAATGAAATATGCCAAGATATTGCGCTTATATAGTCATTGTTTTTGCCTCGTTGGCTTTGGGACAGGTCGATGTGTCTGTGTACGAGTCAGATGGAACAACGCCGTTTAATGACCACCCCATAATGGCAGGCACCAAACTTGTCCTTGTGGTTAGCTCCGACAACAATGATATGTGGAGCGGCGGGCTGTATATCGATGGTAACGACCGGGCATTAGGAACGCTTTCCGCACGAGATTATGATGCAAATACCAGGAATTATACAGGTTCGCATCTGGAAGATGCGGGGTTGCTTGCGAAAGTAACCGGCTGGAAAGATTCTTCAATATGTGGATTTGAGCTTTTTAATTTCTATCCGGTAGATGGAAATTCTGAACCCAACAGCGCGCAATCAGGTAATTGGTTTATCATTGATTATGAAGCGAATGAACCCGGCGAGTGCCATGTGGGATTTTATGATTATTCCATAAGCTGGGAGGACCCAAATTATTACATTGTTTTCACACAAGTACAGAGCAGAGATTTCAATAACGATGGCCAGGTGGATTTTGAAGATTATGCGAGACTGGCTTTAAATTGGGGCAGGACGGACTGCAACGACCCTAATTGGTGCGGCAGCACAGATTTAAATTGGGATGGTAACGTAAATTTTGTGGATTTGGCCGGATTTACGGAGTTTTGGCTCTGGCCGGGAATATCTGGCGATACTAATAGTCCTCCTCCAGACTCAAACGAACCAAACGAACCAAACGAGCCAAATGAGCCCAATGAATCGCCAGTTGACCCAAATATCGCGCTTCGTCTCGTTGACATTAACGACAATAATGAAATTACGATTGATGTGAATGAGAGCATCACATTGTACCTTAGACTGACAACCACAGAACAGGGACACCTTACGGCTTTTGATACGGATGTGATAATCTCTGACCCCAATCTCGGCAGTATTGACAACAGGCAATATATTGGCAGCGATTCAAACACATGGAACAACAGCACGGCCAGATTACTTGCGGAACCAAGGAGCGATTATTATGACTACGCAGGGCCGGGTTATGCACAGACAGAGGGGATTTATTTATCAGCAGTCAATTGGTTTGCGGATATTAACGATGGTAATTTAGCCAGCTTTGTATTTACCTGTCAGGGAGAAGGCGATGTGATTCTGAGTTTGGAAGATTACTCAGGCATGTATCCTAAATTAGAAAGTATTATCATTCACCAGGTTCTTCCCTCACAGCAAATGATGATGTCCGGCGGCGGCAGCAGTATGACGCTTCAAGGTGAAAGTTCTTACTCGGTAAGCTCGACATTGGAAAGCTTTGACGCAGCTGGAGTGATTGACTGGCTTGAAGAAATTCGGAAAACAGACCCAAATATCAGTCAGAGCATACCTGAAGACGAATGGAATGAGTTTATAGAGAGTATTGGAAATTCAGCGGAAATATATTGAAAGCCTGTAATTTAATAAAAAATTTTAAAAGGTTTATGTTATGAACAGCAAAATTATCGCAATGTTATTGACTTTGGTTTTTGTGATGTCGCCATCGCTTTTTGCGGACAGAACATTGGACAGGAGCGAAACCATACAAATTCTCAGCCATCTGACAAGTGTTCCTCGCTGGGCGTGGATTCCACAAGGTATGATAGAGGCAACTCATGAATCGTTTAATATGGCGGAAAAGCGAACGATAAAATCCACCGAGTCAATCAAATATGATGGAAACAGATTTAACTGGAAAATTGATGTTGTTTCTGACGCTGTTGAGGGACAATCAGAATCTCAGGCAGGGACAGATTCGTATCTAAACGAAAAAAACGTATATGTTTGGGATGGTCAAAGATACAATATGTATTTCAAACAATCCAAATCGGCAATTTCGACCGATAATCTTACAGATACGCCGCCAACGGCAACAGGCTGCCTGACTGCCGGAATTATCCCATGGGGGTATGGATTCTATGCGTATAACAAATTGATCAACAATGAAATTGATGCAGCCGAGATAGAAAGTAATGGACAGCCATCTATTCGTCTAACTATAAAGAATTCTACTGGCATAAAGCTGTCTATGATATTAGACAAGGCGAAAGACTATGCTGTGGTGCAGAATGTAATCAGCAGTTCCGCCGACAAATCCTGTATTTCACAGGAATACTCAAATTATGTATTGAAAGGCGGACGATGGATTCCTACCACGATTCTTATTGAAAGATATTCGGATTGTCAAAACTCTGGAAAGCTGATTTCTTATGATTACTGGGTATTCGATAATATAAACACCGAAAATCCAAGAGATGCCGCTTTTGTTGTTTCTTATGAGCAGGACACACAGATAGAGTATCGCTCCGGTTCGGACGTTTCGTTGTTCTGCCGGTATTCGCCTATGATTAACACTCAAAATTTGGTCGAGAAAAAATTAGCGGCTATAAAACAGTCTGATAGCAAATATAATCGAAATTGTGCCACTTCAGCCTTAAAATATGTAATAGAATCACTGGGTACCAATGTCGCCGATAATAACCTTGCGGTACTGGCCAACACATCCAGAGAGGGTACCAGTCTGCTGGATATGCAGACGTTCGCAAGCGGTATGGGGTTGCAATGTCTGGCGGCAAGAATAAATGTCCGGAAATTAAACGGGTTGACAGATTATAAACCAATACTATACCTGCCATGGGGAAAACATTACGTCGTCTTCAGTCACATAGAAAACGATAACGTGTGGGTTATAGATATGGCAGGCAATAGATTATGTTACGATATTCCGCTTGAAAAATTTATTTCCGCAGGAATAGACACAAACACAGTTGTTTTATTTGTTTCAGATAAATCGATAACCATACAGGAGAACTATACTGATATTTCAGATAATGACCTGGCAGACATAGTTGGAGCGACCAGTACACAATACTCCTGTACAGATTTGCTCCAGGAGTACGATTATGAGCTCTGTCAGGAAGGCTGGAGTCTTCTTATACCGTGTACTGGCAGATATACGATTTGGTACACTCGTCATGGCTGCGAAGAGGATGTAAATGGAGGAGAATGCAGAGGTACGGCGCTAACTGGCAGCCTGTCTGCGTTGTGTGGTGAAGACCCCTATTATCCAGGCAGCTGTGGACTTATTGGAAATTGGCGTCAACACCTCATCCGCGCCTGCCAATAAAATCTGCGGTTACCACAGCAACTAACCGTTCCCGACGAGTTGAGAAGTGTATCGTCTGCTCATTCACTTTCACCATTGATAAAAAACAGAGGCCACGGAACCTGCGATCACAGCCGGTGTCGCAACCCACACAGGGTAACGCAGCCTCACGTTTTATTTGTCAACCCCAAACTATCCACCAAAAGGAGGACAGGCACAGAACTAAATCGTTCTGTGCCTATTTTGACATTCGACCGGAACAATTCCCTTTGAAACGGCCGTATAAATCAACGCCCTCCGATTGCAGTTCCCATACGCCTCGGCGGATGCGGTTTCCTATGGTATGTCGATTTTGGCAGGATAAATGTTGATTAAAAAAAACTTTTTTCTAAAAAATTTATGCCACTCCTTTACTTTTGGTCAATTTACGATAAAATAGGCAAACTATGAGACGTTTTGCTTTTACCCTTGTTGAGTTGCTTGTCGTAATTGCCATAATCGCATTGCTTATGGCGATACTTATGCCCGTTTTGCAGGGGGCACGATTACAGGCAAGGGCTGTAATTTGCACCTCAAATATAAGGCAAATTCAGGTTTCATTGACATTATATGAGAATCAAAACGGCATTTTTCCATACGGGGTTAATGATGATACTACATTAGCAAATTACTCAGCGAGTTGTGCGGGGATTCCTTCTTTCGACAAATCAGGCAAGTGGTGGTTTCAATTTTTGGGCTATACCTTTGACGCGGCAAAGTCAGACAACCGTGTGCTATGGTGTCCATCAAGATGCGTGAAAGATATTTCCTTAAAACCTAATATTTTATGCGGTAATTATGGGGTTAACCGGGCAATATGTAAAGATGTCAACACTCTGAGCTCGTCCGGCGGAGAATATGTCGGTAAACCTCTTAGCGTCTCCAAAATTTCAAGGCCGGAAAGTAAATTGCTGATAGTTGATAGTGGTTACAGTCTGACAAGCTGGCAGGGGGCAACCGATGCGGAAGTCCGAGCTTACGAAAATAAGAAAAGAGAACCGTCATTTTATGTGCCGGGCATTAAGGCGAATTCTCAAAGAGTATTATACCAAGAACATAAGAATGATGCTATCAATGGTCGGCATTTAAGAAAAACCGTTAATATCGGTTATGCTGATGGCC
Organism: Phycisphaerae bacterium; assembly: GCA_041661665.1. Lineage (GTDB taxonomy): Bacteria > Planctomycetota > Phycisphaerae > Sedimentisphaerales > UBA12454 > GWC2-45-44. The sequence goes on along the minus strand of JBAZTW010000016.1, from coordinate 35,832 downwards.
ATACCAAGCGACTAAGGGCGGAAGAATTATTTGTGCCTAAAGAAAATATGTCTTCAGCTATTTATAATACCTGGCTGCCTAATAAAATCATTTCCCAGTAAAGGCGATAGAACCAATCAAGTATTTCACTTCCTGCGTGGTTGGATACGTTATGTTTGTCCAGCCTGTTAATTCATACTGCGAGGCGGCAGATTGTTTTCGCCAATTTTCTACTCTTTTTGGCAGCATAGTGTCTTTGTCTATATAGGCACGCCACTTGTAATGGATTGAACTGTCATTGGCTGTTTTGTCCACCCATAACAAATCGTAAATGCAGGTGTTGCGAATTTGTAAGGCGACCTTATCATCTGCAGACAATTTCCAGCTATACTTATTCGGCAGAGAAGAGTATCGCTGAAACGGCAGTACCCCCAAAGGAATATTCATCGTTTGCTTAATACTTGCAATATCTGCATCATTGAGATTGCCAACCTCGGAAGAATCCGACCCCGTAATTTGTGTTTTTTTGATTTTATTTTGAATATCCCAAAGCATCCAGTGATTGCCGGAGTGAAACAGTTTGACATTCAGAGTGTTTGATATCCATACCTTCTGCGTCGGCTCGTTGGTTGTGAACTCTCCGGTCATAAGACAAATATTTTGCATCCTGCTGATAGCATTATAGATATCGTCATATTCAATTGCATTAGCAAATGTTCCAACAAAAAGCCAGGTTGCAGCAAAAATTAAAGCTGCTATAGTCGCCAGAGGCTTTACCAATTTTCTGACACGATTATAACCGCCGGCCTGACTATTATTGTGTATCCTGACGTTGTTATTATGTTTAGTTGGGGCATTGCGGCCGGATATACTGGTTTCTTTTCGTGTTATGTACTCTGTAACAATGCCGGACTCCTGACGTTCAAGTATTTGTTTCAATACGTTCAGCGTATTATTATCAACCCCTATTGTTTTGAGCAAATCAATCTCCTCAGACGAAATATCCTGATTATGTCCCAATGTCTGGATGGTTATAACTCGCCCCAAACGGGTCAACTGCTCATCTGTTAATTTAAGCCCGCAAATAACATCAAGGTCATGCCTGCATAATGGGCAGTTCTCGATATGAGCGGTAATCGGAGTGGCAACTCTGATATCAGTCAGCGGACTGGCAAGACTTGACATAAATTGTTTCGCAATCCCACAGGTAACTTCTTTGTCGGCAAGATGAAAATGCGATGCAAGAATTGTTGTTATAAGTTTATTTTTCCGGCTTACTGTGCCATTTGCAGTTTGGTCGGTGGTTTCAACTAAAAGTTCTTTCAATCTTTCAATTTCGCTGCTGCAAAACGCGCATTCTTTTATATGAGAGAATATCGAAGGTTCTGCATTATCTAAATCGCCGTTAATGTAATCATAATAAAAAACACTTGCCTGCTCACAACTTGTTTTTGCACCTGCAAATTTCATATATTTTCCTTGCCTTTACTTTTTGTAATACGACGGAGTTTACCAATACCCGTAGATAAACAACGGCTTACAGATCGCGGTTTAATTCCCATCTTATCGGCGGTTTGGCTAATATCCAGATCGTGTTTGTATCTTAGTGTAATGGCCAACGCCTCGTTTCTCGACAATTTTTTTTGAACTATTTCAAACATTTTTTCACATTTCTCTTCTGCCGTTATCTCAGTCAAAGATGGTTTAGCAGTTTTCACAGCCTCCCGCTCCTTGCCCTGAATATATTCGTTGACATGAGCTTTTATACGAGTTTCATGCCTAAATCTATCTATTATATATGTAGTAATCACACGATATAGGAATCCTGGAACATTTCTAACGTCTTCGGGCAAAGGCCTTGAAACTAAAAACAAAAACATATCCTGATACAAATCCTCCGCTTCCGGCACATTGCCCAGATGAAATCGGATAGCCTTTCTTATAAAGCTCCCATATTCCTCAAAAACTTTCTGGGCTTTGTCTACGCTCCTTGTAGATGTCGTTTTTGAATGGCAATTTGTAGATAACATTTTTAAAAAATCACAACAAAATTTTTAATTGCAGCTTTTATTACCGGTAAAACACATAAAATCTCAATATCAACAAGCCTTGAAACCCTGATTATACAAACAATTATCCCAAATTTCAACAAAACAGTATATGAAAACATAAAACACCTATTTTGTCCCTATAAAATAAATAAATTTTATCATCAACATTTTCCCCATCAGGAACGACTTAACTATATACAGTTGATTAGGCTGATATTTTTAAGGTATGAATTATGAAAGAAGACGCTGTCCGCAAAGATATTGAAATAATTGCTACACGTTTGGTGGAACAGGTTCGTGATGCCTGCAAAATAAAAAAAGAAAAAGTAACCGATAGCCAGGCAAAGGAAAAGTCCGACAAGTAGGATACTGACCGGGATCAACAAATTCTTCCTCCTCCTTATAAGGCCAGGCTGCCCATTAGGTTGCGGCAGTCTGGCTGATTTTTTCCATGAAAACATCCGTTCGACAACATATTTCTATTTACCAATGGGGGCACTGAAAATGTTTGACAGCATAAGCAGGAAGTTGTTATACTGCAACCACTTATAATACACGCGCTCGTAGCTCAGTTGGATAGAGCGTCGGTTTCCTAAACCGAAGGTCAGAGGTTCGAATCCCCTCGGGCGTATTTTCATAACACTTTTTTTTTAAAAAGTTAGTTGCATTTGTTTTACATAGGAACAGAGTTTCCACTTTCTATAATAGTTTTTATCCATTCGTAGTTTATCATTTTGCAAGTCTTTCCTTGATTGAAGCCCATTTGACTATGTTGCTAAGCATTTTCCCAGCCAGAGGGTCGCTTTGACATACCGACGTACAAAGTTCACTGACGAGTATTTGGCCTTTCCCGTAATTCACAATAAACATAGGATATGTAAATGGTTTCCATTCATATCCGTGAATCAGGATATGTTCTAAAAGCACATCCAAGTGGCAAATGTCATCTATTTCATAACTGCTTTTGCATAGTTCCGGACTTGAACCATTTCCATTCCACCATCTCATATCCTGTCTCTGCAGGCCGTCAAATAAGATATGGTTAGGCTTTTCGATGTTTGCAAACTCAACATTCGTACTAAAAGGTTTTATGCTTTTATCATTTGAGTCTGTATTCTTTGGGCACGGCGGCAAAAATTCGTTGGCGTTTCCTGTTTCGAGTAAAACAAGTTTTCCGCCATCGAAAACATTTTTCAGCAGAGCAGCGGCTCTTGGCGTTCCGTATTTCGGAGCTTTTTGGCAGGCGATGATAAGTGATGAACCATTGTTTGCGTCACCCTGATTTGTCAATTTGATGTTGCCCATTTTCAGATAATCGATAATGTTTTTATTTTGCGTAGTCAGTGAAATACTTTTTTGAATGGCTAAACTTCCTTTTGCCCATTCTTTCGATGCAATTAAAAGCTTGTAGTCGTTTGTGCCAAGCGTTTCTGAATCGTGTTTCAAACATAACTCCAACGTGAACTCCGCTCTTGTCGAGGTGATATTATCGGGAAGAACAAAATTGAATTGAGTTATGGATTTGCCATAATAAGAGCAGTCGTTCAGCGGCACTTCTTTTTTCCAGACACTGACATTTTCCTGATTTTTCAAATCGATAAAGCATTTGAGTTTAGAAAAATCCCTTCCCATCAGGTCGTCGTTGACTACAACTAAGCTGCCGCTGAATTTAGCGCCCTGATAATAGTGCCTGTCTCTCTGGTCAAGACTGATAAGGACCGGCTGAAGAGATTTCTTTATCTCATAGTATGCCGGGTAAGGCTCGATGTGTTTGCTGAAACTCGGATATTTAAACCAGCATGTATTGCAGAACGCGATCCAGCCGGCGGTTTTTCTTGACCGACGGACATCTTCCATCCATTCCTTTGTTATTAAAGCATTGTAATTAAGGAAAATTTGCGGGTTACGATGTTCAAACGCATCGCTGCCTATCCACGCCTGAGGCACATACATTGGAATATACTTTCGGACTGGCGACCCGTTATCGCCATTTGGATATCCTGTTGAGGCCTCCTGGCTCATAATGGCCTGGCCTATATATGGCGGCACATATTTTCCGCCATATTGAATGTCCTGGAAAACGGAAGGCTGATACCACCCCAAATATAGATGCGGATCGGTGATGTTTCCATCGTCTATGCCATTGGGCTTGAGAATTCTTTCATAAACATCTTTATCTCGGATATAGCTGGACCATAAACATACGGGCCTGGTTGGGTCAAGCGTTCTGATTTTCTGAACAAGATCGTTTAAGACTCGCATTTTTTTTAAATATGCGGCATCGGGGTCAGCAAAATCATCCGGCCTGTCTTCCTGAATTGGCTGCCAAAAATTTTTGAACCCCTTTTTATGATAGTCAGGATGGTACTGAAATTCGTTGCCGACCGTCCATATCACAATACTTGGATGATTTCTGAGCTGCTTAACAAGAGCAAGCATTTCGTTCACCCAGGCTTCCAGTAATACTTTTTCAGGCATAGGTTTGCCTTGCAACGCAAGCCATGGCCAGGTGCCTTCAAGGCTAACCGCGACACCTTGTTTATCAGCCGCGTTTGCCCAGACCGGAGTCAAGGGGCTGCATGTGGATCTGGTTATCATTTGGTTGCCATCATGCATCAATTTAAAGAATTTGTTCGCAAGCTCCGCGTCGTTCGGCCGTAAGCCATGCGGCGGCATATTTCCGCCGCCCAGCCAGTAAGGCCTGCCGTTAAGATAATACTTTCCATCTTTCACTGCAAATGTACGGAAGCCTACATCGCAGGAATACGAGTCCATTATCTTGTTTCCTTTAACAATATCGACTTGTAATGGATATAAATTTGGTGTTTGGGGTGTCCATAATTTAGGATTGACCACATTGATTCTTATTGAGACCAATGATGTTTTTCCGGGAGCGGCTGAAATGTCTTTTGTAATATGCTCACCGGCGACAGCTATTTTTACGACACCGGTAAAATCTGATTTTTCAGGATTGTGAAGGGTTATTTCAATGTCCGCGCCTTTGAGATCAGGCTTGAAAAACACATCTTTGATAACGACCTGTTCTGTAACCAATAATGTAACGGGCTGCCAAATACCATTGAGTCTTGGCAAGCCTTTAGTCCTGTAATCCGCAGTAGTAGCCTGGCTTGAAGATATTCCCTTTGGCAAAGAATTGAGCATTTCATTTGTAATAGACATAGTGACCGCCACTCCGGCCACTTCATCCGGGTTGGCAATCTCTTTTCGAGCGCCCTCTGAGACAAGAACAGCAATTAAATTCCTGTCGCCGAATTTTACGAATTCCGTGATATCAAACTCAAACGGGGCAAACATTCCCACGTGGTCTCCAATTCGAGCGCCATTGACATATACCGTGGTTACTGAGGCGCTGGCGTCAAATTTCAAAATCAACCTTCGGTTCTTCGCCGACTCAGGAATAGTAAGCCATTGTCTGTACCAGGCGTTTTTTGTGGCGCCGTAATCAAAGGTATATTCGTTGGTTCTTCGAATTTCATCATATTGATAAGCTGCAATATACTCCATCCCTCCCGAAAACCACCATGCTATCTGGTTCCAGAAATTCGGCACCGCGATGATATGCCAGTCGGAATCAGAGTATTGAGGGCTATACGGCTTTGCGTTCTGGAGCATATTCTGCTGGGGCATAAAAAGCCAATTGCCGTTAAGACTGATTTCCGTGCGCCCTGAAGATGAGATTTTGCTTATTTCGACCGCTTTATAATTCTTACGCTGCTCAATCCTTTTGTCTTCCTTTTGTTCCAGCAGCGTTTGCGTTTTCGCTTGCTGGCTATCCTTTACTCTCTGTGCCTCTCTGTTCATCTCATCCGAGATTTCGATAATTTTGACATCGTCAAAACTGCACAGGTGATAATTGCCTCCCAATGCTATCGCGCCATTTGTCAGGGGGGTCTTATCAACGTAATCGATTTGAGGCTGTGCAACATCGCCTATCCAAACCTTGATTTGCGGGCCGGATATCTCAATTTTGATATCGTACCATGTATTTGTCTTAAAATTGAAGCCAAGAGGTACGGTCAAAGGACAGCCGACGCTTGGCGGAAAACTAACGCTTGGCTTTGGCGAAGATGTTTTTTGGTATCGAAATAATGCTGCATCATCAAGAAGTCCGCCCCGAATGGCGATTGCATAGCGATTCCATTCATCCTGATAACGAAAGGAAAGCCATATCTGCCCCTCATCGCCTCCTTCGAGGCATTTTGCCTTAAGAGTTACCTGGTAGTCGGTCCAGTTTTTATCGCCTGCCCAGACAGAAGATGTTTTTCCTTCAAAAGCATTCGCCCGAATTTGCCACTTCCCGCCGTATTCCAGAGTCCAGCCGTTAGCATCAGCATTGAAATCTGAGTTCAGTAACGTCTTTGAATACGAACCTGTAACCAAAGTGAGAACTAATATGAATACGAATGAATAAAATATCTTCATAATATTTTTCCTACGAAAAAGTTTTTTATTATTTTATCATTAGCCAGTTCAATTGTACAGGTTTTTTAGGCTATTTCTACCTTAATCTATATTACACAGAGCAGTTTAGATAAGAATTACCGGCACTGAATCAGTTCTATTGTTTTGGGCAGGATATCTTCGACTTTGTCGTCTTTTTGGACTTCAAGCCAGTGAACATTTTTGAATGTTTTAAACCACGTTCGCTGGGCTTTTGCGAATTTTCGAGTATTTATCTTTATCTGCTCTATGGTTTTTTCAAGCGTTTCATTGTCTTTTAAATGCTCGATGGTCTCGGCATATCCGATAGCACTGGCGGCTTGTTTACTGAGCGGTTTTTCTTCCGCCAGCAGGTTTTTAACCTCGTCAAGCAGGCCAAGCTCGAACATTTTTTTGACGCGGGCGTTTATTCGGCCGCTTGCATCGGTTTTTTCGCGTGTCAAGCCAATCAGCTTCCATTTGTCGTTTGGCTGGGGTTTATCGAACTGCTGCTGAAAATTAGAAATCGGTTTTCCGGTGAGCTGATAGACTTCCAACGCCCTGATAATTCGTTTCTCATCGTTAGCGTGTATTCGCTGGGCGGCCTGCGGGTCAACGATGGTTAATTGTTTGTAGAGTTCGCTTAGCGAAGTTTGGGCAATTTGTTCTTTGAGTTTGGCTCTGATTTGTTCGTTTGTGCCTGGGCCGTCGAACAGGCCGAAGAGCATAGCCTTTATGTACATCGCGCTTCCGCCGACCGCGATGATTGGTTTTCCTTTGGCTTCTATCTTTTCTATGGCGTTTTGCATAAGCTGCAAAAATACGTCCACGCTGAAAGATTCGCTGGGTTCAATGATGTCAATTAGGTGGTAATTGAGCTGTTTTTGCAGTTCTTTTGAAGGTTTAGCTGTGCCGATGTCCATTCGTCTATAAACCTTCATCGAGTCGATACTTATGATTTCAGCATCGATTTTTTTAGCCAGTTCAAAGGCCAATTTTGCCTTACCGCCGGCGGTTACGCCCAGAATTAAAATCCTTTGTTTGTCCACAATTAAATTTGGCTGTATGTTGGTCGGAAAATATGTATAATAACCGATTTACGGGAAAACTCCATAGATTAGAGATGCTTATGGTTGAAAAGAATGAGAAAATCAACATAAAAAGCGAGCTTGAGCGGAACGCCCTGTTAGTGAGCGATACAGTTGCGGCTATTCTTAAAGATTTTAAGGGTATCCCAGCCAATCTGAACGAGTCGATAGAATATACCCTTTCCGCCAGCGGGAAAAAGGTGAGGGCTGCGGTTGTTTTGTGGTCATGCAACGCTATCAATGATGAAATTACCGCTGATGCGAGAATAGCGGCAGCGGCAGTCGAGATGCTCCATACATATTCGCTGATTCACGATGATTTGCCTGCGATGGACGATGATGATTATCGCAGAGGCAAGCCGAGTTGTCATAAGGCGTTTGATGAGGCGACGGCGATTTTGACCGGCGATGCGCTTTTGACGATGGCGTTTGAAGTTCTGGCGACAAAAATCAGCAGCGCTGAAAGAGCGATTGAAATGATAAAATCGCTTGCCCAGGCGGCAGGTCCCTGCGGTATGATTGCCGGGCAGGTGAAGGACATTGCGTCAGAGAACGGGCTTGGCAGCGGAATAGATGTTCAGGATATTCATATAAACAAGACCGCAAAGATGTTTTGGGCATCGGCAGTGCTGGGCGCAATAGCGGCGGATGCGACCAAGGAGCAGATAAATTTGCTCGGCAGATTCGGGCTTGAGCTTGGTCTGGGCTTTCAGATAGCTGATGATATTCTTGATGTTTCATCGAGTTCGGAGCAGCTTGGCAAAACCGCGGGCAAGGATTTAAAGCAGGGCAAGCTTACATATCCGGCTGTTTTCGGCATAGAGCAGTCGAAGAAAAAAGCACAGTTGTCAGCGATGAAAGCGGCAGATAATCTTCGGGCGTTTGGCTCAAAGGCAACGCTGCTCAATGAACTTGTCTTTGAATTGCTGAACAGGACAAAATAGAAAAGATGCAATACGAAATACTTGAAAAAATAAACTCGCCTGCCGATTTGAAACAACTTGCGGCTGGGCAGTTAAATAAACTCGCTCTTGAAATTACCGATTATATTACTTGCTCTGTAAGCCAGACCGGCGGACATTTGGCGAGCAATCTCGGCGTTGTTGACCTTACAATCGCGCTGCACAGCGTTTTTGATTTCAGCAGAGACAGACTTCTCTGGGACGTGGGTCATCAGTGTTATGCACACAAGATTCTGACAGGCAGAAGAGAGCTATTCAAAAAACTGCGTCAAAAGGACGGTTTGAGCGGTTTTCCCAATCCGGCAGAAAGCGTTTATGACCAGTTTGCCGTAGGACACGCTGGCAGTTCGATTCCAACAGCGCTGGGTCTTGCGCTTGGGGCTCAAAAGCTCGGCACAAAAGAAAAGATAGTAGCGTTTGTCGGCGACGCGAGCATTGTCAACGGCGCGAATTTTGAGGCACTGAACAATCTCGGTCTTGCCAAACGTCAGATGCTTATCATAATGAACGATAACTCTATGGCGATAGACGCTACGCAGGGCGCGATTGCGAAATTTCTTTCGAAGGTCAGATTGAGCCATACTTATGAGGATTTGCGAAAGACCACCACCAGAATCCTTGAGCATTTGCCGATGTTCGGCAAAAAGATGGAAGACGCGATTGAGAATGTCAAGCGGACGCTGCGTATGGCGATTACGCCGAGCAGGCTTTTTGAGAGTTTGAATGTTCCGTATTTTGGGCCTGTTGACGGCCACGATATCGGTTCTCTGATTCAGATTTTCAAAGCGATGTCTCATTTGGAAACTCCTGCGATACTTCACGTTTATACCAAAAAGGGCAAGGGGTTCAGTCCTGCCGATGATGACCCGACGAGATTTCACTCGACTGGGCCGTTTAAGATGAATGGCGATGCGGCAAAAACAGCTACGGCGAAAAAAACTTTTACGGACTGTTTTTCTGATTCTATTGTCGAGCTTGCCGAAGAAAATAAAAAAATAACCGCTATTACCGCGGCGATGTCTGACGGTACGGGGCTTGCGAAATTCAGGGAACGGTTTGGCGACAGATATTACGATGTAGGCATAGCAGAATCTGCGGCAGTTGATATCGCGGCAGGGCAGGCGAAGCTCGGTCTCAAGCCGGTTGTATGTATTTATTCGACATTTTTGCAGAGAAGTTTTGACCAGATATTTCAGGAAGTATCGCTGCAAAAACTTGGCGTGGTTTTTTGCATTGACCGGGCGGGTCTTGTCGGCTCCGATGGCCCGACGCATCACGGTCTTATGGATATAGGTTTTTTGAGAATGATGCCGAACATCGTACTGATTTCGCCGGCAAACGGAATTGAACTCAAGGCTGCATTGAAATTTGCCGTCGAAAGCGATATTTCCGTCGCCATTCGATACCCGAAGGATTACGTTGAAGATAATCTCTGTCCTGAGGCCTTTTCCCTGCCGTTTGAGGCTGGAAAGAGCGTTATTATGAGGCAGGGGACTGCGAAATTGGCTGTTGTGGCTTATGGCAGTATGTCGATAGAAGCATTAAAGGCGGCAGAAATTCTTAAAGCTGAAAATGTCGATATAACTGTTATAAACGCCCGATTTGCCAGGCCTTTAGATGAAAAGATTATTTCAATGCTGGGTCAGGGATTTGGTATAATAACAGTCGAAGACCATTCGTCGGCGTGCGGATTTGGCTCTGCGGTTTTGGAAGCGGCCTCGGCGGCAGGGGCTGATAGTTCAAAGATAACCGTGCTTGGCGTCGGCGATGAGTTTGTGGCCTCTGACAGCAGGGCGGGGCAGCTTGACGCCTGCGGAATAAGCGTTGGAAAAATTGTTGATAGTGTCAGGAGTATTTTGAAAAGTTGAAAATTTAAAATTTTCACATCGCATAGTTTTTACTCCTGTCGCTGTCGCTCCAGGCTCTGATTTTGGAATGTTTGAATAATGGCAAAAAAATTAAATAAACCTAAATTGATTATTTTCGGCGATAGTCGGCGTCAGTTTGTAGCTGAGGCGATAGAGGATTTTGTAAATTTTTCGGCCGGCAAAGCTGAAATACTTGCCAACTGTTTTCGGGGCGATTGCGCGAGCGTTGCCGATAAGGCTGATTTTGCGGTAGCCTTCGGCGGCGACGGCACAATACTTTCAGCGGCAAGAGACCTGAGCAATACCGGCGTTCCTGTAATCGGCGTAAATGTCGGCAGGCTTGGGTTTCTGGCGGAGTTTAGTATCGATGATATTAAAAACCTTTTCGGCAGACTTACGACCGACAGCAGTCTGATAGAAAAGCGAATGATGCTTAAATGCACTATCACTAATAATGGCAAAGAGAAACTAAGTTCCACAGCGATAAATGAGGTCGCGATAAAAGCAGGCGCAAATTTCAGTATGGTTGATTTGAAGGTTGCGGTCAACGGTCAGAATCTTGCCGATTGTATAGGCGACGGAATTATAATATCGACGCCGACCGGCTCGACGGCTTATAGTCTTTCCGCCGGCGGTCCTATTTTATCGGCCAGTCTGTCGGCGATGGTAATTACGCCTATATGCCCGCATACGCTGAGCTTTCGTCCCATTGTTATAAGCTCTGAAAACATAATTGGGATTTTCCCTCAGAAAATAAATGAAGGTACATCGGTTATGCTTGATGGCCAGATATTGAGTCCGCTGGCTTTCGACGACGTTGTTACGGTAGAGAAACACACCGGCACTTTTCAGGTTGTAAATAATCCGCTGCGTACGCAGTGGGATACTCTTGCCGGGAAATTGAGCTGGGCGGCTAAACCCAAGTACAAAACAAAATAACGGAGCGGTTGCAGTGAAGACAGACAAATATAAAAAATTCGAAGCACGAAATCCTAAATCCGAAACAATATCGAATGACCAAAATTCAAATATTCAAAACATTTTGAGTATTAAGGCATTGAGGTTTTGGATTTGTTTCGAGTTTCGATATTTGATATTCGGTTTTTTAATCGTTTTGGTTCTTGTGTCCTTTTGCACAGAGAGTTTTGCGTTGAACGATGGGATAGGGGACCCGACTGTTCCGCCCAGCAGCCTTCAGAGCGGCCTTGTAAAATCTCCTAATCCTGCGGATACAAGCGGCAATTTGATAGTAACCGGCAGGGTTCGCGGCGGAAAGTATTTTCGCGGGCTTGTGCCATACAGAGACGAGACAGAGTTCGGAGCGCCGCTCGGCTCTGAGGATATAGGTTCATTTTTGAGAAACACCGCGCCGATAACTTCATTGCGGTCAACTCTTACTCCACAGCCCTACTATCTGCCTTCCGCTACGGTGAGTTCAGGCGTTTCCAGCACCAGGCCTATGGCATTAGCATATCCCAATATCGGAAGCGGCGGCGGTACAAGCGATTATGAGATAGAAAAAATGCCGAAATTTCAGGTTCAGAGTCCTTCCCAGATTGCAGCGACCACGCCATTATATGGTCAGGGCAGGACCAGGCCGCTGAGCTATGATGCGGCCGACCTTGAGAGGGTGATTACTTATGACCTTATTCAGCAGAGGAATAAAAAGGAGTTAAGCGATGCCCTGCAAAAGGCGAGCGATGGGGTGGATAAAAAAACAAAATCAGACGACAAAAAAACAAAAGACAGTATAGTTGCCGAACCGCACGAGCCGCAAAAGCCTTTAGAGCGTTCTATGCCCGCAGAGCCTGTTCAGCCGGACGACAAGCCGATAGATAAAACACAAAACCAAAACGCTCCCGCAAAAACCGTTTATGAGCAAATGCTTCGGGAAATAGCGTCGGCTAATCCAAAAAAGGAAGATGTTCAGGCCAAAGAAAAAGAGGCTAAAGAACAGGAGCAAAAGCAGGAACAGCAGCAGGACCAGCCAAAAGAGCAGGATAAAAGCGATAAAGAAAAAGAACACAAGCCCGGCGATTTACGGAGTAAATATTCCGAGATAGACAAGGAAACCGCCGATGCGACTGTCGGTGTGCATAAAAGTTTTGCGACCGAAGCCAATGATAAATTTAATTATTATATGCGGTCGGCAGAGGAACTTTTAAAAGATGGCAAGTATTATCGCGCCGCCGACGCATATTCTATGGCTGGGATTTATAAACCTGACGACCCGCTTGCGTTTGCTGGTAAGTCGCACGCTTTGTTTGCATCCGGCGAATATATGTCCAGCGCATATTTTCTTTCGAGAGCGATAAATATTTTTCCACAGTATGTGAAATTTAAAATCGGTCTTGACCAGATGATACCTGATAAGGACCGGCTCGAGAGCAGAATAGCCGATGTAAAGCTGTGGATACAGAAGTCTGATTCTCCGGAGCTTAGTTTTCTGCTGGCGTATATTTATTACCAGCTTGATAAAACCGAACTCGCGACAGAGGCGATAGACTCTGCAGCGGCTAAAATTCCGGACAGCGTCTCGGTAACGGCTCTTAAAAAGGCAATAGAGAAGAAATAACAGCGGAGCGAATTTGATAGATTTTGCCGGGCAGGATTTTGACGTAGAAGAAATTTTTGGCTCTGCTGGTGCGTTAAGCGCAGGCTATCCTGCTTATGAGGACAGACCGCAGCAAAAGCAAATGGCGTCAGCGGTTTACAACGCTTTGTATAATCATCGTCATCTCGCGGTTGAGGCGGGCACAGGAGTAGGCAAGAGTTTCGCGTATCTCATACCCGCGATAGAAATCGCCAAACAGCGGGAATGTAAAATCCTCATAAGCACATACACAATCACATTGCAGGAACAGTTGATAAATAAAGACATTCCTTTTTTGTCAAAACTGCTTGAGCATAATTTCACAGCGGTTTTGGCCAAGGGTCGGAATAATTTTGTTTGCCTAAGAAGACTTGAGTTCTCGACTCGCCGGCAGCAGGGGCTTTTTGACAGCGATATGGCAACTCTTGTTCGATTGGGCAACTGGGCGAAACAAACCCAGGATGGTTCATTAAGCGATATTAGTTTTTCACCGTCGCCGCAGATATGGCAATCTGTTATGAGCGAACACGGCAACTGCAAAGGCAGGAATTGTCCGCATTTTAATAAATGTTTTTACTGGCGAAATCGCCGTCGGCTTGACACCGCTGATATTATCGTTGCCAATCACGCGCTGCTGTTCAGCGACCTTGTATTGCGTCAGCAGAATGTTTCAATTCTTCCTGATTATCGCTATGCGATTATTGATGAGGCGCACAATATCGAACACGTTGCCGAAGACCATTTTGGTTTGAATATAAGCGAGGGACGCGTTTCATTTATTCTTAACGGTTTGTATAATCAGAAAACCAAAAAAGGTCTCCTTGCCCGCGCAGAATATGCCGAGGCGGTTGAATTGGTTAAAAGCTGTCAGGAAGCGGGAACGGAGTTCTTTAAGGCTGTCGGCAGGTGGTTTGAAGCGGACAGGGGCAACGGCAGCACAAGGCCGGGGTTTGTTTCGGACTGCATTAGCGAACATATAAAAAAATTAAGACTCGGCCTTTCAAAGCTCGCCGGCGGAATCAAAGACGCTGATGAAAAATTTGAGCTTTTGCGTTTCGCCGAACTTTTAGGCGGTCTGGAAGCTGATATAAAAAGTTTTCTTTCTCACGACGACAAGGATTGTGTTCACTGGGTTGAGTCGGAAAAAAATAAAAGAAAGACTCTCACGCTGCAAAGCGCGCCGATAAATCCCGCTGAAAATATCAAAAAATGTCTGTTTGGCGAATTTGAATCGGTAATTCTCACAAGCGCTACTCTCTGCACAGGCGAGGAAAAAGGCGGGCAGGAATTTAATTATTTTGCCGAGCGTATCGGTCTTGATGATTTCGACAAATTGAAACTCGGTTCGCCATTCGATTTTCAAAAACAGGTGGTGATGTACATAGAGCCTGATTTGCCTGAGCCTAATGCTACGGCATTCGCCGAGGCGGCGGCGGAAAAAATAAAAAAATATATAAAGCAGACTAACGGCAGCGCGTTCGTGTTATTTACCAGCTATCAGATGCTTCAGCAGTTTGCGGAAATGCTCGGCGAGTGGTTTAGCGAAAATTCCATCGAGCTTCTTGTTCAGGGAACAGGGGCGGACAGGGCGGAATTATTGCGTAGATTTAAAGCTGATACCGGCAGCGTTCTTTTCGGCACGGACAGTTTCTGGCAGGGCGTTGATGTTCCCGGAGCGGCTCTTAGCAACGTAATTATTACGAAACTTCCTTTTGCCGTTCCGACGCATCCGCTTATAGCCGGCAGAATTGAGTCTATAAAGGCCAAAGGGCAAAATCCGTTTTTCAGCTATCAGCTTCCGGCGGCGATTATAAAATTCAAACAGGGCTTCGGCAGGCTGATAAGAAGCAAAACAGATACCGGCATTGTGGTTGTACTTGACAGCAGAATAGCGAGCAAAGGCTATGGCAGAGATTTTATAGCCGCGATAGAAAAATGCAGAGTGGAAATAGCCGAATAATAAAGAAATCCGAAATTTTAATATCCTCAAACTGATTGTCATTCCCGCGAAAGCTGAAATCCAGATGTTCAATTTTACGACCGGATACCCGCCTGTGCTGGTATGACAAGCGGCATCTGCCAGTTTGAGTTATTAAAAAAGCCCCTGTTTTCAGGCAGGGGCTTTTTGCTTTATGGTTTTTCATCTGTTCCTTACGGCATCTGACCGTTGAGAGTATTCCACTTTGTGGATACTATCTCATTTGGCCACGGAGTGGCAGAATCTTTGATGTGGACCTGGTAGGTGCTGTCGTTGTGGGAGTAAAACGGTCCCGCCTGGTAGAACACATCTGCACCTGTACCCATTATCCATCCACTGCTTACGCCGCTGCCATTTGTGCATACAAATTTGTACCAAACCGGCGGACTCTGAGCGTCAGTGGCGGCAACCGCGGTCATATAGTGATAGAAGGCACCGCCGCCGGCATTATAAACATAAGGAACTACAGCCCACAAACCGCTGACTGTCGGGGTGTATGTCGGTGCGTTGTGGTCTTCGACGGTATTTGTATCGCCTGGTACGAATGTCTTAGCCGACTCCGCGGTTGACAGGCCGGTCTGATTGTTGTTCGGCGATTTGTCGCGAGCCCTTACCTGATAGGTGTAAGTGGTATTTGGCTCAAGGCCGTTGTCAGTGTAAATTGGGCTGCTCTGCCAGCCGCTGTTCCTGCCGCTGGTTTCGACAAAGAAGTATTCTATGCCGCAGGCATCTGTGGCCGTAGTCGCGGTCATCGTAATTTCGGTGGTAGATATTGCGGTAGGCAACTGCGCCCATGTCATCGGGTTAGGCATTGGAGGAGTTGTATCTATGCCGCATTGTGCATAGCCGATTACGCTAAAGGCTGTTGTATTGCCTCTTGCGTCTTTTGCTCGAACCTGGTAGCCGTACTGTCTTCCATAAACAAGCCCGGCATCTGTAAGATTTGGCTCCGTTTGCCAGCCGAAATCATGGTCGTCTCCGGCCACCGAGCCATACCGCACAAAGTTGTACAAGACAGGCGAACCAGAGTTGTCCTTTGCGGTCGTGGCTTTCATAGCAATCATAGTCAGGGCTGCCGACCCAGGAACGTCTTCCCATGTCATCGGATTGGGCGATGGAGGCGTGGTTTCTGTATCGCCGAAGTTTGAGGCGAATATAGCATAATCCTTAAAGTCAACTTCGCCATCCTTAGTTAAATCTCGTCCGCGGCAGAAGTATGGGAATGTACAGCCGTCGTCCATCCAGTACTCCATAAACAGAGCAAGGTCCGGTCCGTTGACTTGTCCATCGTAGTTGAAGTCGCCCTGCAAATCAGCGTAGAGCAGATAGTGGTAGCCCATATCTGTGATTCCGCTATCGACAGCCAAGCCATATATATTTGGGTCGCTGTGGTCTGTTCTGGTTGTGTGCCTGAACAGGTCGTGGTCGATTGCCTGTCCCTGGCCGGTGTCAACGCACGGACTTATCGGAGCAGGCTGGCCTGTCGGCTGACGGAGATAGAAGTCTCCCCAGTATCCGGTTACGAATAATGGAGAAGTGAGCGTTGTACCTGAGAGGTTTCCACCGTCCCAGTGCAGCAGGCATCCGCTTGCCGTATCGACAAACACGCCGGCTTCGCCATCCTGTAAATCGCTGTAGCTTACCGAAGCTTCTGCCTTGTATTTATCCGCAGCATCGAAAGTGTTTCCGATGGATAGCGTTTTGCCGCGTTCTGAATTGTTGCCCCAGATAATGCTGTTGATTATTTTGACGTATGCTTCATAAGCTACGCTTACGCCGCCGCCGAATCCTGAAGCAAATCCGCTGCCGATGATTGAGTTATTGGCGATTGTGCAGTTCGATAATCCAAGCTGCGCATCCCAGTTGACCGATATACCGCCTCCGTCTCTGTTTGCGTTGTTGTTTAGGATAAGGCAGTTGTGCATATTCGGTTCTTTTTCGCCTACGAAGTATGCTCCGCCGCCAGATGTTCTGGCGGTGTTTTCTTCGAGTTTGCAATCGAAGAACTTCGCAGCGCTTGAAGCGCTGTAGACGCCTCCGCCGAGTCCTGGAGGGCCGTAAGCGATGTTGTCTCTGAACAGGCAGTCGAAGATTATCGAACTGCTGTTAATAAGCGCGACACCGCCGCCGAGCATAGCCAGATTTCTGCCGAATTCTACATTATATTTATTTCCGCCGCTGATTTGAGCCGCGGTATCTTCCAGATACAAAGCTCCGCCCGTACAGGCTATATTATCGCTGAATCGGCAATTTTCCAATGTGAGTTTCGCTGCACTTTCAGCGCAGATAGCACCGCCGTAGCTTATAACCTCATTGTACAGTACAAACGCACGCTCTTCATCTCTTAATATAATTGGCACATTGGCATCGGAGCTGCCTATTTGACCTCTGGTATGAGCCTCATTGCCGATAAATTCGCAATTAGTAAAGTTTGCTTCGCTATCTGCGGCCAGATAAACAGCACCGCCAAAGGTGTTAATTGCATAGTGACGGTTCGGATAACCACCCGGACGCGCGTCTCCGCTTATACCGCTTACGCCGCCATAAGAGTGATTGTTTTGGAACAGGCAATTTTCAAAAATGCCTTTGCCGCCTGCTCTAATATAGACAGCTCCGCCATAACCGCTGTATCGCCAGTATTCCTCATAGCCGCCTGGAGGAGCGAAATCCCATGTATGCCAGACCTGGTCGTTTGGATCGCCCCAGTTGCCGCCATGGCCATAATGACCTGCGCCATTCATACCATTGCTGCCCTGCGCCCAGCAGTTTATGAAATCACAGTTTTTAAATACCGGACTACTGTCCGAATCAATACCGACAGCTCCGCCTTGAGCGTAGCCAGCCCATCCGCCATCGCCTTCACCCTGACCGTCGCATCCATTGCTCGCGTATATTGAGCAATTTACAAAACGGCAGTTTCTAATTGTCGGTGATGCGTTGTACATATCTACGGCTCCGCCGAATATACTGAAGCCGTTTAAACCATCGCCGCTTGGGCCGTGAGCGCTTGCTGCGCTGCAATTAACAGCCCCCGGCCAAAAAGAAACGTCCCGAATGGTTATGCCATCCAGTATCATATTTCTGCTTACATTTGAAATGTAGAAACCATTGGCTCGAATTATGGTGCCGGCGACAACACAGGGGTCATCCGGAGCAGAGCTGGTAATAGTTATATCCTTGCCTGTAATATAAATTTTCGCCGAGTCGTAATTTGTTTCCTGGTGGAAGTAAGTGCCTTGGGCGAGGATAATTTTGTCTCCGTCTTTGGCATTGTTAACGGCAGACTGCAAATTTTCGTATTCTCCCGGCACGTGCAAATCAACCGGCTGTTCGAATGATACGGCAGCAAATCTATTGCCTATCATAACGACATAATTGGTTGTCTTTGTGGAACTGTCATTGTCCGTGCCGAGCCACTGGTTCACACGCCAGCCTGAATCCGGCAAAGCGGTAATATTAACCGTTGTTCCTGCGTAGAAATCATTACTGTCCGGCGCGATGCCTCCGTGTCCGCCGAGAACAGCCGTTGTAAGACGATACTTTCTTGGGTAGCTTGAAGCCGGGTCAACGTCTATGTAGTGGAAACCGATATCAAGCTGATTTGCATCGCCGGTGTAAAGCGCTGCGTTATTTGCATCGCTGTCGCGTCGTGTTGTATAATCGGCCATAGTCTTTGCGCCAAAGACCGGAACGAGATTCGCGTTTGCGCTGCCAAAGTCTACGGCGTTGCTGTCATAGCCTATATGGCTACTGTCGCCATCGCCTTTCTGCGACAGATAGTAGCTTCCCAGCGGGCCCTGGCAGTACAGGTTTATCTTTGGAAGTCTGTTAAAAGTACCCCGCTGATTGTGTCCGCTTGTTGCAAGGTTAAGAGCGATAAGTTCCGCATCAGCGGCGTTGGCATAAACAGAGTTCGAATCTTTCTGATAGGTTTTATATGTCCTGTCGTTTTGACGGCTGTAGAAATCGCCATTGACGTTGTCATAGAACAGACAGTATGAAAGGTTCACATCGCAGTCCGTGGTGTTTTTATAAACAGCGATTCGAGTTGTATTGCTGACGATGCAGTCTCTTACATTTATAATGCTGCTGTGGGTATTGAAAATCGCGCCGCCTTCGCCGCCGGCCTGTGCGGCGTTTTTGTCGAAAGTGCAGCTTGTAATGTCGATGGAAGCGTGGAGCGAGGTGAGTATAGCGCCGCCTCTTACAACCGCGGAGTTATCAGAAAACAGACAGTTATGGACTCTGGAATTCGCCGAGTCCGGGCCTTTGAACATAATTCCGCCTGCGCCGAACGATGAGGAGTTGCCCATAATCTGGCAGTTAATGAATTCGACCGGCATATTTGAAACATAGACACCTCCGCCTTCGCCGTTTTCGCCGATGGCTTTATTGTCAATAATTGTTCCGCCGTGAATCTGGACGGTTCTTGTCGGCGCCGGCGCCAGATATAGACCACCGCCCGAAGCCGCTGTATTTCTGTTGACATAGCAGTCGATGAAGTTTGCGTCGAAGTTGCGAGCGAAAATAGCTCCGCCTTGATTTCCTGCGGTGTTATCTGTGAACGCACAACTGTTGAAGTCGAGTACACACAAGCCGTTATTGTTCGCGTCGCCGGCAAAGACAGCTCCGCCGTTTTCTGCCGCGGTGTTTCCGCCGAAGTAGCAGCTTTCAAATTTTGGTTTGTTCAGAACTCCGCATCTGAAAGCTCCGCCGCTGCCGTAAGTTGTCTTGTTTCCGGACAGAGAGCTGTTTGTAATCGATATGCTTGTGCAGTTCGGTTCGCAATAAACAGCTCCGCCGCCGAGGCTGTCGAGAGTGTTTGTGCTGGAATCCGCGAGGTTATTGAGCATATTGCAGTCTGCAATATCGGCAGTTGAACCTTGTTCGTAGTATATTACGCCTCCTTTGCCTGCGCCGCCTGATGCCAAGCCGTCAGAGCCGTTAAAAGGATGTGGCGGCGGGTCAGAAGCCGTAACAGTTTTGCCTGTACCACGCCTTCCGCCCCGGCCTTCGAGTCCGAATGTCGCGGCGCTATTTCTGAAATCACAACCCTTAATTTTTGGCGTTGCTCCCTTAGAGCAGTATATAGCTCCGCCGAAGCCGAAGCCGTTTGTTGCATTTCCGCCGTTTCCGCCGTCGCCGGGAATTTTGCTGGATGTGCCGTTGCTGCCTATGCCGCCGTTGCCTCCGAGTCCGCCCATAGCGATACAATCAACGAACTGACAGTTGAGTATTGCCGGTGCGCTTTCGGTATTGCAGAAGATAGCACCGCCGTAGCCGTTGCCGTAGCCGCTGCCGCCTCTGCCGCCTTCGCCGAGTCGCGGTTTGAGATTATCTCGAGTGTAGACAGTGAGGCCGATAGAGGAGTTGTGGAAGTCGTAGCCATTTAAGCCATAGCCGTCTCCGCCGTCGCTTCCGCGACCGCCTGTTACTTCGCAGTTTTTGAATACGCAGTTGCGGATTACCGGAGAAGCGCCGCTGTCGCAGTAAATCGCTCCGCCGTAACCGTCGCCTGTGGCATCAACACCGTGATAAATGATGTAAGGAATGGCGGTGGCCTCGGTTCCGTTTTGAACGGTTTCTTCCTGATAACCTGTTCCAATAGCGCCTGCGGTAGAGGCGTTTATTATCGTAAGGCCTTCGATGATGCTGTTAGAATCTTCGCCGTTTTGGAAGATAAACGCTCTGCCGGCATTGTTGCAGTCTATAATAGTTTCCGCGACGATATCCGGGTCATTGGGGTCTTCAGAGCGAATTCTTAAAGTCTTGCCTTTGAAGTCCAAGCCGTTGGGGTCGGTGATGTAATGGTGTCCGCCGCTTGGTTTTCTGAATATGTAAATAGTATCGCTGCTTTCTGCCGCGTCTATCGCATCCTGGATATTTTCGTACTCATCCGGCACGATAATGTTTCTTGGCGCGTAAGGCTCGAATCTGACGGATACATGCCTGTTGCGGTTCATAACGACCGTAACATTGCGGTTATGTGTCGCAGTCTCGACCCCGTTGATAATCCACGCAGCCACCCTTGAATTTACATCCGGCAGTGCATGGAGTTTTACCTGGGTATTTTCATATACCTGATAAGTTCCCGGTGTCCACGGCGCTTCAATTGTGCCGATAGCCGGGCCATTGACATCGGTTATCAGCGTATATCGTCTTATGCCAAGAGAATAATGATAGCCCATATCTACCTGGCCGCTGTCGCCGACATTGTCAGCCCTTGTCGTAAATGTATTGAGACCGAGATTTATTGCCGTATCGCTTCCTATATTGATGCAGTTGCTGTCGTATGCCTGACCAGCGGCAATCTGGCTTAGATAATAGCCGAATATAAAATTCGGGTCGTCTTCAATATTGTTGCCTGTATTGAAAATACAGCCTGGTTCAACATAGGTCAGAGGCAGACCTGAACCTATATAAGGCATTTCAGGCTGTCCGCCTTCGACTCTGAACAAGAATCTGCCGAACAAGCCGCTGCGATATTCTCTGTGTACGAGCCCGTTGGGGTTGTTGTCGAGAAATGCGCCGTTGACTCCGGAACCTTCAATTTCATAGAAAGAACCGTTTCTGCCTGTCCCGTTGGAGTAGCCTGCACGGGCGGAGTTTCCGCCGAATCCGTTTACGCCCCGGCTCGCATCGCCTGTCTCCCAGTTTATTCTGTCATAATTGAACTCCATATCAAAATCATTGAGAGCCCTGTCGCTGCGGTCAATTATGATAAGCTGGAAACTGTTGAGCTTGTCGGTATGATTGCCATAATAACCCACGTTAACCCAGTTGACACCGAAGGCTGGTCTTCCATTGACAGTTCCGCGACCGTATGTAACGAGCCTCGAGCCGGACGGCCTTGTATCCACATCCGCAAAGAACGGAGCGATAATCGATGTCCCGATATTGTCTGTCAGACCGAATGGCGTGAATGTCGCCATCGGAGCATCGAAGGTTATATTGCCGTTGTTGTTGACATAGCAGGATGACCGTAATTGTCCGAAAAAGTTTATGGTAAAGCCTATGTCCACAATACCTGTTGACATATCATCGTTGGCGGCAAGACTGTTTTGATCGAATCCTGACACGATGGTATTACCGGCAGTCACCTGCGTAGATTCAGAAGGATAGCCTATATCGCTGTAAGTAACATTTACCGCAGAAGGCAGTTGGTATTGCTCATCGCCGCTTCCGACAGCGATTTGCGAAGCGTTTTTGCCGACATTGCCCCAGAGAATAGAGTCGATAATCTGCGTGTCGCTTCCATAAGAGCCGTAGACTCCGCCGCCTAATCCTTTCAGATATCCGTTTCCGGTAACGATATTTTCCGCAATGGTGCAGCTTGCGATTTTTGCCGCTGCGAACCAGTTGACAGATATACCGCCGCCGTCGCGATTTGTCCTGTTCTTGACGATAAGGCAGTTTTTGATAAGCAGGGCATTGACATCGCTTATTTCGCCGCCGACATAAATACCGCCGCCGCTGGTCTTTGCCATATTGTAGGTAATCTGGCAGTTTTTGATTGATTCAATGCTCGCAAAGGCATAGATACCTCCGCCTTCGCCGATGAAGCCATCGTCCGTAACAGCCGTTTTCGGGTCGTTCGGGTCTGTCTGATATGTAACAGACCTGTACGCCTGATTGTTTTCAATCCGACAATTGGCTACCGTCAGCTTCGGCGATTCGAGAGCGAAGACGCCGCCGCCGCGAAGAGCAGTGTTTTGGGTTATTGCGCAGTTATTAACATCGATTATATTTGCATCGATAATATAAATCGCTCCGCCGTCTTCATCAGCCGCATTGCCGGTCATATTTGAATCGTAAATGCCGCCGTTGCAGCCCTGGGAGAGATAAACAGCGCCGGCATAAGCCGCCTGGTTGTCTGCAAAGTCCGTGTTGTTGATATCGACGGTACAGTCGAGGCCGCACATAATCGCGCCTGCATCGCTATCCGCGGTATTGTTCGTGAATTTGCAGTCGTGCAATACGACTTGGTTTTTCTGTTCATAGAATATCGCGCCCGCAGAGCCTCTTGTAGTGTTGCTGGCAAAGTCGCAATTGTAAAATTCAGCATTGCTCTGTGTTCTGCAATAAGCCGCTCCGCCATTAATTACAGCCGAGCAGTTTGCTATTGAGCAGTCTTTAAATACCGGACTGCTGAACGAGCTTACATAGATACCGCCGGCATCTATTGCCGCCGAGCAGTTCGTTATGCTTACGTTTCTGAATTCCGGGTTGCTGTGTTCGCCTATGTAGATACCGCCGCCTGACGCGTTGGTAACATTGCAGTCGCGAATATCAACATTTACAATCAAAGGCGAACTGTTCGCGTCGATAAACAAACCGCCGCCGTTAATGCCGTCTCCGTTGCCGTTGATGATTGTAAAGCCGTTAATGACGGTTTGATAGTTTTCGCCGCCTGCAAACGTAAAGCCTCTACCGGTGGTGTTGCAGTCGATTATAGTCCTTGCCATAACATTCGGGTCGTCCGGATTAACGCCGTAGAGTTTGATTTTTTTGCCGCTGATGTTAATGCCGCCGGTGTATGTTCCTGCCGCGATGATTAGGGTATCTCCGTTCTCAGCGATGTTGACGGCATCTCCAATGGCCGCTCCGCCGCCGGATACCTGCGTTACTTTTCCTTTTCGGAATTTGACAAAAATTGTTTCATTGCCGTCAACGACAGGTTTATAGCCGTCCAAAACAGACAGTCTGACATCATTCACATCATACCAGCCGGCAACCACGAAGTTGACATCGTTCGGCGTTGCTGTGAATGTCGTAAATGCACCGGCATAACAATTGTATTTGTATGTAGCAGGGTCAGTATGCGAAACGAGTACGCCCAGGTCAGCGGAAATTGTGCCGTGAATGCCCGGATAGTTAGCGTCCTGGAGTATCTGAACTGTTATGTCATACTTATCTAAGCCGGTTTTGTAGTGATACCCGATATCTACTTTGCTCGTACCTATATCGAATATGCCGTCGAGCCTTGTTGTATAATTTTCAAGTTCAGATGCCGCCGCTGTAATATCGCCTGCGTCTATGCAGGGGCTATTTGCATCCTGACCGGTTTCCTTTCGGCCAAGATAATAACCCATAACGAAATTCGGGTCTTCTGATATGTTTCCGCTGCCGGTCGAGATATTCCATACGTTATTTGCATCCTGCGCAAGACCGATTATTGTGGAACCCTGCTCGAGGTTTATCGGATGGGATTTAGCGGTGGCCAGTAACACGGCCTGGATAATGGCGTTGGCGATGTCGTCAGAATTTGGGGACGAGATATAAGAGCCTCCGGTAGCTTCAGCCAAATCTGTGTATCCGGAAATTACAGATGGATTGCCGGCGCCGCTTCCTGTTGCGATTGAGAATATTTTTATGGATTTTTTTATCGCCGCCGCGGCCACCTGGTCGGGCGTATAATTGCCGAACGGTTCCGGATTGGTTATAGGCATATCGCCAACCATAAGTACCAGTTTGGCAACATTACTGCCTTGTCTCCACTCGCCAGGCCCAGGCGAATTAGCATCAATTAAATAATTGTAAGAACCGCTTTTCAGTCTCTGGTCGAGATTGGCGGCATCGATGCAGTGCATTAACCCCATACAAATAGATGGCGTCATATGGCCGCTCCAGGCGCTCATTCTGTTTATAGCAGCCGTAAGATCAGCAGTGTTGTTTGTGAACGGCGAATAATCCCTGTATATAAAGTCCCAGGCCGGCTGATTTGGGCCAGGCGCCGGATAATCCTGATATGCGACCACACCAATTCTAAAATCAGGCGTAACTTTTGTAATTGCGTCAGTAATATCTATCAGCGAGTTTTTGATGGAGTCAATAACACTACTCATACTGGCTGTTTCATCCACGCAGAATACAAGGTCAATGGCATTTACACCTTCAACGCCATTTGGATTTTCAATATCGCTGTAAGAGATGTTCAGCGTTGCCGGCATATCTGTAAAAATTCCGCCGCTGCTTACGCCGATTTGCGAACCGTTGATACCGCTGTTATTCCATAAGATAGTATCTTTAACAATTACGTCTGCGCCATAAGATGCGAACAAACCGCCGCCGCTGCTGTTGACATCGCTTACGATGTTATCAGCAATGGTGCAGTTGACGATATTCGGCTCCGCGAAATACGACGCTGCGATACCTCCGCCGAAGTCAACCGCTCTGTTTTTGGTAATGAGACAGTTCTTGACTAATGGCCGCTCAATAAACGGCGTGTCATCTTCGATGCACAGACCTCCGCCGTTGATTCTCGCGTAGTTTTCGGTTATGACCGAATCATTCATAGTGAGGAGCGAACCCATTATATAGATACCGCCTCCTGAGCCGAACATTATTTCGCCAGTGTTTGCGCTGTCTGGAGACTGCGTGCCGGCAGTGTTTCCCGAAACATAAGCTCTGCGTATTTCTGTATTGCTTCCTATTGATGTGTTGTCAACAGCAAGCAGACCTCCGCCGGAATAAGCGGTGTTGTTAGTTAGAATGCTGTCTGTAATGAACAGATTTGACACAAGACTGTAAATACCGCCGCCGATTGGGGCTGCGTTTGCGGCAAAGTTGCAGTCTGTGATATTCGACGAGTCTGCATACCACAGGCACAATCCTCCGCCGCAGCCGGTATATTCGCCGTCATAAGCGGTTAAGCCTGTATAGCCGGGAACATTGAAATCGGTATTGTAAGCCGTTCTATTGTTATTGAACAGACAGCCGCTGAAACTCGTTGCCGAACTTGTCGAGCAGAAAACGCCTGCGCCGAAGCTTGGCACTTTGAAGTTTTGTCTTGGCTGCTGCTGCCAGGTGTCATTACTGCCATTGATATGCCCGCCTACGCCGCTGATACTGCCGTAGGTCATATTGCTTATGAAGCTGCAATCGGTGAACATCGCTCTTGAATAGTCTTCGCAGAAAATGCCGCCGCCTCTTGCGGAGTACAATCTGATGTCGCCCTGATCTGCCGCTGCTTCAGTTGTAAGTCCGCCATATCCACCGAATACGTCTCTACTGAAAGAGGGGTCAACCGTTCCGCCGTTGCCGCCGTTGCCTGCAAGTCCGCCGTAAGCATTGCAGTCTTCAATAATGCAATCTCTGAATATCGGAGATGACTGTGCCGAGCAGTAAATGCCCGCTCCCATAGCTTTTCCAGGCATTCCGCCGTCGCCGCCGATTGTAGCCGCTGCGCCATTAGCGCCGTTGCCGCCTCTGCCTGGCCTTACTACGCAGTTTTTGATGTGAACTTTTTCAAACGTCGGATTTCCGCTGCGTACATATATACCGCCGCCGAGCGCATCGCCTCCGCCTCCGCCCTTGCCGCTTTCTCCCGGGGGATAGAGGTCGGTTAAGCTGTTAAATCCAGTTGCGCCGTTTCCAGCGTCTCCGCCGATTGCCTGGCAGTTTTCGACCAATACATTTTGTATGGTCGGATTTCCCCATACTACATAGATACCGCCGCCGCCAGCGTTTCCGCCATATCCGCCGTCGCCTCCGCCGCTCTGGTTAACGGGAGTAGTCGCTAAATTCGGGTCGCCGCCAGCGTTGCCGTTGGTAGCGGGGCGCACCATTACAGTGCAGTTTCTGATTATACAGTTTTTAATTATATGGTTGCCCAAAACGGTGATTGCTCCACCATAATTATTTCGTGCGTCTCCATTGTTGTCGTGGTCGGATTTGGTCGGATTACCGTCATCGCCGGGATTAGCCGGTGAAGGCGAAGTGCTAGTGAATGTCTGTGAGTTTTGTATTGTCAAACCATTTAATGTTACAAAATTCTGGTTGTCGCCGATAAGATGTAAACCGTGCGTTCTTGCATAATCTTCGTTTATGGGCCATTCGCCGCTGCAGTCGATAATGACATTATTTGGGTTAGCTTCGTTTCCGACGATTGTGATATTCTTTTTGTCAACGGCAAAGCCTGTACCGACATAATGGCCGTCAGCGAGTTTTATGGTATCGCCGTTTTGTGCCATATCAATTGCCGCCTGAAGAGTGCCCGCGAAAGCCGGTACGTTGATAACTTTGTCCTGCTCTATTTCAAATACCACAACAACGGTTTTATTGTTTGTCATTGTTACGGTATTTATATTTGCTTTCCAGGCCGGCGAAACATCCGTACCTGTCCAGCTCTTTACTCTGTAGCCTGTATCCGGTGTCGCTTTTAAACCTACAATACCGAAATATGTACCGCTGACTAAATTATTGGCATCAGCCGTTACTGTTCCGTGGCCTCCGACAACGGTAATTGTTAGTGTCAGACCGGTGTTATGGTGATAGCCTCTGTCAACTGCGCCGCTGTCAACAATGCCTGTTTTCTGCGTTGTGTATACTGATAGTCCTGCCGCCGCCGCCGTTCTGCTTCCGCCGTCCACAGCGGGGCTGTCCGATTGCAGGAAATATGAAGTTGTATTTACAAACAGCGGGTCGAGTATGTTGCTGTTGAATACAGTAAAGGTCGAACTGCCATAAGTGTAGTAGTCAGATACAGACGGATAGCCTTCCAGCGTTGAATGGTCAATGGTCAGCGTTGCCGGCCTGTTGACGTAAATACGGTCTGGGTTGCTGCCCAGAGATATCTGATTGCCGAATGTCGCCGAGTTGCCCCAGACGATGCAGTCGGTTAATGTTGTATTGCTGTTGTATGAACCGCTGAACCCGCCGCCGTGTCCCTGATTCAGGTTGTACGGATTTTCGGCGTTGTTTCCGACGATTGTGCAGTTTTTAATAGAAGGTATCGCGTACCAATTCGAGGCTATACCGCCGCCGTCTAAAAGCGCTGAGTTGTTTGTAATCAGACAGTTGCTTATGTTTGGCTCTGCCGGAGTGTCTCCGCCGCAAATATAGATGCCGCCGCCTGAGCCATTGGTGGTATTGTCGCTTATAATACAATCCCTGATTGTTCCGTTGGCAGTTAGAGAGAAAATAGCTCCGCCGCCGCCGAATATATCGTTATAAATCCAGTTTTCCGGCACAGTCCACAGTCCGCCGGCTTTGTTCTGTTTAAAAATACAGCCGGTTATGTTTGTTATGTTTGGCTGGCTGCCGCTGTAATAGATACCGCCGCCGTGGTCGGCGAGGTTTGCCGTGAACGAGCAATCCGTAATAGATACCGTGTTAAAGTTGCTTGGGTTGTCTAACCAGTGAATACCTCCGCCGAAAGGAGCGGTATTATTTGTGAAGACGCTGTTCGTAATCTGAGCCTGCCAAAAACTACCAAATCTACTGTCCCAGCTAATAGCTCCGCCGTAGCCAAGAGTAGCGTCCACGACGTTATCCGTAAATGTAGAATTGCTAATGCTGATAAATGTTGGTTGTCTAATAGCAACAGCGCCGCCGTAGCCGACAGACAAATTCTTCTTATATAGTGAATTATTGCTGATGCTGACAGAACTCGGATTGATTCCGCTAAAGCCGCCGATGAAATACTGCGCACCGCCGGACCCTTGCACCGTCTGGTTGTTTATAAATGAGCAGTTGTTTATAGAGGCGAGACAGCTTGATTCATAGTATTCTGCACCGCCGTCAGCTCCGCCCCAGGCATATACTTTGGCCGTATAGTTATCTTCAAAGTTGCAATCGGTCATTGCAACATTGCTGTCTTGAGCGTAGTAGTTGCTTCCGCCATAGCCGAGTATTCCTGTAATACTTATCGCCCCGGCTCCTGTTGCCGAGCCGTTTGTGCCGTTCGGGTTGCCTGTTCCGCCTGCTCCGCCTGTTCCATTGACGCCGCCATTGCCCGTACCAGGTCCGCCATTACCGCCGTTGCCGCCCGGTCCGTCAATACTGCCTGTGCCTGTGCCGCTTCCGCCGTTTCCACCATTTCCGCCGTTACCGCCGTTACCACCTATTTTACCTGTGCCGGCTCCGCCTGTTTTGCCCGCATTTCCGCCTTTTCCGCCTGCTCCACCGATAGCTCCGCTTCCGCCGTTTCCACCATTTCCGCCGTTACCGCCATCATAATGGAATGAGTCAACGTCTGCGAATGTATAGTTTCCGATGAAATCACAGCCGTTCATATCGCTGATTATACAATTTTGCCCAAAATATAATCCGCCAGCGATTGAGTCTCCGTCCGTGCTTCCGTTTCCGCCGATACCGCCGTTTCCAGCATTTCCAGCAAGCGCCGAAGCTCCATCTGTACCGCTTGTGCCATCAGTGCCGGGTATGGAGCCTTTTCCGCCTGTTCCACCTGTTCCGCCTGTTCCGCTGGTTCCGCTGTCTCCGCCTTTTCCGCCTGTCCCAGCGTTTCCGCCCGCGTTGCCGAGTCCGGGTACTGTATTACAATCTAATATTTCGCAAAATCTTATGTTTATTATGTTATTGCCGGCGAAATAAATAGCTCCGCCGCTGCCGTTGCCCGGCTGTCCAGCGTTTCCGCCCTTACCGCCATTTCCGCCATTTCCGCCATTTCCGCCGCTTCCGCCCTTACCGCCGTTTCCGCCATTTCCGCCATTTCCGGCCACGTCATTTCCATCGCCGCCTTTTCCACCATTTCCAGCGTTTCCGCCCTTACCGCCATTTCCGCCGCCCTGTCCGTTTTGTCCATTTCCGCCTTTACCAGCGTTTCCGCCGATAGCGGAACAATTGATGAATTTGCAGTGCAGTATCACAGGATTGCTGTTAACATCGAAGTATAACGCTCCGCCGAAACCGTTACCGCCGTTACCGCCGTTAAAGCCGTCAGTTCCAGTTGCGCCCGGCAGACCAGGATTGCCGTTTCCGCCATCTCCACCATCTGTGCCATTCGTGCCATTCGGGCTGCCAGTTACTCCATCTGTTCCATCATTGGCATCCGCTCCGTCAACTCCGTTAGTATTCGGGTCCGGGCTTATATTGGGCCATACATAATTTGCGTTTCGACCCCTTTGTCCTTCCGCTCGGCAATTTTTGAATACGCAGTTTGAAATCGTCGGGCTTGCGCCATTAGAACAATGAATAGCTCCGCCGAAGGCATTAGCATCTATTCCATCGCCTGCTCCTCTCGAAGCTGGATTATTGTTTATATGCTGCGGGTCGCTTCCATTCGGCGAGCAGTTGATAATCGTAAAGCCGTCGATTGTAGCATTTTCGCCCTGCGACATTGTAAACGCTCTGCTGCTGAACTGGCAGTCGATAATTGTTTGTGCCACATAGCACGGGTCGTCCGGCATTCCGCTGGCGATAGTTAGAGATTTGCCATTCAGATTTATACCGCCACCGTATGGTGCGCCGGGTCTCTTTGTTACAATGATTGTGTCGCCGCTGTTAGCTGCGCTGATTGCCGACTGAATTGACGGGTACTGCCCCGGCACATGTAAAACTCGCGTGGTGTAAGAACCAACATTTACCGTCTTGTCGCCGGTCATTGTTACGGTATTTGTAAGCGACAAGCTGTTATCATTATCTGTTCCGCTCCATTTAACGACAGTTCCGGCTGGAATCGTAGCTGTCAGCGAAACAACGCTGTCTGCCGGAACGCTTTGTCCGGCAGGATAACTTGGAGCTATCGCTGCGCCAGTGTCTGCGGTAGTCGTCAGGGTATATGATGGTATCAGTACAAACTCGACATAGACTGTCTTTGCCGAGGTCATTGTTATGGTATTTGTCGCCGCGGTGGAACCGTCGTTGTCTGTGCCTGTCCATTTTTTAACTTTGTAGCCATAATCCGGAGTCGCTGTAAGCTGAACAATTTTTCCGCTCGGCTGCTGGTCTCTTCTTGGACTGATTGTGCCATGTCCGCCGGTAACGCGAGTATCGAGCAGATATGTAACTGGGTTGGTCTTGAACTCAACGCCGATGGTTGTATTTTCTTCCATCGCGATTGTTATAAATGTATTCGGGTCGTTTATAACCGTGTAGGTGCCCGGGTTATTGGCATCGAACACAGCGGTATTGCCTTTTAGCCAGTTTTTTATCACATAGCCCGGTGTTGGAAATGCGTTGATTGTAACGGGGGTATGTTGGCGGAACTGCTGATTGTTATGCGTGTCAATCGTGCCGTTTGCGCCGATGACTTTCGTTGTCAATCCATACATAACAATAGAGCGGAATTTTACAACAACGGTGCGATTGGCGGTCATCGTAACGGTATTTGTCAACGCCGTACCTGCATCGTTGTTTGTGCCTGTCCATTTTCCAACCTCATAGTTCGGGTCTGGTGCAGCCGTAAGGAGCACATCGGCATACTGCTTGTACGACAATCCGGAACTTGGGGCAAGTGTTCCCCATGGGCTGTTGCCATCGACAATTGTAGTCAATGTGTACTGTGCGGTCGCTCCGCCGCCGGCGTAGTGATAGCCCATATCGACTGTGCCGGAGTCGGCAACTTTATCCGTTCTTGTTGTGCGTGAATGGCCTATGATGAAGACTGTGTCAGCCGAATCTCCGCCTGTATTGATGCAATTGCTGTCTGCTGATTGACCTGCCGCGATTTGACTTAAATAATAATTGCCTAAAGGTCCTGTTTTAAACAACGGATTTGTATGTATGTTTCCTGTTCCGCTGTCATTGTCTTCGATGCAGGAATATGTTGCAGCCGCACCGAAAATATCGTCGCCGTTATTCCACAAGATAGAATTTTTTATCGTCGGATGGCTTGTGTCAATGGCATAAACGCCGCCTTTGGCGTTTGCTCCGGTATTGTCAACGATAGTGCAGTTTACAATACTCGGCTCTGCCCCATCATAGCAGTCAATCGCACCGCCATAGTATGCAGCGCTATTTGTTGTAATAAGGCAGTTTTTGATTATCGGCTTGGAAGAGATACCGCCGCATTCAATAGCTCCGCCATCGTCTGCTGTGTTGTTTTTGATAACGCAATTTTCAATCCAGGGCGATGAATTAAAGCAATCGACAGCTCCGCCTGCCGCGGTTGCGGCGTTTGCGGTCAAAATACAATTATCAATTGTCGGCGAAGATGATTCGCACTCAATCGCACCGCCATAGTATTCATCGCCGTTTTTGATTGTAAAACCTTTTACGACAGAAGCGGTTGTTTCGCTGTTGTGAAAGTAAAATCCTCTGCCGGCGTTTTGGCAATCGATAATGCAGTTTGCCGGGTTGCCGCTTGCGCTGCGCACGGTGATAGCCTTGCCGCCGAAGTCGAGGTTGCGGTTGTTTGCGCCGGTATATGTGCCGTCGGCTACAACAACTTCATCGCCTGCATTTGCGGCGGCGATACCTGCCTGAATGTCCGGGTATGACCCCGGTACGTTGCGGTTTGCTCCAAACGCGCCGGCTGTTAAAAATATAAGTGATACGATTACACTAATTGTAAAATTTCTGTTCATAGATTTGTTCCATCCCGACAAATTCAAATGATTATCCACAACGTTCGATTTATTCATTTTTTTTCATCCTAAAAAAGTTCGCACTATAAGCGCAACAACATATTTCGATTCAGGCTGAGTCGTTTGAGTATTTCCGTATGTACTTGCCCCAGGATTCGCGGGCTAAAAGCCCTGCGTGCCTTTGGTATGGGCGACAACAGATAGTCGTCCCTCTTCCGTGAGCCCCATAAACAGCGGGATTCTACCACAACCAATGCCGAAATGCAAGTTAAAACTATTATTGCCATTTCCAATAGAAGCCTTTTCTGATAAACAAGTTCCGTAATTTATTGTTATTGACAGTCATTCTGACTGCCTGTAATTTAGCTTAGACTTTTTCACAGTATCGCAGGATATATCGTCCCAAATCAGACTCGATATAACTTGCCTGTTTTAGCTAAATTGACGGAGTTTCTATGATTAAAGTGAATGAAAATTACCTTTTGTTACAGTCCGGCTATCTTTTTCCGGAAATTTCCCGCCGGGTCAGGGCTTTTGGCGAGAAAAACCCGACTGCGAAGGTTATCAGACTTGGAATTGGCGATGTTACAGAACCACTTCCACCGGCAATTATAAATGCGATGCACAAAGCCGTTGATAATATGGCTGAAAGAAATAGTTTTAAGGGTTATGGCCCGGAACAGGGCTACGATTTTCTAACAGATGCGATTATCGCCAATGATTTTGCCTCTCGCGGCGTAAGTCTTGAAACCAGCGAAATTTTCGTCAGCGATGGCTCAAAATGCGACACAGGCAATTTTCAGGAAATTCTCGGCCTCGACAACATCGTCGCGGTAGCAGACCCGGTCTATCCCGTTTATGTCGATACAAATGTTATGGCAGGCAGGGCGGGAAAATTTGACGGCAAAGGACGCTTCACAAATATCGTCTATATGCCCTGTACGCCCGATAATAATTTCGTTCCTGCTCTTCCAAAGGAAAAGGTGGATATGATTTATCTTTGCTATCCGAACAATCCGACCGGAGCGGTGGCGACAAAAGAGCAGTTGAAAATGTGGGTTGACTATGCGCTTAAAAATAAGGCGATAATTTTGTTCGATGCCGCTTATGAGGCGTTTATATCCGATAATAATATTCCGCACTCGATTTATGAAATCGCAGGGGCGAAAGAAGTAGCTGTCGAATTTCGCAGCTTCAGCAAAACAGCGGGCTTCACAGGTTTGAGATGCGCATATACAGTCGTGCCGAAGGAATTAAAAGTCTGGACAAAAGACGGCGGGGCTGTTGAGCTGAACCCGATTTGGAACAGAAGGCACTGCACAAAATTCAACGGGGCAAGCTATATCTCGCAAATGGCGGCAGCGGCGGTCTATACAAACGAAGGCAAAAAACAGGTTCGCAAAATTATTGACATTTATATGTCAAACGCCGCGATAATCAGAAAATCTCTGACCGCTCTTGGCTATGAAGTTTATGGCGGGATAAATGCGCCGTACATCTGGCTCAAAACGCCGAAGAAAATGACAAGCTGGGAATTTTTCGACTGCCTTTTGTCAAAGGCAAATGTCGTCGGCACACCCGGCAGCGGATTCGGCGCAGCAGGCGAAGGCTTTTTCCGATTAAGCGCATTCGGCAGTCCCGCAAATGTGGCTGAAGCGATGGAACGATTTAAAAAAATTGAAAATTGAAAATATGACAATAGCGTATCTTGGTCTTGGCAGTAATCTGGGCGACAGAGAGCAGAATATTAAAGCTGCTCTCAAAAGTCTTGACGCTCAGGATGGGTTGAAACTTCTGCGCAGCAGTTCGATTACCGAAACAAGACCGCTTGGCCAGAAGGCCCAGCCGGACTATCTCAACTGTGTCGCCGAAATTCAGACATCTCTTTCGGCTGATGCGCTGCTGGAAGTTTTGAGGAAAACAGAATCTTTGTCCGGCAGAGAAAGAACAGGGCAGGTCTGGGCTTCTCGCATTATTGATATTGATATTCTCCTGTTCGGGTCGGATGTGATAAAAACCGTGCAATTGACCATTCCGCATAGAAATATGCATTTAAGGTCGTTTGTGCTTGCCGGGCTTTGCGAGCTTGCGCCGGAAGCTGTTCATCCGCTGCTTGGTGAAACAATTTATGTTCTTTACAAAAGACTCAATGGCGAAAATTTTCATATTGATTCACGCCTGCCGCAGCTTGTTTCTGTTGCCGGCATAATCGGCGCAGGGAAAAGCACTCTCGCGAAAGGTCTTGCCGATGCGTTTGATTTTCGGCTGATAAAAGAGGCTTACGATGCCAATCCGTTTATGAGAGATGTTTATGCCGGTAAAAAGGAATATGCTCTCGATAGCCAGTTGTATTTTTTTCTGAGTCGAATGGAACAGTTGAAATTGCAAAATTTCAAAGACGGCAGAATCGCTATCAGCGATTATATAATGAATCAGGAACTTGTGTACGCAAAGATATGGCTCGATGAAATTCAGTTTGAATTGTATAAAAAAATAAATATCGAGATGGGTACGCTGGTGGTTGAACCGACAGTTGTTATATATTTAAAAGCGTCCGCAGAAGAATGTTTGAAGCGGATACATCTGCGCAACAGACCTTATGAGCAGGGCATTGATATGAAATTTCTTGAACGGCTCTGCGCTGAATATGAAAAATTATTCGCGAAATTCA
Organism: Phycisphaerae bacterium; assembly: GCA_041661665.1. Classification (GTDB taxonomy): domain Bacteria; phylum Planctomycetota; class Phycisphaerae; order Sedimentisphaerales; family UBA12454; genus GWC2-45-44. The sequence goes on along the minus strand of JBAZTW010000016.1, from coordinate 935 downwards.
GGGCTTGCCCGGTGATAACCCTCGATGCGGATAAATGCGATTTTCGCCGGAGCGAGGAAGTTGAAAAAATCGGCAGACAAATCGGCTATTACACAAGCAAATAAAAAACAGATGTCAGATGTCAGACTTCAGATATCAGCAAAAAATCGCATTATACTTTTGACTGTAACTCCTTATTTTACGTTCCTTTTTTACAACGTAAATAAAGGACTTATGGCGATTTGCGCAAGTTTTTTTTGAAAAACTGCGCAAATTTTCAGGTTTTTGTTGCAAAAATCGAGCATAAAGTTGCAAAATTCAAGCATAAATTTGCATGAAACGAGCAAAATTCTGCAACATTTTGCAAAATTTTGCAAAAAAACGTAAAATTTTGATTAGCTTTCGTCAAGTTTTGAACGGTTTTAACCACGGATTGCACGGATTTTACGGATTTTTTTAAACGCTGATAACGCTGATTTCACTGATTAACGGATTAGTATTAACCAGAACACAAGAAGAATTTAGACGCGGATTTTTGCCACAAAGACGCAAAGGCACAAAGAAAAACAGGTAGATAATAGCCACAGAGTTCATGGCGCGGCCAAAAGGCCGCAACCAAAATCCGAAATACGAATATCGAAATCCGAAACAATATCGAATTACTAAAATTCTAATGTTCAAAACTAAAATGCAAAGCCTTATATAAAAATAAGTTATAAACGTAAGATTTAAAAATCAAGCAGAAAAAACAAGAAGTTTATGGATAGTAGTACAGAGGCCACAGAGATTTTGTTTTTTTAGATGCTGATTACGCGGATTTTTTTGGACAGGATAACAGGATTGACGGGATAGGGGATAGAATTGAAGATTGAAGATTGAAAAATGAAGAATTGAGGAATCGGCCTGATGGCCGATGAGATTTAATGACCCCGCGGTTACGAGTGTTTTGCATCAAA
>JBAZTW010000015.1:0-51541 GCA_041661665.1 Phycisphaerae bacterium | reverse complement strand
AGCGCCCATAGAGGCCTGCGGAATTCTTGCCGGGAATGCCGGCGAGGTTAAGAAATTCTACAAAATGATAAACGCAGACAACAGCAGCGAACATTTTACGATGGAGCCGCAGGAGCAGTTTAAGGTAATTAAAGATATTCGCTTGGCCGGACTTGAGATGCTGGCGATATATCACAGTCATCCAAACAGTCCGGCACGTCCTTCCGAAGAAGATATGAGAATGGCGTTAACACCCGATGTGGTGTATATAATACTATCCATTATGAGCATAGAAACGCCCGTTATAAAAGGTTTCAGGATAACCGACAGAAACGCAAGCGATGTCGCGGTAGAGATTGTATAAGAAAGAAGGCTTGAGAAAAACAATGGCAATTAAACAAGAACCAATTTTGCGTATACCCGAAAACATTGTGAACGACACATTGCAATATCGGACAAAAGTTCAGGAATTTGTCAAAGGCGACCATACAGAAGTCGCCTTTCGCGCCTATCGCGTGCCAATGGGCATATACGAACAGCGAACCGCAGGAAGATATATGGTACGAATACGCATTGCCGCCGGTCTTCTGCCGGCGTTTCAGGCAAGACGAATTGCCGAATTGAGCAAAAAATTTGGAAACGGCATCATACATATAACCACCAGGCAGGATGCTCAGATTCACAATGTCGATATCGAAAAAACTCCTGATGTTCTCGAAGGACTGCTTGGTGTTGGTCTCAGCAGTCGCGGCGGCGGCGGAAATACAGTTCGCAATATCAGCGCCTGTCCTTATGCCGGCGTATGCCAGAATGAAAATTTCAATGTTGCCCCTTATGCTATCGCGACAACAGAATATCTAATTCAAAACAGAAATTCCTTTAATCTGCCGCGCAAATATAAAATAGCCTTTTCAGGCTGCTCGCAAGACTGCGCATTAGCTTCTGTGACAGATTTGGGATTTTTTGCTCATAAAAAAAACGGCAGGAACGGTTTTTCTGTCTACGCAGGAGGAGGACTTGGCTCCAATCCGGCAGTAGCGATAAAAATTGAAGACTTCATTGACGCCAACGATATTTTTATAACCGCAGAGGCTGTCAGGCAACTGTTTGACCAATATGGCGACAGGTCGAACAAGCATAGGGCAAGATTGCGATATGTGCTTAAAAGATTGGGAGACGAACAGTTTGTTGATTTATATAAGTCTTACCGTGACAAACTGCGACGAGAGGGCTTAGATGGACAGATTCCGCCTATCAGGGATATTGATACTTATACAGAAAAAAATTTAGAATTTGCCTGTGTAAAAATCAATCTCAGGCTCGGCGATGTCTCCGCGGACAAGCTTATCAAAATAGCCGATATATCAGAAAAGTATGCACAGGGGCTGATTACAACGACACAATCACAGGATATTCTTATCGGTTCTGTGCCGAAGGGCAATCTGGAGAAACTTCACTCAGAGCTTGATGGTTTGGGCATAAATACAGCCAAAAAATCAAACAACATTGTAGCCTGCACCGGAGCGGAAACCTGCAAACTCGGATTGTGCCTTTCGAGGAAATTGGCAGAAGCTATTGTGAACAAGTTTGACGCAAAAGGCATCTGCGCAGATGATAACACTATAAAAATAAGCGGCTGTTCTAATTCCTGCGGACATCATTCTATAGCCGGCATAGGTTTACAGGGACTGGCCAAAAGAGTCAGCGGCAGGCTGATGCCGTGCTATGATATTTTCATCGGCGGCAGAACCGCTGAAGGACAAGCCAAACTGGCGGAAAAAATTGGAACGGCGCCGGCCAAAAGCATACCGGATATATTAGCCGGAGCATTTGAAAACGGAACAATAAGTTTTGAAAAATTAAAAAACCTGACGGTAAAATATGGCGACTTTTCGGCAGAATTTCCTGAAGAATATTTTTACGATTACGGCAGTAATGAACCTTTTACACTGGCAGGACGCGGCCCGGGTGAATGCGGCGCCGGCGTGCTGGATATCGTATCTGTCGATATTAATCAGGCGAAAGACGCTATCAAAACTGCGGTTAAAAATCCGAAAGACAGCGACGATAATATTTATAAAGCTCTATTGTCATCAGCCAGGGCTCTTTTAATTATATTTGGTCAGGAGCCAAAAAAAGACAGGGAGATATTTTCCGCTTTTACAGAGTATCTTGTCAAGCCAGGCTGGGTTGATGCAAAAACAGGCGAATTGCTTAATGCCGCGATAGACTGGAAAATCGGCGATTTGGGTTCTCTGGAAAAATTTATTCCTCAGGCGGAAAAACTTGTCAAACGAATCGAGGAGCTTTATCTTTCGCTCGATTCCAATCTGAAATTCAAAATTGAGCCGGTCGCGGCGGCAGCGGAAAATAAAGATGTTGTTCAGCAAATCAGAACTGTCGATTTACGGGGCGTAGCCTGTCCGCTTAATTTTGTCAAAGCCAAACTTGAATTGGAAAAGATACAAACCGGCCAAATTCTTGAAATTATGCTCGATGGAGGCGAACCAGTCAGGAACGTGCCGGACAGTTTCGCCGAACAGGGACAAGAGATTGTGGAAATTAAAAATCTCGGCAATCATTTTTCTCTTAAAGTACTTCGGAAAAAATAACAAATAATATTCAAAGGGTTTAGATATGAATGTAGCAAATGATATGACAGAGCTGGTCGGGAACACCCCGATGGTATGGCTGAACAAAATAGCCGACAACTGCAAAGCCAAAATAGTCGCCAAACTCGAATATTTCAATCCAGCCGGCAGTGTTAAGGACCGCATCGGCGTTAATATGGTGCTTGCCGCTGAAAAAGAAGGAAAATTAAAACCGGGTATGACTATCGTCGAACCGACAAGCGGGAATACCGGCATCGCTTTGGCATGGGTAGCCGCTGCTCGCGGCTATAAACTGATATTAACTATGCCCGAATCAATGACAGTCGAGCGGAGAAAGATACTGCAATTCTTCGGGGCAGAGATTGTACTCACACCTGCCGAAGAGGGAATGACCGGTGCGGTTAACAAAGCCGATGAGATAGTAAAGAAAACCAGCGGCGCTTTTATGCCGCAGCAGTTTAAAAATCCCGCCAATCCACAGATACACCGCCAAACAACCGCCGAAGAAATCTGGAAAGACACGGATGGTTCGGTTGATATTTTCATTGCCGGCGTGGGTACCGGCGGAACAATCACCGGCATCGGAGAAGTTCTCAAATCAAGAAAGTCTTCCGTGAAAATAATAGCGGTCGAACCGACTGATTCGGCAGTGCTTTCAGGAGGCCAGGCCGGACCTCATATGATTCAGGGAATCGGCGCCGGATTCATTCCTGATGTGCTGGACAGAAAAGTTATTGATGAAGTAATTCAGATAACTAATGCCGAAGCTTTTGAAACATCAAAAGGTCTGGCCAAAAAAGAAGGCATATTTGCGGGAATATCGTCAGGGGCGGCAGTAGCGGCAGCGGTAAAAACAGCCCGGCGAAAAGAAAATGCAGGCAAAGTGATTGTTGTCATTCTGCCGGATACGGCAGAGCGATATATAAGCACGATGCTTTTTGATTGACCATTATAATGAGCGATTCGGCACATATAAAATTACTGCCTCCGACTTTTTCTGTATGGCAGTCTGAAAAAAAACATTCAAAACAGGTTGCTGTTCTTATGAGCGGAGGCGTTGACAGCAGCGTTGCCGCACATCTTCTAAAAGAAGACGGTTGGGATGTGCTTGGCATTACAATGAAAATTCCCGTTTCGTGCGACGCAAAGAAACGCGGCTGCTGCGGCGCCGACGCGGCGTTTGTCTGCGGCGAACTGAACATACCGCACTATTTTATCGATGTTGCCGAGCCGTTCGGCGACCTTATAATAGAACCATTTCGCAAATCATACGCGCAAGGCCGAACGCCGAATCCCTGTGTTGACTGCAATACACTTCTTAAGTTTTCGCTCGTATGGGATTTTATAGAAGAAATTTTCGGCATTAAATATCTGGCTACCGGCCATTATGCGCAGGTTGTAAAGGATAAAGATAGAGTCCGGCTCAAACGGGCAGACGACCTTTCAAAAGACCAGAGTTATTTTTTATACGGCATAACTTCAGAAAAGCTGGCTGGATTAGTTCTGCCTTTAGGCAAACTGACAAAATCCAATATTCGTTCGATTGCCGAGCGGCAGAATCTCTGCGTAGCGCAAAAGGCTGAAAGTATGGAGCTGTGTTTCGCCGCTGAAGATAATTACCGAGACGCTTTGGACTTCGAGCATACTCATAGACCCGGCAGTATATTGGATATTAAAGGCAATGTGATTGGAGAGCACAGCGGTATAGCAAATTATACTATCGGTCAGAGGCGAGGCGTAAGATTTGCCGGCGGCATCCCTTTATATGTGAGCAGCATCAACGTAGAGCAAAATACCATTACACTTGGCGATAAGGAACATTTGATGCGCAAGACCGTAACGGCAAAACAGATTAATATCCTGATACTTGAAGAATTGTCGGATGGTAAAAAAGCAAACGCAAAAATCCGTTCATACGGCAACCCGCAGCCGTGCATAATTACATCGGCAGAGAATGATATGCTGAAGGTTGATTTTGCACAGCCTCAATTTGCCCCTTGTCCCGGCCAAAGGCTGGTTTTATATAACGATGAGAACGAAGTTATTGCAGGCGGAGTAATTCAGGCAAACGGATAATTGGCCACAGAGATAAAAAAATTCTCTCATATCAAGGCAGCGTCAATAACGGCAAAGGCACTGTCGAAATAGTTGACCAAGGCCTCTGCGCAATCGAATCCAGCAATGAAAACAATTTACGAATAAATTTTGATGGAAAAATATTAAAAGGAGTAATTAACTTCCAACTTTGACCGCCCAACTTCCAACATCGAATGAGGAAATAACTTAAAAAAAACATAAATTTCAGTCAGAGCTATCGCAAAAACTAACATTTGATTTTATGTAAAACATAAAGTCCACTATATAAATTACATAATATGCAACATTAGACAACCTGAATATTGACAATTTGTCTATTCGCCCCGATGCCATTTAACTCATTTAACAACAATCAGTTATAATCTGCCCACACTCCTATCTTTAATAATATTAAAAAAAACTTCAATATTGTTAAAGTTCTTCTTGCTTTAATAAAATTAAAGTGTATTTTAGTAATATGAAAGTACGGTTTGGAGTTTAGAATGGAAAACACAATTCCTGAATGGGCCAAAGGATTGGCCGATGAAGATTGGCAGTTTATAAAAAGACTGCTGCTTGCTTCTGGCTCATTGAAAGATGTTGCCGAGCAATATGGTATTTCATACCCCACAATAAGAATCAAACTCAATCGTCTTATAGAAAAAGTGCAAATCCTCGACTCCAAAAAACCTAAAACAAAATTCCACAAAACAGTTCAGCTTCTTGTTATTGACGGCAAACTTGACATTTCGGTTGCAAAAACTTTGCTCAAAGTGTTTGAAGAAAATACTCAATGAAAGGATAAACTATGGAAATATGGTTTGATCCACAAACAGCAGGGAAAATAGGGGCGATGATCGGAGGCGCGTTAGGTTTAATAGGAACTCTAATGGGGTGCTCTTGTGGGATTTGTGTTCGCAAAGGCTGGAAGAAGTTTGCTCTTACAATTTTCACGATAGCTATAGCTGCAAGCGTTCTGTTGATTATCACTGGAATAATAGCAGCCGCTAATAAACAACCATACCATGTATGGTACACGTTCTTCTTTCCAGGATTTATTGGTACTGTTATATTTTCCAGCCTTTTTCCCGTGGTGCGCAAAAGATTTCTCGATGCTGAAATGAGACAAATGCAGGCTAAAGACCTTTAAACTTTTATACAAATTATAGGAGATATATTATGAGATTTTTTAATTGGGCTGAAAACTTCAAAGAACAACCGACTTGTGAGGATATCCTCAAGAAAGTCAGAAAAGCCGAAATAAAATATTGGATTTTTTTAGTAATATCGGTTGTCATCGCTATTGAGGGGATTAATATGGTTATTGCTGCACCGGAAAACAATATAAAGCGGCATATTATTGGATTAATTTTGGTTATTGCAGGGCTTATCAATATTGCCTTAATGAAGCTATGGGCGCACATAATATTGACGACGTATTATCTTATCTGGGACAGCAGAAACAGAGTTGACGCTGAAATCCGTAAATCCGAAGCCGCTGATTTATAAGATTTATTTCCAATAATCAGTGAAATCTGCGTAATCTGCGATTAAATTATTTATTCCCCAGATATTCGTTAATCGCCGCTGCCGCGGTTCTGCCCTGACCCATAGCTAAAATCACGGTCGCTGCGCCAAGAACAATGTCGCCGCCGGCATAAACACTGTCGAGCGAGGTTTTACATTTTTCATCGACAACGATATTTCCCCACTTATTCAGCTCGAGACCGGTTGTGGTCTGGCCAATCAGCGGATTTGCGCCGTTGCCGATAGCGATAATAACAGTATCAACTTCAATCTGAAATTCCGAGCCTGCAATAGGCACAGGTCTGCGCCGACCAGAAGCATCAGGTTCGCCAAGTTCATATTTCAAACATTCAATCGCGCAAACTATGCCATTCGGGTCGCCGATAATGCGCTTCGGATTTCGCAGCAGATGAAACTCAATACCTTCTTCCTTCGCGTGATGAACTTCCTCGACACGAGCGGGCATTTCCTTTTCGCTTCTGCGGTAAATAAGATAAACTTTTTCAGCGCCGAGCCTGACAGCGGTTCTTGCCGAATCCATCGCGACATTTCCGCCGCCGACTACCGCTACCCTTTTACTCATCGCGATAGGCGTATCGGCTCCCTTGCCGAAATCATAAGCACGCATCAAATTCGCGCGAGTCAGGTATTCATTTGCGCTGTACACGCCGACAAGATGCTCGCCCTCAATTCCCATAAACTGCGGCAAACCAGCCCCAACGCCGACATAAACAGCATCGAATCCGTCCTTTTCCATAAGCTCTTTTATTGTTCGCGTTCTGCCTACAACAAAATTGCAGACTATTTTTACGCCCATATTTTTAAGCTGCTCAATTTCCTCGCGGACAATCGCTTTTGGCAGACGAAATTCCGGAATGCCGTAGACCATTACGCCGCCGGTTTTGTGAAACGCCTCAAAAACCGTAACATCGTGTCCTGCCCTGCGAACATCCGTGGCGACAACGATGCCGCCTGGGCCTGAACCGATAACGGCAACTTTTTTGCCGGTCGATGGCGCAATCTTAGGGTTGGTCTTGTCGTGATTTTTTCTGCCCCAGTCAGCGACGAATCTTTCGAGCCTGCCGATGGAAACAGACATATCGACATTCTTAAATTTTTTGCCGACCGTACAGGGCATCTGGCACTGAACTTCCTGCGGGCAAACGCGACCGCAAACAGCAGGCAGCAGCGAATTTTCTCTGATGATATCGAGAGCCTTTTTGAAATCGCCTTCGACAATAGGAGCGATGAAATCTTTTATTTTTATTCTTACCGGACAGCCCTCGACGCACGGAGCGTTTTTGCAGCCTAAGCACCGCAGAGCCTCAAGTCGGGCCTGCGTTTCGGTATAGCCCGTCGCAACTTCACTGACATTGCTTCGTCTGGCGACCGCATCCTGCGCAGGCATCGCCTGCGGCGGAATTTCATATCTATCCGCCAGTTTCAAAGTACCGGCTTTATGTTTCGCTAACAGTTCGTTTAAAAGTTCCGCTGATTTATCCAATTGATACTCCTATAAAGTGAAGGCACAAAGGTGCAAAGGCACAGAGGCACAAAGAAATAAATTTTTCCAGGAATAAATATCCATATCTTATTTTTTTTCTATTTTGTCAATCATAACACTAAGCATTCGTTCTAATTCTCGCGTTAAATCGTAAAGCATATCAAAAATAACTTTATCAATATACTTAAGATTCAAACCAATTTCCACTTGAGTCTGCAATTCATATAAAGAAGATAATGCTATTCGCAAAAATCGTATATAATCGCTCGTGGAATTTCTGCTATAACCTTCAGCTATATTTGAAGGTATTGAAACGACGCATCGCCTGATTTGCGAAGTCAAAGCATACATTTCATCTTTTGGAAATACCCTGGTTATCTTATAAACTTCCGAGACAAGCGTCATAGCCTTTTGCCACACTAATAAGTCTCTGAAAGTTTTTTTCATACTTTGTGCCTTTGCGACTCTGCGCCTTTGTGCCTATTTATTAAGTCTGCAATTATGCTTTTCGTAATTTTCCATCGCCTGTTTTTCAAATTGCTTATATGCGTTCATTCTTTTCATCATCAAATCAAAATTAACTAAATGACCGTCAAATTCCGGCCCGTCAACGCAGACAAATTTCGTCTTGCCGCCAACCTCGACTCTGCACCCGCCGCACATACCAGTTCCGTCAATCATAATAGTGTTAAGCGAAACAACCGTCGGCACTTCATATTTTTTCGTAACGCCGCAGCAGAACTTCATCATTATCGCAGGCCCTATCGCGACAACTAAACCGGGCTTCGATGAACCTTTGCATATTTCCTCAAGCGGCTCGGTTACCAGAGCTTTTCTGCCGTAAGAACCGTCATCAGTAACAATAATCACCTCATCGCTTATCGCTCTGAAATCATCTTCGAGAATCATAAGCTCTTTATTTCTTGCGCCAAGAATACTGATTACCTTATTACCCGCCTGTTTCATACCGACCGCTATCGGCAAAAGCGGGGCATTGCCAATTCCGCCGCCGACACAGACAACCGTTCCAAATTTTTCTATATGAGTCGGCTTGCCAAGCGGGCCAAGAATATTTTCGACTGTATCCCCAACTTTCAGACCGGCAAGTTCAGAGGTGCTTTTCCCCACCGCCTGCCATATAAGATGGATTGAGCCTTTCTCCGCATCAAGACCTGCTATTGTAAGTGGTATTCTTTCGCTGTAATCCGTCGAGAGACAAACAATCACGAATTGGCCTGGCTTTGCCGAACGAGCCACAAGCGGCGCCGCCACATCAATCATAAACACATTTGGGCATAACTGCTTCTTTGACAATACGTTATGAGACAATTTCTCAACCTTTCTCTAAAAAAACATCAGGACGTGGAATTATTGCTGATTTTGCGCCGCAGGTCAAGAAATTATAGCCTCCTTTGCTGAATGAAGGCAAAATCCGCGTTTTTAGATTGTTTTTGCGGTATTTTAATCAAAAAAATCTGTTTAAATTTCCAATAAAAATTGCTTGCCGATTAGAAGTCGTTGCTGTATAGTGGTTTGCGGTATTTTTAAAAAGTTTAATTCAGCTTGTTTTCGTAGCGGAATAAAAAAAATTAATATTTGAAAAAATCAAATCCCGAAACTCTCTGTTGACACGAGGTAAACTATGACAACAATAACGAAGAAAGAATTAATCGACCGAATCGCTGAACAGACGCAAGCCAAAAGAGTTGTGGTTAAGTGTGTTGTTCAGTCGTTTCTTGACGAGATTGTTTTGGAGTTAAGCCGAGGTAATCGTCTTGAGTTCCGCGATTTCGGAGTTTTGGAAGTCCGCACGCGCGAGGCGAGAGTCGCACAAAATCCCAAAACACTGGAAAGAGTAAAAGTGCCTGCCAAGCGAACAGTAAAATTCAAGATGGGCCGGCTTATGAAAGAAAAACTTGGCGACAACAATTCTTCGCCAAAAACAGAATAGCCGGCCGTATCGAATACACGATGGCGACAGGCCGTTCTCAGGGAGCATATAATGACAACGGGTATTGTTAAATGGTTCGACCCGAAAAAGGGTTATGGTTTTGTCGATGGAGCCGGCCAGCCCGATGTGTTTGTACACCACACGAATTTTAAATCAAAGGGCCTTCGCACCCTCAACCAGGGCGATACAATCAGCTTTGAAATAGTACAGGGTGAAAAGGGTCCGCGAGCCGACGAAGTTGAAGCGGTAAAGTAAATTTTTTAAAAAGAGCTTTTTCCAATATAATCAGCAGGTGAAACCTGCCTTTTGAGGAGGAAATGGCCTTAACAGAATTACAACCTGCGCTGCACTGCAATGTACTTGTACTGAACAAGCACTATATGCCTTTGCGCATCATAAATGTCAAACGCGCTTTCTGTATGCTCTGCAGAGATTTAGCCGAAGTCATATCTTACGAACAGGGGCGGTTTTATAACTACGATTTCGAGAGCTGGCGAGATGTCAGCAAGTTGAAACGTTCCTTTGAGCCGGACGAACACGACTGGATTACGACGGTAAATTTCCACATTGCCGTGCCGAGAATTGTCAGACTGCTTGTCTATGACCGTCTGCCGAGGGCGGATGTGAAATTCAATCGGCGAAATATTTTCGCCCGCGACGGCAACAGATGCCAGTACTGCGGCAAAAAATTTCCGACAACAGAACTTTCACTCGACCATATCACGCCTCGAAGTCTGGGCGGAAAGGCTTCGTGGGAAAATCTTGTCTGCGCCTGTACAGGCTGTAACGCCAAAAAAGGCGGCAAAACTCCGAGACAAGCACATATGACGCTTATAAAAATACCGGAAAAACCAAAACGCAATCCGACAGTTCATCTGCATTTGAACAATGGTAAATACCACAGTTGGAAGCAATTTCTCGACCACGCATACTGGTCTGTGGAATTAACATAGAAAATGATAAAATTATTTGACAGCTCATTGAGCCATCCGCATCGGAGGTTATTCTATGAAAACGCTGCTCTACATAAAATCGTCGCCAAGAGACGCTCGAAGCCATTCACACAAAACAGCATCGGCATTTATCGAGGAATATCGTCGGCGCAATCCGAACGATAAAATTGAAATCCTCGATTTATTCAGGGAGAACCTGCCTGAATTCGACAATTTTGCCGCAGAGTCGAAATACGCGATAATGCACGGTCAGCCCAAAACCGCCGAGCAGATTAAAAAATGGACGCAAATCGAAAAAATAATAGAGCGGTTCAAATCGGCAGACAAATATCTCCTGTCAACGCCGATGTGGAACTTCAGCATTCCATATAAGCTCAAACATTATATCGACATTATAGTTCAGCCGAGCTATACTTTTACTGTTTCCGAAAAAGGCTATCAGGGACTCGTTATCGGCAAGCCGCTGTGCGTTGTTTATTCCAGCGGAGGCATCTACGAAAAAGATTCGCCGATGGATTTACAGAAAAAATACGTCGAACTGATTTTCAGATTTATGGGTTTTACCGATATTAAAACGATAATCTGCCCGAATATGCTTGCCGATGAGGAAACAGTTAAAAAGGCACAAAATTCCGCTATAGAGGCCGCAAAAACCATTTCCACCGCTTTTTAACAGATTATCTCTGGACAATAACCTCATAAAGATTAGAATTGTCGCGGCGATACTTTTAAAAAGGAATTCCAATGTTTGTACAGGCACAAATAACGTTAAAGTCAATTATCAATTATGAATTGGTTAAGGGCAACGCCCTGTGGCGATTCGGAACTCTTGTCCTGTTAGTCGTACTCACTATGGCAGCGGCAAAAATCGTGCAGTTCCTAATTCAGAGATATTCTGAAAAAATAAAGGCGAAATTCGGCGAATCAATACTAACGCTCACCGCCAACGCTCTCTCTAAACCAGCGTATGTGGCTGTGTTTGGGATTGGAATGTCCGCCTGCAAACTGCCGCTGTTCTTTAACAACGAAAAAGGATTAAACACCTCAATAGAAATAGTCTGGGACAAAATCGCCAGGGTCGTTATCGCCACAGCAATAGCTTATGCGATGTATCGACTGGTAGATGTCGCCGAGTACTATCTGCACAAAGCCATCGGAAAAACCCAGACAAAACTCGATACTATGCTTGTACAGATAGTCCGCAAAAGTCTGCGGGTGGCAATCGCAATTATCGCTATACTTCTTATCGCAGAGAACATACTTGGCGCCGACAGCGTAAGGTCTCTTCTGCTCAGTGCAGGCGTCGGCGGTATCGCTATTGCCCTTGCGGCAAGAGAAACAATAGCTAACTTTTTCGGCTCAATAACAATTTTCGCAGATAGACCTTTCCACATAGACGATGTCGTAACAGTCGGTTCACATACCGGCACAATTGAGGAAGTAGGTTTTAGAAGTTCAAGAATCAGAACATTCCAAGGCCATTTAGTTACAATACCAAACAGTACAATGGCTAACGAAATGATAGAAAACATCGGTAAACGTCCGTTTATTCGCAGAGAGGCGGACATAACTATTACCTATGACAGCGGCTACGAAAAAACGCAAAGAGCCGTCAATGTAATAAGGGAAATTCTTGCCGGCATACCAGACATAAACAGCGATTTAGATAATATGCCAAAAGTTTATTTCAATGAGTTCAAAGACAGCTCACTTAACATATATATGTGCTATTTTGTTAAACCGGCCAATTACGAACATTGGCTGGCAGTGAATGAAAAGATAAATTTTGAAATTCTAAAACGTTTCGACGCAGAAAAAATCGAGTTCGCTTTCCCAACGCAAACTCTCTACGTCAAAAAATAGTTATCGGTTATCAGTAATGCTTTTAAATGCGCAAGGCAGTTCATCTATAATATCAGTCGCAATAAGACTTATTTGTCCTTTATCTTTTTCCGCCAAATCTCCCGCAAGGCCGTGAACATAAGTGCCCAGCACAGAAGCGTCAAAATTATCAAGCCCCTGCCCGCAAAGCGAAGCAATTACGCCTGTCAGCACATCGCCAGCTCCAGCCGTTGCCATACCCGGATTGCCGGTAGTATTGATGTAAATTTTTTCAGCATCGGCAACTATCGTCCCCTGCCCCTTTAAAACTATTACACTATTGCAGGCTCTTGCAAATTCGACAGCCATCGTCTGTCTGTCGTTCGGCATAGATGCCCGCAATAACCCCGCCCACAATCTTTTCATTTCGCCGGGATGAGGAGTTAAAATTACATCCGCTTTATTTATATCAGGCCAATTACAAATAGTTGCTAAATTATTCAGACCGTCAGCATCTATAACAATTCTTTTTCCATCGAGCCGCAACATATTTTCAAGCACGCTTTTTGCACCCGCGCAAACGCCTATTCCGGGCCCAAACGCGATTACATCATTTTCCTCAACAGCATCGAGAACAGCATCAATCGCTTTTACGCTAATTTTGCCTTTTGCGTCTTCGGCAAGCCCAATCGTCGTATAACAGGGTTCAATCGCCGCGACAATCGGCAAAACACTCCTCGGCACAGCCAGCCTTACAAGCCCGCTTCCGCTGCGAAGTGCGCTCTTGCCTGCGATTGCCGCCGCTCCGCTGAAACCTACGCTGCCCGCAATTATGCAGACTTTGCCGAAATCACCCTTGTGGGCATCTGCCGCTCTTGCCGCCAATTTTGGTATCTCTATTATATTTCGCATTTGTTATTCTCCGCTTGCTTTTGCTTCGAGTGCCATATCCGCAAAAAGCCCCGCCTTATATTTATGATAACCAAGCGATGCAATCATCACGGCATTGTCTGTGCAGTATTTTTTCGGTGCGACAAGCAAAACTCTGCCGGTCTTCTGCGCCATCTTTCCAAGTTCGCTTCGCAGCGCACTGTTCGCCGCAACGCCGCCGCCGAGCAGAATTGTTTTGGCTCCGACCCTATCCGCAGCCTTACGCGTTTTTTTGACAAGCACATCTACAACCGCCGCCTGAAACGATGCAGCGATATCGGAAATCTCCTGCTGCGTCATTTGACCTGCCAAACTGCCTGCCTTCATATCCTGACCCTGACAATGATAAAGCACAGCGGTCTTTATCCCGCTAAACGAAAAATCGAGCGAATCTTTCTTCAGCATTGTCCGCGGAAAATCAATCGCCTTGGGATTGCCTGCCGCCGCGGCCTTTTCGATACTCGGCCCGCCGGGATAAGACAAATTCAAAATCGAAGCAACCTTATCAAACGCCTCACCAGCCGCATCATCAATTGTCGAACCCAGCAGCTCAAGCTCCAGCGCATTTTTGCATTCGTATAAACTCGTATGCCCGCCCGAAACAACTAACGCAACCGCCGGCAACTGCAAATCCTTCGTTTCCATCATCGCCGACTGCAAATGTGCGTGAATATGATTTATCGCAATAAGCGGTTTTTCCAAAATCAGGGCCAGCGTCTTTGCCGCCGTTAATCCAACAATCAGCGCAACCGTAAGTCCAGGCTGATTCGCAACCGCTACCGCATCAATATCTTTTTGAGCAATGCCGGCCTGAACAATTGCCTGCTCGACAACCGGATAAATTTTTTCGATGTGCGCCCGCGACGCAATTTCAGGCACAACCCCGCCGTATTTTTGGTGAATCTCTATCTGCGACGACACCACATTTGACAAAACCTCACTGCCGTTGCGAACCACCGCCGCCGCCGTCTCATCGCAACTCGTCTCAATGCCAAGTATATTTATATCCGATTCCATCGGCTAAATGATAATGGATAAACAGGAATAAGTCAATTTGTGTGATTTTTGGCCTTTAGCAGCAGAATAATCTGCTTTAATATGCTTTTTGCAACCCTCACAGGCGAAAACACTAATGGTATCTGCGCCGCTGGAACAACTTCAGTGCCCGCGCCGCCCGGCAAATCGCCGAGAACTTGAATGTTATTTTTATCCATACAGCCAAACCCTATTTTCTTAGCGGTCTGAATAATCGGCAAACTTTCCGGTGAAAATCCCATCAAATCACAGCAGACAAGCTCAATCGCAATCGGCTCAGCTCCTCCGATAAGCCAGCCGAATTTTTTCGGATTACCATTTATAGGCCCAGGCCCCTCCATCGCGACAATCCCATCGACAATCGTCAAAACCGGATTAGCTAACTTATAAACATCAATCAGCATCGTGCAGAAATTTTCAAATGTTTTGCCTTTGCGATAGTGCCAGACCGCCTTTGACTTGCCGCTCACAGTGCCGAACATATTTTTTACCGCGATTGTCGCGCCGAGCTGCTGATGCGTTTTCAGCTTAGGCAGATTGATAATTTTATCCGCGTCAAGAGCAACCGAACTTATTCCGATTTTCGTGCCGCAAGTCTGAAGTCTTCTACTAACGGGCTTATCCAATTGTTTAATTTCAACGCCCATCTTTTTCAGCGGTTCAGTAATACCAATCGCCGCCGCACAAGCAGCCGCATTCGTCCAGGCAGGCGAGTCGCCGACAAAAGGTCTTGCCCCGAAATCCAGCAGAATTTTCGCAAGCTCAACAATTACAACAGGGTTGGTTTGAGTGGCGCACTCGGCTGGTTTGGGCGCAATCATATTGGGCTTAATTAAAACCTTATCGCCCCTGCTTATAAAACTCCCCAGCCCGCCGAGCAATTCAAAATGCCTCAGTAGACAGGCGTTCACATTTTTGGCGTTATAATCAGCACATTTTGTAAGCGATACTTTTGTCATAATAAACGGATATTCTACCATCATATCGCCAAAAATCAAAACTTGTTCTTTTGAAGAGGTTGGATTACAATATGCTTCTAACGCCTGTAGAGAGGCTGTCATTTCGACCGAAATGAGTCCTGCGTAGCTGGACGAATGAAGCGGAGAAATCTGTCTAAATAGATTTCTCGACTTCGCCCCTTAGGGGCTCCGCTCGAAATGACAAAGCAAAAGCATTTCTACAAAACATAATTGTTTATATCTGCGTAATCAGTGATAACTTTATGAAAAATTTACTAAAAAAACTGATTGAAGCGAAATCAACGCCTGATGTCGGCGAAATCAAATGCGCAAATGTACTTGCGGATTTTTTCGCATCCGTAGGCATAGAATCTAATGTCGAAGTCTGGGATAATAATAGAGCCAATATCACCGCAACTCTAAAATCCACAGGCCAAAATCCAGCCCTGTTATTCGTAAGCCATCTCGATGTCGTGCCGGCCGGCAAACAAAACTGGCATACAGATGCTTTTGTCGCAACCGAGCTGGACGGCAAAATCTTCGGCAGAGGCGCCTGCGATATGAAAGCCGGTATGGCCGCCGTCGCGGCAGCTATGGCTGAAATAAAAAAATCAGGAGCTGATTTAAAATCCGATATTATCTTTTCCGCAACGGCGGGCGAAGAAACCGATAGCTGCGGAATCATACGGTTTTTGAAATCTTTCAGCGTAAAAAATCTCTGCGGCACAATCGTTCCGGAGCCAACAGGCTTTAACCTTATTACCGCCCATCGCGGTATGCTGTGGCTCGAAATTACGACACACGGCAAAACCGCTCACGGCTCAATGCCGCATCTCGGAATAAACGCCATCGAATCTATGCGGACATTTTTGAACGAATTTGAACATTACGACCTTACTACAGTCAAAGACAAACTGCTCGGCACAGGCTCAAAGAGCGTCAATAAAATCAAAGGCGGCAGCGCAACAAACGTCGTCCCCGACAAATGCTCCGCCCAGCTCGACATTCGCACAATCGTCGAACACAACCACAGTCAAATCCAAAAAGACATCGAAGCGATTTTCGCACAAGTATCGCAGAGCAAAAAAGATTTTTCCGCTTCGATTGAAGTAGTCAGAAGTGTAAAGGCTCTTAAAACAAATTCCGATTGTAAGTTTGTTAATGACCTGAAAAAAATCACAGGTATTCCCGAAACAACCGCCGCACAATTTACAACCGATGCGCCTTATATCGCCGAATTAAATATTCCTGTTGTTATCTTCGGCCCCGGCAATGGAGAAACCTGCCATAAGCCGAATGAATATGTCGAAGTCGCGGATTTGCAAAAGGCTGTAGAGATTTATAAAAACATAATCCTGCACTTTGCGAAATAGGCACAGAGCTCACAGAAGACACAGAGATGGGTTCCCGATAACCAATTTTTAGACACGGATTAACGCGGATTTACACTGTTATTTTTAATATAAATAATTTTCAACAGCCCCACCGTCCCTATTTATTCGGGAAGTGAATCTAAAAATTCCTGCAACTTCAGGCGATCTCTCTGTTGATACTCTTCCTTAAAAGATTTGCTAATAAACTCTAATAGTTTTCTTGTGGTTTGGACTGGAATTTTACGAAGAATTTCCCACCCAACTTCATTTAGTCTTGCTATATCAGCTCCATTTGCCTTTGTATTAAATAATGCCATGTCTATTGCGATCACAGCAACAGCATCCACATCTTGATACTGCAACATAGTTTGCTTTGCTTTTTGTAAAATTTCAGAATCAATCTTACTCGGTGACCAGACTAATTGTAGAAGCGTTTTTTTTGCTTCCATCACGTCATTGGAAATAGGATGACCTTCCAAGTGACGCTTTGCTATGAATGCATCACGGAACATTGGCCAATATCGTGGCTTGGAACAAATATTCTCGAGAATTGGTATAAAATCCTTCCAGTCAAACTCAATGCAAGCTTCAATAGCTTCAGAAACATATGCTTGTCTTTTTAGGATGTCAAGGTATTCTACTTTGGCTTCTTTCCTATATGGTTTATGAATAAGGGCGTAAGCAACTGCATCTCGGGTTTCTGGCAACGCATAAAACGACTTCAGCAGTTGCGTAGATTGTTCTGAATACATATATGCTAAAGGCCTAACAGCCAGCCCAGGATCGTTATTAATATGTTGCTCCACAGCCTTTTGAATATAAGGAAGTGCTTCATCGCCCGCTTTTGCCACCAAATGCTCCAACGAATTTCGCGTCCAATCGTGTTTATCTTGAACGAAAAGGCCATCTACGAGAAGTTGAAGACGGTCGTCTCCTCCTACAAGCCCCAGTTTATCCCGCAGACACTCTTGATGATAAAGTGTCGCATTCACAAACCATTCAAAACCTAAACCTTTGCCCAAATATACTGGTTTTACAAATTGTTCCTGTTCAAGCCCCATCCATGGAATTTTTCCCTTAATTAGCGAAGCAATTCCTTCTTTATCTTCCGGCAAGACAACCAAATCAATATGAGAATGCCGCAGAACAAAATTACGGTTCTTCTGATCGTCCTTATTAACGGCAGAGTAAGGTCTAGCCTGCTGCTGCATGTCATCAGGATATTCTTTGCGGCTTTTCTGTAGAATAAGTCTGTAGCCATCATTCTTGCCCAATTTCACCGTTGGACTTCGGTCGCATTGGATGATTTTCCAATCAGAAAAAACTTTTGCCGCAGCATTTGCCCAAGCAGGTCTTTCGGTATTTGCATCACTTGCATCCTTTTGCTTTTCATCTACATTCTGTCCATCATTTTTCTTTTCTACCTCACCTGATTGTGCCTTACTAAACTGACAAAGAAAAACAGTAAAAATCAATACTGCCAAAGAAATATTTTTCAAAGTTTTCATTCTTGGGATCCCTAAAGAAATATACCCCTTGTTATTTCCCTATTAAACGCTTGGCTACGCAAACAAGTTTTTCCCTCCATTGATAACCACACCCAATTATAGCTATTTCCCGTTGGCAATCAAGAAAAAATATGTTTTGGGCATATACTGGCGAAAACAAACATTTTACCCGAATTTCTTCGCCGCTTAGCACAACAAAAAAACAACCCCGACTAAAACGATCGGGGTCATTTTAAATTTTTCAATAAAATAGTTTTGCATTTGTCATTCCCGCGAAAGCGGGAATCCATACTTTAAATCTGGATTCCGGGTCAAGCCCGGAATGACAATAAACCGCGTGGGCTAAGAGCCCACCCTACGAACTACAATTTTCAATTATGGTTACTATTCCATTACCCGTTTGTTCATGGCGTATTGAGTGAAAATTTGCCGTTGGACGTTCGCGGCTCTGAACTCTGCATTTTTGGCTTAATTTTCGCGTTTTTGCGGCGATAAATCGGTTTTCGATTGACCTTATGGCGGGTGGTGATATAACAGGCCGTTTAATTGTCTCTGAAAATTTTTGTAAAGGGTTTGATAATAATGAAAGTTTTAGTTATTAACGCCGGCAGCAGTTCAATTAAGTATCAGCTATTTGAAATGCCGGCTGAAAAGGTTGTAGCAAAGGGTATTCTTGAGAGAATCGGCGAAGAAAAATCTAAATTGAGCCACAGCTTCAACGGCAGCGAACATAAAGTTGAGCAGAAAATCAGCGACCACGCCGCAGGTATGAAGCTGATTATAGATATGCTTACCGATTCAAAAGTGGGCGTTATAAAAGATGTTTCCGAGATTACGGCGGTCGGACATCGGGTAGTTCACGGCGGCGAGGAATTTACCGATTCGATAGTGATAGACGAAAAGGTCGTGGCCTCGATAGAGAAATTCGCAGACCTCGCTCCACTGCACAATCCGCCGAATCTGACGGGAATTAAGGCGGCGCAAGAGGATTTGCCGCACGCGATACAGGTTGCCTGTTTTGATACGGCGTTCCATACAAGCATTCCGAAATCGGCTTATATTTACGCGCTGCCTTATGAGATTTATGAAAAGTATCGCGTAAGAAAATACGGCTTTCACGGCACAAGTCATTGTTATGTGGCAAAGATGGCCGCCAAACACCTCGGCAAAGAGCCGAAGGATGTCAATGTAATCACCTGCCATTTGGGCAACGGCTGCTCCATAACAGCGGTCAAAGGCGGCAAAAGCGTTGATACCTCGATGGGTCTTACTCCGCTGGAGGGCGTTGTTATGGGTACGCGCAGCGGCGATTTCGACCCTGCGATATTATTTTATCTTTCGGACAAAGGCTACAGCATCAGCCAATTGAACGATATGTGCAACAAGAAGAGCGGTCTGCTCGGCATATCCGGCATTTCAAATGATATGCGGAATCTTCGTCAGCAGGCGGAGGCCGGCAACGAACGAGCGAAACTTGCCATTGATATTTTCTGCTACCGCATAAAAAAATACATCGGCGCTTACGCGGCGGTTCTCGGCAGATTGGACGCGATAGTTTTCACCGGCGGAATAGGCGAAAACTCTGTCAATGCAAGAGAACAGATTTGCGGCGGGCTTGAGCAAATCGGCGTTGAGATTGACCATACCGTAAATGAAAAGACTAACCGAAAAGAAGGGCTGATAAGCTCAAGTGCAAGCAGGGTAAAGGTTTACATCATACCCACCAATGAAGAACTTGCGATAGCTCAGGATACTTTCCGGCTAACATAAGGAATGGACGCGATTAATTTTTTGATTTTTCAGTTTTTTCTATTGACAAATAAATTGTTTTTGTTATAATACCTCCCGATAGTTGGGGTGGGAGCAGAAAACTCAGAAAAAGAAAACACTCGATTGGGAGTTTGGATGAAAACGCACGACCGGTAATGCCGGTTTTCGTGCGTTTTTTAGTTATTGCATTCCAAAATGGAGAAAACACCAGAGCTTTTGCACGGTTTTTGTGCATTTTTAAGCTTTGAGCTGTTTGAAAATTGGTCTTTTTGATTCATTATTGCCTGTCCGTCCGGACAATTTGTCGGATTGGTTCTGCGCTTATGTTTCATTTGGAGCAATACAAACAGAATACATTGGGCATGTTATTGTAAATAAGTTTTGGAGTCTTGAGAAGGGTATTGTTATGAGTATTACAAGATGTCTGCGTTTGTTTTGCCTTTCCGAGTCCATCGTTTCGCATTGCTGCAGTTATTCTTTGTGTCGATTTTTTTGTCATCACTAAAAGAATAATATTTAATCTCATAGAAAGTTGAGGTGTGTATGAAGAATTTTAGATTAGCTGGAATTTTGTTGTCGGTACTGTTTTGTGTTTGTGCGAATGCATCACTAATGGGCATTGGCGCGTATTCCGGCACAACGGCATTCAACTTGTTGAATGGTACAAGCGTTCTGAATGTCGATGTGGAATATGCAGTCTTTGCTCCGGGTGATTACGCGGGCAATGATATTTCCGGCGGCAGCGACTACATCTACGCGTATCAGATTTTCAGCGGCTCGACATCAAATGTTACCGTCGATTTCTTCTCCGTCGGAGTTCCGGCAGGCAGCATAAATGCTGTCGCTACCGACACGGGTTACGGTGCATTAGGCGGCGTAAATCCGTTGGCGTTCAATTTTACACAAAGCGCAGGTTATATGTTTATCTATTCCGCTCTTAATCCCGGCCTGCATTCGACGGTGCTTCTATTTAGTTCGGTTCATTCGCCTGCAATGGGGTTTGGCACGGTAAGCGGCGGAGGTTTGAGCGGGATAGGCGCATTAGCAGCACCATCTCTTTTACCAGAGCCGGCAACGGTTTGTATTCTAAGCCTTGGCGCTTTGAGTCTGATTCGCAGAAAAGAATACTAATTTAATTGTTAAATTACGCAAACCTTAGGGGCTGTCGGCTATCGACAGCCTTTTTTGTTTATATAGAAATAACCTCTATGTAGTCCTGAACTTCCTCAACTCGTCAAGCATCTTTTGCATATCAGCGGGCAAGGGCGCTTCAAATACCATATTCTCATTCGTTGTCGGATGAGCGATTTCAAGCCGCCAGGAATGCAGCGCGGGTCTTGCCATAACAGGCTCCTGCGGAATCGGCTCTTTATTTTCAAGCTGCCACTGATAAACAATTTTCCCGCCATACATATCATCGCCGACAATGGGATGATGGATATAAGCCAAATGTACGCGAATCTGGTGCGTTCTGCCGGTTTTGATATTTACCTTAACTAAACTGTAACCCCTGAATTTTTCCAACACTTCGTAAAAAGTAATCGCTTCTTTGCCGGTGTCGGGCCTGACGGCGTATTTTACGCGCATTGTCGGATGAACGCCAAGCGGCTGATTTATGCAATCGGACGTAAGTTCCGGCGTGCCGTGAATTATCGCCAGATAATATTTTTTGGTGAGCCTTTTTTCAAACTGCCCGGCAAGCCGCCAGTGAGCGGTGTCATTTTTCGCTATGACCAAAATGCCGGTTGTGTTTCTGTCGAGCCTGTGAACGATGCCCGGCCTGAAATCCTCGCTGCCATTTGATAAATTTTTCGCGTAATAAACAAGCGCGTTGACTAATGTGCCGCTTTTTTGCCCTCTGGCAGGGTGGACAATCAAATTCGCCTGCTTGTTGATGACAAGCATATCATCGTCTTCATAAACAATATCAAGAGGAATATTTTCAGGCGTTATTTCCCTGATTTCCGGCGGCGGCAAAATCACATCGACGATGTCGCCGGAGGAAAGTTTTGTGCTCGGCTTGGCGTAATGCTGGTTGACCTTGACTGCCTGCTCTTTGATGAGCTTTTGAATGGTTGTTCTGCTGAACTGCCTGAAACGACCCTGAAGATACTGGTCAACTCTGCGAAAGGTGAGATTGTTTCCGACCTTCAGAGCAACGTGCTCGGCGGTATCCAAATCCTCGGCATCTTCAATAGGCTCAATTATGCCATCTTCGATAATTTCATCGCCGCCGAGGTCAATCTCGCCTCGCTGCCGCTTGGTCTCTGATATGTCCCTGTCCGCCATAAGGCTATTTAACAGCCGATTTTAAATCCACATTGGCTTTTGGAATTGCAACGGCATTTGACTCTGCCAAAGGCACTTCAAGGCTTAGCTTCTGAGGCTGGACGGGAGCTTTTGCGAAAACAAAACTGCCTTTATAATCATCAAAAGTTTCGACTCTCTGCCTGGCTCTTTCGGCAAAAGTCGTACCTTGATATTCATTGGCATCTGCTATTTTCTGATAAATCGCTTTTGCGCCATCAAAATCGCCTGAATCCTCAAGACAAAGTCCTATGCTGTATTCAGCCATAGCCTTTATCATTGGAACATCCGTTTTTGCCAGCGCTTCTTCATAAAGTTTTTTCGCCAGGCCAAGCTGATAAACCTGAACGTCTTTTTCAGCAATTTTCGGCCGATAGTGCAATTCGCTGCGAAGAGCTTCAGCTCTTTTAATTGTCGCCAGTGCGCTGAAATTTTTATTTCCCGATTCCGAAGCCTCTATCTCAAGACTTCCCGCAGTGTTAAGGAACAGATCTGAAACGCCAAGGTCCTTGGCTTTGCCCTGCAAAACGTCCATTTTTTGCCGACCGAGCTGCTCAAGTATCGCGGCGGCCTTTGTATTTTTCTCCTGCCCCGCTCTGCCCTGCATATTATAGAAGAAAACCGTATAGGCGATAAGGCCGACGACAACAATCGCACCGACAATCACGGTCGTCCTGTTTTCTCTGAGCCACTGTGGGAAATTCGCAATCCAGTCTGCCAGTTCGTTTGTTGCCAATTCATGGCGACGTTCTGATTTCATCGTTTTTCCTTATATTTTATATTGTTTTATGTTTTGTATTTGCTCTGTATAAACTTGAAATTTTGAACAAGAAGCAAGGATGTAAGGAAGTAAAGAGGCAAGGAAAATTGCGCCAAGGGCATAAAAATCCTTACTTCCTTATTTCTTTACTTCTTTGCTTCCTTGCAGCAGACAAACTTTTCTACAAAGCATTTTGTACAGTTATTTACCGAACAGGGGATTATAGTCGTTTGCCTTTTAGCTTGCAATATCTGTTTTTCGCCACTAAAATCTCTATCCTGTAAATACAAAAAGACTTACAGAACTTTTTTTGGAAAGACTGATGTCAAAAAAACGCATAAGTGCATTAAAGACAATGATTTGTCTTTTTTTTATCTCTCATATTTGTTTGGCAGAAATTGACAAAAAGCGATATATAACCATCGATGAAATTTCGCCCGGTATGGATGCTGTCTGCCTTACAGTCTATAAGGGTGTTGAGATTGAGAAATTCCCCCTGAAGGTAATCGACGTTATAAGGAACTTTGAGCCTGGTAAAAACGCGATTTTGGTCGTCGGCACCGACGAGAGATTTATTCACACTGGCCCGGTCGCTGGCTGCAGCGGCTCGCCGGTCTACATCAACGGTCGGCTGGCAGGCGCGACAGCTTTCGGCTGGGGTTTCGCCAAAGACCCGCTTTACGGCGTAACGCCAATAGAAGAAATGCTCGAAGCGGGAAAAGGAAAATCAGACAATTCAGAACTTAAAACCCAAAACTCAAAACTGTTTGTCATTCCATCTTCGGATTTTTCAAAACCGATTAGTCTAAAAAATTATTACAATAAACTGCTTAGTTTCAGATGTCAGTCTACACAGACAGGCGGATTGACATATTTACCCTGCCCGATAGCGACAACGCTGCCGCAAAGCAGTTTTTCTGCTTTTTCCGGCAGTCTTGAATCGCTCGGCCTGATGAGCGCAGCGGGCGGCTCGACAGGAAACGCCGGCGCCGGACTGGAAAAATACTCAAACATTCAAATGCAGCCAGGCGGAATAATATCCGTGCCGTTAGTTTATGGCGACATCGAACTGGCCGCTATCGGAACGATTACAGAAGTCGTCGGCGATAAGGTCTATGGCTTCGGCCACAGCTTTCTCGGTCAGGGCGATATAGATGTCCCAATGGCAACCGGATATGTTCATACCGTCGTGGCAAATATCGTAAGGTCGTTCAAACTCGGCCAGACAATAGATATAAAAGGCGCGCTCTATGCCGACCAGTCAGCCGCGATTGTCGGAACTATCGGCAGAAAAGCAAAAACAATTCCAATGAAAATCACCGTAGAGCGATTCAACGACAAGCCCCGCCAATATAATTGTCAGATTGTCTCGCACAGATATTTTACGCCGCTTTTAACCGCCGTAAGCATTCAGGGAACGGCGAAAATGCTTGGCGATTTGCCAATCGACCACTCAATATATTACAAAACCAACATCGGCATTAAAGGCTATGAGGCGATATCAATAGAAAATTTCTCAACCACACAGGATATCGAAGCCTGCCTGTCGGACACTATCGGGGCGTTGACCGCGATTATGAACAACCCCTACGACAGATGCGACATCACTTCGCTGGACATTGAACTCAAAGTATTAGACAAGACTGCGGTATCTCATATATGGAGTCTCGATGTTTCCGACGCGACAGTCAAACCAGGCCAGACTATTATAATAACAACTACGCTGGAATCATATCTTACCGGCCACAAAAGTTATAAGCAGGCTATCACGATTCCAAAAGATATTCGGCCGGGCAATTACAAACTCATCGCGGGCGGCGTGAACGATTATACCGACTTTGTTATCAACTCCGCACCGTACAAATATACGCCTCAAAACCTGCCAAGCCTTATAAGCATCGTAAATGATGTCGGAAACATACAAAGAAATAATTTGTATATGGTACTCACTCTGCCGGCCGGCGGAATCGCGTTGGAAAACGCAGAACTGCCTGAACTGCCTTTAAGCAAGGCAATGCTTTTAAACAGCGATAAGCGTTCAATGCCGAGTATGCCCACAGTCAAATGGCTCGAAGAAAAAATACCCGTTGATAGTTTTGTAATCGACAGCAGGACAATAGATATTACTGTAGAAAAATAATGAGGTAAATTATGCGAAAGACGTTCTTAGTATTAATTATTGTTTTTTTTGCCGTTCACTGTTCCGCTGTTACAAGCAAAATAGTCCGGCAAAAAACCATTGACGATTTCTCAGAAGGTAAAACTTTCAACACCGTCATAAATTCGCACGGCAATATAACGCTCGCCTCGGCAACCGAAACGCTTGCCCGCGATTTTAACGATACCTGGCTGATAAACTCAATCGTAAAGGATAAGTCAGGGGCGATATATATAGGCACAAGCCCGAACGGCAAAATTTTTGAATATAAGAATGGCAGGACAACTCTTATCTACCCTGCGGAAGAAAAATCCAAAAAATCCGCAGAGCCTAACGACAAAAAACTGTCGCCCGCAAAGCATAATGAGAACCTGCATATTTTCCGTCTGGCATTTGATTATAAGGGCAGACTGCTGGCCGGTGTAAGCGGCGATAAATGCAGTCTGATTCGCTTCGACGGCAAAAAAATAGAAACAGTTTTTGAGCCGAACAATACAAACTACATTTTCGCTATCGAATTGGACAAAGACGGGAATATCTTTCTCGGCACAGGCGCATCAGGCAATGTATGGCGACTTGACAAAAAAGCCGGCAATCCGGAAATTATTTATTCCTGCAAAGACAAAAATGTTCTCTGTCTTGTGTTTGGAAACGATGGCTCTCTATACGCAGGCACAGATACAAGAGGCCTGATATATAAAATAGATACCGCTAAAAAAACCGCTTCCATTCTTTACGACAGCAATGAAGATGAAATAACAGATTTATTATTCGACAAAGCCGGGAATCTTTATGCCGCCGCCACTTCGTACCAATCGGTCAGGGCACAATTCAGAGACACCCCTGCAACAAAACCTTTCGCATCGGGCAGGCCTGATGAACAGGCAGCGCCGAAAGAACCAAAAGAGGGAGAGGAATCCGAGGCGACAGAAAACGCCGGAACAGATACAGACGATGGGACAAGTCTCAAAATCGCAAACACAGGCGCCAAAGCTCCGCCTGCCGAACATATCGAAGCTCCTGTCGATCTTGAAAGAGGAAGAAAATCGTCAGAAAGTCATATTTACAAAATAGATTCAAAAGGATTTGTAACCAGCGTCTTCAGCCGAGCGGCTGCATTTTTCGCCCTGTACCTGCAAAACGATAAACTCTTCGCGGGCACAGGCAACAAGGCGGAATTATTCAGCATCAATCCGCAAACGGAAATTGATACGCTTATTTACGAAGACAAGGACGCATCTCAGATTACAGACATTATCAGCGACGGCGCAAATATATATTTCAGCACCGCAAATCCCGCCAAATTAGTAATGCTCAAACCCGAATTCAGCGCAGAGGGCAGTTTTGAATCCAAGCTGATTGATGCAGGTCAGCCGGCAAAATGGGGCAAACTCCAGCTCGATGCGGATATTCCGGTCAAAACAAAAATCCTGCTCAGCGCAAGAAGCGGCAATGTTGAAGATGTCAACGACGCGACATATTCGCCCTGGACAAAGCCGGTTGAAATAAGCTCGCCGGTTGACTTGGATGTTCCTATCGGCAGATTCTGTCAGTATAAGCTCATTTTGCAGGGCTCTGCGAATTCGGCGCCTGTCGTAAAAGAAGCCGCCGCCGCATTTGCGATTCCGAACATTGCTCCGAAAGTAACGGAAATTATAATCGGCAAGGCTGACCCGAAAGCCGCACCGGCCATATTTAAAATTGATTTCAAGCCGGAAGACGATAACGAAGACCAGTTGGTCTTTAGAATAGATTTCAGAAAAGTCGGACGCACGGGCTGGATTATGCTCAAGGACGAACTCGACAAGCCGACCTATGATTTTGACAGCAGAACCCTCGAAGACGGCATATACGAAATAAAAGTTACCGCCTCCGATGAGCCGAGCAACAACCAGGATGTCAAACTTACAGGCTCACGAATCAGCGACCATATAATTATCGACAACAGCGCACCTGTCATTGAAGAACATAAGCTCGATGTATCCGGCAAAAAAGCGACATTGCAGCTGAAAGCAAAAGACCTGTACAGCGTTATTGAAAGTCTAAGCTATACTATCGACAGTAATGAAAAATGGATTTCCGTGCTTCCCACTGACGGCATATTTGACACCAAAGACGAAAGCTTTACGATAACCACCAATGAATTAAAAACAGGTCACCACGTTCTGGCAGTGAAAATATCAGATGCCGAAAATAATACAATGTATAAAACTTTCGATATCGAAGTGAAATGAGAACCGTTAATTTTGAAAAAATCGCCTGTGAAGTCGAAAAACTCTGCATAGAGGCCTGTCATCAATTGCCCGCCGATGTTTTATCAGCGTTAAAGGCTGCCCAGCAGAGCGAACGAAATCCGTCCGCAAAAAAAAATCTAAATCATCTCATCGAAAACGCTAAAATCGCCAAAGAAAAACAAATTCCGATTTGCCAGGACACCGGCCTTGCGATTATTTTTGTTCAGGTCGGCTCCGATATAAAAATCGAGCCGCAGGGCAAAACGGTTATAGACGCGATAAACGCAGGCGTTGCGGCAGGCTATGAAAACGGCTTTCTCCGCAAAAGCGTTGTCGCCGAGCCTTTGCAAAACAGAAAAAATACCGGCACAAACGCCCCGGCGGTGATTCATACGGAAATTGTACCGGGCGAAAAAATAAAAATTACTATGATGGCAAAAGGCGGCGGCTGCGAAAACAAAAGTCAGTTCAAAATGTTCCTGCCGACTGATGACAAAGAAAAAATTATCGATTGGGTTGTGAGCGTTGTCGCTCAGGCCGGGGCGAATGCCTGTCCGCCGTTTATTGTCGGTATCGGGCTTGGCGGCGATTTTGAGCAGTGCTGCACTTTGAGTAAAAAGGCTTTGCTGCGAAAACTCGACTCTAAAAATACCGATACGTTTTACGCCGATATGGAGAAACAACTTCTGCAAAAAATAAATTCTCTGGGCATCGGTCCGCTCGGCTTCGGCGGCGATACAACGGCCCTGGGCGTTATGATTGAGACCGCCCCCTGCCATATTGCTTCGCTGCCTGTCGCGGTTAATATAGAATGCCACGCGCATCGGCATACATCAATAGAAATATAAAAGTAAAATCAGAGCCTGGAGCGAAAGCGACAGGTGGAAAACTTTGTAGGTGGACAGCTTTGTTGTTCACGCGATTGCTAACGTATATAGAAAGTTATAAAGATGTCAAAATCACAGGCTTATCAGAAATGTATAAATCCAAACTGCGGCGCAGAGTTTGAATGTACCGAAGCGTTTTTCAAATGCCCAAAATGCGGCGACCTGCTCGATATAAATTACAACTGGGACAAAATTAACCCGCCTAAGAAAATGTCCGATTTCGCTAAACGCTGGTCAACGCGAAATAATCGGCTCGATTTCTCAGGCGTTTGGCGATTCAGAGAATTGCTCAATTTCTGCGATGACAATTTCAAAGTTTCGCTCGGCGAAGGACAAACCCTGCTTCAGCAAAATGATATGCTCGCTGAATTTATCGGTATGAAAAAAGGCAGGCTGCATCTCCAGTACGAAGGCTTGAACCCATCCGGCTCGTTTAAAGACAACGGAATGACCGCGGCATTCAGCCACGCGAAAATGATTAACGCAAAATCCTGCGCGTGCGCCTCAACAGGCAACACCAGCGCAGCGGTCGCCCTCTACGCCGCTCACTGCGGTATGAAATGCACGGTATTCATCGGCTCAGGCAGAATCGCTTTCGGCAAACTCAGCCAGGCGATGGACTACGGCGCAAAAACCATTCAGATACTCGGCGACTTTGACGATTGTATGAAACAGGTTCAGGCCGTCTGCACCGAGCTTGGCCTGTACCTGCTCAATTCGCTAAACCCATTCCGTCTTGAAGGTCAAAAGACAATTATGTATCGCATTATCGAAGGCCTGAACTGGAATGTGCCCGACTGGATTGTCGTGCCGGGCGGAAATCTCGGAAACTCAAGCGCGTTCGGCAAGGCCTTTGCCGAACTCAAACAGCTTGGCCTTATCAATAAAATCCCCCGACTTGCTATTATTAACGCTTCCGGCGCAGACACACTCACCGAGCTTGTCAACAAAAGAGGCCTCAAATGGAACGGCGGAAAAGTTGATGAAAAAATTTACACGGATTTTTACGCTGAACTTGCCGCGAAGAATTTTTCGCCGCACACCTGCGCATCTGCGATAGAAATTTCCAGACCGGTAAATCTGAAAAAATGTCTCCGAGCAATCGATGTCTGCAATGGTGTTGTTCGGGCTGTTCCGGATTCCGCCATAACAGATGCAAAGGCTCTAATCGGAAAATTCGGCTTAGGCTGCGAACCGGCCTCGGCGGCGACAATAGCGGGACTTGAAGTTTTGCTCGCTGAAAAAATTATCGCTCCAGACCAGACGGTCGCCTGCGTACTCACAGGCCATTGCCTCAAAGACGCGAATGTTACCGTAAATTATCATAAGGACAAGGCGGGCAGATTCAGCAACCCGCCTGTCGAATGTGCCAACGACCTGAAGCAAATAATTAAACTGATGAATCAGAATTAAGGCGTTCAATGCACAGCAGTAAAATCATAAGTGAAAAAATAACAAAAATGGCGGCGTTTTTTGTTGTCGCGGCATTTTCTGTTTTTTCCGCCTTTTGGGCGATTAGTTCTTTCCCTGCCGGCAACCACGAATCCTATGTCGGCGTAACAGCAAGACAAATGCTGAAAACAGGCAACTGGGCTGTGCCTATTTACAATGGCCAGCCGCGGCTGAATAAGACTCCGCTGAATTACTGGCTCGTCGCGCTCGGCGCAAAAATCAACGGCGGCGTAAATAATTTTGTTCTTCGCCTTCCAAGTGCGGCATTGGCCGTTATCTCGGCAATGGCGATTTTTTATTTCGTCTCCGAGCGGCTCGGATTCCGCATCGCAACTCTCTCATCGCTTATCTGGTCGGGCAATTACTGCTATATGATATACAGCCACACAGGCAGGCCTGAAATGGTTCTTACGGCTTTTGTAACAATCGCGATGCTTAGTTTTTATTCCGCAATCGAAACGCAATCACGAAAAAATCAAATCTGCTATATGCTTATATTCTGGGCGAGTTTTACTCTTTCGATGTACGCAAAAGGCCCTGCTCCTCTGCCGCTGATTTTTCCAGCGTTGTTTTTTTACTTCGCGGTCTTTCGCAAATGGAGCCTCATTCCAAAAATTCTTCCGTTCATAGGCACAATTCTATTTCTGCTTGCGTTTATTCCCTGGCCGGTTGCCGTTTTTCTCAAATGCCCTAATGCCGTTGAAGTCTGGAAACGCGAGTATTTAGACAGAGCCGCCGGTGAATATGCCCCCGGCAGCAAACCGTTCTATTATTATTTTAAAGTGATGTTCGCATATATACCGCCGTTCAGCGCGTTTATTCCTCTGGCGCTGTTCACCCCGTTTTACAAAATCTGGGATGAAAAACGCGGGGCTATGACTTATCTGTGGCTGTGGTTTCTTGCGGGTATTGTGGTTATGAGTTTTTGCGGCGGAAAACGCGAACACTATATCCTGCCGATGATGCCCGCGATGGCGATACTGACCGGAATTATTCTCGACGATATGCTTTTTATAAATAAGGCTTATACGAAGAAGTTTTCGGCTATATTTTTATCGTCTCACGTTTTCGTCTTTATCGCCGGTGCAATCGCCGCCGCCGTCTGGCTGCTGCGGGAAAATCACGTCGCCAAATTCCTGCTCCTCTACGCCGTTGCTATTATTACGGTATTTATTATTGCGACGGTAATTTTCTTTGTTTTGGATAAAAAAATTCAGGCGGCAGCTTGTTTTTTTGCAGGTCTTTGCGTGGTTGCTATATTCTGGCCATTTATGGAAAATATAAAGCCGCAGGAAAGATATTCGGTAAGGGATTTTGCGTATAATATCACCGCCATCTCAGACAGCAGAGATATAGTTGCCTATTGCAAAATCGAGCCATCTCTTATATACTATTTCGGCAGGGACGTAAACATTGAAAGCGACCCTAACCGAATTTACGAACTGTACGCCGCAGGCAGCGGAATAATCGCCGCCGATGAACAGTTTAAGCGGTTGAAAGCAGACAATCGGTTTTCGCTTGTCGTTTCAAATTTTAAAGAAGACAGCGGCCTTTTTATGAAAATTCAATAAATTGAAAAATCAGAGCCTGAAGCGAAAGCGACAGGCGTAAAATACCGTAAACAAAATCGGAGTAATAAAATGAAATTTAATACCATTACCGCAAAAACGTTTTTTATAATTCTTATTTTCGCTCTATCGGCGGTGTCCATCCTTACAGGCTGCCGCAAGAGCAGCCCACAGCCTCCGCAACCTTCACAGAATGTCCAGAGAGAACCCAACGCACCTGTTTCGCCAAATCTCAAGAGCATCATCGCCGCTGCGAGCAGCTGGGGGCCTATTCTCTCCAGCTTCTACGGCAAACAGATGCCGGACTTCACCGTAACAGACATTACGGGTAAAACGCAAAAACTGTCCGACTATCGCGGCAAAGAAGTTATGGTTGTCTTCTGGGCGACATGGTGTATGCCCTGCCAGCAGGAAATTCCTCACCTTATCGCGCTTCGCGACATTTTCTCCACCGATAAACTGGCTATCCTTGCCATCTCAAATGAATCAGCCGATATCGTCAAAGCTATGGCCGATGACAAAAATATGACTTATACCGTCATTTCGTATAAAAGCGCTTTGCCGGAGCCGTTCAGCAGCATCAGAGGCTTTCCATCAGCGTTTTTTATAAAACCCGATGGCACATTAAAAATCTGCACCGAAGGCGGTCTGCAGCTTGGCGAAATGAAATCTATAATTTTAGCGCAATAAATCTGGTTGTTAAATCAAATGCCGGCTACGCAGGAAAAAATACTGCCCCTGAGCAGAATACAAAAACTCATTGGCGAGCGTATGCTCAAATCCAAACGCACGCAGCCGTGCTTTTATCTCACCTCGCAGGCCGATGTCGGAGAAATCTCAGAAATCCGCAGACCGCTTAGCAAGCAGCTCGGCGCAAGAATTTCAATGAATGATTTTTTTATTCGCGCAATGGCCGCGGCAATCGAAAAATATCCTCTTATGACGCAGGGTGATATAAGCATCGGCCTTGCAGTTGCTTCGCCGACAGGCTTAGTCGTGCCTGTAATAAAAAATGCGAATTCAAAACCTCTCGCCCAAATAGCCAAAGAAAGTATGGAGCTTATCGAAAAGGCGAGAAACGGTAAATTGTCTTTAGACGACCTCCAGGGCGCGTGCATTACACTGACCGCGCTTGGAATGTTCGGCATTGATTCATTTCTGCCGATACCTGTGCCCGGCCAGCGGAGCATCCTCTCGGTCGGCAAAATTATCGACCAGCCGATTCCGGTCGGCAACGAAATAAAAGTCAGAAAAATCATAGAGTTTTGCCTCGCCGCAGACATAACAAAAGTCGATTACGAATACGCGGCACAATTTCTCGTAGAAATAACAACCCTTGTTTCTAATCCGCAGCGTCTGATTGTTGATTAGCGTTTGTCATTTCGACCGTAGGGAGAAATCTATTTAAATAGTTATGTAGGGTGGGCTCGCCTGTCCTGAGCTTGTCGAAGGGGTAGCCCACGCGGTTTATTTAAAAAATTATCGGCGTAGCCGACTCCTTTACTGATAACTGCGTTTCTTTTTATCTCTGTGGTGAAAATTTTTGTGGCTAATTCAAAATTTATGAAACATTCAAAAAACAGACATCTGCCGAAGGGATTGGAAATACTCTACGAGGACGATTGTCTTATAGCCGTTGACAAACCCGCAGGCCTGCTCACCGTCGGCACAGCAACCGACAAAACTCGAACCGTTCACTACATCCTCAACGACTATGTCCGCAAAGGCTGCGCAAAATCACGCAACAGGGTCGTTGTCGTTCATCGGCTCGACCAGTGGACTTCCGGCGTGCTTCTGTTCGCCAAAAGCGAAGAAATAAAATTGCAGATGCAGGCGCAGTGGAAAGACACCGAAAAGAAATATATCGCCGTTGTCCATGGCAGATTAAAGAAAAAAGAAGGAATGATTACTTCCTACCTCGCCGAGAACAGCGTTTATACCGTTTTTTCCACAACCGATGCCTCAAAAGGCAAATTGTCGCATACCGCTTATAAGGTAATTAAGGAAACGGAAAAATTCAGCCTGCTTGAGATAAGCCTCTTAACCGGCAGGAAAAATCAAATCCGTGTGCATATGTCTGATGAAGGACATCCGATTGTCGGCGACAGAAAATATGGCCTGTCACGAGCTTCGTCGAGTGGCCTAAAGAATGATGACCACAAACGTCTTGCCCTCCATGCAAAGTCAATTTCCTTCAAACACCCAGCCACAGGCAGGCAAATGGATTTTACAACCAAAACCCCGTCTTATTTTAATGACCTTATGAAATAAATTTGTTTTCAGAGCCCAAGCGAAAGCGCAGGGGGCAATCAGAGCCGCGACAGCCTGCCATGAGCTTGTCGAATGGGTGATGGAGCGGTCAATCCTCTTTAATTTCTTTTCGCTGCTTTTTAAGACTGCTTTTAATTTTTTTTGTTTTGAGTCTTTTTTCAACCGAAGAAAAACTCGGCCTTGTCGGCTTCCTCTTTTTCGGTTTTTTCAGTGCCGCTTCAATCGCAGCGGAAAGTTTTTCAATCGCATAATCTATATTCGCTCTTTGCGTGCGGAATGTCTGGCTCTCGACAATCAATCTGCCGTCTTTTGTTAATCTGTTTGAAAGTTTTTTGAGGATGAGTTGTTTTTGCTCGTCGCTAAGAAAATTGCAATTCAAAATATCAAGGCTCACCGCGGCTTTTGTGTTGAGTTTGTTGACATTTTGTCCGCCGGGGCCGGAGCTTCTGCTTGTTTTGATAACGAGCTGATTTTCAGGTATTTGGATTTTGTGGTGCATTTTCGCCCGCCTGCGGAGGCTTTACCAAAAGACAAACAATCCTTCTGCTCGAAAGCAATTGCCCTGCCGCTATGAGCTGAAAACAATATTCACCCGGATGCTCAAACGCAAGTCCCTCAAACCCGATAACAACCGATACCGTGCTTTTGACATTCTCGAATTTTACGTTTGCCTTTTTTTCGATGATGATTTTGTCGTCATTTTGAACGTCAACTAACCGAACAATTATTTCAGTGCCATCGTGGCCGTTGGTCATTTCCGCAAAAAAGAAGAGCTGAAAAATTCTTACCGGATATTTTGGAGCGAACAGACAGTCCCTTATCCCGATAACGCAGTTCGTCCTTGTCGGCGCATCAAACAGAACCCTGTCGCAAACTATTGTGGAAAGTACAACCGGCGGAACTTGAGACATTTGATTATCCTTTTAGTGTTTTAACTCAGGAGAGCATAAATCGGCAAATATGGAATGTCAAGCGATAATAAAAATGCCGGCACAGGAAAGCTTAATTTCGAGCGCCGGCAAGTTCATTCTCAAGCATTTTGCCTTTTTAACTTATTTTTCCCTGCGAAGCTGCAATGCACCGAGGCAACTCACTTTTACCAAAGACACACAATCTCTCAGGTATCAGAGTCATTTCAGACCTCTTTCTTTTCCCTTGACCCACCTTCCACTAACGACTGCATTACAAACTTAACTAATTGCGTTTAAAAGGATTGTCTGTGCAGTCGTTTCCGATGAACAGACCATACCGGATAATCCTTTTTTCCCACCTCTGATTTTTCAAATTTACGCTTCCCGTTCTCGCAACATCGGCACGCTTGCTTCCGCCATTCAGAACCTGAGTTATACGAAGAGCTTAAAAGCCTTTCTATCGTGGGAACTACGGTATTTTAAAAAAGCCTGTTTTTGCAGCTTAAACGAGGTTTTTGTGGAGTTATTTTTTGAAAAAAGTAAAAAAAAACATTCCCGCCTTTATTGCGGTCCGATGTCGGCTCTTGTCGTTTTTTGGGCTAATTCTACCAAATTATGCGCACCAAGTTTCTGCATAATATGCGCTCTGTGGTCTTCAATTGTTCTAATGGAACGTTTCAATTGAAAAGCTATTTCCTTGCTGCTTTTACCGAGCATTATTTGTTCCAGAATATGATTTTCCGCAGGCGTTAAAATTTTAGATGCGGTAATATCCCATATAGTGCCCTCGATATAGCCTTTCTCGGGATACACCTGCGCTGAGACCTTTATCCATTGCGCCGAGCCGTCTGCTCGCCATGTTTCTATTTCAAGGCCGTCAACCTGCCCTCTTTCTTCCAGCAGTTTTATCACTTTACTTCGACGTTTTGGGTCCACATAAGATTTCGCTGTGTAGTGTTTGCCCAGACACTGCTCCCTGTTTTCATAACCAAGCAGCTTTGCCATGGATTCATTACACTCAAGCATCTTTCCATCGCTGATTCGCACTCTATACAGCGCAGCTTTAGCGCCATAGTACAGCGTTTTATAGTTTTCTAATGAATTTTCCAGCCGCTGCTGTAACAGTTTTATTTCTGTGATATCGCGGATACTGCCGACTACCGCCCCAAGTCGTCCATTGCCGTCAGTTATAAAATTTCTGTTGATGCCAAACCAGACATAATGACCTGCTTTATGTTTGAACCTTATTTCTATATAACCGTTGTAATTTTTCGGCAGGGAACCCTTTGCCAATATATCTCTAATTTTATCATCCACAGCCCGAAGGTCGTCGGGGTGCGTTCTTTCGTTTATCCCCTTCATCCCCATTTTAAATATTTCTTCCACTGTAAAACCGCTAATTGCGATTGTAGAGGAACTTACATATTCAAATTTACCTGTCTCTGCATTAATCAGATATAATATGTCTTTGGAGTTCTCAAGAAGATATAGGTAGTAATCAAGCGGTTTGACAGGCGAAAACTTCTTTTTCTTATCTGAAGTTTTTTTGCTCATAAATCGTTACTTAGCCTATGAATACTTTCATAACGGCAAAAATGACAATTGCCGTAAATATCATAAACACCGCAATTGAGCCGAACAGCAGAAATACCTGTTTGACAAAATCTGCGGGTTGAATCTCATCGAGTTTGATGGCTTTATAAACAATTGAAATGACCGCTATCAGCGGCAGCGACCAAAGCAGCGTCCCGGCAGTCGAGCCGATATATACGGGAGATGTAAAACTGGCAAGAATATACGTCATCATTTATTTTGCTCTTTATCAATTGTATCACAGTGAGCCAGATATACAGCGTTCACAATACACAAAAGGTTCAGCATTCCGGCGATGCCTGTATAAATTTCTCCAATCTCTCTTGGTTTTCCATAAGACACAAGGCCAAACACTTTGCTAACGTGAGCAAGATAAGCTACCACAGGAGAATTAAGAATCTGCGCCCAGAACCAGGGTGTTTCAATAACCGCGATTGACCCAAGCCATATTCCAAGCACAAACGCAGACACAATCGAAAAGAAAATCATCGCAGCTCTTTTAGGCCTGCCGATAATCCAGTGTCCCGCTCCCGGTATCCACCAGCCGGCAACTCCGACCAGCACCAGATAGGCAACCGCCGGCAGTTTTTTTAATTGTTCGCCAGACCTGTCTTTCACTCCTGGTCTCCGGCTTCAGCAACGCTGTTTGAATCGGATTTGTCGTCAGATTTCTGCGTAGACCTGAGGTTCAGTCGTTTTGTGATATTATCAGGCATAAAAAATTCAAACGCCATACTCTGGCCTATTATATAATCCTTGCTATAAGCAAATTCCTGCCGTTTGCTTTCGTAGCTCTCAATCGGCGCAAATGTTCTGCTCAGGCTTTTTACCGCAAAACAGCTCATCTGCGGCTCAAACTTAATCATCAGCGGAAGATTTGCCGCTTCTGGACTATCACCCTTAAACTGCGAATAAAACGCGTCGATGAGTTTGCCATAGACTATGCCCTGATTGATATATCTCTCCGCAGCCGGCGAACTACTCATCGCAGCCTTTGCCATTTCCATATCCCAACGCGAAATTCGCGTCTTGTCCGCCCACTTCTGCATATCGAACGTATTTGAGTCGGCAGCTTTGGCCTGATAATCCGCGTTGAACTTTTTAATCGCCTTTTCCCAGCCGTCAGCTTTTACAGCCGTCATAAATTCCTGTGCCTTCTGCTCTGCGACTGCAAACGCCGCAAGATTTTTGCAGTCCTTCTGGACCTGTTCTTTGAGAGAATAAGTATTTTCTGACAGTTGTATATTCTCAGACAACTGCGGCAGATTCCTTTGATAGCTGAAATTTACATCCTGCGGAACAGATGCTTTAACAGCATCTATAACGCGAATCGTCGCCATAACAGACCCCATATTGTCGAGCAAAGGACCAACGCTGGCAAACATCTTTGGCTTGGCAGGCTCATAAGGTCCGAGCTTTGCCGCCTCATCGCCGAACTGCTCGATTGCGAAAGCGATTTTCGCCAGTCTCGTCGGAATCCTGCTCTGCGATTGCATCATCAAAGAGCCAAGACTCTGGCTAAGCTGAAAATCATCAGCGGTGAGCAAACCGGTTTTGCCGGTATATATCTTTATATTGTTCTGCTTGGCGACCGATTCTGATGCCGCCGAGTAATCTTTGACTTTAGCCTTAAATTCCTCAACCCTGGCCTTTTCAAAATCAAGACCGATAATTTCCGCATCGGCAATTTCTGTCGCCTGACTAAGAATAGAAGTCGCCTTGGCATTTATTTTTCTGTTTAACAGGGCATCCTTTAAGGCGCCGGCCACCTCGGCATAACTCTTTTGTCTCGTGGTCGGCTGTGCGTTCGGGTCGTTGGCGTCAGCGGGAATTTCCTCGGCAAATCGCTCAAGATTCTGCTGATAAAATTCCTCCGCCTCTTCTTCCGTCGGAACAGCCACGAGTTTTTTCACATCGTCGAGCTTAACTATCATATACTCGACCGCGACACGCGCCTTCTGTTTGTATCCGAATCCGAAAGGATTGTCCTGCGTCATCACGCCGGGCAGATAATCTTTATATTTATTAAATTGTCCCGCTATCTCCTGCTCTGTCGGCTCTGTCGCCTTATCAGCAAAAGTTTTCGCGTTAAATTCCACAAACTCCGCTGAGAACTTTTCCTGCGGTATCGCTGCCGCTGCCGCCATTTCAGCTTCGGTTATATCTTCAACTTCGGTGGCGACACGGGCATAACTAACAATCGTAAGAACATCCGCAAACGCCTGCAAACAATTATCTTCCGTCATCTGATGCGCCGAGCCTGCGTTTTTAACTAACGTTGCCGCATCAACCCTGCCATCGGTCATTTTGTCCACAATTATTTTCAAAATCTCGCCAGCCTGCTTCGGTGAAGTTGCGCAGCCGGCCTTTTCTGCCTCCGCTTTCAGCAGTATCCAGAAAAGCTCAGACCTGCCCCTTGACTGCGAAAAGAAATCATCTATCCGCGACTGGCTAACCCTGAACTGGTTCTGCATCGCGACTTTCTTTATCTCGTCGCTCATCAAAGAGCCCTGAACGGATTCAGGAAACAGCAGTTCGCCAAGCAGGATATATTTGAAATCACGCTGGCTAAGAAGAAATTTGTCGATGTATAATCCTCTAAGTACCGCCAGTTCACTGGTCGCCTGCCTTAAATCATTAACGCTGATTTTGCTGTCAGTATCATACAGCCATATCGCCTTTTCCGGCCCTCTGGAATGCGGCCTTGCAAGTTGATTCAGCACCTGCGGCATAATAAAAGCTACCATAATGAGTATTACAAATACCGCCATCAGCTTCGACATATTCTTTCTAATCCATTTGACCAAATGCATATCTGCACTCCAAAAAAGTGGTTAAAAAACTTTACTCTGCCATAACCTCTTTATACAAAAGACTTTATTGCCGTCTATCATACGAGGTTATAAGCCGTTAAGTATAAGCAACCGCTGGCCGTTTGCAATAAAAAAACAAATAACCCGCATATCCAGATATTTATTGAAAAAATAGGGATTACGGGATAGGGTATTGTCAGAGCCGCGACAGTGATGGAGCGGTAGTTTAGAGCCTGAAGCGACAGGTGTAATTTAACGGAGTAAATATATGGCTGAAGAAATTAAAAAACAGGACCAGCTTTTAGAGACAACCGATTGTCTCGAGGCTATCGGCACACTCAAGAGCAGTAAAAACCTTTTCTTCTTTATAATTTTTCTTTGCCTGCTGATTTTGCAGACTATCTTCTGGCTGATACCGACACGGTATGTTGTTCGGCCCGGCCAGGAGTCTCAAAAAGATGTCGCTCCAATTGCCGCTATGATTATGAAACTCTCATCAGTTGTCAACGCCAATGAGCCGGAAATGAAAATTGAAACCAAAGGCGATAAAATAGAACAGGCTGCCACGGCTTTACTGGCCGATGCCAACTCCGCCGCCGACCCCAACGCCGTCAAAGCAAACAACCTTCCGCAGATAAAAATCCCGTTCGCGCATTTGGCCTGGACCATAAGATTCTGTAATTATGTGCTTGCGGTCTCTGCGGTCATATATTCTTTGACGCTGCTGTTCGGAATGAAAGTCTCTCTCGTCGGTCGCCTCGGCGGAATAAGCCACATCACAAAAGCGGTCTTTATGTCTTTTATTATGGTGGTTCTGATCCTACCCTGGCAGCTCCTATTCAAAGGCGTTATAGCAGGCGTAATTTATACTCCGGCAGAACTGCTTGCCGCATGGGAAAGTTTCGATAATGCCTCCGTCGTTGAAAACTCGCTGATGTTTTTACGATTTTCCGGCCTTTGGCTGGTGGTAGTGCTGATTCTGCTCTGGGCACAAATTAAAAGTATGCGATGGTCCAAGAACACTCTCAAACGTCTCGGCATCGCAGGATAAGAAAAAAGATGTAAAGAAGCAGGGAAATAAGGATTTAGGGACAGTTGGACAAAGGCTGAGAAATTCCTTACTTCCTTACCTCTTATTTCCTTGCTTCCTTTTTTTGTGGCTATTCTTTTTA
The DNA here is from genome assembly GCA_041661665.1 of Phycisphaerae bacterium. Classification (GTDB taxonomy): domain Bacteria; phylum Planctomycetota; class Phycisphaerae; order Sedimentisphaerales; family UBA12454; genus GWC2-45-44. Next base: position 11,417 of record JBAZTW010000015.1, on the reverse strand, counting down.
GAGTTTCTAAATGAACTATTCTTTGTCGGTTACCGAGCAGAACAGCAAAGGCAGGAAATTTCCTGAACCGCCCCACAAATACCGCTCCGCATTTGAGCGGGACAGGGACAGAATTATTCACTGCTCTGCTTTTCGCCGACTTGAAGGAAAAACTCAGGTCTTCACTCCGCACACCAACGACCATTACAGAACACGCCTTACTCACAGTCTCGAAGTCGCTCAAATAGGCAGAACAATCGCCAAATCGTTAAACCTTAACGAACTGCTCACCGAGGCCGCCTGTCTTGCCCACGATTTAGGCCACAGCCCGTTCGGCCACAGCGGCGAATCGGCAATGAACGGCATTATGAAAAATTTCGGCGGCTTTGAACACAACGCCCAGACACTGCGAATCGTTGACCTCATCGAAAGACCTTACCCCGACTTCATCGGCCTCAACCTTATGTACGAAACACGCCTGGCTCTGGCAAAACACAGAAGCACATACGATAGTCCACAAACACGCGATTTCACCGAGAAAAATTGTTCGCTCGAAGGCCAGGTCTGCGACTTATCCGACAGAATCGCATATAACTGCCACGACCTCGAAGATGGCCTGTGTGCAAAACTTCTAAATTATGAAATGATTATGCAGCTTGACCTCTGCAAAGAGGCCGCCAAGAAATGCAGAGCCGACAAAATCAGCGACAGCTTCATTAGAAACACCAGAATCGCCAAAACGATAATTGATATCCTCGTCGGCAACTGCATAGACAGCAGCAAAGCCGTTATTGAAAAGAATAATCTTTGCGATTTACAGCAGGTTTATGATGCCGATGGCTATATTATTTCCTTGAGCAGTGATGCCGAAGATTCATTGAGAATGCTCGAAAAATTTCTGCATAAAAATATGTATGAGCATAACGCCGTAAAAAGTGTCTCTGTTCAGGTCGCAGGCTGGCTCGAAAAAGTTTTTGCTCAATTTTTGAATAACCCCAAACTTATGCCCAAATATTATCAGGGCTTGATTGCCGAGTTTGGACTCCAGCGAACCGTTTGCGATTACATCTCCGGCATGACAGACTGGTACTGCCTTTCAATAATTAATGGTTAGTTAGTGTAGGGTGGGCTCTTAGCCCACGCGGTTTTTTAGCCCTGCCACCTGTCCTGAGCTTGTCGAAAGAACACTTTGGCAGGGTTCATAAAATTCCATCGCCGAAGGCGATTCGACATTAAAATAGATTTATATAAAAAGGAGACATCTATGTATTGCCCAATATGTGGAAACGATAATCTTGAAGATGCAAAATTATGCCAATCCTGCGGTCAGCAAATTTCTCCACCCAAAACAAGCAAAAGCAAAGGGCAATTAAAAAGAATTGCCCTTGTGGCTGCAATAATAATGATAATAGCCGCAGCTGTATTCATTCCAGCATTTATAAAGATAAGAAAAATGGCATGTCGTATGGTTTGCGGCACAAATCTTGCTGGTCTTGGCAAAGCTATGCTAGTTTATACCAACGATGATATTAATGAGGCTTATCCTCCTGCCGATAAATGGTGCGATTTACTCGTCGAAAAATGCGAAGTCTCTAAGGACATCTTTTGTTGCACTGATAGCAAGCTCAAGGTTGGTACAAGCCGTTATGTATTTAATATCAATGCCGCTGGCAAAAAAGCCTCGGAGCTTCCGCCCGATATGGTGCTTATTTTTGAAACTGATAAAGACGGCTGGAATATGGCTGGCGGAAAAGAATTATTAAGCACCAAAAACCATCAAGGCGACGGCTGCAATATTTTATTTGCCAACGACCATACTAAATTTGTAATAGACACCAACTCCCTCCGCTGGACCGCAAAATAAATCGGTTAGCCCCGGCAATACCTTGCCGGGGTCATTAAAATTCCATCGCCAGCAGGCGATTCCTCTACTGATAACCGACCTGTCCTGAGCCTGCCGAAGAATAACTGAGTTTCTGATAACTATTTTTTAAATTTCTTTTTAATAAAACTAAGCCAGCCGGGCTTACCCTTTGCGGACGAAGGCTTATGCCCTTCCTGCCCTGCCCCTTGCGCCTGATGCGGCTGATTTGACTGCTGCGGTTTGCCGGGCTGATTTCCTTTATATGCACCACGAGGTTGCTGATGCTGCTGATGTGAATGCTGCACCTTCGGCCGTTCCTGTGAATGTTCCTGCTGCTGTCCCTGCGGCGCGTTTGTACGCTGCTGCGGTTTGGCAGGTTTATTTTCTCTATAATCACCGCGGGGCTTATTTGGATGCTGTCCTCTGCCCGGCCGGCCTCCTTTATACCCGCCGTGAGACTGGTGCGAATGCTGGCCTCTATTCTGCTGATGTCCTCTATATCCGCCGCCGCGAGGTTGATGCGAATGCTGCGGCTGTCGCTGCGGACGTTCTTCTGAATATTCCCGCTCTTCCTTCGGCTCATGCTGCTGTGGGGCGTGTGGGTTGGCAGGCTCCGTTTTGCGATAGCTGAAGCCTTCGCATTTTTCCATAGTACATTTGCGCTCGATGAATTTCTCGATACTGCGAAGATGAGCGTTCTCATCAGGCGAAACAAACGTAATCGCCTCTCCCTCATGTTCGGCTCGCCCTGTGCGACCGATACGGTGAACATAATCTTCAGCAAAATTCGGCACATCATAATTTACCACGTGCGTAATTCCCGCAACGTCAATTCCACGTGCCGCGATGTCCGTCGCAATCAGAACCTGATATTTTCCTTTTTTAAAACCTTCCAAAACGCGCTGCCGCTGTGCCTGCGTTTTATCCGAATGTATCGCCGCCGATACGATTTCTTCCTTTTGCAATCTGCGGGCGATTTTATCCGCTCCGCGTTTCGTTCTTGAAAAAACCAAAACGCTGTACATACTTCTGTTCTTGAGCATATAAAGCAGCAGGTCAGGTTTCAATTCCTTCTTCACCGGATAAATCCGCTGCGTGATTGTCTCAATTGGTTTTCGTTCCTGACCGACCTGAATCATCTTCGGCGACTTCTGAACGCCCTGTGCGAGAGCTCTTACTTCCTTTGAAATCGTCGCCGAGAAAAGCATCGTCTGTCTTTCCTTCGGCAAAAAACCGATGATTTTTCGCACATCGTTAATAAATCCCATATCGAACATCCTGTCCGCTTCGTCGAGAACAAGCACTTCAATATGTTTAAGATTGATAGAGCCTCGCTGAATATGGTCAATCAATCGCCCCGGCGTAGCGACAACAATATCAACGCCTCTGCGAAGAATGCCTAACTGATTGTTTATGCTGACTCCGCCGTAAATAGCCAAAGATTTCAAATGCAAAAATCGTCCATAGCTTTCGATACAATCCTCTATTTGCGCCGCCAATTCACGCGTCGGCGTGAGAATAAGAGCCCTTACGATTTTACTCCCGCCCCTTTCGTGACCAAGCCTGTTTAAAATAGGTAATACAAACGCTGCTGTTTTACCTGTGCCGGTCTGCGCGCAGCCGATTACATCCTGACCTGCTATCGCGGCAGGCAGTGCCTTGGACTGAATTTCTGTTGGAGCGGTATAACCGGTGGCCAGAATACCTCTTACTAACGGGTCTGAAAGACCAAAACACTTAAATGGCATTGAATAATCCTAAAAAAAGTAAAATAAACACAAAAACAAACTCTAAATTTCAAACCATTCATTTACAAATGTCCTGGTGTGGAATACTTGAATTTGTTTGGATGTTGCAATTTGAGATTTGAAATTTCAAATTAATGCGGTTTGAACATCACCTTCGCCTGGCCGACTAAATAAAAACTGCCAGTGACACAGAGGAGGTCTTCCTTGCCTATCGCGCTGGAGGCTATCCGTATCGCTTCACGCAGACTCATTGCTGTCTGGCACATCTTGCCGCAGATTTCTGTGTACATATCCGACAAATCCTGCGGATACATCGCCTTGGGTGAATTGCTGCGAGTGAATATCACCTTGTCAGCTCCGTACTGAAGCTGTTCGAGCATACCCCTTACATCTTTATCCTGACCGCAGCCGAAAATCATTATCATCGAATCATAAGGAATATGCTGGCCGATTGCGTTCACAAGAGCCTTTATGCTGGATGCGTTATGCGCTGCATCAACCAATATGCGCGGGTCATTATGGATTATTTCCATTCTGCCCGACATTTTTATATTTTTGAGGCCTTCAATAGCCTTGCCGTCGTCGATTTTATACCCGCCGACTTTTAACGTATCAAGCATCGCTAAAGCAAGTCCGCAGTTCACCGCCTGATGTTCGCCGGGAAGCGGAACTCTCAAATGCTCAAATTTACTCGTAGGCGTAGTCAGACAAATCCGTGTATGAGGCCCGTGTTCACGAGATGACTCAAACCTGTATGAAAAATCTATATCTTTGCCGGTTACCATTAGAGAAGCTTTTGCAGCTAATGCGGCTTTTTTTATCTCTTTCATCGCCGCTGGTTCCTGCGAAACAGTTACAACAGGAACGCCTTTTTTTATAATCCCCGCTTTTTCTTTGGCTATCAGGTCTATCGTATTACCCAGCAGATTCTGATGGTCGATAGAAATACTCGTAATGCCGACAACCGTGGGCTCTATAACATTCGTACTGTCCAATCTTCCGCCCAAACCGGTTTCGATGATGGCTATATCAACTTTTTTATCCACAAAATACATAAACGCCATCGCGGTAAATATCTCAAAAAATGTCGGAGCATCCTTTTTGGCCATCTTTTCAACCGAGGTATAAATGCGATTGATAAGACCCAAAAGTTCGGAATCGGAGATATCTTTACCGTTTATCGCTATTCGCTCGTGCAAATCAACAACGTGCGGCGACGTGTAAAGCCCAACGCTGTAATCATTTGCCTGCAGCATTCTCGCAAGCATTGTCGCCGTCGAACCCTTGCCTTTTGTGCCTGCGATGTGCGCGGTGGCTAACTTCTTATGCGGATTGGCCACCAGCGAAAGCAGCCCTTCCATTCGTTCAAGACTGAAAGTCGTTACATTATACCGCAGCCGGCTCTGCTTTTCGTAGTCTGTCCGAGTGAACAAATACTCAAGACCCTGCTTTAGCGTCCTAAATTGCTTGCTCGGCTTAACCTTTTCCGTTTTGGATGCAGGTTTAGCGGTTTTTTTAATTGTAATATTTCGGGAAACCATAGTTTGATAAGATAACAGCAAAGACCTTTCAAGTCAATCTAATATGATTTTCAATGAATTATACACTATGACGGTTATATATATCTCTTAGCATAACTATTTTACCAAAATGAAGTTGTGGTAAAAACGATACTTATAATTTCGTATTATATTTAAAAATAATTAAAGATTTAAAAAGTCCCAATATCACAATAGGGCTGTTATTTTTCACAAAAAACGTAAGTTTTTGTTGTTTTTTTGCGAAAAATGCTGAGAATGTCGCAATAATTCCCCCATTTTTTGGTAAAAAACACATAAAAATGCAGGAAAACTCTGAAAATATACGAAATTGGCTGCGACTTGTTCGCTGTAATGGTGTCGGGCCTACTATTTTTATCAGACTTTTAAAACATTTCGGCTCCGTTGACGCTGTTTTAAATACCAGTGCAACAGGCCTGGAAAAAGTCGATGGCGTCGGTCCAAAAACCGCTGAGCAGATACTGCGAACCAAAAATAGCTTCGATGTCGATAAAGAAATCGCACTCGCCGAAAAATTCGGTACTGCAATTATCACTCTCGAAGATGAACGCTATCCTGTCCTGCTGAAAAAAATCTATGACCCTCCACCTGTCCTCTACATCAAAGGCAATTTAGTTCCATCGGATAGTCTTGCCGTAGCCATAGTCGGCTCGCGCGGATGCAGCCATTACGGCAGCGAACAGGCAAGTCGATTCGCTCACCTTTTGGCCTCGGCAGGTTTCACAATTGTTTCCGGTATGGCAAGAGGTATCGACTCGTCAGCCCACACAGGCGCATTAAGCGCGGGCGGCAGAACATTTGCTGTTCAGGGTTGCGGACTATCAAAAATTTTCCCGCCTGAGAATAAATCGCTGTTTGAAAAAATTTCGCAAAGCGGCGCATGCATCAGCGAACTGCCTATGGAATATGAGCCATTGGCGGAAAATTTCCCGGCTCGTAACAGGATTATCGCCGGTCTTTGTTTGGCAACGATAGTAATTGAGGCAATGCCTCGTTCCGGCGCGCTGCTCACCGCCAAAGCTGCACTCGAAAATGACAGAGAGGTAATGGCAGTCCCCGGCAGAGTTGATTCGCCGCTGTCGAAAGGGCCGCACAGTTTGATTAAGCAGGGCGCAAAACTTGTCGAGTCGGTTGATGATGTGATTGAGACTTTGGAATTTTTGAAAAAGGAATTTGCCGATTATGTTTCCGCGTCAGCAACACAGGCCATTAAAAATGTTGAGATGCCTTTGTTTGATTCTTCGCAGTTGAATTTGACGGAGGACGAGCGGAAGATTTTCGATTGCCTTGATGGCGAACCTGTCCACGTTGAGCAGCTCATCGCCGATACTAAAATCCCCGCGGGGAAAGTTAACGCAACGCTTGTCGCGCTTAGGTTGAAGGGAATTATTAAAAACCTGCCGGGAAACTTTTTTGTGAAAAAATAGTTATGAGAAATAAGTTTTGACAAACAGATAAGAATAGTACAAAATCAGAGAGTATTTGGTTTGGAGAATTTTAATGGCAGACAACAAAGCAAAAACTATTCAGATATTCTTGCCCGATGGTAATCCACGCGGTGTAAAAATTGCCGACATCACAAGTCGAAGCATCAAAGCAATGCTTATTCCACGTTCAAAATTAGATTTTGCAGCTGAGCGAGACGAATTAAACAATGTGGGGATATATTTTCTTATTGGTAGAGAAACTGAAAATGCAAAACCAATAGTTTATATTGGTGAAGCTGAAAATTGCAGAGATCGCCTATTCGAACATAACAGAAGTAAGGATTTTTGGAGTGTCGCAATTGCTATAATTTCCAGCAAGAAAGACTTTACTAAAAGCCATATAAAATATTTGGAATGGCTTTGCTATCAGCAGGCTGGAAATACGGGGCGATATCAAATAGATAATTCAACTACCCCGACTAAATCGCACATTACCGAATCGATGGAAGCGGATATGTTGGATCATTTTGAGACTATGAAAATTTTGGTTTCAACTTTAGGCTATCCTATTTTTGATGAAATTCAAAAACCAACTACAAAAGATGTACTTACCTGTAAAGGCAAAGATGCTTGTGCGGAGGGTGAATATACAGAAGATGGCTTTGTAGTTTTTGCTGGTTCAAAATGTAATTTGTTAGAGGCTAAATCAGTAGGAACTGGATTGAGCAGTCTGCGAAAGAAACTTGTCGAAGATGGAATTCTTGTTGAGGAGAATAATATCTATAAGTTTATTAGTGATTATATATTTTCCTCTCCAAGTGCTGCCGCTGGTACGGTACTGGCCAGAGAAGCAAATGGCTGGTTGGAATGGAAATATAAAAATGGCAAAACTCTTGATGCGGTTAAAAGACAAACTCAGTAGCGCAAAAGAAACGCCCCCTTGCGGGAGCGTAAACCCGAAGATGCGATCTTCGGGGGAGTTTCATTGCTTTATACTGTATATAATATCGGCTTGTTCGTCAAGTTATTTTAAGGAAATTTTCATATAATGGCAATAGCAGTTAAAAAAGTCATAGCATATGTGGATGGTTTTAATCTGTATTTCGGCCTTAGAGACAGCAATCTTAAGCGGTTTTACTGGCTCAACATAAAAGCAATGATTCAAAACCTGTTAAAAGAGAACCAACAATTGATTGCCACCAAATACTTTACTGCTCGAATATCAGGCCCGCCGGAGAAAAGAATAAGGCAAAATACATTTCTCGAAGCACTGGGTACTTTGGACGATTTCAAAACATTTTATGGCCATTACTTGAGCAAGAAAATCACCTGTAGAAACTGCAAACAAAGCTGGCCGAGTTTTGAAGAAAAAATGACGGATGTTAATATTGCAACAGAACTACTTGTGGATGCGTTTGAGGATAGATTCGACACGGCGTTACTTATTTCCGCAGACAGTGATTTGGTTGGCCCTATTAATGCAATTAAGAAAATATTTCCACAGAAAAGGATAATAGTATTTTTCCCACCTAATCGTTTTTCCGCAGCATTAAAGGCCGTTGCAGATGTTCAGTTGTCCCTTGGCCATAGACTGCTTGCACAAAATCAATTTCCCGATAAAGTTGTCAGGATAGATGGCTATGTGTTACAACGACCATTAGAGTGGCAATAAAAATAAGAAAAAGCCAAAACGGCCTGTTTTAATAGCGGACATCGCACAGAGAACCAATAAATCCCCACCAAAAAAATAAAGAAATCCATAAAATCAGCGTTTAAAAAATTCGTGTCCTTGCCTGTCACGGCGTAGTCGAAGACGAAGACGGACAACGATTACTGTCTACTGAATACTGACTACTTTTATCCACATCGGCCTGTCGTGAGCTTGTCGAACGGCCAAACGCGCAAGTAAAAACTTGCGCGCGTAAAAAAAATTAAAAAATTCTTCTCCTTATTTTATAACCACTTACAAAACCTCCCCTTTAAATTTTAGGTCAATTTTCAGCAAAAACGCGCAAGTCCTCTGTAATAGTGAGTAGTCAATGGTCAATAACCAATAGTTGAGGACTGCCTGCGGCAGAGATATTAAATTCCAAATACTACTGTCTACTGAATACTGACTACTGCTTTATCGTGTCTGCGTAAGAAAGTTGCCAGCGTGAAAAACCGCCCAACCTCTTTGGCAGAATCGTCCAGTGGCGACGTTGGAGGCCGGCGGCCAAAAGCCGTCTAACGACTTTATAGATGGAGACCCTTACTATGACTTGAGTTAAAAAAATACAATTTAATAAAAATATGCGCGCATCTCTACTGCAATCCATGTTAATCCGTGTCTAATAATAATCGCTAATTTATTTGTACTGGGCATCGCCAAAGGCAAGGATTGGATAGAAAATAAACGGCAGGAAAAACATTCCAACCGCAAAACCTGTGCTTTTGCCGAATCTTTCCGCCAGAGCCATACTAAGCAAAAAACCCACGACGAGCTGGGCAATTGGAATAAATATAAGTATCAGCCACCATATTGGTTTATTCAGAATCAGCAGGAGAACATAACAATTGTAAATCGGGATAATACCTTCCCAGCCCTGCCTGCCGGCCTTGACAAAAATTTTCCAGAAAGACGCAAACACCACAATCAATATAATAAAATAAATTAGACGCATAACAAACTCCTTTCAAAAAAAGTGAACCTTGAGGGCTTCCGCCGTCGCCAAGACTATGGCGGACAGGAAAGCCCCTCCGAAACTATTGCGTTATACTTCGCAGTTGTAACGTTTTATCAGAGATAACCTTGAATTCTTTCATATCCGGTTTTTTGACTCTAATTGTTATTGGTGAGCCGCAGCAATTTTCGAGAGCAAGGAATTCAAACTTGTGCCAGCCATGTTTAAGAGCAACTGTTTTTACCATTGGTTTTTGGATGTCAATGTATTTGTCCATATCACTGAAGAAAACTTCCTTCTGGTCGATTAGCACGCCTGAAACTATGCCTGCATCATAAACAAAATCAAACTGCCATTTGCCTTCGGTGTCCGCATAAAATTCAAAATAAATCCTGTAACCTATATCTTTGTCGACTTTGTGAAAAATATTCCATCTGTTAAGATTTTCGATGGCAGCAACATTATTCGAATCCTGTTCGGCTGTCTCGTCAAAAAATATGGTTAATTCATTAATATCAAGCGGACGCAGGTCAACAGAAATACTGTAGGCCTCAAAAACAATTGTGCCATTCTGATTGTTTTGTGCGCCTATGGAATTTTGGCAAAAAACACAAACAACAAAAAACAAGGAAAATAAAATGTACCTCATCATATAACCTTTCCAAAATATATTATATTTTTTCTTTTTGATATTGCGTTTTACCACGTTTGCATTGCGGAGTATTCCACGACGGTGTTGGCATCTGGTTCAAGTTCGACGGTAAATCGGGCGGTTTGAGCGTCGGTCTTAACATACTTAACAGTCGAATTCTCAATATTCCAGTTGACCCAGTCTGGAAACTTTTCATCGACAAAAACGACAACCTTTTCAGCCTTGCGGTTTTTCAGCTCTATCGAATGCTTTTCCCATCTGCTGCGTCTTTCAACTTTGCTGTCCAAAAGTTTGTAGTCAACGGCTATGTCGAAAGCATCGCCGATATAGAGCAGAATTTTTTCGTTCTTGGGCGTATGGTCGATTGAATCTTCGCCGACAAATTCAAGTGAATCGTCAGTATCCTTTTTAAAGACGCGAACCTTGCCTTTCGGCAGAGCTATGCCCAGACCGTTTTCTTTTTTATTGTAAAACTCAAATTTTACCTGAACTTTTTTCTCGTTTTTGTCACGTTCATAGAGATAAATTTTCTTAGCTGGGATATTCAATGCGGGACTGATAAATTCAATCTGCTTGGTCTGGTTATTGTTTATTGTGCTTTTTCGCTGGAGGGTGTAGAGGTGATAATCCATAAAAGATTTTTCCTCAAAGGCAGGCGCCGCTCCTGCCATATTATATTTTACTTCCATTCTATCCATCATCATCGGCTGCGGCGGTACGATTCTGCGGACATCGCCTGCGATAAGTTTTATTGTCGCGTCTTTATAGGCTGCGCCGCTTTTATTGTCGATAGTAACCCAGCCGGTCAAATCGAGGCTGTCTTCGGCTGCGCTTAAAATCGCAGAATAATCAGCGCTCCATCCGATTTGGCCTGTTGTGTATGAGACCTGACAATTCTGACTTCCTTCAACTGCTGATTCAGCCAGCCAAACGAGGGTCGGTTTGACAATCAGTCCTTCAGGCAGTTCTTCAAGTGTTATATTCTCAACGCTGCTTTGGGAAATTATTGCGATTCCGTCTTTTTTGGTGTCGATAATTAGATTGCCGTCGGCACAGGAGAGTAGAATGCCCGCTATTGTTTTGCCGGCATCTGCACCGCTGCCTTTGACTGAAACGTGAACAACTTTATCAAGATAGCGATTGAGCAGGCTGGATGTGCTGACAAGGTCGTATTCATAATTTTGCTCGAGAACGCTTATTTGGCCGGGTGAGGTTATGCTCTTAAAATTTACGCTGGCAGGTTCGATTGCCGAAGCCACATCGGTAAATTTTATGACGTTTTGCCCTTCGCTGAATACGATGGGGCGACAGTCTTTGACGACAGCGAAGTTAGCGTTATAAACTGTAACGGCGACGGAATTGGCATCCTGATTTTTATCCTCTGCCGCCAAAAGAATACCACAGATAAGAAAAATTAACGATACTGAACACAGTTTGTTAGTCATTTTGTGTCTCCCAAAAATATCCGTTACTCGCGAACAACAGGCAGAAGTTTTATAACTACTGATATTAGAGAATATTTTGG
>JBAZTW010000014.1:0-51627 GCA_041661665.1 Phycisphaerae bacterium | reverse complement strand
CAACTCCAAGACAGCGATATTTGCCGCCTTTTGAAACCTCAACTTTCTGCTGGGGCGAAAGCATTTCCTTAGGCTTCAACACATAATCATATTTGACCGTTTCCGGCGCATCGAGCCACTTGCCATTTTCGTCCATATAACCAAAGTAATCGGCGGGCAGTTCCATATAAGGTTTTTCTCTGTGCCTGTTATCATCGGGTCGAACCTGACTGTTATACGCGAATGAATTATATGGGAAATGAATCGCAAGACAGGAATTTGTCGGCCTGCCGAAGCAGCAGCCGCTGAAAAGACAGCCGATTCTGCCGAAGGCGAGAGCCATCATTAACCCGACCGCCAGGATATCCAAATAGCGTCTTATTGGCAGGCCCTTGACCCTGAGATAAATAACGATAACGGAAATCGTAGTCAATACTCCGCCGAGCAATTCAAGGCCGCCGTCCCAGACGGCGAAAATTTCCAAAATGCCTCTGCCTTTGAATTGACTCCAGTAGTGAACTACATAAAACAGTCTGCTGCCCGCGACGCCTGCAATGAGAGAGTACAATGCCGCCGTTGTTACATGGTCTTCGTTTTCGCCCATACCGCGTGAGAGTTTGCGAATGATATAGATTGCGCACATAAATCCGAACACCATTAGAACGCCGTAACTCTTTACGGTAAGGTCGGTGAACGGTATTCTGAAAAGTTCAGGATGCATAAAGAAAATTAAATATCAAAAATAAAAAATCAAAAGTGCGGAATGCCTTCAGCATAGCATATTTTACTGTATTTCCTTAATTCCGTTTTTTTCGTCAGCGACAACGACTTTTGGTTTGGTGTGTCTTGCCTCTTCCGGCGAAAGATAACCAAAACTCATAATAATAACAATGTCTCCCTTGTTCATCAGCTTGGCCGCTGCGCCAAGAATCTGCACCTTGCCGCTGCCTGCCGCCTCGGGCACAACATAAGTTTCAAGTCTTGCCCCGTTAGTCGCATCCGCAACAAGAACAAGCTCGTAAGGCGTTATTCCGCTCGCCTCCATCAGCGCAGAATCAATGCCGATACTGCCGGGATAGTCTATGAGCGCATCGGTAACTGTTGCACGGTGTATTTTACTTTTCAAAACTTTTATCAGCATAATTAAAATCCTTATCTTTCAGGCTGTAATTCTAAGCTGTTATGATTATATTGTCAATCAATCTTGCCGAGCCGATTTTAACCGCTATTGCGAGCAGAGTTTTGCCTTCAACCTGCTCGACTTCCTCAAGCGTTTGCGCATCAACAATACTTATATAGTCGATTTTCGCCCGATTGCTCAGCTTTATAATTTTTTCCATTTCGCTGATGATTTTTTTGCTGTCTCGCAATCCGCCGGCGATTAAAATCTCCGCTTCCTGCAGCGAGGCATATAATAGCGCAGCGTCTTTTCGCTCATCAGCGTTTAGATACCTGTTCCTGCTGCTCATCGCCAGCCCGTCTTTTTCGCGAACGGTAGGGCAGACGACAATTTTCAAAGGCATATTCAAATCCGCAACCATTCGCTGAATAATGAGCGACTGCTGCGCATCCTTCTGCCCGAAGAACGCTATATCGGGCTGGACGATATTGAAGAGCTTCGCGCAAACCGTTGCCACGCCTCTGAAATGTCCGGGTCTGTTTTTCCCGCACAAAGGCTGGTCAAGTTTTTCAACATTAACCCACGATAAATTCTGCTGCGCATAAATTTCATCAGCCGTTGGCGCAAAAATTACATCTGCACCATTTTTTTCGCATCCTGCCGCATCTGCATCGAGCGTTCGCGGATATTTGTCAATGTCTTCTGTCGGCCCGAATTGAGTCGGGTTGACAAAGATACTCACCACCACAAAATCAGTTTGTTTTTTTGCGGCTCTTATAAGCGAGAAATGCCCTTCGTGTAAAGCACCCATTGTAGGCACTAAACCGACAGTCTTGCCTGCCGCCTTCGCCTGCGTTACAAGTTTTCTAACTTCCAGAATTTTTTCAACAATCTTCAATATTTTCTTTTTCTTTTTTTGTGTTTATTCGTGTTCATTCGTGGCTATTTTCTCTCTTAGCCGCCAGTATCGCTCCGACCGCAATCGCCGCCGTTTCAATTCTTAAAACCGTGTCTGTGAGCTTTACAGCCGCAGCATTAAGAGTCTTTAAAGTTTTTTCTTCAGCCTCTGTAAAGCCGCCCTCCGGACCGATAAAGGCAATAATGTCTTGGGTATTAAACTCAAAATTTATAACAGAAATCGAGCCTTCTGTCAAAGACCCGAAAATTATCTTAGCATTGGGATATTCTTTCGTCAGTTGTTCAATCGCCTGCTCAAAATTTTGCGGTTTATCTATTATTGGCAGAAAATTCCGCTGACACTGCTTGGCTGATTCCACTGCGATTGCTTCATACCTTCGCAAAACATTTTTTCCCTCCGGCTGCTTGACCGTTCGCTCGAAAATTATAGGCGAAATCCTGTCAACACCCAGCTCCGTGCATTTGCCGATAACTAATTCAAAACGCTGAGCCTTAGCCTCACTTGATGCGATAATTATTCTGCGGTTTGTCCGCGCTGGCAAAGTATCTAATGATTGTATTTTTAATAGTGCCTGGTTTTTGGTGATTTTTTCTATCGCCGCCTGAGCCGTGGTTCCTTTGCCGTCAAAAAGCTCAACACAGTCGCCTTTGGCAAGTCGCATTACTTTGGTCAAATGCCTTAACTGAACGTCGTCGATAACAGCCTCGGCGTTCAGCGTAATTGTCTCGCAGTAAAATCTTGCCTTTCTCATATTACAGTCGGCCCCAAAATAATAATATAGCCACAGAAAACTAAATTATTGAAGAATGAAGATTGTAGAATGAAGATTTGAGGAATCGCCATTCGGCGATGCTGTTTTATGAAACTTCATCGGCGAAGCCGATTCCATAAATTTTCAATCTTCATTTTTCAATCTTCAATTTTTTTAATCTATGTCAGAAACATTAAGATAAGTTTTCTAAACGAAGTTTTTTATCGTATTCTATAAGCCCTGCAATCAATTCGTCCATATCGCCTGCAATTATTTTATCGAGATTATACAGCGACATATTTATACGGTGGTCGGTCAGCCTGTTCTGCGGGAAATTATACGTCCGTATTCTTTCCGACCTGTCCCCCGAACCAATCATAGTTTTGCGGGTCTTTTCGCGTTTGCTTTTATCAATTGCCTGATAATGCTCATAAACTCTGCTTCTCAGCAGCCGCCATGCCTTTGCGCGATTCTTATGCTGACTCCTGTCCTCTCGCATATTTACCGTGATGCCCGTTGGAATGTGTTCGAGTTTCACCGCGCTGTTGATTTTATTAACGGCCTGTCCGCCTGGTCCGCCGGCTCTGCTGACATATTCGTTGACATCGCTCGGAGGAATTTGAATATCTAATTCTTCAGCTTCAGGCAGAACCGCGACCGTTACCGCAGATGTATGAACTCTGCCCTGTGTTTCAGTTTCCGGAACCCTTTGAACGCGATGTCCGCCGCCTTCGTATCCCAAATGCGTCCAGACTCCCGGGCCTTTGATGTTTAAAATCACTTCCCGAAAACCGCCAAGCTCGCTTGCGCTGAAATCCATCTGCTCGATTTTCCATTTTTGCTTTTCGCAGTAGCGAATATACATTTCGTATAAATCGCGTGCGAACAGCGCCGCCTCATCGCCGCCTGTTCCTGCCCGAATTTCCATAATCACCGAACCGACCGCCGCATCATCCGCCATAACAAACGAATCTTTTATTTGCTCGAAAAGCTCATTGCTCTTCTGCTCAAGTCCCGCCAGTTCTTCAACCGCCATCTGCTTAAATTCTTCGTCAGTCGCCGGGTCATTTATAATCGCCTTGGACTGCTCGATTTCCTCAAGCATCTTCTTATAGCTGCGATATCTCGAAACGGTCAGTTTGAGTTTGCCCTGTTCTTTGGCAAGGGCGATGGCTTTCATCGGGTCGGAAGCTATAGCCTGGTCTTCAAGCAGTTTCTCTATTTCGATGAACCGATTCTCCTGCTCCGTCAGTTTCTTTATTAAGGCTGAATTTATATCGCTCATAATACTAACCAGTATAATTATCGCTAAATATGGATAAAAAAATTACGCTGCCGATTCATAGCCTGTTTGACTACGACCGACAGCGCAAGTTGTACACGAACGGAAACTACTTTTCTTTTTTCGCCGGCTCTTTGATATAGCTCTGGCCATATTTCTTCTGGAATCTTTCGATTCGACCGGCTGTATCAACGAACTTCTGTTTGCCGGTATAGAACGGATGGCACATCGAGCAAATATCTGCATTGATGTTCTTAACCGTACTGCGGGTCTCAAACGTGTTACCGCAGCCGCATTTTACCTTAACGACATCGTATTTTGGATGTATGCCTTCTTTCATTTTCTTTCACCTTTATAAAGAGAAGCACAGTATTATATCGGCTTTTTTCGGGGATGCAAGTAGTTTTTAATGATGGTAAAAACCTCATTATCAGGCTGAAAACAGGCTTTTGTGCGTTATTTTCTCAAAATAACGCGTATTCCTGGAGCAGTTTTTTCACTTTTTGCCGTACCTGCTTGGCGATTTTTACCGCCTGTTTGGCCTCAGTAAGAGAAATCGGCTCATAATGGCCGGGATAACGAGTTGTCGTTGCGTATTCCGTCAGCAGCCTTTGCTGTTCGACTGATAATGGGAATTTTATGCTTTTTGGCAGAAGTGAAACCAAAATTTCAATGTCATGACTACGCCCAAACTCAATTTTCAGTATAACAAGCAGGGCTTTTAGATATTTTTCGACGCACTGCTGGGCGTGAAAACAAACCGTATCGGTCGGACATTTCGTGCCTAATTTAAGCGTATGAGCGGCGTTTTTCAGGTCATTTTCAGCCTTAATGCCCCATTCGCCGGCAACGATTGTGGTTTTATCCTGTCCGGGCATAAAGAAGTTTCCCTTCCCTCGCAGCAGGCCATTCTATCGTTCCAACAATATCCTTTCGCCACTCGAAATCCTGAGGCCTGACTACAATCAAATCCTTTGCGACTGCAATATCGTGGAGCGCAACGCCGATTTCGACAGTTTTTCGGCGTATTGAACCTTTTACAGGCATTACGATAAGCAGGTCAATATCGCTGTCCGCTCTGGCGTTGCCCCTGGCGTGAGAACCGAAAAGAATGATTTTGTCAGGCGAAAATCGACTTACAACCAACTCTACCATTCTTTTTATCTGTAATTTGTTTTGGGCTGCTGTTTTTTTGAGTTTTGACACGAACTTTTCCCTTTAACCGCTTTGCAATGATACCGTAGCAAACCTATATTTGCAAGTTTTAAGCTATTACTTGTCAAAAGCTCTTTTTGGGCTTATAATTACTACGAAAAAGAAGTAAAGAGGTAAAGACGCAAAGAGATAAGGATTTCCATTGGCCGGGTTTCCTTGCTTCCTTATACCTTTATTTCCTTACTTCGTCGTTTGAAAAGGAACGAAAAATGACTCCAAAACTAATAATCGTCGGTGCAGCAGGCAGAATGGGCAGAAGACTTACCGCTCTTGCCGCAGCATCAAAAAACTTCAATATCATCGGCCTGATTGAAAACGCAGGCAATCCCGAACTTGGCAAGGACCTCGAACAGACAGGCGTGAAAATCACCTCCGATTTTCCTGCCGGCGCAAATGTCGTTATCGATTTTTCACTTCCCGCCGCGTTTGGCAATACGCTCGACTACTGCCTGAAAAATAAAGCCGCCCTCGTTTGCGGCACTACCGGCCTTGCAGATGACCAGCTCAAAAAAATTGAAGCTGCCGCAAAGTCAATCCCCGTTATTCAGGCGACAAATATGAGCGTTGGAATGAATCTGCTTTTCGAGATTGCAGGCAAAGTCGCAGCCAAACTCGGCGAAGAATACGACATCGAAATTGTCGAAGCGCATCATCGTTTCAAAAAAGACGCGCCCAGCGGCTCAGCTATGACGCTGGCCGAAAGAATCGCCGCCGAAACAAAGAAGGATTTTCCCGCCTGCCTCGATATGGGCAGGAGCGGTAAAGAAGCTCTTCGCAAAAAGGGCACAATCGGTATGCAGGCAATCCGCCTCGGCGATACAATTGGCGAACACTCCGTAATGTTCGGCACGCTTGGCGAAACCGTAACAATTTCGCACAGCGCGCATAGCAGGGATACATTCGCTGCAGGCGCTGTCCGCGCAGCAGCCTGGCTTGTTGATAAAAAACCCGCTAAATACTCAATGGCCGATGTGCTTGGTTTGAAATAAAATCAGAGCCGCGACAGTTAGAGTGTTTTGCATCAAAATTGCTAAGGCGTTGGAAAACAAAATTTTATGTTCGCTAATATGCTCTAAACTGAAAGACTGGATTCCCGCCTGCGCGGGAATGACAGAGGGCAGACACACAGGTCTGCCCCTACGACACCCTGCGCTATCGCTTGGGCTCTGAATGTGGTCTGTCCCTACGACTAATCCACGACTCTTTTTCTGTATAATTTTGAATCGAGAGCCTTGATGAATCCAGTCCAATTGTCCTGGCTTGGGTCGGTTTCAATCTTCTCGGCTATCTGGTTCATCTTGGCATCGATGTTATCGAGGAAATTCACCAAATATGCCTCGGCTGTCATCGGCAATTTGGGCGAGCCGAATTCGTACTCGCCATGATGCGACAAAATAATGTGCATAATGCTGTCTAAAATTGTCTGACTGATTTCAATCGCGTCGGCCTTCTGGTCAACCATCAGTGTAGTCTGAACAATATGCCCGATTAGCTGGCCTTTGTCCGTATAGCCGAACGCCATTTCATAACTGAGCTCTTCGGTCTTGCCCATATCGTGCAGAAAAATTCCCGCCAGCACAAGGTCTGCCTGAAGCTGCGGATAGCAGGGCAGTATCGCTTTTGCCGATTTGAGCATATTATGCGTGTGTTCAAGTAATCCGCCAAGATAGCTGTGATGATTGCTCATCGCAGCGGGGGCCTTGCAGAATTTTTTCATCAGCTCTTTATCTTTAATAAACTCATCGACCAGAGCCTTAACAGATGGATTTTTTATTTCGCCGAGGATTTTTACTGTTTCTTCGTACATCTGCTTAATGTCTTTTGGCGTTCTGGGCAGATAGTCGTCGATATTTATTTTTTCCGAAGGCACAGAGGCTATCTTATCAGCTACGATTTGCAGAGTATTCTGATACAGTTCGCTCCTGCCGATTATCTGAACAAATCCCTCCTTCGGCAGCGATTTGAAAAGTTCCTCGGTCGCGTTCCATACCCGGCCGTTTGTTTTGCCCGTCTTGTCGGCCACAAACATCGCGATATAAAGTTTGCCGTTGGTCGTGCTTCGCAGCACCGCCTGGCTTATCAAATAAACATCATTGATTTGCTGGCCTGCCTGAATCTGGTCTATAAACAAATGAGCCATAAAAATTTCCTTTTAGGGTATAGAGGTTAAGAGATAGGGTATAGTAAAGGAATGGAAAATTAAAGATAAAAATAAAAAAAGCCCTTTCAAAACTCAAAAGGGCTTTTACATATATTATTCTGTATCGCCTGTTGCGTTAATCCCAGTTGAACTGGCCGGACGGGCTGATAATATTTTCAAGTTCTTTATCGACCAGCGCATCCTTGTTATTCTTAAAATTTTCAAGTTCCGTCTGACTCTTGTTCACGTTTTTCTGCAGTTCTTCAAGCCTCTTCTTCAATTCTTCATACTTAATTTGCTGTTTCTGAAGGCTTACATCAAACGTCTGGCTCAAGACATCCTTCAACTCTGCCTTAATTGTTTCCTTTTGCTTGGCGTCTTCGGTAGCCCTGAATTTTTCAAGCAGTTCATTCCGATGTTCTTTCAGCTTGAGTTCCTTTTTTAAAACTTCCGCCAGAGCGGGATTGGTTTCTTCGACATCCATAATCTGGCGATACTTCCTCGCATCAATCATAATTTTTCTCATATAAGCCTGCGGGTCTTTTCCTTTCAGCGCAGTCAGACTGTTCGCTTCCGCCGGCTCATTCTTTGTCAGCCAGGTCATAAGCTGGCCTTCCATCATATGAGCTCGTTCCATCGCCATCCCCGGCATTCCACCACGCCCGCCTGGCATTCCGTCTGGCCCACCTGGCATTCTCATTTCCGCTCCGCGCCCCTTACGATCAAGTCTCATATCAGGCTCGCCCATAGGCATATCTTTCATAGCAATTTTTCTCAGCTCCATACGGAACTGGCGGGGATTCTCTTCGCGAAGCTGCTCAAGCCTTGCTGCCTCATTGGGGTCTTTAGCCCTGATGTCGTCGAGTATCTTCTCCGCAAACTCTCCGTTGCCGACCATTCTCTCGCCATCGGGGTTGCCATTTTCCTGCGGCTTGGCATTAACAAATACCGCTGCCGTCAGCAAAATCATCGCCGCGATTGTCAAAATTTTTACCATTGACTTCATTTCTTTACCCTTTCCAAAATGTGTTATCTGTTTCAATTATTTCAACTTCAACCCGTTCGGTTAGGTCGAGTAATGTTCCGTTTTTGCCATTCTCTTCGCCGTAACTTAGCGTCAGAAATTCGCTGTTCAATTGTGCAATCTCCGCTTCATACAGAGATATATCCATATCAGAAATAAGCTGAATATCCTGCACCTGTGTTTTTGCTGCGATTTTGTCGGCAGCGGGTTTGTCCGGCAAAGTCAAAACAGCCGCTAAAATCACAACCGCCGCAACCGCAACAGTCTGCAATAATACCCTCGGCCAGTTTATATGTTTTTGCATCGAAAGTTTTACGGCGATTTTCCGCTTTATTTCATCTATCGTCTGCTCGGCAGGTTTTGCTGTGGGAATTTTTTCAAACGCCTTATCAGCAAACGAAAAATCATCCTTTACCTGCTTAGCTTCAGAGGTCGAAAAAAACTTCGCCAGCAGACTGTCAAGGCTCTCATTTTTATTTTTAAATTTATTCATTTTCATTTTCCATTAACTGCCTGAGCCTTTTTATGCCCCGATGCACCTTTGAAAGGCACGTCCCAATCGGCTCATTTCGCATCTTCGCCAGTTCCTCAAAGCTCAAACCCGAATAAAATCGCATTGCAATAATTTCGGCCGTCTCGGCATCTAACTTTTGCATCTGCTTTGTGAGTTTATCGGCCAGATACCCGTCGTCTTTTTCGTCAGGCGTTTCCGTCGGACACTGCTCGGCCATTTTATTAAGCATTTTTTCTCGCCGTTTTTTCGCTCGGATATAATCTGTAAAAAGGTTAGATGCTATCCTGAATAGCCACGGCTCGAAGGTTTCGACCTTGCAGCTTCCTATTTTTTCTGTAATTTTTAAAAAGAGCTCACTTACCAGTTCATTCGCGTCGTCTCTATTGCCAGCCAATCTGTAAAAGTAGCCGTACAAACGACTTGCGTAAATATCAACCAACTGTGAAAAGCCGATTGCTTCGCCTTTCTTACACAGTGCGACAAGTTGCTCTATTTTCTCTTTTCTCTCGTCCATCGGCAATTTCACCATTAAAGACGCTTTCTGTGCAGCCCTTATTGCAAAATATCAAAAAAAATTAGGGATTTTAAAGACAAACTTTGCTTTTAATTAACTTAAAAACAATTCTCTTTACTTATATCGGCCAAATCACTATAATCCCTCGCTTTCCCATAAGTATGAATGTATTTTTCAGGAGTTGTTTGATGTATGCAGTAATTGAACAGGGCGGTAAACAGTATATGGTTAACCAGGGTGACAGACTCTTAATCGAACTGGCTGACGTGGCTGATGATGCCCAGACGATAGAAATGGATAAGGTTCTGATGATTGGTTCAGGCAAAGATGCCACAATCGGCTTCCCTTATGTAGCCGGCGCAAAGGTTATAGGCAGATTTGTTTCTACGGCTGCTGAATCAGTTGTCAAAGGCGAAAAATTATATCCTGCTTATCGCAGACGCCGCAAGGCCAGCAAAAAGCGTATCGGCCATCGTCAGAGACATATGGAAATAACTATCGAGAAAATTGAAGCCTAAAAATTAAGGCTGCTTTAAAAAATTGGAGTACTTAGCCCCCGACTTTATGTTGGGGGTTTTTGTTTAGTTAAAATCCATCGGCCGTTAGGCCGATTCCGCAAATTTTCATTTTTCAATCTTCAATTTTAAATTCTTCTGACTATTTCCATTCCGCATTGGCCGCACAGGAAGCTAATCTCATATTCCCGTCCATCTTCATCTGTCAAAGCCATCGGCTCTGCAGCATCGCCTGCAATTTTCCCGCGACAAAGCCCAAGTTCCTTTCGCAGACAGTATTTTGTCGTCATCACAATTCTGCCAGTCAAATCAAGCCCTGACTCCGCCGCAGGTTCGATTGTCTCTACGCCGTGTCTGCGATAAAAATCCTGTGCCTTTTTGTTAAGAACATTATCCGAATAACTCAGATGTTTTTGCGGATAAGGAAAATTATTCTTCAAAATTTTCGCTGTGCAAACAGGCCTGTTTTCCGCCCGAACCTTTGTCAGTTGTTCGACAAGCTGCCGTCGAGCCTCATTCAATTTCGACACCGGCACAAAATACACACCCACACCGCCGGGCTCAAATTTAAAATCGCCGCATTGGAAAATAGTATTTCCCAGTCTTGTAAGCTGAGTAAAAAACGCCTGCTTGGCTTCGGGCTTTTTCTCGGCAACCACCGGTTCAGCGTCAATTTTCACCGATGCCGAATTTCCATCTTCATCAACAGCATTCACCGTAAGCCCGTCGATGGTTATTTTAATTGCGATTTTTCGCTCCGCTGCGTTTGCATTCAGTT
Organism: Phycisphaerae bacterium; assembly: GCA_041661665.1. GTDB lineage: Bacteria > Planctomycetota > Phycisphaerae > Sedimentisphaerales > UBA12454 > GWC2-45-44. Next base: position 40,876 of record JBAZTW010000014.1, on the reverse strand, counting down.
TATCGCAGAATAATTTATCGTAATTCCTGTAAATTTCCTGACCGACAAAAATCTCGTCCGTTTTCTGCGGCCATACTTTCCGTCCCTCCATACCGTTGACGGTTGTGCCCGTCAAATTTCCATCCCTGTCGAAAAAGCAAATTCCGTCGCCGTTATTGAGAACTTTTTTGCCATCAAGCATAAAAGTTTTCCGGTCAGCTATTTTCACAATGCCGATAAATTCGCCCACGGACTTTGGTGTGTCAATCGAGCCGAGGTTTGAAAATTTTCCGCTTATGCCGTAATCCGTAAATCCGCGATTAAATGTTTTTGTCAGATTTGGCTCAAAATTTAATTTTACGATGCCGGACGAACTTTTCCGCAAATCTTTTTTCGCAAGAATACCATCAAGTTTTTTGCGATAGTATCCGACCGTATTGACAACATAATCAACATCTTTCAGCCTGCCTTCTATTTTAAACGAGCTTACCCCCGCGTCAATCAACTGTTCGAGATATTCGCTGCGATTCATATCCTTCAGCGACAGCAGATACCGATTTTCAACAATCTTTTTTCCATCGCTGTCTTTTAGAGTATAGAGTTTTCGGCAGGGCTGGGCGCATTGTCCGCGGTTGCCGCTTCTGCCTCCCGCCGCATAACTCATCAGGCATCGCCCGCTTGCCCCGACACAAATCGAGCCGTGAATGAAACACTCCAGAGCGATATTTGTTTGGCTGTGAATTTGTTTAATCTGCTCAAGATTTAGTTCTCTTGCCAGAATTGCCCGTGAAAACCCGACCTCCTCAAGAAATTTTATTCTTTCAACGGAACTGTTATCCATTTGCGTACTTGCGATTAGCGGGATTGGCGGCAAATCAAGCTCCAGCAGACCGGCATCCTGAACAATCAAACCATCAACGCCGATTTTATAAAGTTCGCCGATTATTTTTTCCGCCTCCGCAAGCTCCTCATTATTCAGCAGCGTGTTGATTGCGGCATAAACCTTCGCGTAATACTGATGCGCAAAATCGCAGACTTTCGCGATATCAGCAGTAGAATTGCCCGCCGCCGACCGTGCACTGAACTGTTCCGCCCCGATATAGACCGCATCGGCGCCCGCCGTTATCGCCGCAATTGCGATATCCGCGTTTTTCGCCGGTGCCAATAGCTCAATTTTTTGTGTCATTTGCTCATTTTCCATAAAACAGCCCAAATGATAGCATTTTTAATCTTTGCGGCAACAGCCATTTTCGTGTAAAATGCCGAAATGTTGGAAATTCAAACGCCATTAACAGACCAGGTCGTTCGCTCGCTCAAGGCCGGCGACGAAGTCGCTATTAGCGGTTTCGTCTATACCGCTCGCGATGCAGCGCATAAACGCCTGTGCAAACTAATTGCCGATGGCAAAGAATTACCCATAGACCTCAAAGGCGCAGCCATTTATTTTGTCGGCCCGACGCCAGCTCGTCCAGGCAGACCAATTGGCTCCGCCGGCCCCACAACATCATCTCGAATGGACGACTTCAGTCCGATACTCCTTGCCGCAGGCCTCAAGGCAATGATTGGCAAAGGCTATCGAAATGATGCCGTCCGGGATGCTCTGAAAAAATATATCGGCGTTCATTTCGCCGCGCTCGGCGGGGCAGGGGCGCTGCTGAGCCAATATATAGTCTCATCAGAAATTATTGCCTACGAAGATTTGGGTACTGAAGCAATAAGAAAACTTGAATTTAAGGATTTCCCCGCGATTGTAGCGTACGATTGTTTCGGAAATACATGTTTTAAAAATCGTTCATATTTAGAATAATGATAATTGAAATTTGGGACTGTCTTAAACGTCAATACTTTTTAAGCTAATTTTGGTTCCCATTTTTTATTGTTTTTAAGCATTGCATTCATTATACACAACAGCTTTCTCATGGCAGCGATTATGGCGACCATTTTAGTTTTGCCCTCTTCATTGACCAGCCTTTGATAATAGCTTTTCAATACAGGGTTGCCTGTATACCGATAAATAGCCCGCTCGGCGGTGATTATCTTGGCGCTATGCGAAGCGGAATAAACTGCGCACTTGCCAATCGTCAGATTTTAACTGAACTTGTTCGACGGACATTTGCCAAAATTTTTCCAAAGGCAAATTTGCAGATGCTCTATGATGTCAGCCATAATACCGCTAAATTCGAGGAGCATAATGTTGATGGCAAAATGAGGAAACTGCTGATTCATCGCAAAGGCGCTACCCGCGCCTTCGGCATTAACACTCCCGATTTGTCAGATGAATACAAACCTTTCGGCCAGCCTGTTTTAATCGGCGGGTCAATGGGAACAGTCTCTTACATTCTTTGTGGAACGAATGAAAGTATGGGAATTGCGTTCGGCTCTGCCTGTCACGGCGCGGGCAGGAGTTTGAGCAGAACAGCGGCAGCGAAACAATTTAAAGGCGGCGAAATTATCAGAACCCTTGCCGGCAGGAACATTATCATAAAATCCGATTCAATGCGCGGCCTTGCCAAAAAAGTCGCCAAACTAAAGCCCCTTATTTGCATTAAAGGTTAATTATGCTTCTTTGTGGTGATTCTTTTTCTCATCATCCACGGCCACGAGGTTGACATACCCGTGTTTTACGCCGCGAAGGCTAATCATCATTTCGCCGAGTTTGTTTATATCACAGGCTAATCCGCGAACCAAAAGCACCTCAAGGCAATTATCGCTGTCGATATAAACGTGGATTGATGAAATTGTTTTTATATGGCTGTGATGGCCGAGCTTTTTGAACACGCTCGATATATGTGCTGTGTGATGGTCATACACCAGAAAGATTGCACCGATGGCAGGAGTTTTCTTGTGTTCGATTTTTTCCTGCGATAAATGCTCGCGGATTAAATCGCGAATCGCCTCCGAGCGGTTTTTGTATCCCTTGCCCTCGATAGCTTTATCGAATGTTGCCAGTAAATCGCTTTCGAGTGATACGCCGATTCTTTCAATGGTGGACATGGTGATGTTCTCCGCCTGCCGTTACCGGCACGACACAAAAAATATAACTGAGCGGCTTGTCGGATGTATTCTTTATATTGTGCGGCGTTTGAGGCGGGATATAAAGAATTTTGCCCTGCCCAACTTCAAGCCCTTTATTGTCGCCAATAAACGCCTGTCCTTTGCCGGATAAAAAAACAAGCATTTCTTCCCGTTCGTGTGTGGAATGCTGGCCGCATTCCTCGTCGGGCTTTAAATAAACCCGCCCGGAGTGGATACTGTGCGTTTTTGGCGGTTTCATTAAAGATTGATACTCTGCACTGTCAATAAGTTCTACAACAAAAGGCTCTATTGCCATTTTTTTCCCTTGATTAACAAAACTAAATCCTGTAATGTACGCGACACTGGTATTACGTTTTTTTTAATTTTATGCGCAAGGAACGAATATGTCAACGGAAATAAATGCTTTAATTTTGACCGCCGCGTCAATGGGGTTCTTTCATACGATACTTGGACCCGACCATTATCTGCCTTTTGTGATGATTTCCTGGGCAAAGAAATGGTCAGGCTTGAAGACCGCCGTAATAACTTTTCTGTGCGGCATAGGACATATACTTAGCTCAGTTATTCTGGGGCTGGTGGGCGTGGCGTTCGGAATAATGGTCGGCAAACTGCAAATAATAGAATCTTTCCGCGGCAATATCGCCGCATGGCTGTTTATTGCTTTCGGGCTTGTTTATTTTGTCTGGGGCCTTCGCCGGGCATATAAAAACAAGCCGCATACTCACGGCCATATCCACATCGACCATAACGGCCATACCCACGAACATACGCATCACGACCAGCATTCCCATATTCACGCTGAAAAAGAAAAAACAAACGTTACTCCCTGGGTTCTGTTTATCATATTTGTTTTCGGTCCCTGCGAGCCGTTGATTCCTCTTCTTATGTACCCTGCCGCAAAGAGCAGTTGGAGCGGACTGATTATGGTAACGGCTGTTTTTGGCGCAACCACTATCTTAACGATGATGACGCTTGTGCTTGTCGCCAGGAGCGGCATCAGTTTTGCGAAATTAAATCCTCTGAACAAATTTTCACACGCAATAGCAGGCGCGACAATATGTCTTTGCGGTCTGGCTATTGTTTTTCTCGGTTTATAAAGGCAGGTGAATCATTAACGCTCAGCAAATAAAAGAATTATTGGAAAAGGTCAAATCCGGCGACATCACCGTCGAACAGGCCGAGCAGAATCTCCGGCATTTACCGTTTGAAGATTTGGGCTTTGCCTGTGTTGACCATCATCGTCGTGTCCGCTGCGGTCTGCCGGAAGTTATTTACTGCCCCGGCAAAACAACTGAACAGATAATATCAATCTTTTCTTCTCTTGCGGAAAAGAAACACAATGTCCTGGCGACAAGAGCTGAAGAACACGTTTTCCAGGCGATGTCAAAGACCGGCAAATTCCCACAGGCAAGATACGAAAAATTGGCCAGAGCGATTGTTCTGGAGCAGGAAAAAATCCAGCCTTCAAAAAACGCTATTCCGATATTGACCGCCGGCACTGCCGATTTGCCCGTCGCGATGGAGGCGAAGATTACCGCTGAAATTATGGGCCAGCGGACAGAGTTAATCTGTGATGTCGGCGTGGCTGGTTTGCACAGGCTTTTGGCGCAGGTAAAAAAATTGAAAGACGCGAATGTCGTTATCGCAGTTGCGGGTATGGATGGCGCTCTTCCCAGCGTTGTCGGCGGTCTGGTTGATTGTCCGGTAATTGCAGTTCCAACCAGCGTGGGATATGGCGCAAGTTTCGGCGGCATTGCGGCCTTGCTGACGATGCTGAACAGTTGTGCTTCCGGCGTAACCGTTGTCAATATCGACAATGGTTTTTCCGCGGCCATAACCGCCACCCTGATAAACAAAAAAATTGAAGCCGCAGGCAAATAGATTATGACCATTGATGAAAAATACGACCTGCTCAGGCAGATTATTAAAAAACTCGGTAAAATTTTAGTCGCATACTCCGGCGGCGTTGACAGCACTTTCCTTTTAAAGGTTTGCGCCGATACCCTCGGCAGCGAAAACGTATTGGCCTGCATCGCCGCAGGAGCATCGCTTCCGAAAAGCCAATTGGACAGAGCAATTGATATAGCGAAAAATATGCAGGTCGATATTGAAACTGTCCAGCCTGCTGAATTGACAGATACCGCGTACTCAGCCAATAAAGCCGACCGCTGCTTTCACTGCAAAAGCCATCTGTATAAGCTCTTAAATGGCATTGCCGAAGAAAAAGGCTATACTAATGTCGTCTGCGGCAGCAACCTTGACGATTTCGATGATTTTCGTCCCGGCAATCGCGCGGGTAAAAAATTTAATATCAAATGCCCATTGGCCGAAGCAAAACTGACCAAACCGGACATCAGGCAGTTGAGCCGAAGATTAAATTTGTCCACCGCCGATATTCCCGCTTCGCCTTGCCTGGCATCGAGAATCAGTTATGGGATGGAAATTACAAAACAAAAACTCAAACAGGTTGAAGAGGCTGAAGAATTTTTGAAGACGCTGGGATTTGTTGAATTTCGTCTGCGGCATCACGACCAGATAGCTCGATTGGAAGTCCGTCAGGCTGATATTGCAAAGGTAATCCAGGAGCCGACTCGGCAGAAAATTGTCGAAAAATTAAAATCCTTAGGCTTTAAGTTTGTTGCCCTTGACCTCGAAGGGTTCAGAAGCGGCTCGCTTAATGAACTGTTGTCTGAAGAAGATAAGAAAAAAAATATTTAGTTGGTTCGTCCCCGCCCCTGTGGGCAGGGTTCGTTGTTCAGAGCCCAAGCGATAGCGCAGGGTGTAATCAGAGCCGCGAGCGTTAGCGCGTGGTCATAAAAAATTGTAGGGTGGGCTCTTAGCCCACGCGGTTTTATTTCTACTTTATGAGAAAACAAATAATGAAAACAAAACGCTTTTTGACGGCCTGTTCGTTTCTTGTTTTATGCTTTATTATACAGGGATGTTTCCAGCAGGGTGCAATCTCCAGTCTTGCAGAATATAAAGAAAAACGCAGCGGCCTCATCGAAAAAATTCGTGGCGAAACTGAGAGCTTAAATTCTCAGGAAAAGAAAGCATCCGAAAAATTCGAGATTCTCAAACGCCAAATATACAGCGAGTCCCTGCCCGCGGCGCCTTTAGTATCAAAACCTTTTTATGATGTTAAGGATGAAATCGCAAACACACAGCTATACAAAGTTATCCAGCAGATGCCAAAGGGCAGCATATTGCACATTCACCCATCGGCAATGGGAAATTTGCAGACAGCGATAGATAAGGCAATAGCGAGCAAAAACGCTTCTCTCACCAATGGATTAAATAAAACAGAACTGCTGAAAAGCATTACTATCGGCCCAGAAGATGAATCCATCGTTGATATCTGGCCGGAATTTGAACAGATATTCGGACGGATGCATGGGCTGATTGTTAATTATCCTTACGAAGATTATCTTTATGATGCGATAGAATACTTTGCAACAAAAGATAATATCTCACACCTTGAAGTGCGGGAACATTCGCCGCGACAGGAAGATATCGAACGATATAAGCGTATTGAAAAAAGACTGGCCGACAATGGAATCGATATATCTATTAGGCTGATATATTGCGATAGCCGCCGGCCGGAGTCTGGTGAAAGCCCCGACGACAGATGTGCCAAATTGCGACAGTCGGCAGACAATGCAATAAGTCTGATGGAAAAATATCCCGATATGGTAAGCGGTTTTGATATTTATGCTGAAGAGGATAAGGGCTTGCCCGCAAGTCTTATGGCGGATTTGTTGATTGAGGCTAAGCAGAAAGCTGCGGCCAAAGGAATAGAGTTCAATCTTTACCTGCACGATGGCGAAAGTATCTTCCCCATCTCTTTTAATGCCGCCGACCAATTCGATAAAAATATCCCCAAATATTATAATAACAATGTAATCGATGCTTATCTGCTTGACGCTAAGAGAGTTGGCCATGGCTTTGAGCTCGCAAAACTGCCGCGACTTGCTGAATATTACAGAGAGCATAAAATTTGTGTTGAACTTTGTCCCATCAGCAACCAATTGCTTCGATATTTCAAGGACATGCGCAATCATCCGGGCATTAGTCTGTTCAATCAAGGTGTGCCGATTACGATAAGTCCCGATGACCCCGCGATTTTTGGTTATCAGGGAGTTTCATTCGACTACTGGGCAGCGGTTATGGCATGGGATTTGAGCCTGGCAGATGTGAAAAAATGTATTATAAATTCGATGGAATATTCTTCGCTTGCCCCGCCCCAAAAGAATGAACTTATGAAAAAATGGCAGAAAAAATGGAATAAATTCATCGAAGAATTGGCGTTGTAAATAGCCTGAAAACCATACGGGAATATAGGGGAAATTGTAGAAAATAAGCGGTAAAAGCCGATAAAACTGTTGTGTCGATTGCGCGGTGTATTTGCGCGCTTATAATGCTGAAAATGCACATTTTATGGGACTTTATTGAGGTTCTGAAGTTGAAAGACAAGAATAAGAATTTGAGCAGGATCGCATTGCTGGTTTTTGGGCTTGCAATTATTGTTGTGCTTTTCTTTAGCTGCGTTAGTTTTAACGCGGGCGATTTTCCCAGTCAGTATGTCTGGCCGAACAACGAGCCTGTGGCGAACTGGTGCGGAAATGTCGGCGCGTTTGCCGGCTATTATCTGATGTATTATGTCGGGCCTGGGGTTTTTGTACTGCTGGCGGCTTTGGCGGTTGCGGTGGTCTGGCGGCTGTGCGGTAAGGAAATCGACCAGCTCATTCTTCGTTTAGCGGGGATAATTCTCACAACGGCGGCAGTTTCTTCAGTTTTTTATATGCTCTGGCCATATCCGCAGGGAGCTTTGCCCGTCGGCAGCGGCGGAGTGCTCGGCAGCGGAATTACGTTATTTCTGAAGGCCAATTTTTCACTCCTCGGCTCGGTGGTAATCGTAACCAGCAGTCTTATTGTCGGAGCGATTTTACTGGCTGATACGCTGGTGATTTTGACTCTGCATCTCCTCGGCGTGTTTTTCGCCAGGTTATTTGGAATGTTCGCTCCCGCCTGGTATGCGGCAAGGCAGCAATCGCAGGCTGTGGCTAATATCTGGCAGAAACTCAACGCCCGCAAACCTGAACCCACTGTTGCGGAGTTGATGGCCCAGGAAGCTGAACACATCGAACAGCAGCAGACAATCATCGAGCCAGAGCATCACGAGATAGTAAAGACAGATGAGGCGATTGAAGTTCATCTTGAAAAGAGGACGGTTGCTCCCGCGGCTGCGGCGGTTAAGAAACAGGAGCCGGAGCCTATTTATGAATCTGAAGAGCTCGGCAATTATCTGCTGCCAGGCCTGGATTTGCTGATAGAGCCTGAATATTGTTTTGGCGAAGTTCAGGAAAAAATCATTAAAGCAAAGTCCGCGGCTCTTGAAAAGGTTTTGACGGAATTCGGAATTGAAGCCAATGTAGTCGGCGCTGACCCTGGGCCGACGATAACGATGTTTGAGCTTGCACTTTCGCCTGGCGTGAAGGTGAGCCAGATATCGAATCTTTCAAATGATATTGCCAGGGCGTTAGGCGCTCCGGCGGTGAGAGTTGTCGCTCCTTTGCCCGGCAGGCATACAATCGGAATTGATGTTCCGAACAGTCAGAAGGAAACTGTAAGAATAAAAGACCTTATTGTTCGCGCGGGCGAATCATATCGCAAAATGCACCTGCCTTTGTTTCTCGGCAAGGATTCATCCGGTCAGGCTCTTGTTTCGGATTTAACGAGTATGCCTCACCTTCTCATCGCTGGAACTACAGGCTCAGGCAAAAGCGTCTGCATAAACAGTATCGTTATGAGCATAATGCTTACGAAGCGTCCCGATGAGGTTAAACTTATTCTCGTTGACCCGAAAATGGTTGAAATGACGGCATTTGCGAAAATTCCGCATCTGATGGCGCCGATAGTAACCGAGGTGAGCAGAGCGGAGCAGATTCTCGAATGGGCAACGATGAAAATGGATGAGCGGTATTCGCTGCTGGCCGAGGCGGGCGTGAAAAATATCGCAGGCTATAATGCTCTTGGCGCTGAAGAGGTGATTCGCAGATTTAATCCGCAAAGTGTGGAAGAAGAAGCGAGAATTCCGAAGAAGCTGCCTTATTTTGTTATCATTGTTGACGAGCTTGCGGATTTGATGATGACCGCGTCGAAGGAAATAGAAGCGTTTATAGTAAGGCTTGCGCAAAAGAGCAGAGCGGTCGGTATTCATATTATTCTGGCAACCCAGCGGCCGCAGGCGACGGTTGTAACGGGTTTGATAAAATCGAATATGCCCTCGCGAATAAGTTTCCGCGTCGCATCGAGAATGGATAGTCGAATTGTGCTTGACCAGAACGGCGCCGAGACGCTGCTCGGGCAGGGCGATATGCTGTTCCTCAAGCCCGGCACAAGCGATGTTGTTCGCGCACAGGGCGCGTATGTTGACGATATGGAAGTCAAAAAAGTTGTCGCTCACCTGATTGAGCAGGCAGAGCCGCAATTCCATCCTGAACTGATGCAGCTTAACAGGATTGATACTACCGAGGCCTGCAAGGATGATATGTTCGATGACGCGGTTAAAATTGTTCTTGAGTCCAAGCGAGGCAGCGTTTCGCTTTTGCAGCGTAAATTGAGCATCGGCTACGCCCGTGCAAGCAGAATTATCGAGGCGATGGGCGCTTCGGGAATTTTGGGCGAATACAAGGGCAGTCAGGCTCGCGAAGTTATGATGACGCTGGAAGAATACGAACAGGCAAAGGCGCAGATGGCGATAGACAAGCATACGGGCTTCAGCGATATGCAGGAAGAAGAACCTGTTGTGGAATATGACCAAGCCGATGAAGACGACGATGATAATGATGGCGATGGTGTCGGTCGTCCGCAGCATCAAATTAAAGAAGTTGAATACGACAATGATAATGCAGAAGCTGAAAATTTAAATTTGAAAATGTAAAAAAACTGCGTGGGCTAACCCCTCGACTGTTCGACGGTGCTCACCGCAGGCAAGCTCAGGGCAGGAGAGCCCACCCTACAAAATTATCTCCTATGCCCTATACCCTATATTATGACTGAAAACGTTTCAAACAATACCAAGCAATGTCCTTATTGTGCGGAAGTGATTCTGGCAGCGGCGATAAAGTGCAAGCACTGCGGCGAATTTTTGAATAGGCCATTAAAAACACCCGCGCAATTTCCTGAGCTTAGAGACCCAAACGCTCAGCCGGCAGGTGCACAAAAACAGGCAGAGAATATGACATTCGAGGCAAATCCTTCGATTTGGTGTCTTTTTCCTGCGATTTTAAAAACTGTTCTGATTGCTGCGTTTTTGCTCTTTGTTTCTTTCTGGCCGATAAGGCAGATATTGATGGATTTTAATAAAATTCCTCAGGAAATTATTGATACTTTTTTGAAATACAGGCCTGTTGTGGGTGTCTGCCTGACGGCTTTGGTGCTGCTGATATTTTCGTATAAAGTTCTTAAGCTCAAGAGCATTCACTATCGCGTAACTGCCGACAGGGTGGAATGGTCGCGGGGAATTTTTGAAAGGCGGATAGATAATATAGATATGTTCCGCATTGTTGATATTAGACTTTGCAGGAGCATTATGGATTATATTCTCGGCGTGGGCGAAGTTGTTTTAATTACCAATGATAAGACTGACCCGGAATTCAGGTTTGAAAAGATTCGCAGACCGAGACAGCTTTATGACATTATCAAAAAGTCAAGCCTCGATGCCGATACAAAACGCGGCGTAATTCATCTCGAATAGAAACAATTATCAGGAACTCGGTTATCAGTTATCGGTTAATTGGACACATTAGAATTTTATTCTGAAATCGATATATGAGGGGTCGGGCTCGACCTGCTCGGATTCAAAATCGTTTATCGCGAATGTTTCCTGCAAATCGCTGAGGCAGTCTTCAATATCCTGTCTTCGCCCCTGAATGAGCATTTCCACCTTGCCGTCGTGATTATTACGGACAAAACCGGTCAATTCATAACGTTTTGCGACGCTTTGAGCCGTGAAGCGAAAGCCGACTCCCTGGACGTGGCCGGCGAAAAATATATGTTTTGCAATCTCTGCCATAGTGTTCCTTATCTTACTCTAAAAACGCCTTGTGGAAAAGATATATTTAATCACTGATTATGCGGATTACACGGATTGGACAAGGAAATAAAGAAGCAAGGAAGCAGGGAAATAAGGATTTTTATGCCTTTGGCTGATTTTCCTTACTTCTTTACCTCTCTATTTCTTTGCTTCTTATTTTATCAGTGGAATCAGTGTAATCTGCGATAAAAAAAGTTTTCTACAAAGCAATCTGAAATAATAATTGAAAACTTTAAATTATTTTAACTTCGGTTATAATACCGGCTTTATTAAAGTGATAATGATGTGAAGATACCAAGAAAAATAACTCGAAGGGAAGAACAGCTTTTTCAGCTCACGACGCTGGTTGCCGGCGGGCTTGCGCTCGGAGAGGTTCTGGACAGGCTGGCCAGGGCGGCAGTCGAGATTACCGATTCCTCGGCCTGCTCAATCCGGCTTCTTGATGATGAGAGCGGCAAGCTGAATATGCGAAGCACATTCGGGCTTAACGAAGAATATCGCAATAAAGGTCCGGTAACAAAGCAGGACCCTGTCATTAAAGCGGCATTTGCGGGTGAAGCGGTCATCATTGACGATATGGGCACAGACCCGCGGGTAAAATATAAGGATGCCTCGAAAAAGGCAGGGATAAACAGCCAGCTTACCGTGAAAATGCAGTTCAAGGATAAGCCCATCGGCGTTCTTAGGCTCTACCGGTCAAAAGCGGGCGGGTTCACGCAGGATGATATTTCGCTGGCAAGGTCGGTCGCCTCGCAGTGCGCGGTGGCGATAACCAATGCCAAGTATTATGCTCGTGCGGTGCAGGGCGCGCAGGTTGCCCAGCAGGTTAAGCTGGCGGGGATTATTCAAAGGCGGATGATTCCTGAATCGGCGCCTAAAATGCCAAATCTCGAAATTGACGCAGTTTATAAACCATGCTTCGGCATTGGCGGGGATTTGTACGATTTTATCAAGCTCGACGATGACAACATTGCAATCGCCATAGCGGATGTAATCGGCAAAGGCATTCCCGCTGCGCTGATGATGAGTTCGTTTCGCGGTATGCTGCGGGCTTATGCTGACGGCGGACACAAGCGGCATACGATGGCTGAAATTATACAAAAGCTCAACAATACCGCCTGCGATGAATGCAGGGATGGCGAGTTTATTACGCTGTTCTACGCGATTATCAACACAAAGAATAAAACGCTCACATATTGCAGTTGCGGCCATGAGCCCGGACTGCTGCACAGAGACGGCAAAATCAGGGAACTGAAAAAAGGCGGCCTGGTGCTTGGAGTTATCAAAGAGGCTATGTACGAAATTGAAACCATAAGTCTCAAGCCCGAAGACAGGCTGCTGTTTTATACCGATGGCTTGATTGACGCAGTTAATTTTGACGGCAAAATCTGGGGCATTCAAAATCTTTATAAAACATTCAGACAAACAGCGGGCGGTTCCGCGGGCAAAATAGTCCACGACCTTCTGGGTCTTAGAAGGAGATTCATCGGTCTGGCCGGTCAAACAGATGATACAAGTATTGTCGTAATCAGAGTTACGGATAAGAATGGCTAAATTAGTGATTACAATTGATGGCCCGGCCGGAAGCGGGAAAAGCTCAACTGCAAAACTGCTTGCCGGCAAAATCGGCGCAGCCTTTCTCGATACCGGTGCAATGTACAGAGCCGCTACGCTGGCGGCAATGCAGGCGGGGTGCAGACTTGACGATGTTTCGGCTTTGGAAAAAATTATTGATAATACAAAATTTGAATTCTCCACTGCGGCAGGCCGATTAGCTGTGAAAATCGACGGCAGCGATGTAACGGAAAAAATCAGAGACCCGCAAATTACCGACAACGTGCAGTTTGTCGCATCAGAGCCGGTTCTGCGTCAAAGACTTGTGAAAATGCAGCAGGCGTTTGCCGCGCAGCATCAAAAAATCGTAACCGAAGGCAGAGACCAGGGGACAGTTGTTTTTCCTGACGCTGATTTTAAATTTTTTCTTACCGCACAGGCTGATGCGCGAACAAAAAGACGAGCGGCGGAATTGACGGAAAAAGGTCTGCAAGTCGATGCGGGCAAACTTCAGCAGGAAATGGAAAAACGGGATATGTCAGACAAAAACAGGAAAACGGCTCCGCTTGTACCCGCCAAAGACGCCGTTATAATAGACAACACGGATTTGACGCTGGAACAGACGGTCGGCAGGATTATGGAGGTTGTAAAATTTTAAAAACAATTGCGACAAAAATTAAATATATGTGGTATTTCATCTCCGGCTGGCCATGCAGATTTTTCTGCCTGATATTTTTCCAGACCAGAGCCTACAATTATATGAAAGTCCCCAGAAAAGGCGGATTTTTATTAGTTTGCAATCATCAATGCCTGCTCGACCCGATGTTCGCTGTTATTCCCGTAACCAGACAATTCTGTTTTGCCGCAAGGGACAGCCTGTTTCGAGTTCCGTTCATTGGCTGGCTGATAAGAACGTATAACTCCATACCGATTAGAAGGGGCAAGCCGGATTTGGCGGCTGTGAAACTTTGCGTCGAAAGACTAAAACAGGGATATGGGCTTATTATTTTCCCGGAAGCGACAAGAACCATTAATGGGAAAATCGCCGAGCTCAAGCCGGGTTTCGGTCTTTTGGCAAGAAAAGCGAACGTGCCGATAATACCGGTTGTGATTGACGGCGCTTTTGAATGCTGGCCGCGGCATCAGGCGTTTCCATCGCCGGGGAAGATTGATTTGATTTACGGCGACCCGATTGCGCCGGAAAAAATCGCCGCTCTCGATGACAGGCAATTTGCCAGGTATCTGACCGGAACGCTTAGAGAAATGCAGACTGAATTGAGAACGAAAATCGGGAAACAGCCGTTCGATTATTCGGAGCCTGAACAATCTGACACGGTTACTGAAGCGCGTGAAGATTCGCAGCCGCTCGTTGATACCAGTGTCAAAACGCCTGAGACTTCGCAGCAGGCCGCCGGTCTCGGCGTCAAAAGGCAGGGGGGCGGGAAGATTAGCTATCTCTGGTATTTTATGTGGTGCTGGCTGTGCAGGATATTTTGTATGCTGTTTTTCCATCCGCGGCCGTTTAATTTATCGCGCATACCGAAAAAAGGCGGATTTTTGCTTTTGTCCAATCACCAGAGTTTTCTCGACCCGATGCTCAACGCCAATCCGTTCACCCGTCCGTGCTGCTTTGCGGCAAGAGATACGCTGTTTAAGATTCCTATTTTCGGCAGAATGGTGCGTTCGGTTAATGCCATACCGATAAAACGTGGTCAGGCCGATTTGACCGCGATGCGAATGTTTGTTGAAAGGCTCAAAGACGGCTACGGACTTGTGCTTTATCCAGAGGGGACGCGAACGCTCGACGGCAAAATCGCGGAGGTTAAACCCGGCTTTAGTCTTTTGGCAAGGCGGGCGAATGTTCCGATTATTCCATCGGTTATAGATGGAGCTTACGAGTGCTGGCCGAAGAACCAAAAATTATTTTCACCCGGCAAAATTTATGTTAATTATGGCCAGCCGATTCCGCCGGAGAAGGTTGCCGAGCTTGGCGACAGAGAATTTGCGAAATATCTGACTAAAATTTTGCGAGATATGCAAACCGAATTGCGATTGAAAGTCGGAAGAAAACCGTTCGACTATTCCGATGGTGAAAAATAGGCAAATATCCCTATTATTCAATAGGAAGGTGAAAATTAGTATGGTGTCCCCAGATTTCCCCAGATTTCCCTTCGACTATTCCGATGGTGAAAAATAGGCAAATATCCCTATTATTCAATAGGAAGGTGAAAATTAGTATGGTGTCCCCAGATTTCCCCCAGATTTCCCATATTTAATTAGTATTGGACAATATCCAAAGTGCTTTTTCATAATCCGTCTCTTTTATATTAACCTCACGAGGAAAGGCATATCCTGTTTCTACGTCTTTGGTATATATATAAACATATTGCCGTTTCCGAGGAGTATTTCTAAATAACTCTTCTGTTCCATCAAGGTTCCATTTTCCCACTGATTCAAAAACAAGTACTGTATTGTAAGAAATATTCGCTAATTTAGCATTGCTAAGAACGCTGTTAAAAGCATAATTGCAAACGCCGTCTTTAGAAGAATCATATTTGAAATTTTCTTTTGAGAGATTTGGGGCATATTCAATCAGCAAATCACACCATTGATTAGCATCCGGCAGGTAACCATCATGGTCTTTTGCATATTCGACTATTGCCATACTAATAATTTGACCATTAGTTGTTTTTTTGCGTTCAACTCGAATTTTGTTTACATATATTCCGCTTGCCATCAGAAAAACAAATGGAAGAGATAGGAAAATTGCTAAGAGAGCATACCAGTCACCCTTCAATTTTCCATGACTAATCGCAATTACTACAATAGCAATAATGCCTAACAAAAAAGCTATATGGGAAAACAGCAGAGCAGCAAGCGTTAAAACACCCTCCAATATCCTGTTATGGGCAAACAACATAACTGGGGAAGAAAGGGCCATAAAAACTATTGCTGCAATCACACTTAGTAGAGAATAAATTGCTAACCGACAATTTTTCTTATGAAGCAGTATTGTACTGTTTTTTTCTATATTAGTATTTTCATTAAAATTCATAAGTTTTTTCTCCAAATAAATATCCTCGAATAAATAGGGACAGCCATCTATTTTTGAAATACAAAATCACTTTATGTTCAGAGCCTCTTATAGTCATACGATTAACGCTATTTTGAAAAATAATTTGCCTTAACCCAGTTGAAGTTCAGTATAAAATGCAGTGCGATGAGGCAAAGCAGTATTGCGCCGCCGGTCTTATGGAAAATGCCAAATGTCTTAAGAGAAAGACTGTCACGGAATATCGCTGTTATTGCCTGATTGAAAAAAAATACCAGCATAATCGGATTTAGTATTTTTAGTAAATTATTTCGTTTCATAATCAATTCCTTTTAGACTTCGGCGTGGACAGCAGAGCTGTCCACCATACGATATTATTTCTTCTCTGCGGCTAATTTTTAATCCGCAGAAGTTTGAAGCCTGTTGCGGGGTCGGTGATTCTTTTTGCGTCGATGCCGATAATTTCGATGATTGTTATTTCGAGGATTAGAAATATGCTCGCTCCGCCGCGCGGGCAGCCGACCATCGGTGAATCGCTTCTGCCGAGGGCTGCGTGTAAATGCAGTTTAGGCTTGTTATCTTCATCGCAGTAAAGCGTGCCGACGCCGAGAACTTCGCCCGGGCCGGTGAACGGTCGAAAATCCGCTTCGATTTTTGGTATTTCTGTTTTTGGCCCGACGACGACCGAGGCTTTTCTGATTCCGCCTGTGATTAGAACGGCGGCGGCTTTTATGCCTTCTTTTTCCGCGATTGATTCGATGGATTCATAAAGCGACTCACCCTCGAACAGCCTTGCTGCTATGATTCTGCCTGCTTTGCCTACCGCGTATTCCATAAACGACTCCCATCTAAAACAATGTCAAATATAATGGGAGAAATAATAAATTACAAGCATCAAAATTTAGGATTTGTTTGGATTTTGAAAATTGAAATTTGGGGATTATCAAATAATCGCTATAGCCTGGTTGATAATTTTTGTGATTTCGGAGATATCGGTCGGATTGGTTATGCAGAAGTCATAGCCTTTTGCGATTATTGCCTGTGCTTCACTGGGTTTTAATCCTTCGGCTATTGCAGCGACTTTTGTCGTGCCAAGGTCGGAGTTCTTTCGCACGTTTTTGCAGATGTGGTCAGCATCAATATCTGCAGCCAAAAGGCTGATGAAAATAACGTGCGGTTCGAGTTTTTGGGCGATTAGACCCGCGTCAAAGCCGCTGTTGGCGGTCTCAACATTAAACGATGGATTTTTTCGCAGCGTCTCGGCCAGTGTCTCAGCTATTTGCCAGTCGCTGTCGATTATCAGAATTCTGATTTTGTCCAAATCCAGACTATCGGTCGGAATGTTGTGGATTTTCATAAAACGCAGAAGTTCGGAAACGGGGATTCTCCTGTCTCTTCCGCCGGGGATGCGGTAGCCCTTGAGCTGGCCGGTATCGAACCATTTTGTTACGGTTCGCGGAGCGACCTTGCAAATCTGGGCGACTTGGCCGGTGGTAAATATGTCTTTTCTTCTGCCGTTGTTCATAAAGGTTCTTTTGAACTTAAGGTTCTCTTAACTCTATGTGGTTTTTCGACTTAAAAGCACCCCAATTTAACCAGCAAGCCGGATTGTTGCGTACAGACCCCCTAACTGGCAACTGGAAGCCTGTTTGGCCCGATAATTCCCGAACGCAAAAAAACTTATTATCTATATTAAAATACTGTTGACAAATAGGATTTGTTCTTATATAGTATTTACTACTATTTAGCTCTGTGATTATAACTTCTTGTAAATTAAAAGGTTATATCAATAAAGGCTGTGAATTAAAATTGGTAAATTTAGAAAATAAACTTGAGGCTTTCTATAAGCTCTGCAAAGAGAGGAAGTTAAAGATAACTCCCCAGAGAATAGAAGTTTATAAAGCTTTGGCGGTTTCGACCAGCCATCCATCGGCTGACGAGGTTTATGCGAAAGTAAAGAAGGCTTTGCCGAATGTTTCGCTGGATACTGTTAACAGGACACTGAACACTTTAAGTGATATTGGCGTGGCGTTTGTGGTCGAGGGCAGCGGCGATGTGAAACGGTTTGATGGCAATCTGGACAACCATCAGCATTTTAAATGTGTAAAATGTAAGAAAATTTTTGACTTTAGATACGAACAGTTCGACAATATACAAGCTCCAAGGAATTTAGAAGAGGGTTTCAAGGTTTTACGAACTACCGTATATGTGGAAGTGATATGTAGAATGTGTTTTGAAAAAGAACAAAATTGAGTTATAAACATTTTATTTATGGAGGTAATGCTATGAATTTAAAGGGGTCGCAAACAGAAAAGAATCTTCTAACAGCTTTCGCAGGTGAATCACAGGCAAGGAACAGATACACCTATTTTGCATCAGCCGCGAAGAAAGAGGGCCTGGAGCAGATGTCGGCGATTTTTACCGAAACATCCGAGCAGGAAAAAGAACACGCAAAGAGACTATTCAAATTCCTCGAAGGCGGAGAAGTGGAAATTTGCGCAGCATTCCCGGCAGGTGTGATTGGCGCAACAATTGAGAATTTAAAAGCTGCCGCCGCCGGCGAAAATTATGAAACAACCGAGATGTATCCCGGCTTTGCGAAAACAGCCAATAAAGAAGGTTTCACTGACATAGCAAAGGTGTTTATGAGTATCGCTGTGGCTGAGGCTCGGCATCGCGACAGGTATCTTAAACTCGCTGATAATATCGCAAAGGGCGTTGTGTTTAAGAGTCAAAAGCCTGCTCGCTGGGTTTGCAGGAATTGCGGCTATGTTCACAACGGAGCAGAAGCTCCGGAAAGCTGCCCAGCCTGCGCTCATCCGCAGTCCTATTATGAAATAGAAGCGGTAAATTATTAGAGAGTACGAATTAACACAAATATAAAAAGGTGTGAAATATGGCGCAGAGAACAATAAATATGAAGGGCAAGCCGCTTGTTTTGGCGGGTAATGAAATTAAGGTTGGCGTTCAAGCTCCCGACTTTGAAGTTGTCGGTAAGGATTTATCGCCCGTAAAATTTTCGGCCTTTGCCGGCAAGGTGTGCATTATTTCCTGTGTGCCTTCGCTCGATACCAGTGTCTGTGATATTATGACTCGCAGATTTAACAAAGAAGCTGTTGAACTCGGCGACGATGTGGTTGTGCTGGCGATTAGTATGGATTTGCCTTTCGGCCAGAACAGGTGGTGCATCGCTGCCGATGTGAAAAATGTTTTTATTCTAAGCGACCACAGAACAGCTTCGTTTGGTCAGGCGTATGGTGTTTTGCTGAAGGATTTACGATTGCTGGCAAGAGCGGTTTTTGTCGTTGATAAAAAAGGTATTGTGCGATACGAAGAAATCGTTCCCGAACTATCGCATGAGCCTAATTATGATGAGGCTCTTGTGGAAGTTAAAAAACTTTTGTAAAACAAATTTGTTTTTGTATGGAGACGATTGATGCGGCAGATATGCAGTGATATCTTTGAAGTCGGGGCGATTGACTGGGACAGGCGGCTGTTTGATGAGTTGGTTCCACTGCCTAACGGCACAAGCTATAACGCGTATTTGGTTAAGGGCAGCGAAAAGACCGCTTTGATTGACACTGTTGACCCGACCAAAACAAGCGTGCTTTTCGATAATCTTGAAGCTGCCGGCGAAACAAAAATCGATTATGTGATATGCAATCACGCCGAGCAGGACCACAGCGGCTCCATCGGTCTTGTACTCGAAAAACATCCGTATGCTAAAATCATCACAAACGATAAATGCAAACAGATGCTTATGAGCCTGTTAAAAATTGATGAACAGAAATTTACTGTAATCAATGATGGTCAGGAGCTTTCGCTCGGCAATAAAACTCTGCGGTTTATTTTTACGCCGTGGGTTCATTGGCCTGAAACGATGTCAACTTATCTTGTGGAAGATAAAATTCTGTTTTCGTGCGATTTTTTTGGTTCTCATCTTGCGACAAGCGATTTATATGTCAAAAACAAAGACGTGGTGCTTGAGGGTGCAAAACGGTACTATGCCGAGATTATGATGCCTTTTAGAGGAGCGATTAAAACCAATCTTGAAAAAATCAAAGACCTCGACATTAAAATTATTGCGCCAAGCCACGGGCCTTTGTATAACGAGCCGAAGTTTATTATTGACGCTTACAAACAATGGATTAGCGACGAAGTCGAAAACAAGGTAATTATCGCTTACGTCTCGATGCATGGCAGCACTAAACTGATGGTCGAACATCTTGTCGAAACGCTTATGGAAAAGGGCGTCGGCGTTGAGCAGTTTAATCTCGTCGGCGGCGACATCGGCAAACTCGCGATTGAACTCGTTGACGCGGCGACAGTGATTATCGCAAGCCCGACCGTTCTTGCGGGCGCTCACCCCGCGGCGGCGTATGCGGCGTTTCTATTTAACGCTCTTCGACCAAAAACCAAATATATCAGCGTTATAGGCTCGTTCGGCTGGGGCGGCAGAATGCTGGAGCAGTTCAAGGGCATTCTCACAAATACCAAAGCTGAAATTCTTGAGCCGGTGATTATCAAAGGCGAGCCGACAAAAGATGACTACACAAAATTAGATAAATTAGCCGATGAAATAGCATCGAAAATTAAAAATAAAAAATAAAATATAAAAAATACAGGTAAAAAATTAAAAATGGCAAAGCAGTCTAATAATGAGTTTAAGAAGAGGTTGTATATTTTTACGCTTCGGCTTATAGAATTTCTTGACCGGCTGCATAATGATAATGTTTCAAAACGGATTGGCGACCAATTACTGCGCAGCGGAACAAGTATCGTAGCGAATTTTGCTGAAGGTCAAGCTGCTAACGGCAAAAAGGAATATACCCAGTATTTTCATTATTCTCTGAAATCTGCCAATGAAAGTAAATTATGGCTTGGGTTGCTCAGAGATTCAAAAAGAGTCGAAGCGAGTGAAGCAAATAAACTTTTGGCAGAATTAGACGAAATAGCCAATATTTTTGCTTCAAGTATTTTAACGCTTAAAGGCAAGCGATGATTTTTAATTTTTGATTTGTATTTTTACTCTTTTATCTTTTATTTTTACTATTTTGCCTTTTTATTGAAATAATTTTAGATAAAACAAGGCAATGGTCGAAAAATAAACAACAGGATTTAAAATAGAAAGGGGCAAATGATGGCAAAGAAATTAGAAATTTATAAATGTATGATTTGTGGAAACATAGTTGAAATTAATCATGGCGGGGCAGGACAATTGGTCTGCTGCGGCGAGCCTATGAAGCTGCTCGTAGAAAATACCACCGATGCCGCAAAGGAAAAACATGTGCCAGTGATTGAGAAAATCGCCGGCGGTTACCTCGTCAAAATCGGTTCGGTTGCTCATCCGATGGAAGAAAAGCATTATATCGAATGGATTGAACTGCTCGCTGACGGCAAATCGTATAAACAGTTCCTTGCGCCGGGTCAAAAGCCGGAGGCAGTATTCAAAATTGACGCTGCGCAGGTATCAGCAAGAGAATACTGCAATCTCCACGGCCTGTGGAAAGCATAAAATAGTTTTGAGTTATACAATTGCTAAACGGGAAATGCCTTTATGTTCTTTATGAGGAGTATTGAATGAGTAAGGTAAAATTAGATGAAATTGGATATTGGTCAGAAGTAAAATTAGATATTATTAGAGAGTATGCAGTTGCTTATTCGACAATAATGCATAAGCAGACCTCTATTAGAAACTACTATTATATTGACGGATTTGCAGGTGCCGGAGTTCATATTTCAAAATCTACACAAGAATTTGTTCTGGGCAGTCCGCTAAATGCTTTAAATGTAAGACCGCCATTTAGCGGGTTCTATTTTATTGATCTGAATGGAGATAAAACGGGACTACTTAAAGATTTTAGTAAAGACAAATCTAATGTGAAAGTGTATAATGGCGATTGTAATCATATATTACTTGATAAGATATTTCCGCAAGTCAAGTATCAAAATTATGAACGCGCTCTTTGTCTTCTTGATCCTTATGGCTTACATTTGAATTGGGATGTACTGAATACCGCAGGCCAATCCAATGCGATAGAGATTTTTCTCAATTTTCCGGTGATGGACATGAATATGAATATATTATGGAATAATCCTGACAAGGTTGACGACGCTCAAATTGACAGAATGAATGCTTTTTGGGGAGATGAAAGCTGGCGGGATGCCGCATACAAAACGCAACAGGGGCTATTTGATACTCTTGAAGAGAAAAGTTCTAATCTGGCAATAGCAAAAGCATTTCAGAAGAGGTTGAAAGATGTAGCAGGTTTTAGTTATGTTCCAGAACCTATTCCTATGAGAAATACGAAAGGTGCTACAGTTTATTATTTATTTTTTGCATCACCTAAAGAAGTTGCTGGTAAAATAGTCAGAAATATTTTTGACAAGTATAAAAATAAAGGATTGATATAATGGCTGAGCATTCTGCGATAGAATGGACGGAATCAACGTGGAATCCGGTAACGGGCTGCACAAAGATAAGTTCCGGCTGTCTTAATTGCTATGCCAAGAGAATGGCCATAAGATTACAAGCGATGGGGCAGCCGAATTACCGCAACGGTTTTGCGGTTACCTGCCATCCACATGTTGTTGAGTTGCCATTGCAGTGGAAAAAGCCTCAAATGATTTTTGTCAATTCAATGAGCGATCTTTTTCACAAGAAAGTACCACAGGAATTCATTTCGGATATATTTGACACTATGAATAAAGCATCGCACCATCAATTCCAAATATTGACAAAAAGGGCTGAAAGGCTTTCAGAACTCGCGCCATTATTAAGGTGGGCGGAAAATATATGGATGGGGGTTACGGTTGAATCGGCAGACCACAAGGATCGTATAGATTATCTGCGATATACCTCTGCTTGCACCAAATTTCTTTCTCTTGAGCCTCTGTTGGATGATTTAGGACAATTGAATTTAAGCGGTATTGACTGGGTGATTGTCGGCGGAGAATCCGGCCCAGGCGCAAGACCTATAAAAATTGAATGGGTCAGAAATATAAGGGAACAGTGTATTGCTCAGGATGTTCCATTTTTCTTTAAACAATGGGGTGGGACAAATAAAAAGAAGAATGGAAGAGAGTTAGACGGAAAAATATGGAGTCAAATGCCGGTTGCTTTTGACAGTCTCTGTTCCTGACATTAGCGCGTATAAAAAAATAATTTAAGGGAAAAATTATGATTAGCGAGAAAATGGTTAAAGCGATAAATAGCCAGATAAACGCTGAGATATATTCTGCGTATTTGTATCTGGCGATGAAGGCGTATTTTGAATCACAAAATCTTCTTGGTTTTGCCAACTGGATGGATGTTCAGACAAAAGAGGAAATGATACACGCGATGAAATTTTATGGTTTCATCAACGCCCGAAACGGCAGAGTTCAGCTCGATGCTATTGAAAAACCGCCATTTGAATGGGCTTCGCCGCTGGCTGTCTTCGAAGAGGCTTATAAGCACGAGCAAACCGTAACCGGTCTCATAAACAAATTGGTTGACCTTGCCCAGAGCGAAAAAGACCACGCCACGGTCAGCTTTTTGAAATGGTTTGTCGATGAGCAGGTCGAAGAGGAATCGAATGATGTTGCGGTAATTCAAAAATTAAAACTTGTACAAAACGCGCCGGGTGGTATGTTTATGCTGGATAACGAGCTTGCCCAGCGGGTCTTCACGCCGCCGGCAGCTCCGGTAAAATAATTTTGCGGAGACATATTATGAGTGTTAGTTTTACGGCTTTTGAAATTTTTGAAATCGCTGAACAAATCGAGCGAAACGCCGCAAAATTCTACCGTAAAGCGGCAGAAAAAACTGCGGACAAGGCAATGCGGCATTTCTTTGGTCAACTGGCCGAAATGGAAGATAATCACGAAAAGGCATTTGCTGAAATGAGAAAAAACCTTGTAGATGACGCCAGGGATACCATGGCTTTTGACCCGGGCAACGAAATGGCCTATTATTTGAAGGCTATGGCGACAAACGCCGGATGGGAAGGAAAGGTATTGCCGGGAATCGAACTGGCCGGCTCGGAAACACCCAAACAAATATTAGCCGCTGCAATCGGAGCGGAAAGAGCCTCGATAGATTACTATCTTGGCCTTAAGACTTTTGTTCCGTCTCAGGCCGGAAAAGACAAAGTCGAAAAAATAATAAAAGAAGAAATGAAGCATGTAATAATGCTGCAAAAACATCTTGAGCAAATGAGCTGACAGCCGACAGGCGGCAGCGATACTGACCTATATATTTTAACGGAGTGATGTGCAATATGAAAAAGTATAAATGTATTATGTGCGGATATATTTACGACCCTGCAAAAGGCGACATAGATAACGGAATCAAGCCCGGAACTGCCTTTGAAAATTTGCCGGATACCTGGGTTTGCCCGGAATGCGGCGCAGCTAAAGATGAGTTTGAGCTGTATAACGGATAGAAATGGAATCGATTTGTCCGACGGTTGCTGACAAAAGTGTTTTATGCGCGGAAACGCCTGCGCCTGCCTGTGGTGTCGTTGTGTTCGGCGCATCAGGAGATTTGGCGCAGAGAAAACTTCTGCCCGCGCTGGCAAATCTTTTCAACAGGGGGCTATTAGATAAGGATTTTTTTTGTCTCGGCTGCGGCAGAAAAGAATTGAGCGATGATGACTTCAGGAAGACAGCCGCAGAAAATTCGCAGAGTCCGGAATTTCTGAACAGGTTTTACTATGTGAGCGGAGATTATAAGGATTCTAAATTTTATTCCGACATTAAACAGCGGCTGGGACATATTGACAAAAAAAATAATTCAAACGCCGGCATCATTTTTTATCTTTCGCTTCCGCACTTTTTATATCCCGATGTAATAGAAAATCTCGGCAGGGCGGGTCTGAATAAATCACAAACAGGCGGCTTTGTAAGGATTGTCATAGAAAAGCCGTTTGGACGCGATTTACAGACCGCTTTGGAACTTAACGATTGTCTGAGTAAATGGTTCGCGGAGGAGCAGATTTACAGAATCGACCATTATCTCGGCAAAGAAACGGTGCAGAATATCCTGATGTTTCGTTTTGCTAATTCGATATTTGAGCCGCTATGGAATCGTAATTATATCGACCATATTCAGATTACGATTGCTGAATCGCTCGGTGTTGAGAGCAGGGGAAGTTATTACGATAAAAGCGGAGCAATCCGTGATATGTTTCAAAATCATCTTCTCAGTATGCTTTCATTAGTTGCGATGGAGCCGCCGGCCTCTTTTGAAGCCGAAATAATTCGCGATGAGAAAGTGCAGCTTCTTCGCAGCATCAGGCCGCCGGCGTTTGAGCCTTGGAATGAGGATATGGTGTTTGGTCAGTATGCAGAGGGAGAGATTGCCGGTAAAAAAGTCTGCGGCTATCGGCAGGAAAAAGATATCGCTCCTCAGTCGAAAATAGAAACTTACGCCGCTGTCAGATTGTTCATTGATAACTGGCGATGGCGCGATGTTCCTTTTTATTTGCGTACGGGAAAAAGACTGGCCCAGCGAGTTACGGAAGTTGCGATAGTTTTCAAAAAACCGCCCCACACGATGTTCACTTCGGCAGGCATAGAAAATTTGCCGGCTAATGTTTTGATACTGAAAATTCAGCCGGATGAGGGCATCAGTCTTTTCTTTGAGGCTAAAAGGCCTGGCGCAAAATTGTGTATGGGTACTCTTGCGATGGATTTTAATTACGCCGATGTCTTTGCTGCAGAGCCGCCGGATGCCTATCAAAGGCTGCTTTTGGATTGTATGGCGGGTGATCAGACATTGTTCACGAGGATTGACGATGTTAAACTTGCCTGGGGGCTGGTTGATAGAGTTTTGGCCGATTGGCGGCAGAGAGATAGCGAACCTTATTTTTATCCAGCCGGCACAGAGAGTTTCTCGCAGGCCGATGCTATTATTCAAAAAGACGGCAGAAACTGGCGCAAAATTTCTGAAATGTAAAAAATGCCTGATAGAGAACCGGAAAATAATCGTGATGCCCTGATGGAGCGCGCTATGCTTGACGGCGCGGCTTTCGGCACTCTCTACGATATGTATTATGAAAAGGTTTTCCGGTACTGCGTAAATCGTATTCATTCTCGACAGGTTGCCGAGGATATTATCGGCGCGGTGTTTTTGTCTGCGTCGCAGAACATCTCGAAATTCCGCGGAAAAACGAGAACTGAATTTCTTGATTGGCTGTTTGTTATTGCTGCCGCCAAAATAAAAATATTCAGCAAGGGAAAACAACCTTCAGAATCGATGAACAGCCCAGGCCAGGACGATTTGCCGGACAATGCGCACAAAGAAAAGCTCCGCTCGAAAATTCTTTCATCATTCAATCAGCCTCAGCCGGCGGAAATTCCATATCTATTGCTTTCTTTTACTGTGATTGTTTGCATTTTAGTTATTGCCGGTTTTATTTTCTGGCTATACCCGTCGAACATCCTGTTGCAAAAAATTAAACCGGTACCGCAGAAATCTGTCGAGGCCAATATCCCGCAGCCGATTGAAAAGACAAGGCTTGAAAAAATAAAGCAGTTTGCCGCGGAGAAAAATGTGGCTGAACTTTTGAATATTCTTCGCAGCGACGATTTGTCAGACAGACTGCTTGCGGCAAAATTTCTTGCGGAAATCACCGAATCAAACGCTGCGGATTTTCTAAAACTTGCTATTACGCCATTGGAGCCGAATAATGCGAGCGAAATGCCTGAGGAGACACAGGACGAAAAAAACAGGACAATTATAATCGCTGCGGTTGACAAAAAAACAAAGAATCCGCTCAGCGGTGTTGACCTGGAGTTTCAGATTCAGGATGATTCGACAAAGACGCAGACCGGCGAAAATGGTCGATATTCTCTGACTATGTCGGGGCAGATGCCTGACCGGTTTGCGCTCGTCGCTAAAAAGCCGGGTTATGCCAATATGCGATTCAACAGGCATAGTTCAGCGGAGCAGGAAATAAGTTTGCCTGAAAAAATTGTATTTGAAATGTCGCAGATTGCAGGTGTAGGCGGATTTGTCGAAAACAAATTGCGGCAGCCGGTGGAAAATGCCGAAATCAGGATATATGCCGGTTATGAATTTGATTCCAATATGCCTTTTGTTGATGTGATTGAAGGTGTGAGAACAGATGCAAACGGTTTTTGGAAGTGTTCGTTGTTTCCGCAGGATGCGCATCGGGCAACTGTTATAGTAAAGCACGCCGATTACGCCCTGAATGAAAGTTCGCTTGCGGCGGTTGAGCAGCTTAAAAGTTTTTCGAATCTTACAATTCTTGAAAGAGGTGTTGATGTTGTCGGCACAGTTTTTGACCTTGAAAACAGGCCGCTGTCGGCAACCATAATTAAGGGCAGCAACAGCCGCAGACAATCAGCCAACTGCGATAACGCCGGAAAATTTCAGTTTGATAATGTTCCCGCTGGAACGGAAACGTTTGTTGTTCAGTGCAGTGGATTTGCTCCGCAGATTCAGAAAATAAATGTTGAGCCTAATATGCCGGCGATGATTTTTACTCTTGCCCCTGCCGGAAATATAAGGGCGAGAATTATTGATGTTAAAAATGCGCCCCTCAAGGATGTTTATGTAAGACTCAAATCATGGCGGGGAACCAATCTTGTGAGTTTTGAAACGCATACGGATGCCAATGGTTTTTTCCAGTGGATAGATGCTCCCACAGATGAGGCTGTGTTTGCTTTTTCAAAACAGGGCTATATCAGTGTTGATGATTTTAAAATGAAAAGTGAAAACGACTATGTGATATTGCTCCTGCCTGCGGATGCAAATCAATCCCCATAAAAAAACCCCCGAAAAATTTCGAGGGTTTAAGAATATTGGAATTGATGGATAAGTTATTTTTGTCCCTGTATCTGCTGAACTTTGCTGAAACCGCATTTCGGGCATTTGTCATAACTAACGGGATTTTGGTAATTTGGCACAAATAGGTTGCCGCACTTTTCGCATTTCATTGCGACATATGCCGAGTTTGCGTTGCATTTAGGGCATTTAAATACAGGCGCTTCCGTAAGCATCGGCATTCCTCCGCTGCCCGTGCCCGTACTTTTGCTCACCATATCGTTGAACTCTTTCTCGGAAAAATCAAAGGTCTGCCCGCATTTTGGATTGACGCACAATATATGGATAGGGCCGGCGGCGCCGCCGGAACTGCTGCCGCTGAAATTTGTCTTAACTATTATGCCTGCCGCCAGAACCAAACAACCGATAGCTATACCAATCGAAAGTCTTTTTTTCAACACATCATCCATAGCCGATACTCCCTAAAAATAGTCGCCAATAATGTTTATTTATTTACATTGCACAACGAACAGCGCCATTCTTGCCTATTTATGCAAATAAGTCAAAGCTTTTTTTATCCGTTTATTATAAATGCCCAATGCCAGGACAGCAAGTAATATTACTGCGCTGATATGTTCAATCGGCGTTGCAGCCATATTATGATAGTGGCCTTGAATATCTCTACCCAGACCTGTGAACATCGAATCCAGCAAAACGCCGGCAGTTAATGCGCAAACCGCAACGGATAATATGTAAATTATCGCAGTTCGACTGCCAAGTGTCTTCCAGATGGTTATAAAAGTAGCGGCATTTGTGGCTGGGCCGGTCATCAAAAACACAAACGCTGCCCCGGGCGTAAGGCCTTTGGCAATCATTGCCGCTGCTATTGGAACAGACGCTGTCGCACAGACATAGACCGGAATGCCCATAAACATCATTAAAATCATCGCGCCAAGGCCGGTGCCGATTTTATCGGCAAAAAAATCGTCCGGCACAATAATCGAAATCAAAGCTGCTGCAAGCAGGCCTATAAGCATTGCCAAACCTATGTCTTTTGGCAGAACAATAAAGCCGTGCCGGACAGCGGTCAAAAATTTACTCTTTTGCTCGGCTGGATTTTCGTCATCTTGATATTCTGTGATTTTAGGAACTTTTTTGTCCATAAAGTCTATCGCGACACCGCCGATTACGCCGGTAATCAAAGCGACAATAGGGCGAAAAATCGTAAAGACCAGCCCCAGCAGCGAGTAAGTTACAAAAATACTGTCAATACCTGTTTGCGGCGTGCTTAAAAGAAAGGCTATTGTTGCACCCTTGCTTGCTCCGCGGTTTCTAAGCGACATTGCCACAGGTATCACTCCGCAGCTGCACAAAGGCAATGGTACGCCGAAAAGCGAAGATTTAATTATCGGCCAGATTCCCTTTCCGCCAAGATGCTTTTGTATAAACGCTGTGGAAATCAAAACTCTCAGCAGACCCGCAACCGCAAAACCAAACAAAAGATATGGACTCATTTTCCCGATTGTTGACCAGAATGACTGCAAAAACTCATTCATAATTATTTAGTAGGGTGGACAGCTCTGCTGTCCACGCAGTTAATTCTTAACTTTTCCATCAAGGCTGATTGTTATATCTTCAAATTTTATATCTTTTCCGCTGGCCGCTATTGCCTGTTGAACAAGCCGGGTAAGCCCGAAGCAGCAGGGTACTTCCATATGCACAACCGTAAGACTGTTCAAATTGCCGTTGATTATAATCTTAGCCAGCTTGTCGATGTATGGACTTGTGTCGTCGAGTTTCGGACAGGCGATAACAATGCTTCTGTCTTTGAGAAATTTGCTGTGAAAATCGCCCATCGCGAACGCTGCGCAATCAGCGGCTATCAGCAAATCAGCGTTCTGAAAAAACGGAGCGTTTGGCGAAACCAAATGAAGCTGAATAGGCCAATGCGACAATTGCGAACTAATATCGCCTGATGCCAGGTCTTTTTTGTTGAATTGTTTTGCCGCCGTGCCGGGACAGACAAATCCTTTTTCCGCAGGTGATGTATGACAAACACTTTTTTGGCTTTCTAAATGTTTTTCCACGGCCTTTTCATCGAATTGGGCGCAGTCCCTTTGTTCGACGGTAATCGCGTCCTGCGGGCAATGTCCCAGACAGGCGCCAAGTCCGTCGCAATATGTCTCGCTAATCAGTTTTGCTTTGCCGTTGATGAGTTTTATTGCGCCCTCTGCGCAGGCCGAAACGCACTGACCGCAGCCGTTGCATTTGGCTTCATCTATTTTTACAATGTTTCGTAATGTCATATTACACCCTTATCACAATGTAGGGTGAGCACTTTGCCCACGCGGTTCATTATGACCTTATCATAGTTAAAAGCATTTTAAATCGTTGTTTGGCCTTTACCGCGTGAGGAACATTTGCGGGCAGAATTATCACACTGCCGCAGGGCGATTTTATCTGCTTGCCATTGACAATCATAATTCCAATGCCATCGACAATCTGTACCACGGCATCATAAGGAGCCTGATGTTCGCTCAATCCCTGTCCCGCGTCAAACGCAAACAGCGTTAGCGTTCCGACAGGCTTATCGATTATGGTCTTGCTGACAACTGAATCAGCCGCATAATCAACAAGCCCGCCGAGATTAACAGCTTTCGCAACGCAAGTTTTTAGAACAGTGTTTTTTTTGGTCTTTTTCATTTTTTTCTTTGTGCCTCTGTGCCTTTGCGGCTTTGTGCCTGTTTTCATCCGAGCATATCCGCCATATCTTTTTCCGGTTCGCCGATTGGTTTAATGTTATATTTGTCAACGAGGAAATTCAGGATGTTCGGACTTACAAACGCAGGCAAACTGGGGCCCAAACGAATATTCTTTACACCCAAATACAGTAGCGTCAACAGAATCGCAACGGCCTTTTGTTCATACCACGAAACGACAAACGACAGCGGCAGGTCATTTACGCCGCAGTTAAATGCACCGGCAAGAGCAGTCGCGATTTTTATCGCGGAGTAGCAGTCATTGCATTGGCCGGTATCAATCAGTCTCGGTATCCCGTCAATCGTGCCGAAATCCTGATAGTTGAATCTGAACTTGCCGCACGCGGCGGTGAGTATCACGCAATCCTTTGGCACAAGCTCGGCGATGCGTGTAAAGTAATTTCTGCCCGGCTTTGCGCCGTCGCAGCCGCCGATGAAGAAAAATCTCTTAATCTTGCCCGCCTTTACCGCGGCAATTACCTTATCAGCTAATCCGAGCACAGCGGTATAATGGAAACCTGTGCTTAATGTTCCTGTTTTGTTTTCTTTCAGCGGCGGACAAGCCAGAGCCTTTGCGATAACCTTACTGAAATCCCTGCCCTTCAGATGTTCCGCGCCAGCCGCACCCGCGATTCCGCAGGTGAATATCCGGTCTTTATAGCTGTCCTTCGGCGGCTGAATGCAGTTTGTCGTTACCAAAATCGCGCCGGAAAATTCATCAAATTCTTTTTTCTGATTCTGCCACGCCGTTCCATAATGCCCTACGAGATGCTTGTATTTGCGAAGCTCCGGATACCCGTGTGCAGGCAGCATTTCGCCGTGAGTGTAAATGTTTATGCCCTTGCCTTCGGTCTGCTTCAAAAGCTCAAGCAAATCGAGCAAATCGTGTCCCGTAATAATAATCCCCGGCCCCGCCTTTGTCCCCGCAGAAACCGTCGCAGGCACAGGCGCTCCGAATTTTTCAACGTGAGCGTTGTTGAGCATTTCCATAGTTTTAAGATTCATTTGTCCCGCCTTGAGGACGAGCTCAACATATCGACCCAAATCAAAATCGACATTTGTCAGCGTCGCGAAAAGAGCCTCATGCATAAACGCGTCCACCTCTGGGTCGCTCTTGCCCAGTTCCCGTGCATGATAAGCATAAGCCGCGATGCCCTTCAGGCCGAATACGAGAATATCCTGCAAACTCTGAATGTCCGGGTCTTTGCCGCAAACGCCCATTTTTGTACAGCCTTGTCCTCCCGCTGTTTGTTCACATTGATAACAGAACATAAATAACCCCTTTCAAATTGTTAAAAAAAACTCTCATTATTTTAATAACTCATCAAGCGTAATATCTTTTAGATATTGTTCAATATAATTTTGCAGACCGGTCAATTTTTTGCTTATCGGGCATTTTGGTCTTTTCGGGCAGCTTTTCGGGTCTGCAAGGCAGCGGTTAAGATACAAATTTCCCTGAACAGCCGCTATTACATCGTATAGTTTTATATTCGCCGGTTTTTTTGCCAGCTCAAATCCGCCTTCTTTGCCCATAACGCTTTTGACTAATTTGGCCGAGGCTAATTTCTGCAGCAATTTCGCGGCCAGTCCGAATGAAATGTCCGCGTTTTCGGCAAGTGTCTTTGCCGATAGCAGGCCCTTGCCGTAATTGTCGGTCAACCCGACAACTATCCGCAGGGCATAGTCGGTATTTCGTCTAATCGCTTCCATATAGGACTATTTTAGTCTTACTTATATGAATGTCAACATTTTTTTTAATTTTTTTGAAAAATTATTTTTTATTGTAAAATTAGGCCTATTCGGCGGGCATCAGTTGCGTCTCATACAGCTTGTGGTAAATACCGCAGTTTTTCATCAGTTCATCGTGGCTGCCCTGTGCGACAATCCGCCCCTTGTCCATAACCACAATAACGTCAGCGGAAATAATAGTACTGAACCTGTGGGCGATGACAAATGATGTTCTGTCGTGCATAATCGCTTCAATGGCATCGTGTATTTTAGCTTCGCTGTCAGCGTCAACCTGGCTCATCGCCTCGTCAAAAATGAATATGGAGGGGTTTTTCAAAATTGCCCTTGCGATAACTATTCGCTGGAGCTGGCCGCCGCTAAGTCCGACGCCGTGTTCGCCTAAAATCGTCTGATAGCCATTCGGCAGCGGCTCGATAAATTCGTGAGCGTAGGAACGCTTTGCCGCGGCGATGATTTCGTCCATCGTCGCGTCAAATTTGCCGTAAGCGATATTGGCGGCAATCGTATCGTGGAATGTTACGACATTTTGAGTAACCATTGCGATATGGCTTCGGAGTGATTTCAAAGTGCAGTCTGCTATATCAACGCCGTCAATTAAAATTTGACCGCTGTCTGGACTAAAAAATCTCGGCAGCAGATTTATAAGAGTGGTTTTGCCGGAGCCGTTGGGCCCGACGACGGCAACATTATGGCCTGCCTTGACGGACAGATTTACTTTTCTTAAAACCGGCTCAGGACTGTTCGGATAGGTGAATACAATATTCCTGAATTCTATCTTGTCTTTGACCGTAACCAATTCTCTCGAATTGGGTTTTTCATATTCGTCAGGATAATCCATTATCTGAAAAACCCTGTCCAGCGCCGCGTTTGAGTCCTGGATAGTATTCCAGACATCGCTGGTCTTTCTCACGGATTCCGCTGATACGCCAAGAGCCAGCAGTATCATGAAAAATACGCCTGGGTCCATATTGGATTTTGTTACCATATTGATACCGACTAACAGAGCCGCTGAACCGGCGAGCATTCCAAGAATATCCATTATCGGTGTCGTGGCTGCGTCCGCCTTTGCGCTTCGCAGCGTCTGCCTGAGATTTTTTCGGCTTAAAAGCTTATATGCGGTGCTTTCACGTTCCTGCTGATTATAAACCTTTATAACACGCAATGCCGCGACAGCTTCCGAAAGTTTGCCGAGCATACCGGCGGTGGTCTGGAGACCTTTCTTGGCGAATTTCCTGACCCTCTTGCCAAACGTAACCATTACATAAAGCGTAGCAGGGGCCGCTATCAGAAATATAAGCGTAAGTTTGTAGTCTAACAGAAACGCTAAAGCGAGCATAAAAATTGCCTTCATCGGCTCCTGAAGACTTTTACCCAAAAGCACACGAATGCCTTTACCTATGCCGTTGACATCGCCAATCATCCTGCTGATGGCGTCGCTTGTGCCGTTCACCGTGAAATAGGATACGGGCATATTCATTGTCCGCTCGAACATCTCCTCGCGGATATGAGCTATCGCTACCTGCACAACCTTTGCTCCCATATATTTCTGCGCATATGTAGCCAGACATCTCAATATGGATACGCCTATCAAAGCTATAATAATGAATGATATAGCCTTTTTTTGTGCCAGAGCATTATTATCGCGAGGCAGAAGGGCTGTTATCTTTCTTCCCCTTTCAATTATTTCCCATCTAAAGCCCCACTTCCATTTTTTTATGAAACCGGCATCCTCAAACATAAATCGCTTTGGCACAGCCAAACTGATTTTTTCAGTTCGGACGCTTCCGCCGGTGTTTCTAAGAACATAAAGTGTGTAATTTTCCGGACTGTTGCAGTCTGCCAGTTTTTTCAGCATAGTTAAGGATTTCTGCGGGTGGTTCGGGTCGTTTTCGCCGATGCCGATGATTGTATCTTTGACTTTCAGACCGGCCTTCTGGGCAAGGCTGTTTTTGCCGACGCTTATTACCTCCAGTTCGTAGGCCAGGTCGGGATTGTTCATAACGTCCGTCTTATCCGGAACGGCAAAATTCATTTCATATCGCCAGTTACAACCCTGTCGGTCAACCCACCCATGCAGACCCTCTTCGCCCATCATAACTTTCAGCAGGGGGATTACCGCCAAAAAGCTCATAGAAAAGAGTAATCCGACCAAAGTTGCCGATATAAGCACGATAGCAAGCCTATGCCACTGCGGCAGTACATATTTTCTTGTACGTTTGAAAAAATTCATTCAAAACTCCAAAAACACCAATTTGGCGCAAAATTTCAGCAATCCGGCTACCGACTACTGACTATTAGCTACTGGCTATTGACTATTGACTACTAATGTTGATATATAGTGTAGTTTTTATAAGATAAATATCAAATTAAAAATTCCAAAGCCGCTTACAGGCGGCGGTCAGAGCCCAAGCGACAGCGCAGGGTGTTTTATTTAGCCCCCGGTTTTACCGGGGGTTGTACTATGGCTATGGCGAAGAGGCATCATCCCAAAATCAAATCGTAATCTTTACTGCCGATAACTTTTGCTTTGATAAAACTTCCCACATCGGCTTTGCAATTTTTTACAAGGCAAACGCTGTCAATTCCCGGCCCCTGACCGAAGTATCTGCCGACGGCGGGATTTGCACCGTCATTTTGGTCTATTAAGCACTCAATAATTTTGCCTTTCATCGCCGCGTTTTTCTCGAACGCGACCCTCTGCTGAATCAGCATAATTTTTTCTCGTCGAGTATCTTTTGTCTTTTCGTCAATCTGGTTCGGCAGTCCAGCGGCTTTTGTTCCATCTTCAGCGCAAAAAGCAAAGCAGCCCAGCGCATCAAAACGAACTGCTTTAACAAAATCGGCAAGCTCGGCGAATTGCTCGGCTGTTTCTCCCGGAAAGCCGACTATTATTGTTGTTCGCAGCACAACATCGGGAATTGCTTTACGAATTTTATCAATCAACGCCGCGATTTTTTCGTGCGTATCGGTTCTGTGCATTTTTTTGAGAATATCGTTATTTATATGCTGAATGGGCATATCAATATATTTTACGACTTTTTTGCTTTTGGCTATCGCTTCGATTATTTCATCGTTTATGCCCGGCGGATTGAGATACATCAGACGAATCCACTTGAGTTTTTTGATTTTTTCAAGCTCAGCGATGACTTTTATAAGCCCGGATTTTTCGCCAAAATCCTGCCCCCAGTTCGTGCTGTCCTGTGCGATAATCGAAAGTTCGACCGTGCCGCTGTCGGCAAGCTGGTTTGCCTCTGCGATAATTTTATCAAGAAGCTTGCTTCTGAATCTGCCCTTAATCGCCGGAATCGTACAATAAGAACAATTTTTATCGCAGCCTTCGGAAATTCGCAAATATGCGTGATGAGCCGAGCCGATTAAAAGTCTGTCGCTGTCGTCTTGAGCGATTTTGTCCCAATCTGCCGGGCTTTGATATAATTTCGGCGAATCAGAGGCATTAAGATTTTCGAGAACCTTTACGATATTATCTCTTGCGCCAAGACAAACCACCGCATCTATCAGCGGCATTTCATCGAGAAGCTGCTCTTTAAATCGCTCGGCAAGGCAGCCGGCGACAACAACTTTTTTTGTCCTTGCGTTTTTTTTGCGCTTACAGCCGATAGCTTCGTTTATCGCCGCCTTTGCCTCCTCAACCGCTGGTTGAATGAACCCGCAGGTATTTATGATGATAATATCTGCTCTGCTGATGTCGTAATCAATTATGAAGCCTGCCTGTGCGACAAGCGAAAGCATCTTTTCTGAATCGACTATGTTCTTAGGACAGCCCAGAGCTACAAAGCCGACTGTCAATTGTTGTAATTCACATTTTTCTTTATTTTTTGCCAATTAAAAAACCCTATACCCTAAACCCTATACCCTATACCCTATACCCTAATACTACAAAAGGCCTTAAAAATCCAGTTTTTATGTTTTTTTATAGTTTAAGTTTGACTTTGGTCGGAAATTGTCAATATAATGATGCTTCAGTATTGAAAACGGCACTTATTCGGAAATGCTAATTATGTACCACATTCGACTCCGCAAAATGGCGATAGTAAGGTGTGCGCTGATTCTGCAATTCCTTTGCGCTGTATTTTTTGCCGGCTGCGAAGAAAACTTTAATGACAAACCCGGCGAACTCGAAGCAAGAGCGACGCTAAGCGATATAGAGCAGACCAGGTCGAACCCCAGCGTCAACAACCCGCTTCCGAACATATACATTCAGCCGCCAAAAAGAGTTAAAGTGGCAGACGGCGTGAAAGTTTTCTATTTTACTCGCGAGCAGCCTGCTGCACAGATGGCGACCATCATTACAACTCAAATGGGCTACAAGGTAACGGCCAACGATGCGACCAATCAGCTTATTGTCCATTGTGCAACTGATGCGGAAGCTGACAAGGTTCTGGAAATTCTAAAGCTCATTGATTTATCTCCCATTCAGGTCAATATAGATTGTATGATTGTTGAACTCTACGCTGATAAGACTTTTGACAGGGAGACAACCGTAGAAATAAAAAACCTGTTTGGTGAAGATTTTATTTTCGGCGGCAAAAGGGCTACCAGGATAAATCCTATTTCCGGTGCAACCGAGACAAGTACTCTTGTGCCTCCTGCTTTCCCGGGCGCTTCCATTCGTGAAAGCAAGCGTGCAACTTTCGGTATGCCCATAGGTTACTCCAGTGCTAAAATCAACATACTTGTCGATATGCTTGTATCGAGAGGGTATTTGAAAATCCTGATGAATCCCACCCTTGAGACGGTGAATGGCCAGAAAGCGAAAGTTCTCTCGAAGGACTTTGTTCCCATAGAGAAAATTGTTACACAACAAACCAATGTGTTGCCGTATTCTATTACGGAGTATCAATGGGTTGAGGATTCTCTTGAAGTTATGCCGCACGTTTATGCCGATGGTTCTGTGGGTTTGAGTACGGAGATTAAAATCGGCTCAAATACCAAGCCCAAGGGCGTTGTTCAGGCATCTGTTATTACTGAACGGTCTATCAAAGTCGATGAAAACCGCGTAAAGCCAGGTAACAGTCTTGTCATCGGCGGAATTAGAAGAACAGAAAAACGCGATGTGCTCCGGGGTTATCCGGTTCTCAAGGATATTCCTGTTATTGGTATGTTATTTTCAAGTCGGGATTTTGAAGAGTCCGGCACAGAGCTTATTTTCATTCTCACTCCGAGTATTTCTTCCGGCGGTATGGAATATGCTAAAATGCTCGAAATGGTAAATAAAAAACAGTCTGCGCCAAAATACGATGCCGGGTTAGGAGAGGTTCTGTCCGACCCGACCGGAGACAAGGCTTATACCGAACACGTTAAGCAGCAGGCCGATGAGGCTACAACGGAAAAGGCCAGAATTGAAACCGAAGCCAAAAAAACTAGCGCTGAAGCCGCGCAAACAAAGGTTGAGGCTGAACTGGCGCAGGCCGAGGCGGAAAATGCCGTAGCGCAGGCCGATAAGGCAAAAGCCGATGCCGCTATGGAAAGGGCTAAAGCTGAAAAACTCCAGACAGAATCTATAAAAGCGCAGGCCGATGCTGAAAAAGCAAAAGCTGAAGCCGAACAAGCAAGGGCGCAGGCTGAAAAATCCAGAAGCGAAGCCGATGCCGACAAGGTTGCGACAGAAAAAATAAAGGCTCAGGCTCAGCAGGCTCAGGCTCAGGCGGCAAAGGCGCAGGCCGAGGCCGAACAGGCGAAAGCCCAGGCTGACAGCGCAAAAGCGCAGGCTGAAAAAGCAAAGGCACAATCTGACCAGGCACAGGCCGAAGCGGACAAAATAAAAGCA
Organism: Phycisphaerae bacterium; assembly: GCA_041661665.1. Classification (GTDB taxonomy): domain Bacteria; phylum Planctomycetota; class Phycisphaerae; order Sedimentisphaerales; family UBA12454; genus GWC2-45-44. Next base: position 3,088 of record JBAZTW010000014.1, on the reverse strand, counting down.
GAAGCAGCGACGGCAAAGGCGCAGGCTGAACAGGCACAAGCAGAAGCAGAAAAAATAAAGGCCGAGGCCGCGAGAATTCAAGCGGAAGCTGAGCAGGAAAAAGAGCGGGCTCGTCAGGCAATCGAAGCAAATATGCCGGCTTCCGATCCGAATCTGCCGGTGGGAAATACTACTGCCCCCGATGCCAATCAGCCCAAAGACCCGAACAAATAAATTCTAAGCACGAAATTCTAAATCCGAAACAAATTCAAAAATCTAATTTTCAAATGTTCAAAACAAGAAAACCGCCAATTTCGAACATTTGAATTTTGGTCATTAGGATTTGTTTAGGATTTCGATATTCGGATTTAGGATTTTTCTAAACGCCGTTGTATAAATCGCCCGATTTTCCTTCAGATATTTTCTCTCAAAATTTGTGCCTGCGCATTCGTCTTCAGTTGCGCCGGCTGGTTTAATAAAATCAACCTTCTCAAATTTGTCTTTAAACCCTGCGAATACTTCGCCCATCCACTCGAAATATTCCTGATGGTCTGTAGCGATATTGACAACTCCTGCGGGTTTCAGACAGCGGTAAAACTGTTCGACATTCGCTGTGGAAATAAATCTCCTTTTGTGATGACGCTTCTTCGGCCACGGGTCTGGAAAATAAATATGAAAACAATCCACCGTTTCATCGCCGACATTCTCAGCGATAAACAACGCCGCCTCAGTGCGTATAACGCGTACGTTCCCCAGCCCTCGCCGTCCTATTCTATCTACGGCAAATTTATAGTATTTGTTCGCCCATTCTATACCGAGAAAATTTACATCAGGCAGGGCTGTCGCCTGATTAACAAGGAATGTACCTTTGCCGGAGCCGACTTCAATATGTACCGCTGCTTTACGTCCGAAAATGCCTGCAAAGTCGATTTTGCCCTCTATTTCGGTCGCCGACAGGGCGATATTCGCAAACTCTTTTAATGTTTTTTTGGTTGTCACAACGCCTTTTTAATTTAATCGTTATAAAGGCTGTAATTTCGCATTAAATGCCGCTTAAGTCAAGACCGAGGATTTTCGATAAGATTTATGAAACTATCGCGCCTTTGGTTCGTATTAAAATAGGAACAGGTTGTTGATTCCGAAAGGAAGAAAAAAAATGATTATGCCCATTAAATTAAGGCGAAAACGCGTTGTCATCGACATCGACACGCAGAAGGATTTTTTCCTTGCTGATGGCGCTGCCTGCGTACGAAATCATCGCAGGGTTCTGATGAATATCCGCCGGGTTCTTGCCTGGGCCAGAGCAAAGGATGTTAGAGTAGTCTCCACCACGTTATGCAAACCAGGCAGAAACGGCGATAGCTTCCACTCGCCAGGCTGGCAGAAAATTTCATATACCCTTCGCAGCAAAAGAATCGAATTTATTCCTGACGACAGTACAGACCTCCAGAGAGATTTGTTCGCGCGCTATGACCAGGTAATTTTAGATAAACGAACAATAGACCCATTTGAAGAACCAAGAGCCGACAGGCTGCTCTCTGAATTGCGCGCTGATGAGATGCTCGTTGTCGGCGGTCTCGCCGAGGGCGCGGTTGCGGCAACCGTGCTTGGTCTTTTGCAAAGGGGGAAAAAGGTAACCGTTCTTATAGATGCCGTCGGGACTCTTGACAGACACCAGGCTGATGTGGCGTTTCGCAAAATGAAAGCCAAAGGCGCCGTACTTGCCGAGACGCGAGATTATGCGGGAACTACGCATTTGAAAAGCACGGGACTCTGCGACTGCAAATTATGCAGATTTGAGGAAAAGCAAGCCGCCGTAGTCGGTGCATAAATCTTATTATCAGTGCCCAGGCGGAAGCGCAGGGTAGTTTGTTCTTGTTTCTGTAAATTAATAAGGTAGTGCATTGATTGCGGACCGGTTGTCTTAAAATCGAGACCGGCTATTATTTCAACATTTCCTTTGTTTTTCTGACAATGATTTAGCGACTGCTCAATAACTTTTAGACCGGAATACTTCAAAAAGGCAACAGCTATTTTTGCAGAGCTTGCATTCTGCAATTCTTGGTTAACAATATTGCCGATTGGATAATTAAGATTTGAGAGTAATTGTATTGCCATAGTTATTTATTATTCTTATAAGGAAGCCTCAAAAGCGTTTCTGTATCAGCTACATCTGTCAGTCGCATTTTGCCGTCAGCAGCGAGCATTTTCAAACCGTTACATTTTGTAACGGTTTGGTCTGAGCCTTCATCTTTTAGGCGTTTCTTTAATACTCGCCAGTAAACTGCCGGATTTTCGCTATCCGTCAAAATTTCCACAACATCGACAACAGAAAAATACCAAAGCTCTTTTTCTTCGTTATAGAATCTGCGAATCTGCTTCTGGTTAAACAAAACGATTGAATGTGTTTTTTTCATATTTCGCCATGACTTTCTTTAAGTTTTCCTCTTGGGCGATCAATTTTGGGTATATCTTTTATTTTTGGCATATTTACTATTTGATTAAGTCAATTTCTATAATTTATTGATTTTTATATACAATTTTTCCTATCCATTTTTCATTTCCTCAACTTTTTCTCTGCCTACCGACTATTTTATCCTTCGTAGCTGTGTAACAGCGAAGCAGGACCATCTACTATTTTACGTTTTAAGGCACAACTGTAAAGCAGTAAAAAAAATCAATGCTGTAGTCCAAAGGCAAATCCAGCCATGAGCAGAGTCGAATGGGTATTTGCCGGAGACTGAAGTGTTGATTTTTTACAGGTGCGTTTCCGCACCGCCTTAAAACAAAAGTTATCCGTGTAAAACCGTGTAAATCCGTGTCTAAAAGAATTTCAAAGAACCGCGTTGTCAACGAAATCAGCGTCTAACTTCTTTGTGCCTATGTGCCTTCTGCCTTTGTGCCTTTTATCTCGTCAGTCCTGCCCGCTGCGATGCGCATCGTGGCGAGTTATCCCGTCTAAAAAAACCCGCGTAAATCTGCGTTAATCAGTGTCTAAAAAATAAAATTCTCATCGGCATTAGCCGATTCCTCAAATCTTCATTATTCATTTTTCAATCTTCAATTTTCAATTCTATCCCGTCAATCCTGTTATCCTGTCTGAAAAATC
>JBAZTW010000013.1:0-56440 GCA_041661665.1 Phycisphaerae bacterium | reverse complement strand
CTGTTGAACCAATTCTGCTTGTTTGATACAATCTTTGCCATAGGTCATTCCTTTCAATTAGGTTATAGTTTTGTACTGGATTCGTATTATAACCGTTGAATGAATGACCTACATATTATCTAAACGATAAAAGAATGACCGCTCCATTAGGCCGCTGCCGAAATTTGGTGCGGGACGGCTATTTTTTCGCATCAACTTCAAGTGCGGATTTTATGCGATTTTCTATTTCCTCGAGGTTTTTCACACATAATCCTGACCACGTTTCCAAAGTATCGAAAACCCCATGCAGTTCGGCAGAAGTCATAAAGGTCATTTGTGTAATCATCTGTTCCCGCCTGTTAATGTTTGGAGCATCCAGTTTCCAATAGTGAACTATTCCAAGATGTACGCTTCCGACATCATTGGATTCATCGTTAAGAAGGGCAACGATGTTATTAGTGTGGTTTGTTTCTATGGAAACTTCCTCGGCTACCTCACGAGCAACGGCAGCAAGATAATTTTCATATAGGTAAGCAAATAAAGAACTATTATCAGCATCAATCGGATTTATATGGCCGCCGATGCCAATTGACCTGTTTCCAACCAAGCGTGTTTCTCCGGCTCGCTTTCCCCTGACGTAGCTGAGGTATTTGCCGTTATAACTCATAATTACATAAGGAATTAGCTGTTTATAGGCAGGGTCTTTTTCGACTTGCGAGCGAGGCATAAAACGGGGGACGCAGGGGACGAATATGTCGCGAAGATAACGGTCCACATCAAACATAAGCCCATTAAACATCCCTATTCGCTCTACAACTTTTCGCTCTATTACTAAAACTTGTTCTTCCTGACCCATTACGATGCCCTTTTAAAGTATTCAGATTAAAGATTGCTGCGGAAATATATCTCATTTTACCCACACTGTAAAGGAGTTCTATTTAATGGCTTCCATAACGTCCCTATTTTTGCTTTTCACCCCGTACAATGCCGATATTATAGGGTGTTAAATAGATAACACAAAAAGACTTTTTTGTCTTGATAATATAGGTAAGATTTTTAACCCAAAAGAAAAAAATTTTAAAAATTTTTCTTTTAGCAATTGCATTTTTTAAGTTGCTGGATATACTTTCCCTTTCGCTCTGGGCGGAATCTGTGTAGGGAGTCCCTTAACATTTTTCGTTTAGTAGCGAGGAAATGACCGTTTCAGTACTGTAAAAAGCGTTTCTGCCGTCTGTGAATTGTTAAAATTTCAGACGTGTTGGGGCGTATGCGTTGATGTTTATTAGCCAATAGCTAATAGTCAGTAGACAGTAGAAGTAGTTTCGCCGAAGGCGACTTTGCTTAATTTGTACTGTAAGTTGCTGAACCGCTGCTGCTGTAGCTCAGTCGGTAGAGCGCGTCCTTGGTAAGGACGAGGTCACGGGTTCAAATCCCATCAGCAGCTTGATTTTTTGAACCTGCATAACGCAGGATTGTTAAGGTAATAGCCGAAATAGTCGGCTTGTGTAAATAAAAACAATGAACGTATTGGATAATATCGAACAGACATGTTGGAGGTTAGTACAGTATGGCTAAAGAAACATTTACAAGGACCAAACCGCACGTTAACGTTGGTACGATCGGCCACGTCGATCACGGCAAGACAACTCTTACCGCAGCGCTGACAAAAGTAATGGAGCTTAAGGGCTTGTCGAAGTTTAAGAGCTACGACGATATTGCCAAGGCTTCTGAATCTCAGGGACGTCGTGACCCGACGAAAATCCTGACTATTTCAACGGCTCACGTTGAGTATATGAGCGACAAGCGCCATTACGCACACGTTGACTGTCCGGGACACGCTGACTATGTAAAGAATATGATTACCGGCGCCGCTCAGATGGACGGTGCGATTCTGGTAGTAAGCGCCTGTGACGGCCCGATGCCCCAGACAAGAGAACATATTCTTCTGGCAAGACAGGTTAACGTGCCTAAGGTTATTGTGTTCCTGAATAAGGTTGACCTTGTTGACGACCCGGAACTCATTGACCTTGTCGAAATGGAAATCAGAGAGCTTCTAAGCAAGTACGATTTCCCGGGCGACGATACACCGATTATCAGAGGCGTTGCTAATGCCGCTATGGCAGCAACCAAATTGGACGACCCGGCCTGCAAGCCAATCATTGATTTGCTTGATGCTATGGATAATTACATTCCGATTCCGGAACGTCAAGTTGATAAGCCTTTCCTTATGCCAATCGAAGACGTGTTCAGTATTAAGGGACGCGGCACAGTTGGTACCGGCAGAATTGAACGCGGCGTGATAAAGGTCGGTGAGGAAGTCGAAATCATCGGTATCACCAAGGACACAAGAAAGTCGGTTGTAACCGGCGTTGAAATGTTTAACAAGACGCTTGACCAGGGTCAGGCAGGCGATAACGTCGGTTTGCTTCTGCGAGGCGTTGAAAAGTCGGAACTCGAACGCGGCCAGGTTCTGGCAAAGCCGGGCAGCATTACTCCTCACACTAAGTTCGAGGCAGAAGTTTATGTTCTGACAAAAGACGAAGGCGGCAGACATTCGCCATTCTTCGCAGGCTACAAACCTCAGTTTTATTTCAGAACAACCGACGTAACCGGCGCAGTTCTGGCAATCAAGAGCCGTGAAGGCAAACCCGCTGAAATGTGTTTGCCTGGCGACAATATCGGTATGGAAGTTGAAATTATCAACCCTATCGCTATGGAAGAAGGTTTGAGATTCGCTATTCGTGAAGGCGGCAGAACAGTGGGTGCAGGCGTTGTAACAAAGGTTCTTAAATAATAAATGACAATAAACGGCGGGGCTGTCAAAGGCCTCGCCGTTTTAACCGTTTTATGCGGATAAAAAATGGCCAAGGCTAAAAAAAGAGAATACATCTGGCTTGAGTGTAAAGACTGCGGCCAGCGGAACTATAGAACTGAAGTGAACGTATCTCAGGGTACGCCGAAGTTTGAGCTGAAAAAGTTCTGCAAAAGTGAGCGAAAACATACTGTTCACAAAATAAGACGTAAATAGCCGAAAATTACTAACCTCGATTTAAGGCTTTAGGTGTTGGTTTGGAATTTACGAAACAGGCCAGTAGCTCAACTGGCAGAGCGTCGGTCTCCAAAACCGAAGGTTGGGGGTTCGATCCCTCCCTGGCCTGTTAATGTTTGAGACGGCCGGCGGATGGTTTCAAGGGCACAAGAAAACTGATTTTTTGAGGGTTTTAGTTAAATGCTGATAGAAAAATACAAATGGGGTCAGGGCAAAAATACCCGGCTCTACAGCGCAGTATCGGTGGCTCTGTTGGCAGCGATTGGATGCTGGAGACTTTATCAGAAAATTGAGGCTTCGGTTGATGTTACCGAAACGACCGGTTTGTGGATTACGGTTGTTGTGCCGTTGGCGGTGTTTTTGGCGGTTGCGGCGTTTCTCTACTGGTTGATAAATAAGCCTGTGGTTGCGGATTTTATGATATCTGCCGAGGGCGAGCTGAAAAAGGTAAGTTTCAGTTCTAAAAAAGAGATAGCCGTTTCGACGTTTGTTGTAATCGCGGTTGTTTTTCTGATGACTGCGATGCTCGGAGTGGCGGATTTTTGTTTTAACCTGTTTTTCTCAAGCGTTTTGGGAATATAGTCAATCTTAAACCCCAGGCAAGGGTAAAAGTTATGCGTTGGTATGTTTTAAGAGTAGCCTCGAACAGAGAGGAGCAGGTTAAAGATGCTCTTGGGCGTAAAGTTACGCTGGAAGGACTTGAATCTGTTATCGGAAGAATTGTTGTGCCTGTCGAGCAGGTCAAGCGAATCCGAAGCGGAAAGCAGAAAGTCCATAAGCGAAAACTTTATCCCGGATATGTTTTTATGGAGCTTGAGCCTGGCGAAGGCGGCAAAATTAACGACAAGGCCTGGTTTCTTATTAAGGAAACTGTTGGTGTCGGCGATTTTGTCGGCACGGAAGGCATTCCTGTTCCGATGAGCGATATGGATGTCGCAAAGATGCTCAATGAAGTCGAAAAAGCCACCGTACAGGCAAATGCCAATATCAAGGTTGATTTTGCCAAAGGCGATGTGGTTAAAATTCGTGAAGGCGCTTTTGAGAATTTTGAAGGCGTTGTTGATTCGATTGATACCGAAAGGGGCGTTGTCTGCGTAATCGTAACGATATTCGGCAGAAGCACGCCTCTTGACATTGAATACTGGCAGATTGAAAAAGTATAAGAAGAAAATAAAAAATAAAATATAAAAAATGTGGAATCTGCCTTGCGGCAGATGAGATTTTTTTGTGGTTATAAATATAAAATACTGATTTACATAAAAGGTATAAAATGGCGAAGGCAATAACAGGAAAAATTAAGATTCAGGCTCCTGGCGGTCAGGCGACACCTGCACCGCCGATAGGTCCTGCTCTTGGTCAGCACGGCGTTAATATCGGTCAGTTCGTTCAGCAGTTCAACGAAAGAACCAAAGACCTTAATGGAATGGTTGTGCCGGCTGAAATTACCGTCTATTCCGACAGAACTTTCGATTTCATCGTGAAAAGCCCGCCAGCTTCTGTGCTGCTAAAGCACGAGGCGCAGGTTGCCAAGGGCAGCGGCGTTCCGAACAAAGATAAGGTCGGAAAGGTTACCAAAGAGCAGGTTAAGAAAATCGCTCAGAGAAAAATGGTTGACCTTAATGCTTTTAATGTTGACCAGGCCTGCAAGATTATTGAAGGCACCGCCCGCAGTATGGGAATCGAGATAGAAAAATAAAAAATAAAAATTATGGGATCGCGGGAAGCCCGCGATGACTTTTTTGAATTTTGGTTTTGAGTTTTTGGATTAGAATTGTACGGCTTACCACGGCTTGCCGATTGCGAAAATCGCAGATTAGCAAATAGTGGGAGCGAAAGTTTATTTTAAAAACATTTTTCGCGGAGTGAAAATTATGCAGAAAAGAAGTAAAAGGTATTCGGCCGCGGCAAAAAATGCAACCGATAAGCCGGTGAGCGTTGCCGAAGCGGTGAAGAAGGTCAAATCTTTCAACCCGACCAAATTCGACCAGAGCATTGACTGTGTTATATGGCTCGGCGTTGATCCAAAACAGGCAGACCAGCTTATCAGGGGTGCGGTCTCTCTGCCTCATGGTATTGGAAAGAGTAAAAAGGTAATCGCCTTTTGCGAAGATTCCGATATCGAGGCAGCGAAGAATGCCGGCGCTATTGAAGCGGGCTGCGATGAGTTGATTAAGAAAATTACCGGCGGTTGGTTAGACTTTGATGTCGCCATTGCTTCGCCGAAGGTTATGGGCAAGGCCGGCAAACTCGGCAAAGTTCTCGGCCCACAGGGCAAGATGCCTTCGCCAAAGAATGGTACAGTTACCGCGGATGTTATTACGGCTGTTAGAGAGTTTGCTGCCGGCAAAGTCGAATTCAAGAATGATACAGGCGGAAATGTTCATGTTGTTGTCGGCAAGGCCAGCTTTGAAGATTCCAAGCTCATTGACAATATCAAAGCGTTTCTTGAACTCATCAGGAGAATGAGGCCGGCGACCGCCAAAGGCACATATATTAAGAAAGTATCGCTGTCGGCGACGATGAGTCCCGGCGTACAAATTGATAACACTGAACTATAACCCTAATTTACAGGTGACAATATGAGTAGATATATAAAAAATATGCTTGCGAAGGAACTCGAAGGCAAATTCGCCACGGTTAAGGAGTTTCTCGTAATTGATATGACCAGTATTGACGGCATAACAAATAATCAGCTCAGAGGTAAGCTCAGCCAGAAGGGCATCAAGCTCACAATGGTCAGAAATGCTATGATGCGGCAGGCTGCTGCATCGCTTGGTATGGCTGCCGCGGCAGGTCTTTTTTCCACAGGCTGCTGCACCGTTGCTTACGGCGCCGACAGCGTGGTTGACCTCGCCAAGGAACTGAAAGCTACGGCCGGCAAGACAGTGATTAAATTCAAAGGCGCTTATATTGACGGGGCGGCTCTTGATGCCAAAGATGCCGCAAACCTTGTCAATATGAAGAGCAGGGTCGAACTGCAGGGCGACATTGTTATGTTGGCAAAGTCGCCGGCAAGCAGATTAGCCAGCGCTATTGGCTCTCCTGCGGGCAGAATCGCAGGCTGCATAAAGACTATCGCGGAAAAAACGGAAACAGCAGAGCCGACACCTGCGGCAGCATAAAAATTGAAAATTGAAGAATGAAGATTTATGGAATCGGCTGTCGCCGATGAGATTTTAAAATAGATTCTTCGCTTTGCTCAGAATGACAATTTTTGTTTTGAGACAGTAACTAAAAGTTAATAACTTGTTCACAAAGGAGTCCCTAAAAGGGTTAAACCGGATTCGTGATTCGGGCTGCTGCGGAACAGAAGATTTAATAGGAGTTTTAAAATGGCAGAATTCAGTACAGAAGTAAAAGAACTTGGTGACAAAATCGTTAAGCTGACCCTTATTCAGGCCAAAGAGCTTGGCGATTATCTTAAGGAAGTCTATGGCATCGAGCCGGCAGCAGGCGCTGCGGTTATGATGGCAGGTCCGGCAGCAGGCGCAGCAGCGGCAGCCGAAGAAAAGACCACTTTCGATGTAATTCTTAAAGAAGTCGGCGATAAGAAAATCCAGGTCATCAAGGAAGTAAGAGCCTTGACAGGTCTGGGTCTGAAAGAAGCAAAGGACCTTGTTGACGGCGCTCCAAAGGCCGTTAAAGAAGGTATCAGCAAAGCTGATGCAGAAGCTGCCAAGAAGCAGATTGAAACTGCCGGCGCTGTTTGCGAAATTAAATAACTATAGTTATCAGAAATTCAGTTATCAGGAACCCGGTTGTCGTCAAAAATTAAGGCGATAATTGAGAGCCGATAACTGATAGCTGATAATCAATTTAACACATTTTTTATGGAGTGTGTGATGGGCACAAAGACCGTAAGAGATTTCGGCAAGATTTCCGACGCTATTGCTGTTCCGGACCTTACCGAAGTTCAGCGAGTCAGCTATGAAAGATTCATTCAGGCTGGCTGCGCAATGCAGAAAAGAAAGAGCATCGGCCTTGAGGCTCTCTTCAGGGAGATATTCCCTATCGAAAGCTACGATGGGGCGATGAGTCTTGAATTTCTCGGCTACGAAATGGACAATCCCCGTTATACTCCAAATGAGTGCAGGGAGTTGCGGCTTACTTACGGCTATCCGATGAAGATATCCTGCCGGCTGAAAAGAAAAGATATCGAGGATATCCAGGAGCAGGCTGTTTATATAGGTGAAATACCGGTAATGATAGGCGGCGGCGAATTTATCATCAATGGCGCCGAACGTGTTATCGTAAATCAGCTTCACCGTTCGCCAGGCGTTGATTTCCTTATCGAAAGCAAGGAAGGCGACAGAGTTCTGCACGGCGGAAGAATTATTCCGGAGCGCGGAAGCTGGATTGAGATTTCAGTTACCAAAAAAGACGTTCTCATTGTCAGAATCGACCAGTCGAGCAAAATTCCCGCGACGATGTTCCTTCGCGCTATGGATGAACAGTACAGCAGTACCGAAGCTATTATCAGAATGTTTTATGAAACAAAAACCATAGCCGTTGACAAGCTCGACCCTCTGATGTGGTCTGTCGGGCCGATAGTTGACACCGAGTCCGGCGAGATTATCGTCGAGGCAGGAACGCAAATCGGCGACAGAACAGGCGCTATACAGAGAAGCTCAATTAAGAAAATCGAAGTCGTAACGAAAGTTGCGGATCCGCTTGTGCTTAATACGCTGGCGGAAGACGATTGCGAAAGCCGAGATGAAGCTCTGCTGAAACTTTACGCCAGACTTAGGCCTGGCAATCCCCCGAATATCGAAAAAGCCAAGACACTGTTCAACGAAAAATTCTTCGACGGCGACAGATACCGCCTCGGCAGAGTCGGCAGATTCAGACTTAACAGAAAATTCAATCAGGAAATCAGCGAAGACGAGATGACTCTTCGGCCTGAAGACTTCCTGAATACGATAAAATACATCGTCGGTATGCGAAACAATCAGGGCGTTATAGACGATATTGACCATTTGGGAAACAGAAGGCTCAGGACGATTGACGAGCTGGCCGCTGACGAAATCAGAAAAGGTCTGCTCAAACTCAGACGTACCGTTCAGGAACGGATGAGTATGAAAGAGCCGCAGCAGGCGATTCGCATTGCTGATTTGGTAAATTCAAAGAGCGTTTCAAGCAGTATCGAATACTTCTTCGGCAGAGGCGAGCTTAGTCAGGTTGTTGACCAGACAAATTCGCTCAGCCAGCTCACGCACGAAAGAAGACTGTCGGCATTGGGCCCGGGCGGTCTTAACAGAAAACGCGCAGGTTTTGAAGTTCGCGATGTTCATATCAGTCACTACGGCAGAATATGTCCGATTGAAACGCCCGAAGGCACAAACATCGGTCTTATCGCATCTTTGGCGATTTTCTCCAAAGTTGACGAATATGGCTTTTTGCTGACTCCTTACCGTAAGGCTGAAAAGGGCAAACTCACCGGCGAAGTGGTTTATCTTAGAGCCGATGAGGAAATGAAATTAACCTTTGCTCCGCCGGGCGCCATACAGAAGGATAATAAACTTCACGATGGCGTTGTTCTGGCTATAAAACAGAGCGAACTGTCTCAGGTGGACAGCAAAGAAGTTGACTATGTCGATGTTTCGAGCAAGCAGATTGTCGGTATATCCGCCGCGTTGATTCCGTTCCTCGAACACGATGATGCCAACAGAGCGTTGATGGGTTCTAATATGATGAGACAGGCCGTTCCGCTGCTCACATCAGAGGCGCCAGTTGTTATGACCGGAATGGAAGAACACGTCGCCAAAAACTCCAGTATGGTTGTCAGGGCAAAAAATGCCGGCACTATTACCGCTGTTGACGCGATGAAAGTTGTTATTGACGATACTGACGTTTATACCTTCGAAAAATTTGTCGGCCTCAATGAGAGAACCTGCCTGAATCAGACTCCGATAGTTTCGCTTGGCCAAAAGGTCAAGAAAAACGAAATTATCGCTGATGGCGGAGGAACCGACAAAGGTGTTTTGGCGCTGGGTAAAAACGTACTCGCCGCTTTTATGATTTTTGACGGTTTCAACTTTGAGGACGCTATCCTCATCAGTGAAAGATTAGTAAAAGACGATGTTTTCACAAGCATACATATTGACGAGTTCAGCGTTGAAGTAAGAGAAACAAAACTCGGCAAAGAAGAATTTACCAGAGATATTCCAAACGTCGGCGAAAGAGCGATGAGAAATCTCGATGAAACCGGCGTTATCAGAGAAGGCACAAGAGTTGATGCCGGCGATGTTCTTGTCGGCAAGGTTTCTCCGAAGAGCAAAACCGAACTTACGCCGGAAGAAAAGCTTCTGCACGCGATATTCGGCAGAGCAGGCGAAGACGTAAAAAACGACTCTCTCGAACTGCCCAGCGGCTACAACGGCGTTGTCGTAAAGACCAGCAGATTCACTCGAAAAGGCGCAGGCACAGACGAGCAGAAAAAAGGTTTCAAACAGAAAATTAAAGACTTTGAGACTGAAGCAAAACTCAAACGCTGCAAAATGTTCAAGCAAATGGTTGATGAGATTTGCGAAAAACTCGAAATATCCATCATCGACCCGACTACCAAACAGAAACTCGGTGTCAGTGAGGACGCTGATGTTATCATCGAGCAGATTGAAAACTTTGATATTGCCTGGGTAAAGCCGGCAAATGTTCGTCCGCAGGCTCAGCCGATTATCGATAAGTATATACCTAAGATAGCCCAGATTGCTGAAGACGCAAAGGCAAGACTTGAGAGAATGAAGCACGGCGACGAGTTGCCCAGCGGCGTACTCGAAATGGTCAAGGTGTATGTTGCCACAAAGAGAACTCTCTCGGTCGGCGACAAAATGGCGGGCAGACACGGAAACAAAGGCGTTATCGCAAGGATTATGCCGGTCGAAGATATGCCATTCCTTGAAGATGGCACACCTGTTGATTTTTGTCTCAATCCTCTTGGCGTACCGAGTCGTATGAACGTCGGTCAGATTCTTGAAACACACCTCGGCTGGGCGGCAAAGGTTCTCGGTTTCGATGCTGTTACTCCGGTATTTGCCGGCGCGACAGAAGAAGAAATCAAGCAGATTCTTATGGATTCCAACGACCATACAGTCAAACGCGCTAAAGAACTTGCTGATTCGAAGACCGCTCCGCCGGCAGAAGAGATATTCGCTCAAATCAGACCGGATATGAAAACGACCCTCTACGATGGCAGAACAGGTCTGCCATTCGAGCAGAACGCTACGGTCGGACATATATATATGATGAAACTGCACCACCTTGTTGACGACAAAATTCACGCTCGTTCGACAGGCCCATACAGTCTTATCACCCAGCAGCCGCTCGGCGGAAAAGCCCGAACAGGCGGTCAGAGATTCGGCGAGATGGAAGTCTGGGCTCTGGAAGCCTATGGCGCCGCTTACACATTGCAGGAACTGCTTACCGTCAAGAGCGACGACATCGAAGGCAGAACAAAAATTTATGAGTCGATGGTCAAGGGCAAAAACACCCTTGAAGCAGGCACACCGATTTCATTTGATGTGCTGTGCAGTGAAATTAAGGGATTGGGTTTGAATATCCAGCTCGAGAAGAAAAAAGTCGGCGGGAAAGCCCTTTAGTATTTTAGTAAAATAAAAGGTTTATAAACCTTATGTCAGGAGTAAGCTTAAATGGCTGAAAGTATTTATGACAAAATAAATGATTACGGTTCGGTGAAGATTAGTCTTGCCAGCCCGAATGATATCAGAAGCTGGTCATTCGGCGAGGTCAGAAAGCCTGAAACGATTAACTATCGTACATACAGGCCTGAAAAAGACGGACTTTTCTGTGAACGTATATTTGGTCCTGAACGAGACTGGGAATGTTCCTGCGGCAAATACAAGGGGACAAAATTCAAAGGCATTATCTGCGACAGATGCGGCGTAAAAGTTACACACAGCAGAGTCCGCAGAAAAAGAATGGGGCACATCAATCTTGCTGCGCCGGCGGTGCATATATGGTTTTTCAAGGCTATGCCATCCCGCCTCGGTTCGCTTTTGGCGATGAAAACAATTGACCTCGAAAAGGTGATTTATTTTCAGGACTATGTCGTTACCGACGCGGGCGAAAGTCCGCTGAAAAAAAAGCAGCTTCTCAATGAAGAAGAATATCGTGAAGCTGTCGCCAAGTACGGCAATACATTCAAGGCCGCAATGGGCGCAGAAGGTGTCAGAGACCTGCTCGCGACGCTCGACCTTGACGAGTTGGCCGGCGACTTGAAGGCTGCCATCACCAAAACCAGCAGCAAGCAGAAGATTAAAGACCTTACCAAAAGGCTCAAGAATGTTAACGCTGTCAAGGGAAGTCCGAACAAGCCGGAATGGATAGTTCTTGAAGTTGTGCCGGTGATTCCGCCGGATTTACGTCCGCTTGTTATGCTTGAAAGCGGCAACTTTGCCACAAGCGACCTGAATGATTTGTATCGAAGAATCATTAACAGAAATAACAGACTTAAAAAACTGATGGACCTCAACGCACCGGAAGTCATCATCAGGAACGAAAAACGAATGCTCCAGCAGGCAGTTGACGCTTTGTTCGACAACGGCAGATGCAGAAGGCCGGTTCTCGGCAGCAACAACAGACCGCTGAAGAGTCTTACAGATATGATTAAAGGCAAGCAGGGCAGATTCCGTGAGAACCTGCTCGGCAAACGTGTTGACTATTCAGCTCGTTCAGTTATCGTCGTCGGCCCGTACCTTAAGCTGCATCAGTGCGGCCTGCCGAAGAAAATCGCTCTTGAGCTTTTCCAGCCTTTCATTATCAGGGAGCTGAAGGAACGAGGTCTTGCCGATACCATTAAGAGCGCAAAGAGAATGCTCGAAAGACGCGAAGAACACGTCTGGGATATTCTCGAAAAAGTTATTCATCAGCATCCTGTAATGCTCAACCGTGCACCTACGCTGCACAGAATGGGCATCCAGGCATTTGAGCCTGTACTGATTGAAGGCAACGCTATTATGCTGCATCCGCTGGTTTGCAAAGGCTTCAACGCCGACTTCGATGGCGACCAGATGGCTGTTCACCTTCCGCTGAGTATTGAGGCGCAGGTTGAAACGCATACTTTGATAATGGCGACCAATAACGTATTTTCACCTGCCAATGGCCAGCCGCTTGTCGGCCCATCGCAGGATATCGTGCTTGGCAACTATTATGTATCAGCCCAGAGAGTCGGTATGAAGGGCGAGGGAATGATATTTAGAGATTCTTTCGAGGCCATTACCGCTTATGAAATGGGCAAGGTTAATATCCACGCGAAAGTAAAAGTCGGAATTCCTGCCGGCAAAAAGGTTGTAAGTTCTGATGGAACAAAAGTAAGCACCGGCATCATCGAGACAACGCCTGGAAGATGTATCTTCAATGAAATGCTGCCTAAGGAAATGCCTTTCTATAACTGCCTGATGTCGCAAAAATCGCTCAGACGCGTCATCAATGATTGTTTCACGATATGCGATGGAAATACATCTCTAAATCTGCTTGACGATATGAAAGACCTTGGTTTTAAATACGCAACGCTTGCCGGCCTAAGTTTCGGCATTACGGATTTGAGAGTGCCGCCTGAAAAGCAGGGCATTATTGACAAGACGCAGAAAGTCATTGACAAAATTCGTAAAAATTACAACGAAGGCGTTCTGACCGAAGGCGAAAGATATAATCAGGTTATTGATGCCTGGACGCACGCTCGTGTCGCGGTTACCAGTGCAATGATGCAGGGTCTCAAAAACGATACAAGAGACGGCAAAGCCTATCTGAACCCGATATATCTGATGAGCGATTCCGGCGCACGAGGCAGCGTTGACCAGATTCAGCAGCTTGCCGGTATGCGTGCTTTGATGGCGAAACCAAGCGGCGAGATTATTGAAACGCCTATTAAATCAAACTTCCGTGAAGGCCTCAACGTGCTTGAGTATTTCAGTTCCACTCACGGCGCAAGAAAAGGTTTGGCTGATACCGCTCTGAAAACCGCCGACTCCGGCTATCTGACAAGAAAGCTGGCAGATGTCGCTCAGAATGTTATCGTCAACGAAATCGACTGCGGAACATTGCAGGGCATTACAAAAACGACATTGTATAAAGGCGAACAGGTTGATATTCCATTGCGTGAACTTATCATCGGCAGAACTGCCCGCGATAATGTCAGAAATCCGATTACTGATGAAATGATTGTTCGCGAGAACGAAGTCATTACTCCGCAGGCGGCTGACAAAATTGAAGCTCTCGGCCTTGAATCAATAAGAATCAGAAGTTCTCTTACCTGCGATAGTCCTCTTGGCGTTTGCGCAAAATGCTACGGCTGGGACCTCGGGACCGGCAGAGTTGTTGAAGAAGGAATGGCCGTCGGCATTATTGCCGCTCAGTCAATCGGCGAACCTGGCACACAGCTTACAATGCGTACGTTCCACACTGGCGGCATTGCTTCGCGTGCGATTCTTGAAAACGATCAAAAAGCACCCAGAGACGGCATTGTCCAGTACCGCGACATCAATGTTGTGCCTGTAAAACACGAAGACGGCACAGAGACGCTTATCGCACTCAAGAGAAGCGGCGAATTGGCCATTGTTGATGACAAGGGCAGGGAATATGATAAATTCAAAGTTCCTTATGGCGCTATCGTGCATGTAAAAGACGGCCAGTCTGTTACTGCTCGAGCAAGCCTGTTCAGTTGGGACCCTCACAGAGTTCCGATTCTGGCTGAAGTCGCCGGTATCGCTCGCCTTGTTGACGTTGTTGAAGGCGAAACGATGCGCGTCGAAGAAGAAAGAAAAGGACAAAAAGGTCGTCCGGTTGTTATTGAACATAAAGGCGATAAACACCCGCAGGTCATTGTCGAAGATGAAAGCGGTAAAATTCTTGACGTTCATTACCTGCCTGCAAAGGCTCGTATCGAAGTCAACGAAGGTCAGACGATTCAGGCCGGCCAGCTTCTTGCCCGTCAGCCGAGAGGTCAGGGCGGTACGCAGGATATTACCGGCGGTCTGCCGAGAGTTACCGAAATCTTCGAGGCAAGAAAGCCCAAAGAACCGGCGGCTATGGCCGAGATTAGCGGTCGCATCGAACTTAAAAGCGATAAACGCCGCGGCAAAATGACGATTATCATCAAGAGCGAAAAGATGGAAAAGGAACACCACGTCCCGCGTGACAGACATCTTAACGTTCACGCCGGAGATATGGTTGAGGCCGGAGACCCGCTTACTGACGGGCCATTAGTTCCGCACGACATCCTTAGGATTAAGGGCGAAGAGGCTCTGCAAAGGTATCTGCTGGCTGAAGTTCTGAACGTTTATCGTTCGCAAAATGTAACAATTAATGACAAGCACATTGAGGTAATTCTTTCTCAAATGATGCAGAAAGTCGAAATAGAGACCATTGGCGACAGCAGTTTCCTGCCGGGCGACATTGTTTCAAAGTATGTCTTTAGAAGAGCAAATGATGAACTGGCGGGCAGTTTGAAAATCGCAGAACCGGGCGATACAGATCTTGTTGCAGGTATGGTTTATACAAAAGCACAGGTTGAGCAGGCCAACGAAAAGGTCGAAAAACTTGCGGGCGAGCCGGCAAAAGGCAAAAAACCACGTCCGGCAACCGCCGCAACCCTGCTTATGGGTATCACAAAGGCTGCCTTGCAGTCGGAAAGCTGGATATCAGCGGCAAGTTTCCAGGAAACGACTAAGGTCTTGACGGAAGCGGCCTTAGGTGGTAAAGTGGACGAATTACGCGGTTTGAAAGAAAACGTCATCCTCGGCCACCTTATACCGGCCGGCACGGCGTTCAGGCCGCATCTTGAAATGACCGTAAAGCACCTTGTAAAGGCTCCGCTGCCCAAGCAGCTTGCAGAACTTAAGGAAACCCACGATGCTGAAGCTCTGGCTGATAAAGCGGCAAGAGCGGCTCTTGGACTCGAATAATTTAGAATTAAAAGTTATTGGAAAGAATGAAATGCCAACAATAAATCAGTTAGTTAGAAAAGGCAGAGGCACAAAGGGCAAAAAGCGTATTTCGGATATTACCGGCTGCCCGCAGAAACGCGGTGTTTGTCTGATAGTCAGAACGCAGACACCAAAGAAGCCAAACTCTGCTTTGCGTAAAATTGCCCGTGTAAGGCTTACCAATGGCAAGGAAGTTACTGCTTACATTCCGGGTATCGACCACAATCTGCAGGAACACAGCACGGTGCTTATCCGCGGCGGAAGAGTAAGAGACCTGCCCGGCGTAAGATATCATATTGTAAGAGGTACGCTCGATACGTCAGGCGTAGCTAATAGAAAGAAAAGCCGGAGTAAATACGGCGCTAAGAACAGTTAATTAGTTGACAGTTAATAGAAGGTGAAAAATGGCAAAGAAGTTCACAGCTTCTGCAAAACAGTTAAGACCTGATGCCCGCTTTAACAGCAAGCTGGCTCAGAAGTTTATTAATTCAATGATGTGGCAGGGAAAGAAAACCACCGCGACTCAGATTTTCTACGATGCCCTTGATATAGCCGCCAAAAAGGCAAAAGACGTTGAACCTCTGGCGCTGTTCGAGACGGCAATCAACAACGTAAAGCCTCAAATCGAGGTTCGCTCCAAGCGAGTCGGCGGTGCAAGCTATCAGGTGCCTATGCCAGTCAACGCAAGAAGACAGCAGTCCCTTGCTTTTCGATGGATACTTGCTTCTGCCAGAGGTAAAAAGGGTAAACCAATGTGCGACAGGCTTGCGTCAGAACTGCTTGATGCCTATAACAGGCAGGGTGGCGCGATGACAACTCGTGAAAATATCCACAAAATGGCAGAGGCTAACAAGGCTTTCGCTCATTTTGCGTGGTAGCATCCGTCAGATAATAAATGCCGCAGTTGAATTTCAGTGTTTAACTGCGGCATTTTTCTTTTGCAAGAAAGCAGTTCCGCCATCAGGCGGCTTCCTGAATTTTAAATTTTAAACTTTAAATTTTGAGTTTTATTATTATGCCTAAATCAGTAGAAAGAATTCGTAATATCGGAGTAATGGCTCACATAGATGCCGGTAAAACAACGGTTTCCGAAAGGATACTTTATTACACCGGCAAAACTTACAAAATGGGTGAAGTTCACAACGGCACAGCCGTTATGGACTATCTCGAAGAAGAACAGCAGAGAGGCATTACAATAACAAGCGCAGCAACCACCTGTCCGTGGAAGGACTGGATATTCAATCTCATTGATACTCCCGGCCACGTTGATTTTACGGCTGAAGTGGAGCGTTCTCTTAGAGTGCTTGACGCGGCGATTGCCGTTTTTGACGGCAGCGAAGGCGTACAGGCTCAGAGTGAAACCGTCTGGCGGCAGGGATTAAAATATAAAGTTCCCTGCATTTGTTTCATCAACAAGATGGACAAAACCGGCGCTGATTTTGAAATGAGCGTACAAAGCATCAAAGATAAACTTGTCGCTCATCCTGTTTGTCTGCAAATACCAATTGGCGCAGATACTACATTTGAAGGCGTTATAGACCTTATTCGCTTAAAGGCTATTTACTATAAAGACGAAAAACTCGGCGCAAGTTATGAGGAAAAAGAGATTCCGGAAGAATTCAAAGACGCTGTCGCCCACTGGCGGCACGATATGCTCGAAGCGCTGGCCGAGTTTGACGAACATCTGATGGGAAAATATATCCACGATGAACATATTGAAGAGGATATGATTCACGGCGCCGTCAGAAAAGGTATGCTTGTCGGCAAACTCAATCCTGTTTTCTTCGGCTCTGCTCTGCAATATATCGGTATCCAGCCGCTTTTGGATGCGGTTGGAATGTATTGTCCATCGCCGGCTGATAAGCCAGAAATTTTTGGCCATAAACCAAACGAGAAAGAACTTAATATACCAATTATATGCGATTCGCATAAGCCTCTGGCAGCGCTTGCGTTCAAAATCATCAACGATAAGCACGGCGACCTCTACTTTCTTAGAATTTATCAGGGAACGCTAAAAGGCAGCACCAGAGTCCTGAACGCGAACAACGGCAAAAAAGAAAATATTACACGTCTGTTCCGGATGCATGCCGGTACCAGAGAAATAGTAGAAGCCGGAAAAGCAGGCGATATCGTTGCCTGCATTGGTCTGAAAGATGTTGGCACGGGCGATACTATCTGCGATACCAAACACCCCGTTATGCTCGAAAGTATAACATTCCCGGAAACTGTTATAAGTATGTCGATTGAACCTTGCAGTGGTGCAGACAGAGAGAAACTTGGCGAAGGCCTGGCGGCTCTGAGAAAAGAAGACCCGACCTTCAAATGCAAATACGACCCTGAAACAGGCCAAACAATTATCAGCGGTATGGGTGAGCTGCATCTTGAAGTGCTTCAGCACAGATTGATTAGAGATATGAAAATTGATGTCCGCGTAGGCAGGCCAAAAGTCGCTTACCGCGAGGCCATCACAGGCACAGCCGAGGCTGAAGGCAAATTCGTTCGCCAGACAGGCGGACACGGCCAATATGGTCACGCTGTTATTACTATTGAACCTCTTTACGATGAAAGCGGCCATTTCAGTAAAGAAAACGTTTTTGAAAACAAAATCGTCGGAGGTTCTGTGCCCAGAGAATATATTTCTCCTATCGAAAGCGGCGTAATGCAGGCCTTTACAAGCGGCGAATTGGCGGGCTATCCTGTTGTCGGAGCTAAAGTTTGCTTAATTGATGGTTCTTTCCATTCCGTCGATTCTTCTGAACTGGCTTTTGAACAGGCCGGTATTTTAGCCGCCCGAGAGGGTATGAGAAAGGCTAAGCCTATTCTGCTTGAACCTATTATGAAAGTTGAAATAATTATACCTGAGTCTGATTACGGTGTGGTTCAGGGCAATATCATAAGCAAGAGAGGTATGATTTACGATACACGAACTCATGGCAAAATGAGAGTTCTCGACGTAAAAGCACCTCTTTCGGAAATGTTTGGTTATTCCAGTGATTTACGCGGTATGACCAGCGGCAGAGGCAGTTTTGTGATGGAGCCGAGCACTTATGAAAAAGTTCCTGAACAAATTGCAGAAAAAATTCTGGCAAACTCTTGACGAGAGTTAAGAGGTATGGTATATACGCCGTTTCCTCAGTCGTAGCGAGCATGGCAACGAGTCGTGCGTGTTCTGAGTTGGACTGATAAACATATCTATAGTATTACTACTATGGCAACTCAGATTCGCGATTGACAATCGTGAATCGAAAAGGACCTATAATGTCCTCGGTTTTGATGGTGAAAACGCTGAAAAGCTGTTTTTTGTAAAAAAACCCTTTTTTCAGCATTATTTAGTTGATTTTTGAATTTGCAGCGGGTATTTTGTTACCCTTTAGCCTTTTTGGCGGTAATTGCCGCAATTTGGTAAAAGTGAAAATATTCTAAAATTTGAAATTCTTGGCTTGAATGCTTATTTAGAGAACTAATATGGCAGTTGAAACAGAAAAAATTCGTATCAGAATGGAAGCGTATGACCCGCGAGCACTGGATGTCAGTGCAAAGGAAATAGTCGAGCAGGCTCGCAGGACAAACGCCAGAGTCAGCGGCCCTATTCCGCTGCCGACAAGGATTGAGCGATACACAGTTTTGCGAAGTCCCCACGTTGACAAAAAGAGCCGTGAGCAGTTCGAAATGAGAACACATAAACGTCTCATCGACATCTTTGAAGCCAACGCCAGAACCGTTGAGGCTCTCAACAGATTAGTAGTTCCGGCAGGCGTGTTTGTGAAAATTAAGGCATAATGCGTATTAAATAAACGTAAAGCGATATGTAAAGCTTTACGTTTTTGTTTTTGAATTTAGAGAAAAGGTTTTTTGACAATATGATGCTTCTTGGCAAAAAAGTCGGAATGACGCAGGTTTATAACGAGGCCGGAAAAATGGTTCCAGTTACCGTTATACAGGCCGGCCCTTGTACCGTTACACAGGTAAAGACTACCGAAACCGATGGATACACAGCTATTCAGATGGGTTTCGAAGATGTTAAAAAGTCGCGTCAAATAAAGTCGGCAATCGGGCACGCAAAAAAAGCTAACGACGTTCCAAAGAGATTTGTAAAAGAATGCAATCTCGAAGGGCAGCAGGCTGAATACAAAATCGGCGACAAAGTAACCGTTGCTGGTTTTGCTGAGGTCAAATATGTCGATGTCGTCGGCACAAGTAAGGGCAAAGGCTGGGCCGGCGTTATGAAAAGGCATGGCTTCGGCGGTTTTCCGGGAAGTCATGGTACTGAAAGAAAACACAGAGCCGGCGGTTCCATATCCAGTCACGCATCCGACAGAGGTCACGGCGGAAACCTGAAAAAAGGCAAACGAATGGGCGGTCGTATGGGAACTGCTCGTGTTACCGTCAAAAATCACGCCTTGGTCAGTGTTGACACTGAAAACAATTTGCTCGTGGTAAAAGGCGCTATACCGGGCCCGTGCGGCGGTTATGTGATTGTAAAGCAAAGCAAAGGCAGGAAATAAATAGTTATGATTACCGTTGCTATACATAATAAAGATGGTAAGGAAATCGACAGCCTTAATGTTGACGAGATGGTGCTCGGCGGCTATGTAAGGCACGCTCTGATCAAGCAGGCAATTGTGATGTACCACGCAAATAAGCGTCAGGGAACAGTTGGCACGAAAAGCAGAGGTTTAGTCGAAGGCTCGACAAGAAAATTATACAAGCAGAAGGGTACGGGCAATGCTCGTGCCGGTACTGTCAGAACTCCGATAAGAAGAGGCGGCGGCGTTGCTTTCGCAAAAGTAACTCGCGACTTCAGACAGGATATGCCAAAGAAACAGAGAAGGCTTGCGACAAGTTCCGCAATTCTTTCAAAGCTCCAGAAGGGCAATGTCATTGTCATCGACCAGTTCGGCATCGAAAAGCCAAGAACAAAGGATTTCGTCGCTATACTCGGCAATCTTAAAATTGACAGAAGCTGCTTGGTTACAGTGAACCAGCCGGACGACAATCTCTACAAGTCGGCAAGAAACGTGCAGAAAGTTTCCGTTATAAACGTGAACGACCTGAACGCCGGCGACATCTGCAACAGGCAGAAAATGCTTTTCACAAAAGATGCACTGCTGGCCGTTATTGACAGCAGCAAAAATCAAAAAACAGAATCAGTTGGTTGATGGATAATAAAAATGGACGATCATGATATTGTTATAAAGCCGTTGATTACGGAACAGAGCACACATTTTGCCAACAGCAAAAATGTGTATTCATTCGAGGTCAACAGTAAGGCCAACAAAATTCAGATTAAAGGCGCGGTCGAACGACTCTATGGCGTTAAGGTTACTGATGTCAGAACCGCAAACCGCAAAGGAAAACCGAAAAAACGCGGCAGGTTTATGGGTAAGCGGTCAGATTGGAAAAAAGCCGTCGTAGTGCTTGACGAACAGCATCACATAGACCTGTTCTAATAAATAGGAATAGATAATTATGGGCATTAGAATATACAGACCAACATCAAACGGACGCAGAAATGCTTCGGTAAATGACTACGCCGAGCTTACGACGGATAATCGTAAAAAAGCGTTGTGCGTCAGAATCAAAAAAGCCGGCGGCAAGAACAACCACGGCAAGACTACCTGCCGGTTCAGAGGCGGCGGCGCAAAGAGGATTTACAGAATCATCGACTTCAAACGCAATAAGGACACTTCTCCTGCCACAGTCGAAACAGTTGAATACGATCCGAATAGAAATTGTTTTATCTCTTTGGTAAGTTATCAAGACGGTGAGAAAAGATATATACTTGCTCCGCAGGGGTTGACGGTTGGCCAGAAGATAGAGAGCGGCGCTGTTGTTGAGCCGAAAGTCGGCAACGCGATGCCTTTGGGCGCTATACCTGTCGGCGTTGAAGTTCACAATATTGAAATGACAGCAGGACAGGGCGGCAAGCTCGTAAGAGGCGCCGGTCTTTCCGCAAGACTTATGGCAAAGGAAGGCGACTGGGCTACGGTTATCCTGCCAAGCGGCGAAACGAGAATGATTCGCGTCGAATGCAGAGCCACAATCGGCGGACTGAGCAATCCCGATTATCAAAACATCAAGATTGGCAAAGCCGGCAGAATGCGTCATATGGGCATCAGACCACACGTTCGCGGTAAAGCTATGAACCCGGTTGCACATCCGATGGGCGGCGGCGAAGGCAGAGCAAACGGCGGAAGACACCCGTGCTCACCAAGAGGTGTTCTGGCAAAGGGCGGCAAAACACGTAACCCCAGAAAGAACAGCAACAAGAGAATTATCAGAAGAAGGAAAACCGGCAGAGGCCAGCAGTTGGTTATCTAACTTAAATTGAGGTAATTTATAAATGTCAAGATCGCTTAAAAAAGGTCCGTTTGTCGAAGAAAGGCTTGTGCAGAAAGTGCTTAAGCAGCGTCAGATGGGTGTAAAAGACCCGATTAAAACATGGTCAAGACGCAGTACCGTAGTTCCGGAATTTGTGGGCTATACGTTTATGGTTCATAATGGAAAGATGTTTCATAAAGTGTTCGTTACTGAAGAAATGGTCGGCCACAAACTGGGCGAGTTTTCTATAACTCGTACATTTAGAGGCCATTCAGGAAATAAAGCGGCAACGACAGGGGCATAACAGATGTTAAGTGCAAGTAAACTTGATAATCTTATTAAAAGTACAGGCAAAAGTGTTGCTGATTTGGCAACCGGGCTTAAAAGGGCCGGTCTTACCGAAAAGCAGGCGGCTTCTGCCATAAGAAATTGGCGCAAGGGTTTGATGAAGCCTCTGCCCAGAAAAAGCGATATCGAAGCGCTCGCCTCTGGTCTTGGCGTTGATGTTGTCGGTGTTTCGCAGTGGAAGTCGTCGGTTAGGTACTCGCCGAGTTCTCCGAGAAAGGCAAGACTTGTTACGCAGCTTATTTATGGCCGCGGCGTACAGGAAGCGATTGACCTGCTGAAGTTCACTCACAAGAGAGCTTCCGAAACGGTAAGCAAAGCTCTAAAGAGTGCAATCGCAAGCGCTGATGAAGATTCCGCAGATGTCGAAAATCTTTATGTCTGCCTGGCAAAAGTTGACGGTGCGGGCGTAAGAGTCGGCACAAAAAGATGGATTGCCAAAGACAGAGGCAGGGCACATTCAATTAGAAAAATGGCCAGCCATATTCACGTGGCTGTAACAGAAATAGTATAGTAATAGAAGCAGTATTAAGGACTTAATATGGGTCAGAAGGTTCAGCCGATAGGGTTCAGAACAGGCATTAGATTGCCGTGGCAGAGTACATGGTTTGCTCCGAAAGCAAATTATGGACAAATGCTTGTCGAAGACCAGCGGATTAGAAACTATGTTGATACTAAGTTTAATAAGCAGCCCCCGTTCGCCGCTGTCGCGAAGGTTGAGATAGCAAGAACAAGAAACGAAGTCAAGATTACGCTTCACACCGCAAGGCCAGGCATTGTAATTGGACCAAGAGGCGCTGAAGTTGATAAGCTCAAAGGCGACCTTGAAGAGTTGATTGACAGACAGGTAATTGTAAATGTTATTGAGATAAAAGAGCCTTCTCTTGATGCCAAATTAGTCGGCGAAGCAATTGCTGAACAGATGAAAAAAAGAGTTGCTTTCAGAAGAGCAATGAAACAGCAGTGCGAGCTTGCTATGCAGGCTGGTGCAAAGGGCGTCAAGATTAAGTGTGGCGGCCGACTTGGCGGCGCTGAAATCGCAAGAACCGAAACACAAATGATAGGCAGTATTCCGCTGCATACCATTGATGCTGATGTTGACTATGCTCACGTTGGCGCGATTACCACTTATGGCGTAATCGGCATAAAGGTTTGGATTTACAAAGGCAAATACGGAACACAGCTTGAAGAGATGCCAGATAGAAAGACGCTCAGAAAGCCGCGTTCAAGAATGTATTCGAAAGATTCAAGAGACAGGGCTCCGTTGCATAGCGCTCCCAGAGCTGCACAGGATAACGCAGCTCCGGCGGCAGCACAGGACTCTGCTCCTAAAAGTGAATAGCAATAATAGTTGAAAAGGTATTACTATGGCAATGATGCCAAAAAGAGTTAAATATCGTAAAAGCCAGCGCGGCAAGATGAGAGGCAATGCCTGTCGGATGAACTACGTTGCTTTTGGCGAGTTCGGCCTGCAGTCCCTTGAGACCAGCTGGGTTAGCGGCAAGCAGATTGAGGCAGGCAGAGTAGCCGCCACCCACTTTCTTCAGAATGTGGGCAAGGTTTACATTAGAAGATTTCCGCACAAGTCAATAACCAAAAAGCCACTCGAAACTCGAATGGGTAAAGGTAAGGCCGAGGTTGACCAGTGGGTTGCCTGTGTAAAGCCGGGAACGGTAATGTTTGAAATCGGCGGAGTTACCGAAGACGTTGCAAAAAGGGCATTGTCGAGAGTTTCTCACAAAATGCCTATAAAGTGCAGATTAGTTACAAGAAGACATGCCATCGGATAAGGATAGAGCGTGAAAGCATCAAAAATAAGAGAAATGAGATCGGATGAATGGGCAGGCGAACTGGCAAGCCTCGAAAAGCAGCTTTTCGATATGAGAACAAGAGCTGTTACAGAGAAGCTTGAAAATTCGCATTTGCTCAAAAACTTAAAAAAGGATATCGCAAGAGTTAAGACCGTTATTAGACAAAGCCAGTTAAAGGGCGAAAAATAAATGCAAGCCGAAAAAAAACAAATAAAGACTGTACGAGGCAAAGTTGTCAGCCGCAGCGGCGACAAGAGCATTAGAATCGTTATTGACTACAGGATTAAACACCCTGTGTACGGCAAGTTTATAAACAGGCGCACAAAGTTCGGTGTTCATGATGAGCAGAACGTTGCTCAGGTCGGCGATGTCGTCGAAGTCGTTCAGTGCAGGCCGATGAGCAAGACTAAGGCCTGGCGGCTTCTTAATATCGTTCAAAAAGCGATAGAAAAAGTATAACTGTAAGGGATAAAGCGTGATACAACAAGAAGCTTATATAGATATTGCCGATAATTCTGGCGCAAAGCAGGCTCAGTGTATTATGGTGTACGGCCAAACCAGTTCAAAGCTGGGAAAATCCACTCGCGGCGCTGCGGCGGTGGGCGATATTATATGTGTCGCCATAAAAAAATTGCTGCCGACCTGTCAGCTTGACAGAAAAAAAACATATAAATGCGTTGTTATCAGAACAAAGCATCCTATCAGAAGGCCTGATGGCAGTTATGTAAGATTTGATAGAAATGCCGGTGTTATTATAGATGCTGATGGCAATCCGGTCGGAACAAGAATTTTTGGCGCGGTAGCAAGAGAGCTGAGAGAAAAAAATTATATGAAGATTGTTTCTCTGGCCAGCGAAGTGGTTTAATTAACTTTGGTCAGATAAGAGAGTTTGAATTATGGCAAGAAATGTAAAAAAAGGCGATATGGTTGAAGTAATAACCGGCGAAGGCAAAGGCACCGTCGCCAAAGTAATGCGTGTTATTACCTCAAAGGACAGGGTGATTGTTGAATCTGTCAACAGACGATACAAACATGTAAAGCCCAGCAGAAAATATCCGCAGGGCGGCAGAATCCAGATTGAGCAGTCTGTGCATATCAGCAATGTCCAGCCGGTCAACCCGAAAACTTCAAAAGGGACAAGAGTTAAGTTTGTCGTCGGCAAAAAAGGCGAAAAGAAACGCATTGCAACCGACGGCACTGAAATCGGTATTGTTAGAAAGGCCGAATAGCAGCAAATTAAGCTGTTGTCGGTACGATGATGTACTTAGCCCACTGATATATCAGTAGGTGAACAGAATATTGACATAATAAGGTTTTTAAAATGGCAAGGTTAAGCGACCTGTATAAATCGAAAGTAGTTCCTGCTCTGAAGGAAAAGTATAATTACAAAAGCTCCATGGCTGTACCCAGAATGGAGAAGGTGGTTATCTCTATGGGTATTGGCAAGGCTACTCAGGACAAAAAATTCCTTGAGTCAGCCTTAGCGGACCTCACAATGATTGCCGGCCAAAAACCACAGGTCTGCAAGGCTAAAAAGAGCGTGTCTAACTTTAAGGTCAGAGAAGGCGAAAACACAGGCCTGAAAGTTACGCTTCGCGGCCAGAGAATGTTTGAGTTTATGGACAGGCTCATCAACCTCGCTATCCCGCGAGTTAAGGACTTCAGAGGTCTGAACCCGAAGAGTTTCGATGGTATGGGAAATTATTCTATCGGTATGAGTGAGCAGACCGTATTTCCGGAAATTGACCCTGTCAAGGTTGAGACAACCCAGGGTATGAATATTACATTTGTTACGACAGCCCAGACAGATGACCAGGCCAGAGAGCTGCTCAGACTGTTCGGTATGCCTTTCAGGGAGTAGTTGATGTCAACAAAAGCTCTTGTTAATAAAAGCAGAAAAAAACCAAAGTTCAGCACACGGGCATATACGAGATGCCAGTTATGCGGAAGAAGTCATGCGGTTTATAAAAAGTTTAAAATTTGTCGCCTGTGTCTGCGAAAGCTCGCCGGCGAAGGTAAAATTCCAGGCCTCAAAAAGGCAAGCTGGTAAGTATTCAGAGCCCGAGCGACATCGCAGGGCGTTAAAGTTAAGTTTTTTACAGGAATTTGTCAAATGCACAGTGATCCGATAGCGGATATGCTTACGAGAGTAAGAAACGCTGCTTTTGCAGGCAAGGAAAACGTTGATGTCAAAGCGTCGAAAATCTGCCGAGGTATCGCGCAGGTACTGCTTACCGAAGGATACATCAGCGGCTTTGATAAAATCGACGATGCCACGGGGCAGGGTTTTATAAAGATTCAGCTTAAGTATGCGATGGACGGCACGCCGGTGATAACAGAAGTTAAGAGAATCAGCAAGACAGGCAAGAGAGTATATCTTGCTGTTGATAAGCTGCCTAATGTTGTCAATGGTATGGGTATCGCTGTTATTTCGACAAATAAAGGCGTAATGACTGATAAACAATGCAGAGCTGAGAATATCGGCGGCGAAATACTTTGTACGGTGAGTTAATGAGCAGAATAGGAAAAAAACCAGTTAGTATTCCGGCAGGCGTAAAGGTTGATGTTGTTGACAGGATGGTCAAAGTCAGCGGCCCAAAAGGTACGCTAACGATAGAATCTCATCCTAATATAAAAGTCAGCGTTGATGCAGCGAAAGGCGTTATTGTTGATAATCTCGCGCCAGAGGCAAAACTTGAAAAAGCTATGCACGGAACAGTAAGGTCGCTGATAAACAATATGATAATCGGCGTCAGCAAAGGCTTCGAACAAAAACTCGAAATCTATGGCACCGGCTACAGCGTCAAGGAACAGGCAGGAAACATAGTTGTAACCGTTGGTTTCAGCCATCCGGTTGAAATTAAAATACCCAAAAGCGTAAAGGCGACTATTGACGTGCCTGCTACAAAGGGAAATGATATTCCTGCGAAATTTACGCTCACAGGATACGATAAGCAGGAACTTGGCCAGTTCGCTTCAAATATTAGAAAAGTTAGACCGCCGGAACCTTATCAGGGTAAGGGCATTCGATACGCAGGCCAGCATATTAAACGTAAGGTCGGTAAGGCTGTTGTTGGCGGCGCTGCTTAATATCGCAGGTAAATAAGAGGCTCGTGCAGCCTGAAATAATAAAAATTAAAGTGATTTTTTTTGAGATTTGCAAATGCAGATTGACAGAATAAAAAAAGCAAGAGTTAGACGTAAATTCAGAGTACGTAAAAATGTTGTCGGTACTCCGGAAAGACCAAGACTGAGTATTTTCAGGTCAAACCGTCATATTTACGCTCAGATTATTGATGACATTGCTGGCGTTACGCTTGCCTCGGCAGGCACCAAACAGCCCGCGCTGCGCGAGAGTCTGAAAAAAACCGGCAACATCAACGCTGCTAAAATAGTAGGCGCTGAAATTGCAAAGCAGGCTATGCAGGTCGGTATAAAAGCTGTTAGATTTGACAGAAGCCGCTTCAAGTACCACGGCAGAGTTAAAGCTCTCGCTATGGCTGCAAGAGAAGCAGGCCTGATTTTCTAAATGTATTTAAGCAATAGCTAATTGCCCAAAATCGGAGATTAAAATTGGCTGAAGATTCAAGAGTTATGGTTAGTCAGGAAGGCGCTATAGAAGACACTGTTGTTAAAGTCTTCCGTTGCGCCAAAGTCGTAAAGGGCGGCAGACGGTTCAGTTTCAGCGCTATGGTAGCTGTTGGCGACAGAAAAGGCACCGTTGGTATCGGTTATGGCAAAGCAAGAGAAGTGCCCAAAGCCGTTGAAAAGGCTGTCAAAGATGCAAAAAAACAGCTGCAGCACGTCTCGCTTTACGGCCAGACGATTCCGCATCAGATTATCGGCAGGTTTGGCGCGACTAAAATTAAAATGCTGCCCGCAAGCCCAGGCACCGGCGTTATCGCAGGCGGAAGCGCAAGAGCGGTACTGGAACTGGCGGGCGTACACGACATTCTGACGAAAGTGTACGGCAGCACTACAACAAAAAATGTTGTAAAAGCGACGATGGATGGTTTGTTAAAACTTCGTGACCCGCAGGCGATTAGCGACCTTCGCGGCATAACGGTAGAAGCGGTAAAAAGGTGGTGATACAATCATGATGAATCATGAAATAACTTCAATAGCAGGACACGATAAACAGCGTAAGCGCGTCGGCAAGGGCATTGGCAGCGGACACGGCAAAACCAGTACCAGAGGCGCTAAAGGCGCCGGCAGCAGGTCGGGCTGTAAATTGAGACTTGGCTACGAAGGCGGACAAGTGCCGTTATACAGGCGTTTGCCAAAACGGGGCTTCAACAATTTTAATTTCACAACACGATACGAAGTCGTCAATGTTTCCCAGCTTGACGGGTTTGAAGATGGCGCAGTTATCGACGTTAAGCGTCTTTTTGTTGCCGGGCTTATCAGCAGTGCAGACAGCAGAGTAAAACTGCTTGGCGACGGCGAATTAACCAAAAAGCTCGATGTCAATGTACATAAGTTCAGCAAAACCGCTCATGACAAAATTTTAAGCTGCGGCGGCGCTGCGAAGGTGGTCGCATAATTTGACAAGGAAGACAAATGTTTAATGCTGCTGTAAATATCTTTAAGATTCCTGACCTGAGGAACAAGGTGCTGTTCACCATAGCGCTGCTGATTATTTTCAGGCTTGGTTTCCACATTGCTCTGCCGTGCGTTGACCAGCAGAAAATGATTGGCGCTTCGGAGAATCGCGACCAGAATAGTCCGGTCAACAGGGCGTTGGAACATCTCCAGATGCTCAGCGGCGGCAATCTTAAAAGAAGCAGTCTTTTCGGTCTCGGTATTATGCCGTATATCACGGCATCTATTATATTGATGCTGCTCGGCGAAGTTATGCCTTCCCTCAAAAAACTCAAAGCAGAAGGCCAGACCGGCTACAAAAAAATCCAGGAATACACTCGCTATCTCACTGTGCCTATATGTATCGTGCAGTCAATGATGTTTATGAAAATGATGCAACCATTTGCTTATCCTGGTATGGAAAACGCCTGTCTGATTCTTGGTACTATCGGTATGACTGCCGGCACAATTTTCCTGATGTGGCTTGGTGAGCAGATTGACGAATATGGAATTGGCAATGGCATAAGCCTTTTGATTATGGCAGGCATTGTCGCTGCGATGCCAGGCACGATTTTAAAAGTATGGCAAAATTCCTCTCTAACAGTTGGCGCCGGCTCAGCCAGCGGCACTTACGGCCCGGCAAAAATTTTGTTTCTTATAGTGGCTTTTGTCTTTGTTGTTGCTGGTGCAATCCTCATCACTCAAGGGCAGCGTAGAATTCCCGTCCAGCAGGCAAAACAAATGCGTGGCCGAAGAATGTATGGCGGCCAGAGGCACTATCTTCCATTACGAATCAACCACGGCGGCGTTATGCCGATTATCTTTGCATCGAGCTTAATGCAGTTTCCGCCGATTGTTGTCGGCCAGCTTCTCAGCATTGAAAAGCTTGCCAACTCAGCGATTCTCGGAAATATTGCGATGGCGTTGCAGCCCGGCGCTTATACTTACAATGTTATCTATATAATTATGATTATTTTGTTTTCCTATTTCTGGACGACAGTTCAGTTCCAGCCGAAGGAAATGGCCAAGAATCTCAGAAACTCCGGCAGCTTCATTCCGGGTCTGCGACCTGGCTTTAGAACTGCCGAATATCTTGAAACTGTTATGGCTCGAATTACTTTCTACGGCGCTGCGTTCCTGGCGATTATCGCCGTTGTTCCGACGGTTATTGCTCAGATGCCCGGCTTGTCAATTGATTGGCAGGTTGCCTCATTCTTTGGCGGTACAGGACTGCTCATCGTTGTGAGTGTTTCGCTTGATTTGGTTCAGAGAGTTGAATCGAATCTGATAATGAGAAATTATGAAGGCTTTAGTTCCGGCGGCAGGATAAAAGGAGCAAGAGGATGGTAGTTGTTCTTCTTGGCCCTCCCGGCGCCGGCAAAGGTACTCAGTGTAAACGTATTATTGATAAGTTTAAGCTCACACATTTGTCCAGCGGCGACATCTTGAGAAGCGAAAGAGCCGCAGGAACGGAACTCGGCAAAAAAGCTCAGAGCTTTATGGATTCCGGCAAACTTGTGCCCGATGATTTGATTATCGAAATGATGGTCGGCGCAATTACAAAGGCGAAAGGCAATTGTGTTCTTGATGGTTTTCCAAGAACGGTTGTTCAGGCTGCCGAACTTGACAAAGAGCTGAAACGAAAAGGAAATGTTATCGATGCCGTTGTCAATCTGATTATTGATGACAGTGTTGTTGAAAATAGAATTACCGGCAGAAGAAGCTGTCCGACCTGCGGCGCAGTTTATCATATTAAATCGCTCAGGCCGAAAGTTGATGGTTTCTGTGATAAATGTAAGGGTCAGTCGCTGACGCAGAGACTCGACGACAAACCTGATGTGATAAGGGAAAGGCTTAAAACTTATCATCAGCAGACCTCGGCCGTGGTCGGTTATTATACCGATGCCGGCGGAGAAGTACTGGACGTTGATGCCGATAGAGCGATTGATGCCGTAACTGCGGAAATAATTGAAAAGCTCGAAAGCCTTATATTGGCTAAGTAAATAAAATGGCGATAAACCTTAGAAGTCGCAGAGAAATAGAATTAATGCGAAGAGCTGGCAAGGTTGTTGCCGATGTTCTTTTAAAATTGAAAGAGTGTGCAGCGGTCGGGATGACCACGGCGTTTTTGAATAAAATCGCCGAGGATATGACCCGACAGGCTGGCGCTATTCCACTGTTCAAGGGCGTAAAAAATCCCTGTGGGAAAAATGATTTTCCCGCCGCGATATGTGCCTCGCTTAACGAACAGGTAGTACACGGAATACCGTCTGAAAAAGTCATTCTGAAAGATGGCGACATCCTCAGTGTTGACTTCGGCGTAAAACTTGACGGATACTGCGGCGATGCGGCTACGACAATTGCAATCGGGAAAATCAGCGATACTAAACAGCGGCTGATGGATGCGACAAAGAGAATGCTCGATATTGCGATTGAAGAAAGCAAACCTGGAGTAAAATGGAGCAGTGTTGCCGGCAAAATGCAAAAATATGTCGAGTCGCAGGGCTTTTCAGTTGTCAGAGATTTCGTCGGACATGGTATTGGTACAGAAATGCACGAAGAACCGAAAGTCCAGAATTTTGTCAACGCCGAACTGCTCAGACACGATATTCTGCTGCGGGAAGGAATGATACTCGCAGTCGAGCCTATGGTTAACGCAGGCTCGTGCAGTGTAAAGTCGCTTAGCGATGGCTGGACGGTTGTTACTCGCGATGGAAAACCATCCGCTCATTTTGAGCATACGATAGCGATTACCGCCGTCGGCTGTGAAGTGCTTACTCTAAGCTGACAGCGATACTATTTTAGTATAAAATTATATATGTCAAAAAAAGACGCGATAAAAGTTGAAGGAACTATACTTGAAACATTGCCGAACGCGATGTTCAGAGTACAGCTTGAAAATGGGCATATTATTATTGCTCACGTTTCCGGGAAAATGCGAATGCATTTTATCCGAATCCTTTCAGGCGATAAGGTTACTATCGAAATGTCGCCTTATGACCTGACCAAAGGTCGAATTGTTTTGAGAAATTGAGTTTGAGGTCGTTATGAAAGTTAGAAGTTCTGTTAAAAGAATATGTGAAAATTGTAAAATAGTGCGACGCAAAGGCGTTGTACGCGTTATCTGTCCGGCTAATTCTCGCCATAAACAGAGACAAGGCTGATTTTTAATAAGGAAAGGTTTTCTTATGCCTCGTATAGTTGGTGTTGATATACCAAATAACAAAGCGGTAAGTATTTCTCTGCTGTACATACACGGCATTGGACCGTTTATCGCCAAAAAAATTCTAAAAGAGCTTGGCATTGAATCGACAGTTCACGCCGGGAAGCTCACGGAAGATGAAGTGAGCAAAATCGCGCAGATTATCGACCGTGACTATCTCGTTGAAGGTCAGCTTCGCAGGCAGGTCTCGCAGAACATCGCAAGACTTAGAGACATCGGTTGCTATCGAGGCATCCGTCACAGAAAAGGTCTGCCGTGCAGAGGCCAGCAGACCCAGAGCAATGCTCGAACTCGAAAAGGAAAACGAAAGACCGTCGCCGGCAAAAAGGGCGTCAAAGAAATGCATGGCTAATAAGTGAGGTATTCTAAATAAATGGCTAAAAGTAAAATCAGAAAGAATGTTGTAAAAGGTATCGTTCACATCAGAGCGACTTTCAACAATACACAGATTACTATAACCGACGTTGATGGCGACACGATAAGCAGCGACTCTGCCGGCACTGTCGGCTTCAAAGGCTCAAGAAAAAGTACGCCTTTTGCCGCTCAGAGAGCCGCGGAAAAATGTGCCAATGCCGCAAAGCGTTCCGGTGTTCGTGAAGTCGAAGTCAGAGTAAAAGGACCTGGTTCAGGGCGTGAGTCTGCCGTCTCTGCTCTCCAGGCCGCCGGACTGAGAATATCTTCTATCGAAGATGTTACTCCGATTCCGCACAATGGCTGCAGGCCGCCAAAGAAAAGAAGAGTTTAACTAAAAGTTTGGAGTTTTTAAAAATATGGGACGTATAACGATTGATCCATCATGCAGGCTGTGCCGACGAGAAGGTATGAAGCTGATGCTAAAAGGTGTTCGCTGTGAAACCGCGAAATGCCCAATTGAGAAAAAGCAAAAAAATCTCGCTCCGGGTATGCACGGCTGGAAAAAGGGAAGGGGCAGTGATTATGGCGTCCGCTTCCGTGAAAAGCAGAAAGTGAAGAGATACTATGGGCTTGGCGAAAGACAATTTATGACCTATGTCTCCAGAGCCGAAAAAACAAAGGGCAACACCGGCGAAGTCCTCCTTGCTCTGCTCGAAAGAAGGCTCGACAACGTTGTCTATAAGATAAACTTTGCCGCTTCAAGAAAAGCTGCAAGACAGCTTATCTCCCACGGCCACATTTACATCAATAATAAAAAGGTTGATGTCCCTGATTTTACCGTTGGCATTGGTGATAAAATTACTGTAAAGTCCGCCGAAAAGAGCAAAAAGAGAATCAAAGAGCAGCTTGCCACTAATCCTAATTTCTCTGCTCAGCCCTGGCTGCAGCTCGATGCTAATACTCCTGCTGCAACAGTGCTTGCTCTGCCGACAAGACAGGATATCCAACTGCCGATTGAAGACCAGCTTGTTATTGAATTCTGTTCAAGATAATAAAAATTTTGTAGAGTGGGTTTTAGCCCACGCGGTTATTGGCTAATAACTGATAACTGAATTTCTGATAACTTAGTTTATTAACCGGCAATTAACAGATAGCGATTTTAAAGGCATGGCCGCTTATAAACATCGCTGAGAACAATTGCCATTTTTTGGAGGCCGAATATGAGAATGACATGGAGAGGGCTGGAATTGCCAACCCGCGTTGACCTTGACAAACAAGTTTCAACGGAAAAGTATGGTTTATTCAGAGTTGAGCCGTTTGAGCATGGCTTTGGAACGACAATCGGGAACAGTCTTAGACGCGTTTTGCTTTCCTCGCTTGAGGGAGCTGCTGTAACAAATATAAAGGTTGCAGGCGCAGACCACGAGTTTACTTCGCTCACGGGTGTTAAGGAAGACATTACAGAAATAGTTCTGAATGTTAAAAATCTGATTATTAGAAAAACTACGCGTGATCCGAGAGTTATTTCTGTTTCAGCTAATAAGGTCGGCGTCATTACCGCTGCTCAGATAGAATGTGACCCGTCTGTTGAAATTTTAAACAAGGATGCCGTTGTTGCTACTCTCACGGAGAATGTAAAGTTCTCTATGGAAATGGTCGTTGAGACCGGCAGAGGCTATTCACCGGCTATCGAAAGACTTGCTGAAGAAGACAGATTTGAACAGGAAATCGGCAGAATTGAAATTGATGCTATTTATTCGCCGGTTGTTCGTGTTCGCTATAAAACTGAAGATACTCGCGTTGGCCAGAAGACAAACTACGACAGGCTGATTCTCGAAATTTGGACGGATGGCTCCATTACTCCTGAAATGGCGTTGGTTGAATCAGGGAAAATTCTAAGAAAGCACATCAATCCGTTTGTGCAGTATTTTGAAATCGGCGACGACACTACCGAAGAAGTTGAAATTATCGAAACACCGCAGCAGGACAAAGTGGACGAGCAGTTCTCCGCAAAACTCAAGATGTCCATTCAGGAACTTGAACTGAGCGTAAGAGCAAGCAATTGCCTCGAAGCCAGCCACATTGAAACCGTCGGCCAGTTAGTCGCACTCTCAGAAGCGAATTTGCTAAAGCTTAGAAGTTTTGGCAAAACAAGTCTTCGCGAAATTACACGAAAGCTTACTGATATGGGGCTTTCCCTTGGTATGAATGTTCAGGAATAGAAATTTTTTAGGTAGGTAAAATATGCGTCATAGAATTGCAGGCGGACAGCTTAATAGGACCAGCGCTCACAGATTGGCGATGAGAAGAAATCTCGCCGCCTCGCTGTTTGAGCATGAAACAATAAGCACTACTCTGCCAAAGGCCAAACACGTTAGGAGTTTCGCTGAAAAACTCATCACTCTCGCAAAAAAGGGCGACCTTACTGCTCGGAGAAGAGCTATCTCCATTCTCGGCAATCGGGACATTGTTAAGGAAGTTGACGGCAGTGTTGAGAAAACCGGAACTATTATTGGAAAGCTCTTCAGCGAAATAGGTCCTCGCTATCTCGACCGAAAGGGTGGATACACACGAATTATAAGACTCGCCAAAACTCGACTCGGCGATAATACTCCACTTGTTCTGCTCCAGTTGGTTGGCCAGGAAAATCTGGAAAAGCCAGAAACCAAGGGAAAGAAAAAAGCTTCAAAGAAAAAACCTGCTAAAAAAGCGGAAGCAAAAGACAAGAAGGAAGAATAGTTTTTTAAATATGGATTGTATTTTTTGCCAGATAGTTGCCGGCCGAATTCCTTGTACTAAAATTTATGAGGATGAAATGGTTTTGGCTTTTCTGGATATTGCTCCCGTTAGCACGGGACATGTTTTGATTGTTCCAAAAGAGCATTGTACGAAAGTCCATAATTGCAGCGCAAAATCTTTCGCTGCCGCAACTGTGGTTTTGCCTAAAATCGCATTAGCTGTTTCGGATGCTGTTGGCGCTGATGGCTATAATGTTTTATGCAACAATGGCAGAGCCGCAGGCCAGCTTGTAGAGCATTTGCATTTTCATATAATACCAAGAATGGCTGGTGACGGAGTGTTTAGCCATTGGCCTGCCGGGAAGTATCCGCCGGGTAAAGCAGATGAGATTGCACAGAAGATTCGCACTAAACTGTAATTGATTTATTGATTATAGTCTGGTAGAGTTATAGATGAATTTTGATCGCGGGGTAGAGCAGTCTGGTAGCTCGTCGGGCTCATAACCCGGAGGTCGTAGGTTCGAATCCTGCCCCCGCTATTGATGTAAATAAGGCAATTACAACGACTTAGTTGTAGTTGCCTTTGGTCGTTTATAGGGCATATGTCATTAAATTGTAATAGATGTCTACAATTGACAGCCCTGTAATTGAGAAATCATCTCAATGAAATCACGCCAATGGCAATTCCGGGTAATATTAAGCACGGAAAGGAATTTGCCATGGCGCATATTTACCGGCGATGCCGTCAATTTTGGATTAGCTATTATCTGGATGGTAAATTAATCCAGAAGTCTTTGAAAACCAAAGACGAAAGAACCGCTTTATCAAAACAAAAGAGGATAGAGTACGAGCTATCCATCGGAGACCTTCATGTTG
The DNA here is from genome assembly GCA_041661665.1 of Phycisphaerae bacterium. Classification (GTDB taxonomy): domain Bacteria; phylum Planctomycetota; class Phycisphaerae; order Sedimentisphaerales; family UBA12454; genus GWC2-45-44. The sequence goes on along the minus strand of JBAZTW010000013.1, from coordinate 21,224 downwards.
CCAGCAAACTGCCCCTGCCTATAGTCCTTGAAGTGTTCTGCAAGTATTTAAAAAATACCCGCACTTTTAAATCCTATAAAAATGATGTGTGCCGGTTAAGAACTTTCTTTGGGCCAATCTGCGATGGCCTCAAGCCCTATCCGGGCACTATGAAACAATCCCGCAAAGACAAATATGAAGGCTCTCATGTAAAGGCGGAGCTTCTTGAGGATATTACAGCCGGGGCAATCAACAGGTTTATTGCCGCAAGAATTGAGGAAGATAAATGGAAGCCAAAGACTGCAAACTTAATGCGGGAAGTTCTTCATAAGCTTTATGCATACGCTATCAAGCATCATGGTTTTTGTAGCCGAGACAGGAGATATCCAAACCCTGCCGATGCTGTGGAAAGATTAAGGGAGTCTGCACCACAGATAAGATTCCTGACATTAGAGGACATTGATAAACAATTACAGGTGCTTGCAGATTATCCGGTGATTCATGCTATGGTGGCCGTCTATATCTATGCTGGATTGAGGCGGGAAGAGGTGCTATGGCTTACTGGTGAAGATGTAGATTTGGAACAGAGAGTTATCAGGGTTCGGGCAAAGACTATTGATAAAGAATACTGGCAGCCGAAAACAAAAAAGAATCGCGTAGTTCCAATAAGCAATGCACTGTATGATATATTGAGCATCTATCAGCCTCTGGTAAATTGTGTCTGGTTCTTTCCTTCGCCAACAGGCAAGAAATGGAACACGGATAATTTCTCACAGGACTTGCGGGAAATAAATAAAGAAAACAACCTTGAATGGTCATGCCTTGATTTTCGTCATACTTTCGGTAGCCAGCTTGCACAGAAGGGGGAGTCGCTTTACAAAATTGCTGAACTGATGGGCAACTCACCGGATATATGCAGAAGACATTACGCAGCTTTGGTTCCCGAAAAGATGAGAGATACTGTTGAGTTTTCAAAAACGCAGATAGAACAGCAGGGCGGAAGTAAAGATGCTGAGGTTATGCTAAGGCAAATTCTTGAAAAACTGGATGGCAATGGTTCAAAGCTGATACCAGAGATAAGATTGGTGAGATGATTTTGCTAATTGGTATATTCCATTGAATCAAGCCAGTTTTTGACATCACTCCATTTGTAACGGATAGCACCGTTTTTCCCTCTCCCAATACTCACAGGCTGTATGCCTGCCTGCTTTAGCCATCTGCGGACAGATGTTCTATGTGCATCAAGCATTGCAGAAAGAGATTTCAGGCTGACAGCAAGTCTTTGTGTTTCGGCATTATTTGTTTTTATGTTATTCATATTGAAATCAGCCTGTAATTCCTTTACTTAACTGTAAAATAAGTTCTACGGTAGGCATGTGATACAGCAGTGAAGAAAATCAAGCATTTGAAACAAAACAAACAGCATAAACAAGAGAACTTCATTTTTTGCAGAAGATGTTAGCAATGGTTTAGAGCTTTCCGTTTTATCATATGCAAGGTTCACAATACCCTGTATGAGCAGATAAAACATTACTGTCATTAAAATAGGTATTGTATGTGAAATAAACAACTCAATTAGATTACTGTTGTGCATCTTAAAGTCCTTTCGATTTATTTTATCCTATATAATTTTCACTCACCACAACTTGGGCAAAGCAATCTATATCCGCACTCGGAACAACAAGCGGTAAGCATATCGCCAGTCATCTTGTTTCCGCATCTTGGGCATATAAAATCTGTAGAAATTCCTTTTCCTAAATTTTCTGCTTTATTTTCTTCCATACAATATATGCTACCAGATTTTGTCTAAGGCCGGCGGATATAACAATTACCATCTGCTTATTTTTGAATCACACTTTGGTTTACTTTTGAAAACCAAAGTGTTTTGGAGGGAGAAAAATGAAATGTAAATTATGTGGCAGGGAAACAGCCGACGATTCAGGCTTGTACTGCGGAAAATGCGATAAGATTGCTGGAGATGTAATGATGGATTTGAAGGCGGAATTAGAGGGATAAAAAAGCCCGCCGGATTACTCCAACGGGCTTATCTAAGCTACTCTTCCGACGGTTCAGTTTCATTCATGGCGCAATGTTCATAGGCTTTCTGTGCCACGGTAATCAAGGCAGGTATTTCATCTGGGAACAAAAATATCTGCTGGTTCTGCCATTTGCCCGATACCGAATCTTTCGAGCTTTTTTGCAGACTGACAGATTTTCTTGTGATGGGCTTACCATCTTTGGTATCCGCTTTTTCAAAAACTGCCGCTGAAATCTTCCGAATGAGGAATTTTTTAACCGGGTGTTTAATTTGTTTTTCATTCATCTTCTTTTCCTTTCTTAAAATAAAATTATTGTTAGTTAAACAATTAATGACACTAAAATGTATCGTAAGGCTACTAAGGCAAAAAAGGTAATCAGCCATAACAACCATTCAGGAAGTTCTCTTTTGAAGCATTTTGATAGTAGCCTACCCAATGCTTTTACAAGGGGGTCAACAAGCCTGCCGAGCGAGACTGTCAACTGATGGTTAGGATTTAATTTTTCCAGCACAATCCTCAGTGATGCCATCCAAAGCCACGCATCAATTGACCAAATGATGAGCAGTATTGGAAACGCAAATGGGTTTGAAATAACTATCATATTTTTACCCTTTCAAGTCTGCCTGCAAGATTATGAAAATGCTGGATCAGTCCCTGGGTATCACCTATCCAGCGATACCGTTTTGTGCCATCAGGATAAGGTGAGGCGATATGTTTAAGCAACGCTTCATCAACACAAGCCGGAGTTCCGCCAATACCTATAACTTCGATGGTGGCGTGCATTTTTAACTTATCTGCTATGTATTTTGGACTGTCACCTGTATTGTTCCAGCCATCTGACAATAATATAACCTGGTTATTTCCAGATGCATTCATGAGGCGTTGTGATGCTATTCTCAATGCATCGCCAATATTAGTGTCTCCCAGAAAGCAAATGTTCTTGAGGCTGTTTATAATGTCAGTATGATTTGCTGCTGGTGTAAAATCCAATATCAATTGTGCGTTATCGCCATATGCTGCAATTGCGATTCTTGCATCTGGATTTTCACAAGCCAGCCTGTTGACAAATGCTTCTACTGATTTTATTGCCGCTATCAGTCTTGATGGCTTCCAGTCTTTTTTATTCATAGAGACAGAAGCATCTATAAGTATCATGCAATTTCTTGAGTCAGAGTCATTCAAGTCCATAGGACAAAAATGTTCCTGTGGCGGCTGATAATATTCTTTACTGCTATCACAAAATATGTCTTTAATTGTTTTTATAAGATTATTGGCATTCATGTTTATCTCCATTAATTGATATGTCAGAAACCGCCACTCGCAAGCTCCTTGATTCAGCAAGGAGAGAGAGGGCGGTTTCTGGCAGTTAGCATTTTAGATTAAGCTGCCTGCGGCTTATTTTTTGGCTTCATCCCTTTTTTGTAGTCCACAGATACGGTCTGTTGCGTTCCACTCACTTTGTCAGTAGCAGTTGCAGTTATCATCCCATTGGCATCAATGATGTATTCGATTTGGATACGTGGTGAACGACATGTTTCTTTTGGAAGGTTTTTAAGTGCAAGCTCTCCGATTAATAGGCAATCATCACGGTCAGCATCAGCCTCGCCCTGCAAAATCTCAATTCTTGCTTCAATTTGATCTTCATGCTCCAGATAGAACAAGTCGGAGCGATGGCACGGTATTGGTGTGTTTTTGTGTATTATCGCAGCGTTGATAAGGCAGTTTTTCAGGCTGGAGTTATCAATCACGCAGCAGCCGACATCATGTGCTGTTACATCCCGGACAAATATCTCAGGAGCAGGTATGACTTGGCCACGGAGTTTTGCCGTTTTTCCGTCTTTAGCCATTTCTGCAATACAGGCATACGCAGCCCCGTATGCCACTGCTCTGTCGGGGTCAATATCAGTTTTAGGATAAAGCCCTGTGAAATCAGCAACTTTTTGCTGGATATACAGAAGCTTTGATGTGCCGCCGACCATTACCAAGTGGTCGATATTCTTTAATGTCAGGCCAGCAGCTTTAACAGCTTTTTGCAACGCATCTAATGACTGCTGGATTAAGTGATCAGTAGCTTTGTGGAATTCATCCTGTGTAACCTCAACAATTGCCTGATTGCCGTGATGATGAAGAACCACAGAAACATTTTTCCGGTTATTCAGGGAAATCTTGGCAGCTTCTATTCTCTGGTCAATATCATGCCGAAACAGTGCATCTGTTAAATCCAGCGCCTTTCCAAGCTGTGCTTCTGCTTTTTCAATGACTATCTTTTTCAGGCACTCATTGAAATCATTGCCACCCAGTGCAGACACACCCTCAGTAGCCAGTATATTTATCTGGGCACCTTTGATATGGAGTATGGATACGTCAAATGTACCCCCGCCAAAATCAAATACCAGGCATATTTTGTCGCTGCCTTTGTTGAGGGCATATGCAATTCCGGCAGCTGTAGGCTCAGGTAATAGGCGAAGGACTTTTAGGCCATTACGCTCAAAAGCTTCCAGAAGTGCCTTTTTGCTGTCATTGCGGAAATTTGCAGGGCAGGTTGCTACGCATTCGATGATTTGTTGCCCAAGCTGCTTTTCAGCCATTTTCTTGAGATGTCCTATCATGGCAGCTGCTGCATCAGTTGCTGTTACGGGTGGATTGCCATTGATAAGATTTTCTGTTGTTCCCAATTTTTGCTTGAAGTTTTTTATGTATAAGTCGGGATTGACATATCCCTGATCAATCGCATCTATGCCAATAAGAGGGGCATTGGGCTGTTCGTAATGCAGCTTGCTCATAGTCCAGGGTTCTCCTCTTTCATTGAGGATAATATTAGCATTGCCTGCCGGATCAACATATGCTGCTTTTGATCTTTCATTGCCTATATCTACTGAAAACATGATTAATCTCCTTTTTTATTTTGGTTATTATTTACTGTATAAACGACAACGCATTCTTTTCTGATAACTTTTTCATAGCGCTTATAGCCAGGAAGCAGCTTTTGTGCGATTAAGCCATTCTGTTCTGCTTGCTCGCATGGCGATGTGTCGATGTATTTTTGCGACACGGGGTCAAATTTCTGGTCGCTGTTTTTGAAACTTTCAACACTATACTTTGCCAATATGTTCTCTATCTCAACAAGATCGCCTTTTCTGGCATCTATAAGATATTTGATGGCAGCTATGCCAAGCTCGTTTTTGCTCTGGGCATGCTTGCCTAATACCTTCTGAAGTTCTTTTATCTGCTGATGGCACCTATCAGCTATTGCTATCAGGCAGAATAAGATTGGGCTGAGAACCTCTCTTTCATAGAACTGCTCATTAAGCTCTTTGTGCCTTGCACTTAATTCTGCAATGACTGCTTCAGATGCCTTGAGTTCCTTTACTTCTGGAATAAGCAAATCAAGTTTGCTGCCGATTTCTGCAATCTTGGCAGTTAGGTCATTAGGTGGCTCATGGTCTTTGTTATGGAGTTCTGAACCGCTGAATAAGCTGTCAAGAACACTACTGTTTTTAGGGACAACATCAGGCTTGTCTTCTATTGTTTCTGTTTCAACCATAATAGTTCCTTTCGAAAAAATTGATTTTGTTTATTTAAACAACGGCCATTGTTTCTTCTAATTGTAAATTAAGAACGGTTAATCCTGCTTATTTCTGAATAACTTTACGATTAAAATAAATGCTATGCAGATAACCGCCATGCACATAAGGCGGGCATACTCGGTTTTATGTATTACACCCAGCTTGCCAAGAATGTCTTCAAAACTGAATGATGGTTCTATATTTTTTATGATATAAAGGAATATAATAATTATTGCTGGCATTCCAATGAACGCTGCCCATCTGAAATGATATTCAGGTTGTGGCGGCGGTGTTGGAGGTTGGCGTTTTTGAAATTGGTTTTGTGTCGCATTTTTCTGCATTGCACCCATGATTTATCCTTTCAGTATTTGACGTATAGACGTACTTTATCACATGCTTGTTTATTAGAGATTGTTATTGGAAGACTTATTGCAGATATTTGAACTGTATCTTAATGATACATAGATGATGCATGCTTATTCACTATCATTATTATTCTCTTCATCATTTTCATAATGGCTGTAATCATCTTCGTCGTCCTCTTTAGGCTCTTCTTCTTTCTTTTTATGATTAAGCCTGCAATATCCCCAACATGTAATAAGCAAAATTGCCAAAGCTGCCCAGTGGTATATATTTACTGGCTTGCCGTCGGCAAACGGCAATGCCTGCACGATATTGAAGCTTCTGCCGGATTTGATAATGGATAATACGGCGATTGTAAGAAGAATAATTATTGTCAGCTTGATTGTTTTCATTTTGTATTCCTTTCCATATAGTTTTCAATAACGTCTAACTTGATACGATCTTCAAATCTTGCAAGAAGCAGATTGCTTTTTATGAGTTTTTTAATTTTTGCAAGCTCTGTTTTTGTTCCAGTTACTATAGTAAGTTTTTTGATGTTTTTATTTTTCTCAAAGATATCTATATGTGATACCAAATTGTCTGTTGCTGACACTGATATTTCATAAGCTTCGTGATGATTTTCAAATTCTATAGCGACATCAACCGGATGATTTGTGCCGGGGACAATCCATTCTAAATATGCCTTATTTCCTTTTTTCTCAAAGTGTGATTTTATCCACATTGCATAGTGTCTGTGGATTATTCCGCCTCTTCCGGTATTTCCCTTTGGCATCGGTATTTGCAGGGTGTTATAACCTTCTTTTGTTATCTGCATCAAAAGCATTGTTGTACGGCCCACTCTTGCTTCCTCAAATTTTGCCCAGCCATTTTGCTCAATAAATTTCCTTATCTCGATTTGCATGGTGTAATGAAAATTGCCGAGCCTTTCAAATAATCTTGCGGCAGGAGTATATGGGGTTTCTGCCCAGAGGCTGAGTAATTTTAAAGAGATTGTTTCTAATTCGGATTGCTTGTTTTTTTCAGCACTTGTATCTGCCTTGTAATTGCTGGCTGATTTGTATAACTTCTCAATAATTTTCTTTGTCTGTTCAGAATCTATCGGAGGAATAAAATTATGCGTGTCATATTTCACTATGCCGATATTTCTTGCAGGCTGCACAAAATCAATTTCACACCACATGGCAGAACCATACGAAGCTTGCCTGAATATGCATTGGCCTGGCGGTAAAGAGGCAAGCATTTTAGCACATCTGGGATCAATCTGAAGTTGTCGGATTGCGTTGAAAATGGATTGAGCATCAGAGAGGTTAAATACGAATGTATAGTACGTGTTTCGTTTTATGTGTTCACTTATCATTTTTATATTCCTGAAATACAAACACAACTCATTAAGCCCATTTCTCTTCCTAACCTGAAAAGCTTGTCAAGAGGGCTGAGGTCAGTAAAGTGTGAAATATCCGATTCGAGTATCAAATCACTCTCATCAAGAACAAATAAAATATCTGTATGGTCTGTTTTATAGTTTTCAGCAAGCCTTTTTATCAAAACCTGATTTATAAAAGTGTCCGTAATTACATGAGCTACATATGCAGGTAAATTAGGTGCATGAATTATGCAGTGCTGCTTTTTCTCAAAGGCTGTGTTGATGTCAAACCCGTTGCAACAGCTAAGCAATTTTCCACTATCTTGCAAAAGTCCACACAAAGACTGACTCAGACTTTGGCTATACCCGGCTTTTGATGAGAAGATATCCATAATTTTTCCATGCTGTGTCACTTCTAAAATTAGTTCTAATGGCGGCCATATAAGATGTTTGGAAACGCTTGGATTGTTCAAATCTTCTTCTTTTAAACCATGATTTAACAACAGCAGGAGTTCGGCAATTATGGATGTGAGCACCATTCTGGCATTGATTATGCCGATGCGGCCCGCCAGTGATAATGACTGCTGTCCAGCCCAGATATACGGGGCGACATTTTCTGGGCCGTTTAAGCCAAGCCTTAAATTATCGTGAACTGAATAAATTACAGTATCACCAATTAGCTTATCCCTTAAATCTATGTAGTCGTTTTTTAGATCTATGATGCACAGAAGAGTGGGATTGTCTTTTTGCGTCTGGTTTGCCTTATCAATATTCATGCAGATGTTTCTTGTGCATACGGTTTTCCCTTTTCCAGCTGCCGATTCTATTAGGATATTTTTGGGTGTCTTGAAATTGATTCCTATCCTGCATTTATCTCCTTCTTTCATTTCACCAATTTCAATATCCAGCGTGCCAAGTTCATCCTTAGTCGCCGGCCTGTCAAGCCAATTACCGCTCTCTTCAATCTTCTCTGCATCTAATCTTGCCTCATCCAAAAAAACACTACAGAAATCATCTGAGTACAACCCTTGCTCTGCCATGAACATATTTTCTTTCCAATTTGCAGATCTGAAGTGAAGTTTAGAAGATTTTATTATTCTGATTAGCTCTGCCCTGGACATACTATTCTCTTTCCTGTTTTTTGAAAAAGATTGATTTAATCATTTTTGCTAATTTGTATTTTTTCGCACATGATGAGCATTGCCACTGGTTGTCCTGCAATTTTCTGTGACGAGGGCAACACAGCTGGCCGCAATCATTGCAGATTTTTGCTCGACCCATTGCAACTATGCCGTGGCTTTTTGAATGTTTGAATAGCGTTGGCTTTCGGCATTGTTCACAGATTCCAATGTGTACCGGAGGATTTTGGAGAAGCATCATAGGACTCCATATGGTGCCACATTCCAATTTGATGCTTTCATTTATGCTTCTGTGTATAAGTTCACCCGTAGATGACCTCACAACATACTGCTGCTGGCCAATCTCTAATATCGGATTTCCATCAGAATCTGAGATGATGTTTTTTGTTTCTTTTTTGGTTGTTATCTGTGGATTTTGTTGTGCCATGTTACATTCCATAAAATTTTAAGATTTATTTTTTGTAGTTTGGTTATTCATTATTCGAAGTCTCACCGCTTGGCTGGAAATCTTTCAAGGTTTCAACTATCTCCATGAATTTGGGCTTTAATGATTCTGCAAGTTCACAATACTCGCTTAATGACTTTTCTGAATTACTATTTACCTGAAACAGGCTGTTTAATTTTGCAAGGCTGTTATAAATCGCAAGATTGTGTATATGATGAATTGTTGGACCATTATGCTCTTTCATTTTTTTGAGAAGGTCGTCTGTGAGGATTAAATCTATTTTTGAGGCCAATTCAATGCTTTGCATCTCGATGTAGTTCATTGCGATTCTGTTAAGTTCTATCTGGTTCATTTTTAATCTCCTTTAGAAAATGTTTGTTTAGTTGCCTTTTATTCTTACAATTTGTGTGAATGTTTTCTTTGGGTTCCATGCTGCGCCAAAGCCTCCAGCCCGCTTGCTTAGGAAGAAATTTGGTTCTTCAAATGTCTCTTCATGGCAGAGGCGAATTACTCTTAATCTTGCGCTTAAATTGTTAGGATTTTTTAAGCTGTAGATATTTGTGAGTTCTGAAATTTCATTTGGTGTATAGAATATACCTGGCTCGCACTGAAGGCATTCAATGATCCTAAGGCATGTTGTACCCATGGATTTTTCTGAAAGCTTTTTTTCTACCCATTTACCTTTTGAGTTTCTGAAAGCCCAGATTCCCAAATCTATGGAGAGAAAATGGTCAACAGATTCACGATTCAATGAGAGGAGTTCATCTCTTGTGATGGTTTTGACTGACACAATATTTCCATCGTAATGAATCTTGTCGTAAAGTGATGTTCCTGATTTTAGTTGCATGATAGTTTTCCTTAAATAAAGTTAGTTCAATAATTCATTTAGTTCATTGTCATTAAGAATTGCGCAGGCTGCGTTGAAAATACAGGTTACTGCTATTGATGATTTGCTTTCATATACCGGAGCATTAGCGGTGATAGTTACCATCTTGAATTCATCATCAACAGTAATAAAACTGCAAAGGTGTTGGTGTTGGCTTTGATATTTTATAATTTGTCGTAAGGCAGCGGTGTCCAATTCTTTTTTGACAGATAACTTGGCAGTCAGCGAGAGCTGTTTTTTTGTGTTATCGAAAGATAGCAATGCGATAATTGCCTTGTCATCAGTAACTAATGCTCCACGTGCTGTTTTGGTTGTCGGACTGGCTTCGATTTCACGCCAGTGGTTTTGTGCTTCGTGGGTGATATTGGTAAACAACTTTGAGCAATTTGGTTCTTTTGCTGGCATAATCATTTTTAAACTCCTTAAAAATTATTGATTTATTTTTGTTCAACAACTCATTTGTCATTCGGAGCATACACCATAAATTGGTTTTTTATCTATGTTCCGGAACATGTACTTTTGGAACAGCCCCTGCACACTCAAAACAGGGGTTTTTATCGCAAAAAAAGCGAAAGATTTATAAATAACCCTAACATTACTCACTATCAGGTGGTAAAATGACGCGATATACTTCAAGACAGGAAACTCAAAGGGTCTTTGGTAAATGCATAAATGATATTTTGGAAGGCAAGTATGAAAGTGCTATACAGCGGTATGATAATATTGCAGAGGTTCTTAAGGAAAGGGCTGCAAGTCCGTATAGCCGCTACCGTTTTTTCAGTTTTGGGCCTCATTATTTGGTTTCAGGCCTTGGCAAAGGATTAGCGGAAGGATTGATGGAAAAAAAGTCTATCGGAGTAAGGGAAGTCTGGGATACTGCCTCAGATATTGCAAAAGAAGCTAAAAACCTTTATGATGCTTTCAAAGCTATTGAAAATGCCAGCTATGGCGACGTTTCTGGATTTGAGGCATACCGAACTCTTGGCAGAAGCTATGTATCTCTTGGCTTGGCAGAAGAAGGTATCGGGATGCTGGAACGATTAAAACAGCCGCGTAAAATGGATATTGTTAAACTCAGAATGAAAGCAAAGGAATTATCAGGTGAGAAGTGATATAAGTAAAATCAAGCAATCTGAGAGTCTATTTGTTCGTGACGATTTACATTGGCGTTATTTCGATCCATTCAAAGTTCCATATGGTGCTGATAGATTCAGTAACTACAGGTATGAAATTCACATCCCTTTAATACCTGATAAATACAATAATGATATTCCTAAGTTTAATTCGATTAAAATAAAAAATATCAGTCCTCATATGACCTCTAAAGAGGTTGTTATTACTGCGGACAAAATAATTCGGAAAGACTATTATAAAGACAAGGCACGTTTTGGGGAATTTATATTTCTTCTGGCGGCAAAGCTTAAATATGATTTATTGTGTGAAGGGCTTGATTATAGCAAAGCAGGATTTTTATATTCGAGGGAGCTTGAGCGATTATACAAGGCTCATACCACACAGGCGCCGCCTTCCATATTAAAAACTCTCAGTCGGTACTATAAACAATTAAAAGATCCCCTCATAAAAAGCTTGTTTTTTGATGGAAGAGGCCAATTTTGGCATGTCATATGCCGCTATGGAAAATATCAGTTCATGTATTGGCTTAATGCTGATGTTAAGAATATTCATTTTGTTGATGAAAATAAGCAGGAGATTTCTGGAGATAAATTAACAACATTATTGGCGAAAATCTTTCCAAGTGAATATCTTATCAAAACCGAAGAATTTGAAGAATTCGTAAGTATTTTACAAGAAGAAAAAACTAAAAGGCTTGAAGATGAAAGAGATGCTATGTTTATCGTTAAGCCTGAAGAGATAAATAATAATGCCACATCAGACAAAGAAACCATAAGTAAATATCCTATTGATTTCAGTGATTTTATTAAAGACCGAACGAAAGACTTTGTTGACAGGGATTTTATTTTTAAGAAAGTATTGGATTTTATTGACAGCAACCCAAATGGTTATTTTATTATCAAAGGGGATCCTGGAATTGGCAAATCTTCAATTATGGCCAGATTGGCTATCAAAGGAGATACTAACATTGGCCAATCTTCGATTATAGCCAGACTGATGGAAGACAAGCAATATGTCCATCATTTCAATATTGCTTCCAGTGGGATTACCAAGGCATCCACTTTTTTGAGGAATATTTGTACACAGCTGATTATTAATTACCAACTAAATTATACTTCTCTTCCTGCAGAGGCATGGGAAGATGATATATTTCTGAATAAGCTCCTTTGTGAAGCCTCAGGAAAAATTAAAAAAAATGAGAAGATTATTATAATTGTAGACTCACTGGATGAGGTGGATGTTGCAGGGCAATCTGCTATGTCTAACGTATTATATCTGCCGAGACAACTTCCTGAAAAGGTGTATATTATTGCAACCGCTAGGGATCAAGATATTAGATTGAGAACGGAATGCAAGCAAGAACCTTGGCTAATTCCATATAAGTCTGATGAAAATAAGAAAGATATTCGTCGCTATATAGAAAACAGAACTGGTTCAGAAGGAATTAAAAAATACATCAAGAAAAATAAAATAAAACTGCAAGCCTTTATTGATAATATGCTTGAAAAAAGCGAAGGTAATTTTATGTACCTTAGATGTGTGCTGCCAGAAATAGGAAATGGTGCATATCAGAATCTGGATTTTGAAGAATTACCATCTGGCCTTGAGAATTACTATAAGGATCATTGGCGGAGAATGAATAGGATAGAAAAGAACTTTAAGGAGAAAATAAAAATTATTTATGTGCTATCAGAGGCACATCAGCCGGTATCTGTTGAGTTGCTTATGGATTTCACTTGTGAAGATTCTATTGTAGTGCAGAGTGTGTTGGATGAGTGGGAGCCATTCTTGCACAAACAAAAGGTGGATGGTCATGCGCGATATAGCATTTATCATAGCAGTTTCAGAGATTTTCTTAATAAAACCGAAATTATCAAGTCCGCAAGAATTAATATTAGAGATATAAATGACTCTTCTTTTGGCGATTCATTCTTTGGCAAAAAATGATTAAGTGGGATGTAAAACTTGAAAGTATGTCTCCTGAGAAACGGGAGTACGCAATTAATCATCTGGTCTCGCATGTTATTTCTTCGAAGAGATGGGACAGGCTTGAAGAATTGTTGCTGAATATATTTTTTCTGGAAGAAAAAACAGAGGCAGGAAAGATTTACGAACTTGCTGAAGATTTTGCAGAAGCTATCAGAAGTATTCCATCTAAAGCAAAGTATAATAAATTTTATAGTATAATTAAAGAAGCAATCAGGAGGGATATTCATTTTATTGAACAACACCCCGGCACCTTATTTCAGTGTCTGTGGAATGCCTGCTGGTGGTATGATTGCCATGAAACGCACGAACATTATAATGTAGATGCAATAGAATATTCAAATAAACTGCTTCCTTGGAAAGGGAGTAAAGAAAAAATTTGCAAATTGCTTGAATCCTGGGACAGTACCAGGGCAACCAATAACCAAAATCACGTTTGGTTAAAATCTCATAGGCCACCAATATATCCATTGAATCAATCGCAGATTAGAGTTTTTAATGGGCATAAAAGTGGAATACGTGATGTTTGTTTTTCACGGAATGATGAGTATGTGATTTCGGTAAGTGCAGATGCAACTGCACGGGTATGGGATGTAAAAAATGGCATACAGGCCTGCTGCCTTGAAGAAATTAAATCTATGATGTTGTGTGTAAGTGTTTCACCAAAGGGCAACTTGGCTGCAATTGGTTGTATTGGTGGAGCAATTTATCTTTGGGATTGGAGTAATTCAGATTTGACCCTTTTGGGTAATCATAATGATTCGGTATATTCGTTAGCCTATTCTCCAGGGAGCGATAAGCTGCTTTCAGGCTCTTCTGATGGAACTGTTCGGATATGGGATATCTCAAGAAAAGAAAAAGATAAATTGGTGACAAAATGCGAGACTAAAATTCGGGGTGTATGCTGGGCACCAAATGGTGAATTTGTAGCTGTTGATTCAGGCGGTAACATAGAAGTTATAGATAGTTGTTCATTGTCAAAGTTAAGTTCCTTTGAAAAACATTCCTTATCCATGAGTAAAGTTGCAGTTTCTCATGATAGCAGATATATAGCATCAGGTGATGTGAGTGAAGTCGTGGTTTGGGATGCTAAAACCAGAAAGGAAAAGTGTCACTTATGTGGGCATAAAGGCCATATTTATGATATCGCCTTTTTTAACAAAGAGAATAAAATTGCATCTTGTTCGCATGATGGAACTATTTGTGTCTGGGATATTAGTAAAGAAAAAGCAATAAATCATTTTAAAGGCCATGCTTCAGAGGTGTATAGCATTTCAATATCTTCTGATGATGCTCTTTTGATTTCTGGCTCCGAAGACAAGAGTATTCGGGTATGGGATATAAATAAAAAGAGTGCATGGATTAAGCGTAGCGACCATAAGGATATTGTTTCTGGAATTGTAATGTCGCAGGACTATCAGCTTGTTGCAAGTTGGTCTGAAGATTTTATTAAGATATGGGATAGCAGCACAGGCCTTGAAAAATTACAAGTCCGGCATAAGGGCAAAAATAAGCTGTCCTATTTAGGTGGCAATATAGTTAATCAAGTAATCTTTTTAAATAACGGACAATGTATTGCGTCCTGTGCTACTGATGGTACCATTCTTGTTTGGGATATACAAAATAACAAAAATATTTGTCGCATGGAATCTCATTCAGGAATCGTATTGGAAATCAGTTCTATTTTATCAGATAAAAGATTGATTTCAAGGTGTAACGATGATGGTACAATACGGCTTTGGGAAATAGAAAATGGCAATGAAATATTGTCTTTAGGTAATATTAAGAATAAAGCTGATAATTTTGTTATCAGCCCAGGAGATAAATATGTGTCTGTAAGTTTTCAAGATGGCAGCATAGCGATTGTTGATCCAGTAAAAGGCACAATATTAAGAACGCTGACTAATGATTCAGTGGAGCTGGATAAACTATCCTATTCACCAATGGGCAAATACCTTTTATGTGTATCTATAAGCCATCAAGTAAAAATATGGAATGTTCAAAATGATGTTGTAATTTTTCAATGTACACCTTGTAATAAAGATATTGCTACCACATTATTTTCGAATGATGAAAATATGTTACTAATTTGTTATGAAACCGGAGAAATTGAACTGTATGTACTGCCGTCCGGAAGTCTATTTAATACAATCTCTACGGATATTAGTGATTTATGTGACATGTTTTTTATGAAATGTTTATCTGATATCTTGTGTATTGTGGACGAGCAGCATTGTTGTCATTTTTGGAACATAAAGACTTGTCGCAAAGTAGTTGATATAATCGAAAAGAGAAACTTGCTAAATCTTTTAGTAAATGAAAACATACCTATATTTCGACCGATTCACAGGGCAAATGATACTGCAATAAAAAACATCTGCACTGGCGAAGAAATAGCATGGCTCCCCGGTGGTAATTGGGTTGAGTTTTTGCATCATGAGAAAAGAATGTGTATTGCTTCCGTGGGTGGGCAACTGGAAATATACAGCATTGAAAATTTGTAACTCTTTATGATTAGATGAGACAAAAAGTTTGAAATGAGGTCTTCCAAAAATATGGGGTGCGTAATCACCCCTGGTCTCGAATGTGATTTATTCGAGGAGATATATACAGTAAATTATGGCTCCAAAGCTTTGATTCTTTTTTTTGGCCATTTCGAGCAAATATCCTGATAATACAACCGGTAGGGATCAGTGCAATAAAAGTCACCATCTATTTCTCGCATTCGTCTTATTTCCAAGATATGTTTTGAGCCTAATGCCGGATTGTCCTTACCTTGTTTTAAGAATTCCACCCAAAATTTATTTGCATTACTTTTTGTAACAATCCTGCTGTCTTGGGATATCCAGTCCTTAACTATATAACAATATTTTATGCCTGCCGAAAGCATATGAGCTTTTAAGTGCGCATGTGCATATTCTCTCTTCTCTGTAGCAAATCTATCGTTCCATCGAAGATCTATCGAGATATTATATTCCGGAGCCGGAGGCCCAAAGACAACCAACCATTTTTCTTTCATTGACAGTCACCTTTTAAGGAGTAGATAAATTTTTTTATAAAGTTTTTGGTTTTATAAGCTCTCTTTCAAAAATCAGAAAGAGAGCTTATATCTGCTCTCGGAGGAAAACAAAATGTCAGGACAAAACCCCATAGCAACTGTAAAAGCAGGCCAGGTTAGCTCGGCACTATTTGAAAATGAGATAACTGTAAACGGCAAAAGGGTAACAGTATTGCGGGCAACTGTGCAGAAAAGGTATAAGGACAAGGATGGAAGCTGGAAATCGAGCAATTCTTTCAGTAAGCAGGAATTGCCTTTAGCCATCTTCTGCCTGGAGAAGTGCTTTGAGAAGATGATTGGCGAAGGCAGCAGCAATAACGAGGAAGTATTTGCATAGGTAGGCAGATAGATGTGTTTTTTTCTGCGGCTCATTTTTTAGCGAGCCAGTTTTTTTCATTTTTGCAAATTACTAATTCTCACTTCTTTGGTATTTTCAGCTGATGGATTATAAAAGGTGTAATTTTTTCCATATACAGGGGTGTAAACTTTTTAATATATTCTTCAGTTAGCATTTCACCTTTCTTGGCACCACATTTTTTAAACGCGTATTGCACAGCTTCATTCACAACCCTGTTCAATTCTTTTTGTTGAGATTGTTTAATTGCAACAGGCATCACTTTCTCAAAGGCCTTTTTAACGGAATCATATGACATTCTTTCGCGTCTGAATAATGCGGCAATGTCTCCAGGGGCGAGCGAAGAAAGGTCTACTTCCATTTTAATTTCCTCTCCGGAAACAGGATTCAGGGCATATGTTCGTGCCATTCTGGCACCTTCATATTTATCTGACAAACAAACAATCATCCTCCAGACACTATAATATTCCACATATCCAATCAACTGTTTTGTATCTGGATTTCCAAAGACTGATACACAATGAAAAATAGTGCCTTCCGTGCGGTTTACGACTAAATCACGTTCATAGTAATAATCAAAACATGCCTTCCCATTCGGTTTAGTTACGTAGTCTTTTGATATGTTACACGAACTTGGATTCACGCCAGATTCAACCGCTAAAGCCAAACAGGTTTTTACTATTGACCTGCCAGCCATATGGCCGCCGAAAGATGGCAGCTTTAAGTTAATCATACCGTCTGGATAATAAGACTGTGATTGGGCGTTGTTCATAATTTCATCGATATCAAAATGCGGAAATTTTTGTTTCATGCCCGTGAGCATTTGCTTTGCTTCTTTGTTTGACCTTGCGTGGATATTTATGCTTATGCCTGACTTATGTGGAGTTACATCATATTTTGGTTTTGTCAACCCCATTGAACCATCGGCATTCAATCTAAGTTGTTTACCATTGGCAGTTTCTATGGTATGTGCAGGTACTTCACCCCTTTCCCGGCTGATACCAAATAATACACTCAATGGATTCAATTGGCGGGCCAACTCAGAGTCCCAGTCCTGACCACCTTTGCTGTTGCAGTTTTTGCAGATAAATCCTGCAACTTTTTTTCTGCCACCGATGGCATTAGGAATCAAATGCTCCTTCGAGTCATTTTTGCTTGTTATAGGCAAACCACACAAAACACATTCTTTGGGCATAAGAGTTCTCTCAGAATTTATCAGATAAATTGTTTGGCTATATTGCCAGCTAAAATCGCAGTCATTATACATTTCATTTTCAATTTTTGCAAACACTTGACCATATTTTAGTGTAGCCCCGACTGAATTGTCTCATAGGCATCAAGATGCCTTGTCAAAAATCAGACAAGGCATCTTGTCGATAAATAAAATACAAACAGGTGAGACAAATGGGTTATACACATTATTGGAAACGAACAGAAAAGTTCAACAAAGAGCAGTATGAAAAAGTTGTAAAGGACTTTAAGGAAGTGATGAAACACTTATCAGTGTTTGTGCCGTTGGCTGGCGGGTCAGGGGAAGGGAATGCAGTAATAAGCAACAAAAATATTTTCTTTAATGGAGTAGCAAAATGCGGGCACACTGACAGAAATTTAGGAATTACCTGGCCTGACGAACAGGCTTCCGGAATTGCATATGCAATAAAGAGATATGAGGAAATCCCGGTGCAAACTTTAATTACAGTGTTATGCGGACAGGAAGAGCAATTGGCAGTGAATGACAGCGATGTTTCTGGGACATGGTTTGCAGGCCTTAAGCTCAAGCAGAGGACTTGCGGTGGAGACTGCTCCCACGAAACATTTGATTTGCCGCTTGAAATGAAAAAAAGTGATTGGCAAAAACCGATAGAAGAAATAAGCCATTACGACCAGTATGGCAAACCGGTCTATAATGACAAGGAAGAAGTCGGGCTTTATTTTGACTGCTGCAAGACTGCTTACAAGCCTTATGACTTAGCGGTAATAATCTGCCTGATAATAGCAAAGCATTATTTGAAAGAGCAGATAATTGTCTCAAGCGATGGCACTCTGGATAACTGGAAAGATGGTATGCTGATTTGCCAGAAGATACTTGGCTATGGGCTTGATTTTGCTTTGAGGGATTGAAATGGATGAAAAAATGGCAAAAGAACCAGTTGGCTGTTTTAGATTGTGCCCAAGATGCAAGGGACATATGCGAATACCTTCAAGCGATGCTTTTCAGGATGATGGAAAGATTCCATGTCCCACTTGCGAAGGGGACGGCTACTTATAGTGTTACTTTTGATAAATTGGTTGAGGCTATTTGTGGTTCGCTAAAAAAATAGACGAATCGCCAATACGGTTTATTATATTGTCTTGTATCATTCTTTCCCATTTTTCCACCTTTTGGCAATATCGTAAATTTTCATACAATATAATTCTGACTTCTTACGCTTAACCGTAATTTAAAGCGATGCCTGGTATATGAAGGGCAGGTGATTGTAATTGATTAGCCTATCTATAAGAAATATTCAGCCTCAAGATTATAGTTAAGCCTTTCCATCGTATTCCATTTGTGTATAGTCGTAATACGATTTCTCCTGAGGAGTCAGGCAGGAGGTATTTCCGTCGATAAATTGATAGTCTGCTGTCACTGTCGCGCACAAAACGCAATCAGGCACATCAAGTGTTTTTGTCATTGTGGAATTATCGCATATTCCATTTTTTGTCAGTGCATTGCAGAGGTGAATATTTTTAGTCAGGGGTTTTAATTTTATCCACCTATCTGCATTTGAGCCTTTGGTTCCATTATCAAATCCAAGATAATAGACATCATAATCATACTCCCGTTCCCAATTATGAATTTGGGCAAATGATTCGTTTACTTTGAATTTTATAGTAGGGGCAATTATCCTGCATGAAGTATGGCCATCTGAATAATAAAGATATTTTGAATCTATTCCGCTGACTGGGTTTTGCGACCTTGGGATTGTATGAGTCTTGCCCATGTTTGCCATATAGATAACCGGTGAAATTGTTAAATACAATAGAATGCCTGCAGAGACAATCATCACACCCCACCTGAAAATAGAAAAATCCTTTGATTTTATTATATGCTTTAGGCAAATGAACATTTCTATGAGTGAAACAACGCCAAGGAAAAATTTGCCAAAATCATAATATATCCTGGTATTGATTAGCTCCTCAAAACTTGAAGGATAGAAATTTTTATAGGCCATCACCATAAGAAATATCATGCACGATATAACTATGCCTATGTATATGATTATATCCCATTTGATTTGAATCTTCGTCTCTGTTTGTGCCATTCTATGCTTCTCCGGTAGCCAATTCCTGAATGCTGCAACTATAGGCTGGCTGCAAATGAAAAGGTCAGTTGGGTGTGAAGCCGTACATAGGGAATATAAATATTTCGTTTCTTTTTAAGTGCTGCTATAATAGGGATTGGTCTGCATGTGTTGATTACTATATGAAAAATAGCAGAGAGTTATTTATGGCAAAAATATTATGGCAAGGAAAAATTGCTTCTGTACAGCCAAGAATAAGGTTGCTCCGGTCGTTTGACCAGCGAAGCCACAGCTATTTAGGTTATGCTCTTTTGATAGAAGGGACAATTGGAAACGAAGAGCGGAAGTTTCTTGTTGGCATAGGAAAAGGTGCCCAGGCAAAGTATCTTTTTAGGGCAGGTGATATGGTGTCGGGCGAGTGCCAACAGGTCGAAGACAGGGAGCTTGAAACAGTTGAGTTTTACAAGGCAAGCAAGCTAAGGCTTCTCAATCGTCAGGATAATAAAGAGAATAAAGCTCCCCCATGGATTATAGTTCCGCCGGAGTTGGAGATATATCGCAATCGAGGGCATAGAAGGCTTGATGTCCGGACTTATGAGGCAAAATGCCTAAGCTGCATCTGGGGCTGCAATATGGCAGTTGAGATGATTATCGACCAGTGGAATCCGGGCAATAAAAAGTTTCGCACAGAAACTTTCTGCTATGGCCCAAAGTCATGCCAATTTTACAAAGCTGGGCCTACACGCAAAGTGCCTGGCAGAAAAGGCATGAGTTGGGAAGAAGAGGATTGGGTTGATGAGGAGGCTGCTGCACATAGAGGGATGGATGAGTAAATTGCTGTTGTTATAGCAAACGGATATATATTTTTTTGTAAAAACACGTTGCCAAAGGTATGAATACAAAACTTTTTTACGTCCTAACAAAGTGATAAGAGGCTGAAATTGCAAATATAAGCGTGCTTAGGATAACAATGCAGGCACCAGTCGGCAAATCAAGATAAAATGACAGAAAAAATCCTGCTACTGTTGACAGAACGCCAAAAAGCATTGACGTTATAACAACCGCTTTGTGCCCTTTGCAGATTTGGTAAGCTGCAGCAGCTGGATTTGTTATAAGGCTGAAAATCATCAACCCCCCAATTATTGGTAGGTTGACTGAAAGAGTGATACCACACAAAGCCAAAAAAAGACAATAGACAAGTCCCTCGTGTACGCCAGTTGCAGAAGCGATAGAGCGGCTGAATAAAAGCACTTTCATTTCTTTGTTAAAAAGAATGGAAAACAGTACAAGTAACAATCCTATTACTGCAATTGCTATGACGGATTTTTTCTGAACAAAAAGAATGCTTCCCCAAAGCAATCCTAACATTTCGGAACGGCTGTTTTCTATAAGACCTATGCCTAAAAAAGTCAGACCCAGCATAAGGGAAAACATAATAGCCATGCCGACATTTGTATCAAGTCTGGATTTTTTGGGCGGTATGGCAGCCATAGACATTGCAGATATTACGGAAAAAGCAATTGCCCCGATTATTGGATTGATCCCTAATAGACATGAAAAAATTGTCCCTGCCATAGCTGCGTGCGAAATACAGGTGCCGATAAATGGCATTCGCATACCAACAATA
>JBAZTW010000012.1:0-56486 GCA_041661665.1 Phycisphaerae bacterium | reverse complement strand
TAAAAATTAACGGCCAATTGGCTGATTTGAACACTCCCGTAACCGGTCAAATCGCATTTCACGTCATTACGAACAACAGCAAAGAAGGACTGGAGATTATCCGTCATAGCTGCGCTCACGTTATGGCTGAGGCGATATGCTCGATTTGGCCAAAAACTGAGCTGGTTTATGGGCCGACGATTGACGACGGCTTTTACTATGATATTGACCTCGATGAGCCGATAAGGCCTGAGGATTTTGCGAAAATAGAAAAGAAAATGGCGGAAATTATCGCCGCGAATCTGCCGATTATCCGCAAAGAATTCAGCAGGGAGCAGGCTTTGCTCCATGTCGCGGGGAATAAATACAAGGTTGATAACATCAATCGCGCGCAGGGCGAGACGATTAGTTTTTATTCGCACGAGCAGGGTTTTGAGGATTTGTGCAGAGGGCCGCACGTTCCCAGTACCGGCAAAATCGGCGGATTTAAAATTATGTCCGTGGCTGGCGCTTACTGGCACGGCGACGCGACACAAAAAATGCTTCAGCGTGTCTACGGCACTGCCTGGCGGACGCAGAAAGAGCTTGACGAATATCTGGCTATGCTCGAAGAAGCCAGGAAACGCGACCACAGAACCATCGGCAAACAGATGGATTTGTTCAGCTTTCACGATGAAGGGCCGGGGTTTGCGTTTTTCCACCCGAAGGGAATGGTGATATGGAATGCCATTACCGAGTTCTGGCGGAGCGTTCACAAGAAATATGACTATCAGGAAATCAAAACGCCGATAATTCTCAATCAGCAGTTGTGGAAACTCAGCGGCCATTGGGATAACTATAAGGAAAATATGTATTTCACAACCGTTGACGATGTCGGCTATGCGATTAAGCCGATGAATTGTCCGGGCGGCTGTTTAGTCTACGCCAACAAGCAGCATTCGTATCGTGAGTTTCCGATAAGGAATGCTGAGCTTGGGCTTGTTCATCGCCACGAAGCCAGCGGCGTAATGCACGGTCTTGTGCGCGTCAGACAATTCACGCAGGACGATGCCCATATTTTCTGCACGGAAGACCAGATTGAAGACGAGATTGTCGGCGTAATAAATTTGATTTTTGAAATATACTCCGCGTTCGGTTTTGAGGATATTCATATCGAACTTTCAACCAAGCCTGAAAAACATCTTGGGTCGGATGAAATTTGGGAAGTTTCGACAAACGCTTTGAAAAGGGCACTGGAACGCAAGAATATTAAGTATCAGATAAATGAAGGCGATGGCGCTTTTTACGGGCCTAAGATTGACTGCCATATACAGGATTGTCTCAAGAGAAGCTGGCAGTTAGGCACGATTCAGCTTGATTTCTCGATGCCTAAGAGATTCGGCTTAGTTTATACTGCCAAAGACAATACCGAGAAAACGCCTGTTATGATTCATCGTGCGATACTCGGCTCGTTTGAGCGGTTTATCGGAATACTGATTGAACATTATGGCGGAGAATTTCCGCTGTGGCTTGCGCCGGAACAGATGAGGATTTTGACGATTAGCGAGAAGTCGAATGATTACGCACAAAATCTGCTTGCCAAATTAAAAGCCGCAGATTTGAGATGCACTCTGGATACTTCTGATGAAAAAATAGGCTCAAAAATTATGCGTGCCTATACTGAAAAAATGCCTTATATGCTTGTTGTAGGACCGAAAGAGGCCGAAAGCGACAGTGTCAACGTCAGAGTTCGCGGCAGCCAGGAACCCAAAACGATGAAAGTTGATGAGTTTGTCGCTTTGGCAAAAAATAAAATTGCTGAAAAGAAAAGAGATTTAAGTTTATAAAAATATTGTTGTTTAATTTTGAAAGGCAAAAAAATCGGAAAGCTGAAACTTAAAATTAATGAGTGGATAAGAACCAGTCCTGTTCGCCTGATTGGCGCAGAGAACAATCAAATCGGCGTAGTGCCTGTCAATGAGGCTTTGGATATGGCAAGACAGGCGGGACTTGACCTTGTCGAGATAGCTCCTGAAGCCAGTCCGCCGGTGTGCAGGATTATGGATTTCGGCAAATATCTGTACGAACTAAAAAGAAAAGAAAAGCAGAATGTAAAAAAGCAGCACTCCGTTACGCTTAAGGAGATTCGTCTTCGGCCTACCACCGATGAGCATGACTGCGAAACGAAGCTGAATCACGCCCGCACCTTTTTTGAGAAGGGTCATCGCGTTCAGTTCACGCTGATGTTCAGAGGCCGTGAAATGCTGCACGTTGAGCAGGGCAAGGCGCTGATGGAAAAAATAATTCTTCAGCTTGACGATGTTGCCAAAATCGACAAAAACCCATCTCTTCTGGGCAAAAGAATGACGGTAATGATGGCTCCGAAGTAGATTTTAGGTCAAATTAGGGGGCATTGTCAGATTATAGTTGACCGGCTGGGGACGGCTTGTTAAGATTCTATCCCTATTTTCTCATAAAATTTAGTTATTAAAGGTTGAATAATATGCCTAAACAAAAGACACATAAGGGTTTAAAGAAACGCGTAAAGGTAACTGCAGGCGGCAAAATAGTAGGTAAAAAAGCCGGAAAAGGTCACCTTTTGAGCTGTAAATCCGCAAACAGACGACGAAATCTCAAAAAACCGCTGATTATTGGCGGCGTTGGTGTAAAAACGCTTAAAGAAATGCTCGGTAAAGGCGCTTAATTCGTCTTCCGATTCCTTGCTTCTCGGCTATGTTATCGGCTGCCGCCAGCAGGAAGAAATTTTTTAGAAAGGAAAGCTGATGCCACGTATTAAAAAGGGTGCCGCCACAAGGCGTGCCCGTAAGAGAGTTATGAAAGCTGTCAGGGGCCATTACGGCAATCCCGGCACAACATACCATTTAGCCAAGGAAGCCGCTGTTAAGGCTTTAGTCAACGCTCGAATCGGCAGGAAGCAGAAAAAACGCATATACAGAAGTATGTGGATTGTGCGTTTAAGCGCCGCCTGCGAGATGAGGCAAATCCGCTACAGCTTGTTTATCAACGGCTGCAAAAAAGCAAATATCCTGCTCAACAGAAAAATGCTCAGCGAAATCGCAATCAGAGACGCAGAGGCTTTTGACGCTATCGTCGAAAAAGTCAAAGCAGCTTTATAAGAAAATCCTAAATACGAAATCCGAAGCTCGAAACAATATTGAATATTCAAAATTCAAATGTTCAAAACGGCGGAATTCGCAGGTTTTGGTCATTTAGATTTTGGTGATTTGAGTTTGTTTCGGATTTAGATATTCGGATTTCGGATTTATTTGTATTTATGCTTGATGAATTCAAAAAAATCGGACAGGAAGCGTTGGAAACGCTCAAACAGGTTGCCGATGCCGAGCAGCTTGAGCAGTTCCGCATTCGTTTTCTGGCACGCAAGGGACTTGTTACCGATATGCTCAGCAAAATCGGTTCGTTTCCCGCCGAGCAGAAAAAGGAAGCCGGCGCACTGGCCAATAAAGTCAAGCAGGAAGTAACAGCCGCGTTTGAAGCTCTAAAAGCGACGCTTGGCACATCTTCGGCCAAAAAAGAACCGCTCGAAGACGTTACGCTGCCCGGCGTTGATTTCCAAATCGGCAAAAGTCATATAATTACGCAGACCAAAAACGAACTTCTCGAAATTTTCGCACGGATGGGTTTCGACATAGCTTATGGCCCGGAAGTCGAAGACGAATGGCATAATTTCATCGCATTGAATATCCCGCCCGAACACCCGGCTCGCGACCCTGCGGATAATTTTTATATCGACAATAACAGACTGCTTCGCAGTCAGACTTCAACAATTCAGATTCGTGTTATGAGCAGTCAAAAACTGCCTATCAGGGTTGTTGCTCCGGGACGCGTTTATAGGCCTGATACCGTTGATGCCACGCATATGTTTATGTTCCATCAGCTCGAAGCTCTTGTTGTTGACGAGGGCGTTTCGATGGTTGATATGAAAAGTACAATAGCGCAGTTCATCGCTGCGTTTTTTGGTCAGGATGTAAAATGGCGATTGCGTCCAAGCTTTTTCCCATTCACCGAACCAAGCGCCGAAGTTGATATGCTGTTTATTGATAAAAGCGGCGGCGAAAAATGGATTGAAGTCGGCGGCTGCGGTATGGTTGACCCGAATGTTTTCAACGGCGTTGGAATCGACAGCGAAAAATATACAGGCTGGGCTTTCGGCTTCGGAATCGAACGGCTGGCTATGAGAAAATACGGCATAACAGATATCAGACTGCTATTCGAAAACGATATCCGTTTTCTAAAACAATTTTAAATAAATAATACCAATTGGCATTATTCTGTCGTGTCGGGTAATTTATCCCTCTTATTTTTTTCACTTAAAACTTTTTAGAATTTAATTTCGAGACATCGACAGAGCCGTGTTTCATTTCATAACGCCATTTCCAGATGGCATAGAGCGGCGGATAGACAAGCAATTCGAGAATGAAGCTGGAAAAAATGCCGCCAATCATAGGTGCAGCGATACGTTTCATCACATCGGCGCCTGTGCCCATCGACCACATAATCGGAATCAGACCCATAAACATCGCCATAACCGTCATCATTTTTGGACGAATTCGCTTGACGGCGCCGTGGATAATGGCTTCCTTGAGATTGGCAAAGGTTTTCATTTTTCCCTGAGAAACCATATCGTTATACGAAAGGTCGAGGAAGAGCAGCATAAAAACGCCTGTCTCGGCATCGAGACCCATAAGGGCAATCATTCCAACCCACACTGCAATGGAAATATTATAATTGAGAAAGTAAAGCAGCCAAATCGCGCCGACTAAAGAGAACGGCACCGCAAGCAAAACAATACCGGCCTTGACGGCGCTTTTAGTATTCATATACAGCAGAACAAAAATGATAAGAATTGTAAGCGGGATAATGATTTTCAGCCGTTCTCTTACGCGAATCATATTTTCAAATTGGCCGCTCCATTGCAGCGAATAGCCGGCAGGAAGCTGAAGATTTTTTTGAACAGCGATTTTAGCGCGGCTGACATATCCGCCGATATCGGAATCGCCGGTATCGACATAAACATAGCCGGCCATCATACCATTTTCATCGCGAATCATCGAAGGTCCGAGACTAACGGTTATATCGGCAAGCTGGGCGAGCGGAATTTGTGCGCCGGACATCGTCGGAACGAGAACACGCTGAAGTTTTTCAATGCTGTCTCTGAAATCCCGCCCATAACGGACATTTACGCTGTAACGTTCTGTTCCCTCAATCGTGGTTGTGATTGTTTCACCGCCGATGGCAGACATTATTATTTCCTCAGCGTCCTGAACGCTCAGGCCGTAGCGGGCAAGCTGGTCGCGTTTGAGCGTAAAATCCACAAAGTAGCCGCCTGAAACACGTTCAGCGTAGACGCTGCGAGTGCTGGGCAAAGGTTTGATTATTTGTTCAAGCTGGATGCCGATTTTTTCAATTTGAGAAAGGTCGGGGCCGTAGACTTTTATGCCTATCGGAGTGCGAATGCCTGTGGAAAGCATATCAATCCGGGCTTTGATGGGCATAGTCCAGGCGTTTGTTGTGCCGGGAATTTGCATTTTTTCATTCATCTCGTTGATAAGTTTTTCCCATGTTAAGCCTGACCGCCAGTATTTTTTATCTTTGAGAGTAACGGTTGTCTCCATCATCGAAAACGGCGCCGGGTCGGTTGAAGTGCTTGCGCGGCCGGCTTTACCGAAGACACGTTCGACTTCCGGAAAAGACATAAAAATTTTGTCCTGTATCTGGAGAAGATTGGCAGCCTCGGTTACGGATATGCCGGGGAGAGTTGTAGGCATATACAGAATCGTACCTTCATTAAGAGGCGGCATAAATTCCGAGCCGAGCATAAAATAAACCGGCACAGTTATAAGCACAAGAATAAGAGCCAGAGTAATTGTGAGTTTGCGATGTTCAAGAACGAAATTGCAGGCAGGCTCATAAATTGCGAACAGAATTCTGCTTACCGGATGTTTTTCTTCGGGATAATATTTTCCAACCGTTATTGAATTATACAAATTGGAAAGCCATTTGGGTTTGAAATGCTTATAATCCATTCTCGTAAAAAGCATTCTGCATGCGGGGTCGAGAGTGATTGCGAGAATCGCGGCAATGGCCATTGCGAGGTTTTTGCTGTATGCAAGAGGCTTGAACAATCGGCCTTCCTGGTCAACGAGAGTGAAAACCGGCAGAAACGCGACCGCAATAACCAAAAGCGAAAAGAAAACCGATGGCCCGACTTCTTTTAATGCGTTAAGCCGAATCTGATGAAAATCTCCTATTCTGCCACCGGCATCCCAAAGCTGTAATTTTTTATAGGCGTTTTCAACTTCGACAATTGCGCCGTCAACGAGAACGCCGATTGAAATCGCAATGCCTGAAAGCGACATAATATTTGAAGTCAGCTTCAGGCCGTACATAGGAATGAAAGATAAAACAACGGCGATAGGAATTGTTACTATGGGAATAATCGCTGATGGAAAATGCCAGAGGAAAATCAGAATAACGATACTGACGATAATCATTTCTTCAAAGAGTTTGCTCTTGAGAGTATCTATCGCTTTATTGATGAGTTCGGAACGGTCGTATGTAGTAACTATTTCAACCCCTTTAGGCAGAGAGGGTTTGATTTCTTCGATTTTGGCTTTGACGCGGTTAATCAGATTGAGCGCATTTTCACCCTGTCGCATAATTATAATACCGCCGACAGTATCGCCCTGACCGTCTAAGTCGGCAACTCCTCGCCTTATATCCGGGCCGAGAATGACGCTCGCGACATTTTTGACAAGAATTGGAATACCTTTATTATCGCCGATGACGGTGTTTTCAAGGTCTTGCGGCGATTTAATATAGCCTTTTGCGCGAATCATATATTCTGTGCCGGACATCTCAAGCAGTCGGGCGCCAATATCATTGTTGCTTTGCTTTATGGCTTCGACAACTTTCATAAGAGGTATGTTATAAGCCAGCAATGCATTAGGGTTAACATTCACCTGATACTGTTTCTGAAAACCGCCCACAGCGGCTACTTCAGCAACCCCCGGTACACTTTGAAGCCAGTATCGAAGATACCAGTCCTGAAAACTCCGAAGGTCGGCAAGGCTGTTGCTGCCGGTTTTATCGACAAGCGCATATTGATAGACCCATCCGACTCCGGTAGCATCGGGGCCCATTTCAGTTTTAACACCCTGCGGCAGTTTGGGAGTAATTTTGCTTAGATATTCGAGAGTCCGGCTTCTTGCCCAGTAAATATCGGTGCCGTCCTTGAAGATAACATAAACATAAGAAAAGCCGAAATCCGAAAAACCGCGGATAGCCTTGACGCCGGGCGCTCCGAGCATAGCGGTAACAATCGGATATGTAACCTGAGCCTCTATAATATCCGGGCTTCTGTCCCATTGTGAATAGATAATAACCTGCGTGTCGGACAAATCCGGAATAGCGTCGAGAGGTATATTTTTGATGCAGTAGACGGCGCCGATTATGGCCGCTATCGCAAAAAATATAACGATAAATTTATTCTTCCCTGAAAATTCTATTATTTTGCCGATCATCAGCGATTCCTGTTTATTTGTTTGCTTCCTGTCCCTGCGTCAGCACGGCGTTGAGCTTTGATTCAGAATCAATCAGAAAGTTGCCGGAAGTTACAACGGTCTGGTTTTCAGCCAGACCATCTAAAACTTCATAATATCCCTGTGCTTTGGGTCCCAATTTAACATCTCTGGCTTCGAAATAGCCGTTAGGGTCAGTTATATACACAATTTTTCTGGTGCCGCTGTCCATAACAGCCTGTTCAGGCACGGCAAGTTTTTTGCCGAGGTCGAAAAATATTTTTACATCGACATACATTTCAGGTTTAAGCCTGTTTCCCGGGTCTTTAACAAGAACTCTGACTTTAAGTGTTCGGGCAATTCTATCGAAAATCGGAGCAACAGAAACAACGTTGCCATCAAAAACCTGTCCGGGATAGGCTACGGTTTCAACGCGTACCGGCAAACCTTCCTTAATAAAAGCCATTTCATATTCGTAAATAGTTACATAAACCCATACATTTCCATTTTCGGGGAGATACAGATATTGCTGGGGTTGGCCTTTCTTTTCAAGTTCTGCTATTTCAGAATCACCCATTCCCAGCAGCAGAAGTTTGCGTCTTGCGGCATTGACAAGGGGATTCAATTGTTCATCGGAATACTTAAGGCTGCCCGATTGCATCGCCTGGCGGGTTTGGATAGACTGAAGATATTCCTGCTGAGCGACAAACAAATCCGGGTCATAAGCGACAATACCGACAGTTAAAATCTGACCGGCCAATCTGCGTTTCTCAATTTTTTCTTTTTTAACGCCGATTAACTGCTGCCTTTGAGAACTGATATAAACGCCCGCGGCGGCCTGTGCTGTTTTTTCTTCTTCATATACCGGCACATAATCCATACCCATCCGGTCTTTCATCGGAACAGGAGAAGTAACTGTCGGGTCCATCGGATTTCGATAGAATCGCATTTTCTTTTCTCCCGATGCGGCCTTTTCGCCGGCGACAGGCTGATTTGGGGGAGCTTGTCTTTTCACAAGGCTCATACCGCAGATTGCGCAATCGCCCGGTTTGTCGGAAGTGAAATTGGGGTGCATCGGGCAATAATATAAGTCTTTAGTTCCACTTTTAGAGGAAGAATGCCCTGACGGATATATCACAACAACCCCTGCGATGATTACTATTACAGCTACAGCAGCTATAATAGCCTTATTCTTAGCCTTCATAAGAATACACTTTCAGTTAAATTATAAAAAATTGTCTGCTATTTTGCAAACTGGGGCAGTTTTGAAAGATATTTTTCCGGAGCTTTCTCAAATTCTGCAATGCATGCTTTACAACAGAAATAAACCTTTTTGCCCTGATATTCAACGAAAACATTTTTGTCAATTGCTTCTCCCCTTATGGGACAAGTAGTCTGTTCTACGGCAGCGGAAGCTGTGGGGGCAGCGGGGACGGCAGGTTGAGTCTGGGATACGGGATTAGCAGGCGTTGGAATCGGCGAAGATTGTTTTTTGCAGCCGGCCAGAAGTATAATGCCGACTAATACTGCCACTATGATAAATTTCATTCCATTTTTCATTTTGTGTTCCTTTCAGGATTTTGAGATATTTTTTGTTCGGGAAATTCTTTGGATAATTCTATACCTGTGAGCATTTCAAGCTCGGCAAGTTTCTGGGCGTTATCGGTCAGAGACCTTTCATAGAGAAGCTGGTAATCGAACAGTCCCTGCAGAGCATCGAGCAGAGCCAGAAAATCAACTGTTCCTGACTGATAAGCGTTCTCAGAAGCTATCAGGTGTTCTTTTGACTTTGGGATTAGGATGTCTTCATACAGATGGATTTTTCTCGAACTATCCTCAAATTCAAAAAGAGCCTGCTGCACCGTAGCGGCAAGAGTATTCTGCATTTGTTCTTTTTCTTTCCTTGCCTGATTTGTCATAGCCTGTGCCTGTCGCCGGCCGGCTCTATAGCTGTCTTGCCATAGGGGGACATTGATGGAAATTATGGGCATAACTCTGGATTCCCCATTCCTGCCCATACCGGCATCAACAGAAACGCCAAGCCCGATATCGGGATAAAACTTTTTTTCCGCAAGCTTTTCGCCGCTTCTTGCCGCATCTATATCGTAGCCGAGAGCTTTAATATCCGGATTGTTCTGCATTGCAAGAGAATACACCATATCGAAATTAAGCGAAACCGACTTGGGCTCCGGTCTTTGCGGCCAGTCAAGTTTAGCGATAACAGGCCGATTGAGAATGCTGTTTAATCTAACCACCAGCGGCCGACGGTACGCATTGAGTGTTTTAATGTTATCTTCCATAGTAGCAAGAGTTATCTGGGCTTTAATTATATCAGGGTGCGTAGTAGTCAAAGTAATGTATTTGCTGCGTGCGACTTTTTCAAAATGCCTTACAAGGTCGATGTTTTCTGTGGTAATTTCTATAGACCTGTGCAGCAGGCAATACTCGTAGAACCATCGCTTCAGTTCGTTGAGTATTTCAAGTTTCTTGGCTTCATATTTTTTGGAAGCGGCATTCGAAAAAGCATTAGCGACATCTGTTCTTGACTTAATTGTCCCGAACCAGGGGAATTCCTGCATAACCTCAAATGTGCTTTGTGTTGGAGTCTTTTCCGTTGCATAGCCAAAAGTAACACGAGGGTCGGGAAGCGTTTTTGCCTGAGGAATTTGCTCCAAAGCCGCCTTGTATTCCTGAAATTTTGCTTCCAACTCGGCATTATTGGCCAATACGCGGTTTTGATAATCTTCGATAGTTCTGAAATTATTTGAATCGGGGAGATTGACATCGGCAGCACCGATTTGGCACAGAGCGGCCAACATTAAAAAACCTGCCAATAATTTGCGTTTCATATCCACTCCATAGGAATACCCGGTGTTATTATAATTCCAAAATACGGTGGCGTCCAAAGAATGTTCTAATTAAATCAATCCTATCTAATAAATATCGGGAAAGACAGAGATTTTCATTATAATTATTCCGCAATTGCTTTATTTTGAAAGGAGTTATATTGCTGACGTTATTTGGCAATCATTCTAAATCCGTATTTGTTAGGCATTGCCGCGGCTCATTGCTAAAAGTATAAACCCCTCCTGAAAATTTCTGGCAATCCATTTATAATTTGGTTATATTAAGTACCGTAGTTTGGAAAATTTACCCAAACCGGCACAAATAGCCTTTACAAAAAGTAGCGTTTTGTAAGTGTCTATGGATAAATAACTTGCGGGCGTAATTCAGCGGTAGAATGTCAGCTTCCCAAGCTGAAAGTCGAGAGTTCGAATCTCTTCGCCCGCTTTTGTGTTTTCAGTCTTTAAATGGCTTTTATCCCATCAAAACAGTCTTTTCGCAGTGTTCTCGAAACCGCCTCAAATTCCGGTTGTTTATGGTTTTTCTCGTTTTTTATGTTCGGTGATAAAAGAATGTTTTGGGTGTTTCAGGTCGTCATTTGCGGCTAATAGGCCGAAAGTGCTTTTTCGTTTGACTTGTCAGCGAATTTGACTAAACTACCCGCTCTTAACGGATAGGGTTATCAGCCATTAGCGAGTATTCCCAGAGTGAGAACTGATAACCGATAACTAATGACTTTTTATATGGAGGTCAAAATTGGCTTATAACTGCGTAGTATTAATAAAGCAGGTGCCTGACACAAAGCGAATAACCGGCGAAGCGATGAATGACGACGGTACTGTAAATCGCGGCGCGTTGCCGGCGATTTTTAATCCGGAAGATTTGAATGCTCTTGAACTTGCACTCGAAATAAAGGATAAGTTCGGCGGAAAAGTAACCGCAATCGCGATGGGTCTGCCGGCGGCAAGCGCTGTGCTTCGTGAAGCATTATATCGCGGGGCGGATGATGCGATTCTCGTTACAGACAGACGTTGCGCAGCAAGCGATACGCTTGCCACAAGCTATATATTAAGCTGTGCTGTGAAGAAGCTCGATTACGATATTGTGCTTTGCGGCAGGCAGGCCATTGACGGCGACACCGCACAGGTTGGTCCGCAATTGGCTGAAAAACTCGGTATTCCACAGATTACTTATGTTGAAGAGCTTATCGCTATTGAGAAAAGGACAATTATCGCAAGACGCAATGTCGGCAACGGCTGGCAGGAAGTAAAGGCGAAATTGCCGGTGCTGCTTACGGTTGTTGATGAGGCCAATGAGCCGAGAGTACCGGCTGCTAATAAATTGATGAAATACAAAAAAGCCAGAACGCCTGTTGAAGTTGAAATGCAGGCTAAACAGACCGGCACAGATGCTAATGAAAAAATAAATCAACTTCAGGATATGGGACTTCTGATAAAGCAATGGGATTTGGATTTCCTTGAGGCTGATATGCAGTGGTGCGGCAGAGACGGCTCGCCGACAAAGGTTCATCGAATTCAAAGCGTTGTTTTAACGGCACGCGACAGCAAGACAATCGAGCCGACCGACCAGGGCATCAGCGATATGATTCACGAGTTAATAACAGAAAAAACGATTAGTTAATATCAGGATGGTATCTATGATTTCAGTGAATAGAAAAGGCGAAGTCTGGGTTTTCGCAGAGCAGCATGGAGGCAAACTTGAGGATATAGGCCTCGAATTGCTCGGCAGAGCCAGAACTCTCGGCGACACGCTCGGCGTTAAGGTCGGCGTGGTTTTAATCGGCAGCGAAATAAAAGGTTTAGCCGAGAGATTATGCCATTATGGTGCAGATAAAGTTTATGTGCTTGAGCATCCGCTGCTTGAGCATTATCAGACAAACAGTTATGCCAAAGTAATAGGCGACCTTGTTCATAAATACCAGCCGCAGATTATGATTTACGGCGCAAGCGCCTGCGGCAGAGACCTTGCCCCGCGAGTGGCAAGTGCGATAAAGGCAGGTCTCACGGCTGACTGCACAGATTTGCAAATCGGAGACCATGAGATTAAGTCTGAAAAGGTAATACACAAAAATCTGCTTCTGCAAATCAGACCAGCGTTCGGTGGAAATATCATCGCGACGATTATCAATTATGACCGCTGGCCGCAGATGGCGACTGTTCGCGAAGGCGTTATGCAGATGCCCGAGCCTGTGGTTTCGAGAAAAGGCGAGATTATTGTTGAGAAGATTCATCTGACGCAGGAAGATTTGCCTCTTGAAATTATCAATGAACATAAACGCGAGAAGAAAGTCAACCTCAAGGCATCGAGAATTGTTGTCGCAGGCGGGGCGGGTGTCGGCAGCAAGGAAAACTTCAGGCTGGTTTGGGATTTGGCCAATGTACTTGGTGCAGCTCCCGGAGCGACCAGAGCCGCTGTTGACCTTGGCTTTATAGACAGAGACCATCAGGTCGGCCAAACAGGCACAACGGTCAGGCCTATTCTTTATGTAGCAATCGGAATCAGCGGCGCTATCCAGCATCAGGCAGGTATGAGCGAAAGCCAGAAGATTATCGCAATCAACAGCGACCCAAGCGCGCCGATTTTTGATGTGGCACATTATAAAATCATCGGCGACCTGAATGTGATTGTGCCGAAAATGATAAAAGCTATAAAATCGCGTGCATAAAAAAGTTAAAATTTAAAATAAAAATGGATTTGAGAAATGGCGAATTTTTACAAAGATAACGACGACATTCAATTTTTGTTTAAGCATATTGATATGGCCGGCGCTGCCGAGCTTATGGAAGAGGGCTTCAAATTCGCAAAGGATTTTGATTATGCTCCTGCCGATGCCGCCGAGGCAATCGAGAATTATGACCTTGTGCTTGATGCAGTAGGCAAACTCAGCGGTGATTTTATCGCTCCGCGTTCCGAAAATATTGACAGACAGGGCAGCACTCTCAACGAAGACGGTACGGTAAGTTATGCTGACGGCATAAAAGAATCGCTCGATATGCTCGCAAAGGCACACGTTATGGGTTCAACTCTGCCGCACAGATTCGGCGGACTGAATTTTCCGAATGTTGCCCACTCAATCTCAATAGAAATGGTCTCTCGCGCCGATGCTTCGCTGATGAATCTGTTCGGTTTACAGGGTATCGCGGAGACTATCAATTTTTTCGCTTCCGAAGAAATTAAACAGAAATATCTGCACGATTTTGCAAATGGCAAAATAACAGGAGCTATGGTTCTAACCGAGCCGGACGCAGGCAGCGATTTGCAGAGTTGTAAATTGAAAGCTTTTCAGGGCGACGACGGAAACTGGTATTTGCATGGCGTAAAACGCTTCATTACCAATGGCTGCGGCGAAGTGCTGCTGGTGTTGTCGAGAAGCGAGCCGGATAGAGCAGGCGGACTGGGGCTTAGCCTTTTTGTCTGCGATAGAGGCCCGACTGTTCACGTCAGAAGAATTGAAGACAAACTCGGCATTCACGGTTCACCGACCTGCGAGTTGTTCTTTGACAATACTCCCTGCGAACTGGTCGGCGAAAGAAGACGCGGGCTTGCTCCTTATGTGATGACACTTATGAATGGCGCAAGGCTGGGCATATCAGGGCAGTCGCTTGGTATCGGCGAGGCGGCGTTCAGAGTTGCACGCGATTATGCGGCGAGCAGAAAGCAGTTTGGTTCAGCTATTGAAAAGCTGCCCGCTGTTCGTGATTTGATTATCGATATGAAAATTGATGTTGAGCAGGCCAGAACGCTGCTGTATGAAACCAGCAGGGTTGTTGACTTCGATATAGGTTATTCAAAGATTCTTGAATTCAATCCGCCGGAAGATAAGGATGAATTCAAAAAGATAAAAGAGCTTTCGCGTCGTTACGGCAGATATGCAGGTATGCTTACCCCGATGACGAAGTATCTAAGTTCTGAAATGTCCAATAGAGTGTCGTATAATGCGATTCAGGTGCTCGGCGGCAGCGGATTTATGCGCGATTATCCCTGCGAAAAATATGCAAGAGATGCTCGAATCACGACAATTTATGAAGGCACAAGCCAGTTGCAGGTTGTCGCGGCTGTTCGCGGCGTTTGCAGCGGAACCGCTGAAAAATATATCGATGAACTTGCCGCTTTGCAGTATGAGCCGCAGGTTAATGATTTGCTTGCTCTTTTGAAAAAACAAACCGCTCTGCTGTTCAAGGCCGTTGCTTTTGTTAAGGAAACAGGCGTTGATTATATGGATTTAGTCGGCAGGGGACTTGTCGATGTCGCGATAGATATTATTTGCGGATACCTGTTCTGTTCGCAGGCAAGCAGCAAGGTCGATATTCAGACTGATATGGCCGGCGGCGAAAAAACAAGTATGAAAAAACGCAAAGAACTGCTCGCACGAAGATATATCACAAAGAACGATTCGTTTATCAAAGCGACAGTCGAAAATATCCTTACCGGCAACAGGTCAACCTTTGAGCAGTATGAAACGCTGGCAGGGGCTGTTCCGCAGGAGAAATAACCGTGGCTGTAAAGGCTGTGATTTTTGATTTTGACGGGGTTATAGCGGACTCCGAGCCTTGTCATTTGGCGGCTTTTAATCAGACCTTTGCCGAGTTTGGCATCGAGCTTGACCCTGTGGCGTATTACGAAAAATATCTTGGTTGTACGGACTGGGAATTGATTGATGATGTTCGGCGGGATTATAAGACCGACTTCAAAGGCAAAAACGCCAAACAGCTTGCAGCGCAAAAGACGGAGATTTTTCACAAGCTCATCAGCAGAGGCGACAGTTTAATCGACGGCATTGTCGAGTTTGTAGCGGAACTTAAAAAAAATAATATCAGGGTTGCCATTAACTCCGGCGCTACCGCTGCTGATATTGAGCTTATGCTAAGGGGTACGAAAATTGAAAAAGCCTTTGAGGTTATCGTTTCCGCTGATGATATTGAAAAAGGCAAACCCGACCCGCAGGGTTATCTGCTTACGCTGAAAAAACTCAACGCCAATTCTAAAGATAAAATTACCGCAGGCCAGTGCGCTGTAATTGAGGATTCAAAGTGGGGAATAATCGCCGCCCAAAAAGCCGGTATGAAAGTTATAGGTATCACCAACAGTTATCCAGCCAAAGAATTACTCGGCTCGGATTTAATTATCGATTCCGTCCGACATCTCAAAATCTCCGCCCTGCACAACCTCTGCCTATAAAATGCCTCGTCATTGCGAGCGCAGCGCGGCAATCTCATCTTATTCGCACTTTCCCCACCATTCCCACCTTTTTTACTGATAACCGATAACGGATAACTACGTTTCTGCTTACCAACATTGAACATCGATTCGCCATCGGCGAAACCCCTATTATTCATTTCTTATTTATTTTAAAGGAATGTTCAATAAAGAGGCCTTACCCACAAGATAATTTATAAAAGCTGCACAAGCCACAAGCATAAATTTGGCATCTACAAAAGTTAAATTTGGTTCATCCAGAATGGCATGTCTAATGCCATCCTCATCAGAAGTATAACCATATAATTCGGAAAGGCTCTTCTTTAATGCTGGATGAATATTTGCTTTTTCTTCAAAGATTTTTAGAGCACTTCCTAATGTTGCTTTCTCGTTACCTGTAAGGGTTTTGGCTAAAGATTCAACCGCGCTAATAGATTCTTTTATTGAATTACGATAATCAGGATTTTTACGGTCAGACAAATGAGCAATTGCAGAACTGATATGTGCTTGGACACCTTTTAATTTAGATGTATTTTTTACCGCATCTTCAATACTATCTACTTCCTCTTTTGAAGAAATTTCCACTATTTGATGATTGACTATGCGATAGGCCGAAAGCTCCCTTTCTAAAACATAATTACAAAATTTAACAAATCCATCAACAAATTCATCAGGTGCAGATCGTACCGTAAATTCAATAAAATCATATACTTCAAACCACTTGCATTCAAAGAAGTATGTTCTCACATCTCTAAGAGCATAATCAAACAGTTCTGGTAGTGTATCAAGAGGTTGCTTGAAATAGCCATGCTGATACCTCTGAAAAAGTGAAGAAAGATTAGAATATTCTAACTTTCCATAACGATTGTAATCATATTTAACCCTTTCCCATAGATGCAAATGCAATGAATCCCAAAGCCCATGCCTAAGTGCCTCATCAACAGCATCTTTTTGTATAAGCGATTTGAATGGTTTATAACCTTTTCGTTGAGAAAATAGCATAAGTTCAAATTACCTTTCTGCCGCTCTAATAAATTAAATAAATTAGAATAAATTAATAAATTAGGGACAATAAATTAGGGACCGCCACCCATTTTATTTTGCCTCATCTTTTTTGATGTCGAGTAACATATTCATTATATGCTCAGCTTTTCGAAAACATTCGTAAGCAGGCCCGAGAATCACATACGAAACAACATCAGTCGCCACAATGGCCCATAACGCAATGAAATAGCCTTGTTGCTGTTCAGTATATGTATATTTAGTAGAACTGATCTGCTTCAATATAAATGGACACCAGAAAATAACACACGTAACAATTGAGGCTATAATCCATAGTCCGAGAGTTCTCCATGTATTGCTATTTTCCTTGACCCAACTGATTTTTGCGTCCACATCTACTTCTGTCCAACCTATTTTGCTTTGCACACGAGGTATGTAATAACGAATCACTGCTGCCAAAAGACCGATTGAGGGAATACATGCAAATGTCAACATCCACCACAAATTTGGTACAGGTTGGTGGAAGTTAAACAAACTGACGAGCCAACAGACAATAACAGTGAAAATATAAGGTGATAGTATTTGATACAACCAACGTTCCATCGATATGGATAACCAATAATTACCTAAAGCCAATGGAATTGCGGCAAGTAAAACCCAATACCCCCAAGGGCAGTGAAATGGTTTTTCGCAGAGGCGTGAACCACCTGTGTCTATAATTGCTATTAGACAAAACACCGTCGTATTAAAAAGTGCAATTTTCCATGAGAAAGATTTAGTTGGCGTAATATGTTCAAAAAAAGAGAATTTTGAATAAATCGTCGAATTGTTAATTTTTGTCATTTTTTTCCTCAACTATTCACTTTTCACTATAAACTTTTAACTTTTTTCTTCCCTGCTCCTGTTTTTAATTTCCTGTCCCGCATTTTCCCTGCGGGGTCAAAACTTTTTTTCTTTACCTCCCTTACCCGCTAAATACTAACGACTATCGACCAACAATCAACGACTAATTTGTTTTAAGGCCGAACCGCCTGCCCTGAGCGCAGTCAATGGGTGTCCTCTGCGAAATCAGCGTCCAAAAAAATGTCTGTTCATGGCTATTGCATATCTTTTTTCTCGGTGTCTCTGCCTGTCCTCCGTAGCCTCGTGCGAAGGAGGGTCGGCCAAACGCGCAAGTAAAAACTTGCGCGCTTCAAAAAAAATAAAAAAATTATATCCTTACCCCGCAAGCACTTACAAAACCGTCTCTCAAAATTTTCAGTCAATTTTCGGCAAAAACGCGCAAGTTCTACTGTAATACGGAGACGCAATTTCACTCTGTGCCTGTGTGCCTTAGTGCCTTTGCCCCTCTTTTTAGAAAAGAAAGGAACCAAATTTTCTGTAATAGAATCCCGGCATTTAAAAACAATTCAGCGTAGGGTGGGCTCTTAGCCCACGCGGTTTTCTTTGTGCCTATGTGCCTTTGCTGCTTTGTGCCTTAATTGCCTACTTCTATTCCCAGAGCCGCCAAGACCCGCAGCGGCATATAAATTTGCGGGTCTTTCGCACACGGATGTGCGAAACTTTCTCTCACTCCGACAGGATGTTGGTGTTGAGTAGTTGTGTCTGCGTAAGAAAGTTGCCAGCGTGAAAAACCGCCCAACCTCTTTGGCAGAATCGTCCAGTGGCGACGTTGGAGGCCGGCGGCCAAAAGCCGTCTAACATTACCAAACGAGTACTTTCTTTGTACCTTTGTTTTTAATTTGAAAAATTTGGTACTTTGAATTTGTTTCGGATTTCGTGCTTCGGTATTCGTTCGGTATCTTATAAATGGGAACTTTAAAATGACTTAGCTGAATTAAAAAATATATATCTCTGTATTCTCTGCGGCTGATTTTATTTGAGGTTATTGATTACATAATCAATAATCTCCGCATCGATACTGTCATCGAAGACGGTTTTTCGCCAGGTAGCGGCGGTGAGCAAATCAATAATCAGTTTCGCCTGCTGTTCGGCAGACAGCTTATCGCTTATCAGCTTCAATTCCCTGCATTGTGTTATAAGCGATAGATAGCTGTTGAAAAGCCATTTCCAGAAACTTTCAATTTTCTGTTTGAGGGGCGTTTGCAGCGTCTGCATCTGGCAGCCTAAGCGGAACATAAGTTCGCAGTTGACCCACTGGCCGGAGTTGTTCAGTTCTACGATTTTGGCAATTATGGCTTTCAACTGTTCGAGAGGGTTCTGGTTTTTCGGCAAGGCCTCAAATAAACTGTGATATTCAATCTGTACCGAGTCAATGATTTCCTGGCAGATTGCCTCTTTGCTTTTGAAGTAGTGATAAAACGCTCCTTTTGTGATGCCTGCCGCTGTGATAATGTCGTCTAATGAGGTCTGGCAAAAGCCGTGGGTACTGAAAAGGTTTTTCGCGGAGTCGGCTATTTTCTGTTTCGTGCTTATTTTTTCTGCGGTCATTTCTGTAAATCCTCAAGCGAATGCTCAATCGCATCGTAAAGCGTCTGGCGATTTTTGTCTATCCATGAACATTTTCGGCAAATCATTTTTAGAAAGTCCTCGCCTGACAGGTTCATAAAAAACCCTGTTGCCGCGATGGGCAGCACCGATTCAGCTATAAGCGTCTCAATCATCAAATCAGGTATGGTTTTAATCTGGTTTTCAGTGAGCATATTTACCATACAGTAGCCGTAAAGGAAATGCGTAAGTTTCGACTGGTCGAGATAGTCAGGCCAATCGGCAGGGTTAGGCCTGCCGCCGACGATTGAGAATTGCAAAGCGCCATTAGCCAAATCGGTCATTGCTGATGAGACTTTCAGCGAATCGAAATCAACCACCGCGACCACTTTTCCGCCTGCAAAAAGCATATTTCCCTGATGCCAGTCGCCGTGAATAATCTGCTGCGGCCAACTGTCAAAGCCGAGCTGATTTACGTTTACGCTGGAAGCGTTGTACATCGTCATCAGCGATTCGGTTGTTTTTCGCAGTGTGCCGTTTGAGGTGTCGCCGTTTTTTTCAGAGCCTATTTTTTTCAGATACCCCCTCACCGCGTTAGAGTCGTGGAAACAGCCTTTCAGCGGCATTGTTTCAAATGAGAAATCTTTCAAAAACAGATGAAGCTTCGCCAGCGTTACGCCGCAATCGACGATAGCCTCTATTTTGCCGTCAAAACGAGAGCCGTTTATGAATTCAAAGAGTTCGTAAATATGATTGTCCAATTCGAGGAAGCTGTTTTTTTCGTCGCGGGTGCAGATAATGCCGGAGACCGGAAATTTTTTCTCTCTCAAATGCTGCTGAACTGCGTGAGCGAATGCGACACGGTAGCGGTCATCTTTGTCTTTTGCGCGTCTTTTGAGCAGATACCTGCCCGCGTCGGAAATGACTATCTGTTTCGGCGCACGTCTGTTGCCTGCGACAAGAGGCTTTATCTGCTGTATAATGCCTATGTCGTAATGGCTCAGGACAAGAGCAAGCTCCTGCGAAGTAAAATGAGCGCCGCCTTTTGGCATAAGATTACTATCCTTTGTACGACCATCAATTAACAACTAATAACTCCATAATATAATGAACTGGTGATTAAAATAAGTCAATGCAAAATGCGGGAAATGATTATTTTGAGACGAACAGGAATATGACCAATAGAATCAGCACAAAAATGACAGCCCCCAGAACCGTTACTGCGACTCTGTATTTGCTGATTGTTTCTTCATTATAAACCTTTGTTTGCGGCGCAGACAGGATGGAATCGCCTTTCTGAAGGTCGGAAAGGTCGATGAGATTGAATCTCTTTCTGGCTCTTAGCGGCGGCTCACCCTTGCTTACCGCATCCAAATCCATCATCAACTCCTCAGCAGAGACATATCTGTCCTCTTTTTTCTTGGCCATCATAACTTCGATTACCTCAGAAACGCCCGCTGAGAGGTGGGTATTTATGTGGTCAGGCGGAATCAAAGGCTCTTTAAGATGTTTTTTCATAACTTCCGGCGGAGTTGTCGCCTCAAATGGCACTCTGCCGGTTACCATATGATAAAAAGTCGCGCCGAGAGAATAAATATCGCTTCGAGCATCGAGGTCCATTTCGCCTCTTATCTGTTCCGGAGCAATATAATACGGCGTACCGAATGCCTTACCCGCTTCGCTCTTGGCAAGCTGCACATCCGAGGCATCGCGTGCAAGACCGAGGTCTGCGAGTTTCACGATGCCGGCGGGGGTTATCATTATATTCTTGGGCTTTACGTCTCTGTGAATCAGGTTTCTGGCGTGTGCGTGCGCAAGGGCTCCGGCAACCTGTTTTACGATATTTATAGCCTCTTCTTCCGAGAAGATTTTTCCTTTGGCCAGGTCATCGTATAAGGTTTTGCCTTCGACATATTCCATCACGAAATAATGATACCCGCCTGCTTCACCGACATCATAAGCCGCGACGATATTGTTGTGATTGAGTTTTGCCGCTGCCTTTCCTTCTTTGTAGAACCGCTGCACATAATCCGGATTTTCGCTGAATCTGTGCGGCAGAATTTTTATAGCTACAATCCTGTCAAGGCTCAACTGTCTGGCTTTATAAACGATAGCCATAGCGCCTGCGCCGAGTTTGCCCAAAAATTTATAGCCGGGGATACGCTCAGTAGCATCTTTGGATTCTTTGGATACTTCTCTTAGTCTTTTTGCCTGGTTTGGCGTGATGAACCGGTTGGAAATCAGAAGCTGTTCGAGTGTTGTCGGACTGTCGGCAGGGTGGTCTTTGAGAAGCTGTTTGCAGTGGGCGAGCTCCTGCTCGGTGCAGAAACCCTGCTCAATGGCTACCTTGCCAAACATTGAATCGTAATTAGTTTCGCTCATTACACTTTCGTACGATTTTAGTTATAACATTCTTTTGGGCTGATTATCTGCCCATACAAACCATTGTCAAAGAAAAATTGCCGTAAATTCGCGCATAAATGGCACTTACCTGAATATAATCGGCGTTTTTTGTATCCTGATTTAATCGCCGATTCCAAAAAACCGGCTGGCCCACTGGTGAATAGTACGTTCAAAAACTCCTGTTTGGCTGGATTAAAATCTCGCCAAATTTCATTTAATGGCGTTTTTTTGATGTTTCCTACGATAATTCCACTGCAAACGCCATTAAAAACATTGCCATAAGGGTCAATATGGACGGATTTTGAGTCTAAAAATGATTTTCGACAATTTTCTGCTGAAATTTGCTCAACATCTTTATCCGCAATGAGTTGCGCCATTTTGCCTGCCGCTCTGCCGGTGAATCGGCATTTATATTTTTTGTGCGAATCGGCAAATACGACCATCTTCTGTTCGTCCGAAAGGCCGTTGAGTTGCGGAGGGGCGTTGAAGTAGTCCAGCCAGCGAAGCATTACCCGTTCGATGCCGAGAACCCGACAGGCGGTTTCGTAGAGCAGTTTGACCTTGTAAAAATCGACAAACTCCGCGTGAAAAGGGTCATAACTGATTTTGAGTTTACTCACATTATGCCTGTTAAGA
The DNA here is from genome assembly GCA_041661665.1 of Phycisphaerae bacterium. Lineage (GTDB taxonomy): Bacteria > Planctomycetota > Phycisphaerae > Sedimentisphaerales > UBA12454 > GWC2-45-44. Next base: position 34,419 of record JBAZTW010000012.1, on the reverse strand, counting down.
AAATCGAGCCTTGCAATAATCTCATTTTCGTCGGTCGCCCAATATGCATTTGTTTCTACAATATCAACCCTGCCGAGCTTTAGTTCATCAGCTTTTCGCAGGATTTCGCAGAGCAGGTCATAGTACAAAAAAGGCTCTCCGCCTGTGATGTGGATTTTTGCGTTTTCGCCGGCGATGTCAATCAGCCCCCGCCAGCCGGCTATCGCAGTCTCAACGCTCATAAGTCCGCCTTTGTCCGGGCCGCAATTATAATAGCAGCATTTGCATCGGGCAGGGCACTTATATGTGAGCATCAGACCGGCAGATGTCCAGAGCTTGAGCTTTGGCTCATCGCGCGCAATTATTTTATTGTAAGCGTTATCGCTTGACAGGAGCATTTTTTTGTAACTTTAAAACCAGACAGTAAAAAAAAAATTAAAACGGAAACCCATAACTGTTCGGCTGTCGCCGTTTTTATAGGACAAAAAGACCGTCTGGTCAGGCTGCAATCATACTGCAACAATATAGTGTAAAAAATTCGTATTGCAAGCAATATATAGTGTTATTTGTTATAGGTCCTTAAGTTTTTATTTTACACGGAGTTAAAGAAAAACAGTCCTAAAATCCGATATTTCCTTTGGTTGGTAACTGATTGATATTCGGAGGTCCCAAAGTGAGCAAGCGTGAAATTATAGATTTTATCTGCCAGATTAACCGCACAGCAAAGCCGGAGTTTTTGGCGCGTTTCCCCATTTCTGATTTGAGCAAGTATCTCGATAGTCTTATGGAAATCGACGTTACCGAACCGCAGCTTGTAGAGTGCTGACAGGCAGGCCTTTGACTCTGGCAATCCGCCATTAATGGATTGCCCCCCATCCAAATTCAAATTTAAAACAATGATTCTCCTGTCATTTCATCCGGTTTTGGCAATTCCATCAATTTCAGCATTGTAGGCATAACGTCAGCGAGTTTCCCGCCGCTGCGAAGCTTTATGTTTTTGTTAAGCTCGTCGAAAACAATCAGCGGCACATCGCCGATGGTATGCGAGGTGTAAGGATTACCGTTTTCATCACACATTTTTTCAAAATTGCCGTGGTCTGCGGTGATTATCGCCGCTCCGCCAAACTGTTTTACCTTATCGAGAATTTTCCCAACACAGGCATCAACAGTCTGGGCTGCCTTTATCGCCGCTTCCATAATGCCGGTGTGCCCGACCATATCCGGATTGGCGAAATTGACGATTATCACATCATACTTTTCGCTGTTGAGTTTTTCCATAACGACATCGCAAACCTCAAACGCGCTCATTTCAGGCTTCAAATCGTAAGTACGGACTCTTGGTGAGGGTACAATCTGCCTGTCTTCGCCGGGGAATGGTTTTTCGGTATAATCGTTGAAGAAGAACGTAACGTGCGCGTATTTTTCAGTTTCAGCGCATCTGAACTGCTTCAAACCGAGTTCGCTGAAGTACGCAGCGGCGGTGTTTTTCATTTTTCCGCCCTTTACAAATGCCACCGGTGCTGGAATTGTCGCATCATATTCGGTCATACACAGATAATATGTTTTTGGTCTGACTGTCCGTGTGAAGCCTGTAAAATTATCGTCCACAAACGCGCGAGTAATTTCTCTGGGTCTGTCGCCGCGGAAATTGAACATCACCACGCCGTCGCCATCTTCGATTTTCGCCAGTGGCCGGTCGTTTTCATCGACAATGCAGACCGGCTCAATAAATTCATCGGTGTTTTTATTTTGGTAGCTTTGCTCCATTGCCTCGGCGGCGCTTTTGGCTTTTGCGCCTTTGGCCAGCGTCAGGCAGTCATAAGCTTTTTGAACTCTGTCCCACCTGCTGTCTCTGTCCATTCCATAGAATCGTCCCATTATCGAGGCGATTTTACCTGTGCCGATTTGTGCCATTTTCTTTTCGATGTCGGCCAGATAGTCTTTACCGCTGTCAGGAGGGGAGTCTCTGCCGTCGGTGAACGCGTGCAGATAAACTTTTGTGAGATTATTTATTTTAGCAAGCTTAAGCAGCCCGTAAAGGTGTTCCAGCAGCGAATGTACGCCGATGTCGCTGCACAGGCCGAGCAGATGCAGTTTGCCGTTGTGTTCTTTCACATAGCTGATTAGTTTGGCAAATTCTTCCTTTTTGAAAAAGTCGCCTTCCCTGATTGATTTGCTGATTCTGACTGATTCCTGATAGACGACTCTGCCGGCGCCGATATTCTGGTGTCCGACTTCGCTGTTGCCCATTGTCCCGGCAGGCAGGCCGACATCTTCGCCGCTGGTGTGAATGAAACAATGCGGATAATCGCTCATCAGCATTCTGTCAGTAGGCACATTAGCCTGTTTTACGGTATTACAGGCATCGTCTTTGGGGTCGGGATTATATCCCCAGCCGTCGCGAATAATCAGTACAAAAGGTCTTCGTTTCAGAATCAAATTTTCTTTAGACATAACATCCTTAACTCATAATTGTTTATAAATAGCGGGAAAGTATGTTAAGCGTAAATGACGTAAAAGTCAAATGAATTGCATTATTACAGATAACCGCTTTATTGATAGTAAGTGAACCTGATGTCCACTTTCCACAGGTTTTTTTCACCCTTTATTTTGGACAAGGAAACATTCGAGCATTGCAGACTCGACCATCGCATATGCATTATCGACAGGAATTTGGCAAAGCCTTCTATATCGATTTTTTCGATGGTCATACTGGCATCCTGACTTTTCTGACCGCCCTTGGTTTTTCGCATAGGAGAGGAACTGAGCCTGTAATTTGAAAAGGAAATTCTGCAAAACTTTGTTACCTGGTCTATCGCGGTGGTATAATCAAACTCATCTTTTGTTGTTTTGGCCTTTGCGTAGTCTAATCTCTGCGGGTCAAGGTCTTTAAGTATCTGGCCGATAAGCAGCTCGGCAGCCTGATACTGGATAGTCTCATTTTTGTAGTCGGTCTTTGCTCCCGGCAGACCGATAGCCAAAAGCCATATAGGCCATAAGCCCACAAGCACGGGCACAAGCACATAGTAAAAAATAGGTTTTGTATAAATCTCTTTCATATTCTAATTCTCACCGAAATTATTTTAAATCAATAGTAAGTCTGAACTGGTCCCGATTGTCCTTCGACTGATAAGTTGACTGGCCTCTTGTTAGTTTTTGATGTTTATCAATAGCGCCGAAAAGCTCCAGATAGCCCCTTGTTGATGTACTGCCTGTGATATTCATTGTCTTTGTGGTAACGGCTATTTTGTCGATTTCCACATCAACGTTTTTAGGCACGTTGTTGATTGCCTCGAACAGGAAAGTGAGTTTTGCTTCTATTGAGTCGTCGCCGCCTGCGCTGAGCAGTCCGCTTTTAACGTCCTTAATTCTGTTTATTTCTCTTTTCAGCTTTCCGACGGCTTCTCTGCTTACAAATTTTCCGCCTGGCATAGCGATAGAATATTCGGTTTTAAATTTGTCGTTTAATTTATTTCTGACACTGTTGGCTTTGTGATATTGAATATTCAGAAAAACACCGAGAATAATAAATACCGTCAGCAGGCAAAGACTCATCGTTTTCACGGCCTTTTCGAGAATCATTCTTTTGCCCTGATAGGGCATAAAATCAGTTCTGAAATCAACCTTGTCGCATTTGCCAAGAAGTCCGGCCGCGGCTCCTGCGGCAATTATTATATCAAGGCCGTCAGTTTCGGCAGGGAGTTCTGTCGACGCGATTATCTGCTCCGTGCCGAATAGTTCAACTGCCACAGACACAGACTGTCCCAATTCGACAATATCAATTTTGCCGGTCGAGTCGTAAATTAAGGTTTTCTGAATATCTCTGCCGCCGATGGTCGAAGCGGTTGAGAACATTATTTCTCTTGCCGCAAGATTAGTCTTGTTTTGACTTTCGGCAGTTATAAACGCCCTGATTTGAGCGTTGCCGACCTGTGGCGGCGGCGAAATAATAAAACATTTTTCTTTGGATACTGCCATCAGCATTGTCTTGATTTCCCTGCCATATCCGGGCAATTGACTCAATACTCTGCGAAGACATATCGAATCAGGCTCAATGCTCACAGGGTCGAGTTTATTGCCTGCCATTGCTGTAATTATGTCGGACACCACGGAGGCAGGGGCGGCATAAACAGAAACCTCAGAGCCGGACAAGCCTTTTGACGCAAGTTCAAAAGCGACAGCGGTCTCGGCGGCATTTACCGCAAGCGATTCCTCGGCATCGAATTTTACTGTTTGCGATATTTGTCTGTTTTCAGTAAATTCAGAGTGCAAAACCTGCTGCCTGTATAACCTGCAATCCAGGACAACAGAGACATCGCTGAAAAGAAGCTGTTTTTCTGTACAGCCGGCGGAGATGTCCTTTGCAGCCTGAGCGAAGCTGAACGATGTTCCTTCGACTGCGGCAACGGAAACTGAAAACTGCTCTGCAATTTCAATTTTTCCGCTTGCCTTGCCGACCAGAACAACCGTTGCCTTGTTCGGCGTAATATAAATTCCAAGTGTTTTATTTTGTTCCAAAAATTTTACTCCATTATTCCGTATTCTACATTCTCTATTCTATTATTATACCTATTTTTTGAAATTTGCCACCTTCCTTTTTAATTCCTGCCGTGGCGCAGACTACGGCTGTGCCGCTTGAGGCTTTTACGCGAATCGAGAAAAAATTGCTCTTGACCGTTATATATTGTTTACATTTGTCAATAGAGCTGGTGTAGCTCATAAGTCGTTTGCTGATATCATTGACATCTTTAAATGGTTCGATTCTTCTTGCGTTTATTATTGCACTGGAGATTTCGACTGCATCTCCACCGAAGGTGAACGCCGCTTCCAGCACGTTTCTCTGGGCGGTGTTGATATTCACCTTGTCTGCTCCCCATAAACTGATGTATTTAAGAGCAGATTCACTGCGGGTTTCATCCTGATTGACGGGTTTTGCGAGCATTTCGAGGTCAATCATAGGACTGTGCATAATTTTGGCGAAGTCCATTGTGTGGCCGATTTGGGGTCTTGTCTGCTGAATGGTCTGTGTTCTTGCCCTTCGAGCTGCCCTTCGAGCTGCTCTTCTGCTGCGAAGGTTGTCGGCTTTGGGCGGATTATTGACATCGTCTGTCGGCGCACTTGGCTGGGTAGAGACAGTAACAATGGACTTCAGTTCAATGCTAAAAGCCTTAATTTCCTTTATATCATCAAGCTCTCTCTGCAGAGGTTTTATGTCAGACGGCATCATCTGCATCCATTCGCAAAAGGTAACAATTGCCGCCTTTGTTTCGGCCTTAACATTTTCATCGGATGAAATGCCCCAGACAAGGGGCAGTTTTGCGTTTTCATCTATGATTTCTATTTCAACTTTTGTATCGCCGAATTCGAGCTCAACCGGCTTTGTAATATATGGCCATTGCGGCCCATAAGGACCTCGTACAAAGATATCCTGTGCATTGGCGTCATTGACATCGTTGTAATCACGAGGCATACCGGCAAAATAATCGCCCAGCCCGTTGGCATCGTTAATGTCGCCGGAACCATACAGCGACTCAATATCGCTCATCGTACCTGATGGTATGCTATTGTCATCGTTCGATGAGCCGGTATTCATCTTAATTGTCGAAAAACCGTTTTTGCCCATACTGTTTGCGTCGAATGTAGTTCCCATTTGTGCCGCCCATTGTTCCATCATCAGTTTATATTCTTCATCGCTCATTGTGAAGAGGTCTGAAAAATCCGGCTCATTCGGTCTTGAAACATAATTCGGCTCGGTATCTCCAATTGTCGAAAGAGCGTATTTAATGCCAGATTCAGCCGCGTATCTTGCATTTTGATAATCAATGGTATATTGGAGTCTGTGCTTCCACTGACTTATCGCAGAGCTTACACGCCATACAATAGCGGTCAGAATCACCAGCACCACTATCGTAAGCACCAGAGCTGCGCCGGATTTATGCCGGGGAGAACAAATTTTATTTTCTGCTGTTAGCATCGGGTAGGTTCACATTGTTCACATCATTAACATCAGGCAGATTCACGTCATTCATATCATTAAAATCTATCGCTACAAACTGATAAGGCATTGTTCTGAAGCGGTCAACAGCCACTGTCCTTGATTTTATCAATTCTTCCGGCACAGTCATACCGCCGAGCGAATCCTGCTGCATCGAGGCAAAGGACAGCGAGATTTTCACTGCCGGCGGCAATTCAGGTTTTTGCCAGGTTCCGAAAACGGTGTTTGCATCTGATACCGCCTGCACCTCGAAAACTGTTACGCCGTCGCAAATGGGAATATATTTTTCCGCTTCGTATTTTTCCTTGGGCTCATCAAGCATCTTGTCTTCGAGCGTATAGCCGCTGTGCGAACGGTAAATTACCAGTCCGTTCGCGTCAGGGTCGAATCTGCTCTGCCAGATGATTTTTTCAAACACCTGCGGTTTGTTGTCTTTATCGTATATTTTATTTTCTATCACAAGTCTTGCGCTTTTGTATGCGCCTTCTTCAATCTTATTGTTAATTGTCATAGTTATATCAGCGCCGCTTATCGCTGTTCTGTCGATGTCCTCGGCAATCCTTTGCAGAACTTCTGTCGCCAAAAATCCGCTTTGAAGCCTTTGATTGATGGAAACTTCTGCCCGCCTTACGCCCATATAAATACCCACAGCGGCAATCATAATCATCACAGAGATTACCAGGGCAGCCAGAGCCTCCGCCAGTGTAAAGCCGCGATTGTCAAAGTGTGTTTTTTTAGTTGCCATTTCTGCCGCCGAGCATTTTTAATGCTTTCTGAAGTTCAGGGTCATCGGAATTGTCAGTATTCTGCAACTTCCGACCTGTGCCGGTATCCGGCCGCTGAGTGTTCCGCTGCGATGAATCTTGTGATTTCAAATTTTCCTGATAATTAACGCCATTGGAATCTTCGAATGTCGCTTCGTACTCCGTCAATTTTTTCTTTTGTTCAAGTATCTGCATAATCTGCTTTTCACTTAATCCGGTGAGCCACTGAGTAAGTTCGATTTTCTGCGGCTGGCCGTTCGGGTCTGGAAATTCCGCCGAGCAAACCGCCCTTATCCACAGTTTATTTGTAATAGGCTCATAAAACGACTCGATAACCGTCTCCCATGTAATATCAGGGTTTATCTCGCTTTCGCCATATTCGAGCATATCGCTCACCGACGGTTTGGCCAGTATCTGCTCCATATTTTCTCTGATAATTTCAAATGCCTGCATCTTCGTCTGCCACACAACGACAGTATCTACAGCCTTATTGATTATGACAAGCACTGTTGCGGTTATCATACCGAGTATTATCAGAGCGACAGAGACCTCTATCATTGTAAAGGCTCTGCGTTTAACATTATTATGCCGAAGGCATTCCATAATTTCTATTTTTGATATTTTATTTTTGATATTACTTCAGAATCCCATTTCTTCTTCTGTTCTTGGTATAAGAATTATCGCGTCGCCTTCGACAATCTCTGTTTTTCTGCTCAATCTGTTGACGATAATCGAATATAGTTTTCCATTTTCATCAGCGACGACGATTTTGCCGCCATACTGCCAGCCAGTTTTGCCGACTCTGAACAGGGCCGGCGCGTTATTTGTCTCTTGCCCATCGTCGAACATCACAGAAGAGAGCTGAAACCTGTCGCCAAACCAGCCTGTTTCGATAATTTCCTCTTCGAGAATATCTTCAACCGCGACAAGGCCTGTGGTGATTTCTCTCATAAGATAACCGTTCTGGGTAAAGTCGATGACTATTTCATACCGCTTGCCGGTCTGCGCTGCGCTTGTTTCAGCCATTTGGAAAAGTTTCACAAGGTCGTCGGCTCTGCCTTTAAAACTGTCAATCGCCAGAGCGCCGGACAGGTTAATCATCGCTATAACGGTGAACAGCGAGATAATCAGCAGCACCATTACGACTTCCGCCAGTACAGCGCCGAATCTGACAGCATTTTGTCTCTGATAATGTTTCAACTTTTCGTTTCACTGATAACTATTCTTATTGTGCATCCGTGCTGTACAGGTCGACATCATAGCCTTCGCCGCCTTCTTCGCCATCGGCGCCATAGCTTACAATTGCGTAAGGTTTTCCGCTTTCAGGATAGGCGACATAAATAAATTCGTATCCCCATGCATCCTTAGGCAGATCGGTCGAGTCGATATATCCGCCGGGTTGATAGCCCTGAACATCTGTCGGCGCTTCAATCAGCGCCTTAAGCCCCTCTTCTTCGGTCGGGTATCTGCCGGTATCCATTTTAAATTGCGCCACGGCATTGTGGAGCATTTTCAAATTCGCTCTTGTTGTGATAACTTTAGCCTTATCGGTTTGTCCCAGGAAGTTCACCGCGCCGATTGCCGCCAGCAGGCCGATGATAATAATCACCGCCATAATTTCAATGAGTGTAAAGCCCATTTTTTGTCTATTTCTCTCTTGTATCATAAAAATACCTTTCATAGAAATTGAAGATTGTAGATTGAAAATTGAAGATTTAAAAACATCATAAAGTTACCTTTTTTTCTTGACATTCAATGTCTTGCGAGCCGCAAAAAATACTGCTTTTAATTCATTTGCCTCATCTATCAATGATTTTATCTTTGCCTTTTGCACCAACTTTTCTTCTTCCGCAAAATCTATCCAGAAAATTGATTCATCTGCTTCTTCCAGCACAATGCTCAGCTTCGCGGTAAATCCGGCTTTTGATTGTGCAAGATTACAGGCTCGATAATTCGCAGCTACAGAAGTGCTGCACCTTATTAACTGCCCAGATATGTGATTGCCTAATTTTGTCCCTTCCAGAGCAATTGCAAGTTTCACACATCGATGCGCAAAAACACTTGTCCGTTTTTCCATTTGTTTGTATTTGCTAATTTCAATCATAATTACTAAAGACCCAAATCTTCATTCTTCAATCTTCATTCTTCATTTTACAAACGTTCCCGACGAAAACTTCAGTATCGGCAGCAGCGCAGCAAGCGCTATAATACCCACAAAAAACGCCATTACCACAATAATCACCGGCTCTATGACGGCGCTCAATCTTTCGATTACAATATCTGAACCTGATTCGAGATTTTCGCTTATAGTCTGAAGCATTTTAGTCAGTTCGCCGCTTTTTTCGCCGACGGCCACCATATGCGCAATGGCGGGGCTTATAACTCCGCTTTCTTTCAAAGGCGTTGCGATATCAGCGCCGGAAAGTATTCTGTCTCTTGCTTTTCTTATAGCGTCAACCATTATAACATTGCCCGTTACCTCGGCAACGACCTTGAGCGATTCAGCCATACTCAATCCCGAACCAAGCAGTGTTGAAAGCGTTGACGCGAACCGCGACACAACTCGCTGCCTTACCAGCGGCCCCAATATCGGCAGAGAAAGCAATGCCTTATCGCGGAGATATGCTCCCTTTTCAGTTTTAAGAAATTTCCGAATCAGCCACACAATCCCGACAATGCCGGCAATCACAAGAAACCAATAATGAATCATAACATAGCTCGCAGCCATAAGGGCTTTGGTAATCCATGGCAGCGGCATACCTGCTTTTTGAATTTGCACGATAATTTTCGGCAATACGAATGTCGTCAAAAATATAATCGCTCCCATACCGATTACGACAATGCACATAGGATAAATCATCGCCGTCATAATCTTCGATTCAATTCGCCGGCGTTTTTCCATAAAATTGGAAATCGTTTCCATCGTCTTGCCGAGCGTGCCGGTCGCCTCGCCGACTTTAATCATACTTATATAGATTACATCGAAATATTCCGTATAATCGCCCATCGCGTCGGTGAACGACTCGCCAGTAACAACCCTGTCGCGCATATCCGTTACTACATTTTTGAATCGAGCGTCCGGTATCTGCTCTATCATCACAGAAAGCGACTCTGTGAGTTTGATTTCGGAATTGAGCAGAATAGACATCTGCTTTGTGAATTCGATTATGTGCGTTTTTTTTGCTTTTCCGAAAAAGCTTTTCAGGCCGCTTTTAATTTCGCTTTCAGCCGCGGCCTGCTTTATATCGGTGGCGTGTATGCCTCTTGCGCGGAGCTGCTTGCGGGCAGAGTACGGACTTTCCGCCGTTACCGTGCCCTTGACGGCCTTACCATTCGGCGACAACGCTGTGTATGTATATCTTGGCATAATTAAAATTAAAAATTAAAATTGAAGATTGAAAATTTAGTAACAATTTTAATCATTTTTTACCTGAACTTACCGTTTTTCTTGATGAATAAAAAATCGCTTTAAGCTGTTTAGCTTCTTCGACAATACACTTAACTTTATTTTCGCTTATAAGTTTTTCTTCAACTGCAAATTCAATCCAAAACAAACTTTCATCCGATTCTTCAAGTACTATACTTAATTTGGACTTAAAACTCGCTCTTGATTGCGACAAATTACAGGCACAATAATTCGCTGCCACAGATGTTGAACACCGCATCAACTGACCTGCTATATGATTGCCTAATCTTGTCCCCTCCAACGCCATTGCCAGTTTTACCGCTCTATGTGCAAAATCTTTTGTTCTTTGCTCTAACTGTTTATACTTGCAGGCTTCAATCATAATTTTCATTCTTCAATCTTAAATTTTCAATTTACAGGTCCGCCTGCGTAACTCTAAGCACTTCCGCAATCGTCGTCGCGCCTGCTATAACTTTTCTCGCCCCATCCATACGAAGTGTTTGCAGACCTTTTTCAATCGCCTTTTGTTTTATCGTGCCTGCTGTAACGCGCTGGTTCACCATCTCTCTCAATTCCTCATCCATCATCATAAGCTCGTATATGCCCGCTCTGCCTTTGTAGCCGGTATTAAAACATTTGCTGCATCCTGCGCCGACAAAAAATTCTCCGCTCGCCGCGTCAATGCCGATGCCCAGTTCGCGAAGTTCGTGGTCTGAAGGCTGATACTGCTGTTTGCATTCCGGGCAAATTTTCCTTACCAATCGCTGTGCAAGAACCGCGATGAGCGATGAACTTACAAGATAAGGCTCGACTCCCAAATCCAAAAGCCTGCTTATCGCTCCTGCCGAGTCGTTTGTGTGCAGCGTACTGAAAACAAGGTGGCCTGTCAAAGACGACTGAATCGCCATTCTCGCAGTCTCCTGGTCTCGAACTTCTCCAATCATTATAACATCGGGGTCCTGCCTTAAAACGTGCCGCAGAGCCGTTACGAATGTCATACCCTTTTTGCTCGCGACCTGCATCTGGCTGATGCCCTCAAGCTGATATTCGATAGGGTCTTCAATCGTGATGATATTTTTCTCGATGGAATTCATTCTGTTAAGGCTTGCGTAAAGGGTAGTGCTTTTGCCGCTGCCTGTCGGGCCTGTTACAAAAATTACTCCGTGCGATTTGCCTAAAATAGAATCGAATCTTTTTAAATCGTCTTCCCACATTCCAAGTTCCGACAGGCCGAACAGACCGGTGCTTTTATCCAAAAGTCGCAGTACGCATCTTTCGCCGTAACTTGTCGGCACGGTACTAATACGCAAATCTATTTCACGATTGCCGACGCGAACCGAGCATCTGCCGTCCTGCGGCATTCTTCGCTCTGCTATATCCATTCCAGCCATAACTTTTATACGCGAGACTACCAGCGAAAGCACATTGCGGTTAAGACTAAGAGTATCATACAAAATACCGTCAACTCTGTATCGTACCTGAATTTTGTTTTCGTAAGGGTGAACGTGAATATCGCTTGCTCTCAACTGCAGCGCGCGAAATAATATATCATTGACGAGCCGGATAACAGGGGGGCGGTTGACTACGTCAAGCAGGTCATCGGCGGTATTAACCTCATCGACAAGCTGGTCGAGATTCTGCGAATCAAGTTCCTCCGCCACCTCATCTATAACGGTGTTTTTCTGTTCATAAGCGACGTCAATTGCCGCCGTTATCACGGTTTTTGTCGCAAGGGCGATATTGACGGGCGATTTGGCTAATCGCGAAACATTATCAACCGAGTCATTGTCGAATGGTTTTGATAAAACCACTGTTATTTCCGCATCGGCAGGATTATTTTTTATGCCGATTAGATAATGGTGCTGCGCGTAAGTTGCCGGTACGTTTTCAATGAATTCCTTTGGCACATCAGCGGTGTCTATTTCGGAAACGAACTCGATTTTTAATGCTTCCGCGAAAAGTCGAAGAGTTGCTTCCTCTGTGAATTGCGGACAGGTCAGCAGAATATCGTCGAGCCTTTGCGGATTATCGGCGTTCTGCTCAAGAAATTTCGTGAGCAAATCAGCATCAACAATGCCCGTCCTTTGGGCTGTTTTTATTAACAAATCTTTCATAGATGTTTATTCTGCAAATCTTCAATCATATAATCCACTGTCATTGCGACAACAGAGCCCCAAGGGTAACCGCGGGGTCATTTAAATTTTCATCGCCGCAGGCGATTCCATAACTCAAAACTAAAGACTAAGAACTAAAAACTATTAACGTCCGCCTCATTTACATCCCGCTCCAAAACTTTCTGCGGATCTATCGGCGGCGGCTTTATGCCCGGTATCTCCTGATAATTCTGAAATATGGACTCATCCTTTTCAAATTCATCTCTGTTTTTATGCGAAATATGTTTAATTTGAGAGAGACCTTCTGCAGCTTCCGGCCTGATTATATTAGCCTTTACAAAGATATAGAGCTTATCATCATGTTGAGTTTTGTTGTAAGAGCTGAATAACGCCCCGATGACAGGTACATCGCCGAGCAGAGGCACTTTATTGCCTGCTTTATTCTGGTTAAGTTTTGTCAGTCCGCCTAAAATTATAGTGCTTCCATCCGGCACGGTTACTATCGTATCTACGCTGCTTTTTTTCTCATTGGGTGGACTTTGAGTTTTTGTGCCGTCAGCAAGAGTTATAATTGCTCCATCACCTACAAAATCATTTCGTTCCATTTTTATCTCAAGCCTGAGCAAATTGCCTTCACTGATTTGTGGCGTTATATTTAACTGAATTTTAGCGGCATATGGGTTAAATGCGACGGATGATTGCACAGCACCAGCACCTGCAGTACTTCCTGACAAAGCGGTTGTGCTTATGTTAGTGATATATCTGGTATCTTCTGTTGAAATTGTTCCTTTTTCATTGTCGTTTACAAGAACCTTTGGTCTGGCAAGAATTCTGCCATAGCTTTTGGTATTAACCATTGTCAGCAAAGCTTGTATTTTGTCGGCGCTATAAAACCCATTTATCGTGCCTGTGGAGCCGACAAAACCAGCTTCACGGTTGCCGCCGACAGCAGCGTTCAAAGCTTTGGTAGCGACACCTACGTTATCAGTAACAAGCCCCTTTGCGTTGGCTACAATATTAAGGTCGTAGTTGAATATATCATCACGTGTAATTTCAACGAGTGAGACATCAATAAGAACCTGCGGTCTGCGGGTATCAAGCTGCGTTATCAGGGCGCCTATCCATTCCTGTTTTTTTTTGCTCGCATAGACAATCAGCGAGAACGTATTTTTATCCGGCACGACAACAATATCTTCCTGAAATTTTGTCGTTGACTGAATCTTGCCTTCCTTATCCTTGACGGTTTTTTCTATAAAATTATTAAGGACTTCTGCGAGAGCTTCAGGCTCCTGATTTTCAAGTCTGTAAATATGGTACGGTATGGCACTTTGTACAGGCTCGCGGTCCATATAAGAAATAATCCGGGCTATCTGCAATTGCTGTTCAGGCGTAGCATTGACAAGAAGGGAGTTTGTTGACTCAAGTACGACAACCTGCGGCTGGTCTATCGAAGACAGCGACTCTGCTCCGCTGTTGCCCTGCATAGTCGGATTTATCATACCCGGCTGCTGCTGCTGTTGTTGTTGCATCTGTCTCATTCTGCTGGAACTCGTGAATGAGTTGCCGCCGCTGCTGATGTTTGTACTTGGGTCAATAATCCCAAAATCTTTCAACGCCGTTACAACCGACTCAATGTCAATATATTGTATTTCATATTCACGAATGCTCCGCAAATCCTGCTGAGGCACGTCGAGAGAATCGATAATCTGATTGACCGCGACAAGCTCTGCCGCAAGACCTATCATCAAAACTCTATTGGTGCGTTTGTCAAAATCTATAAATACTCCCGTTTTGTTGGCAGTTGTGTCTTGAGCCTGACCAGGCTGAGGCGCCGGTGGTAGTGGTACAGGCGTGCGAATCGCTCTGGCTCTCGACATCGGCGACATCGACTGCGCTGATGTTGTGCCTACCGTAACATTTACTGTCCCAAGCTGTTCGGCAAGAGCCTGAATCTTCGGCACTAAACTTTCTGCCAGAGTATATTTCAGAACCCGCAGCTTAAATTCCTTTGGCGGCCCGGGCACATCGACAATTGAAAGCAAATCCTCTATTCTCTGCATTCTAACAGCATACTCGGTAATAACCAAAGAGCCTGTCTCGGCAATCGGCGTAATTGTCAAATCGTTGCCGAGTTTCATACCAACCAGCAGTTGCTTTGCCGCCATAGTGTTTATATATTTCAGTTTGAATATCTTCGTAACAATTACATCGCCGGGCTTTATATCGCCAGAAAAAGTCGGGTCCTGGTCGAGAGCTTCAGCCACCGGCACTATCGTAACCAAATTTCCCTTTCGACTCATAGCAAAACCGCGGAATTTCAGAACAGATTCGAGTATGTCATAAAGCTGGCGAACCTTTAGCTTGCCCTGAACCTTGATTGTTACTGCTCCCTGTATCTTTGCTTCGTCGTAGAGATAGTTCAAATTTAGATATTTACCGACAAGGTCAATCAATGAGACAATTTCCAGCTTCTCCGGCAGATTCAGCGTAAGCTCCTCATCTCCGTTTGGAATGTCTATTACAGGTATCGCCGCCTGCTTAACTTCAATAATTGTTTTAGGCTGATTGGCTTCAGCGGATTTGTTGGCATCATCAATTTTCGCAGTGAGTAAAACATTTTCGTCTTTGACCTGCGTTTGTTCCACAGCAGCGGGTTCCTGTGTTTTTTCAGCGGGCTTTACGACAGCGGCGGATTCCGCAATCACTGTCTGCTCGGCAGGTTTGGGCTCAAGTTTTCTTTTGGCGATTTCAGCCGCCTGCTGCTGAGGCGTAAGATGGACAGTGTTAGGTTCTGCTTTGGAAGCATCCGTAAGTTCACTCATAAATTCCGCCAGCAGTTTGTCCTCTTCCGTTTGCGTCTTGCCATTTACAGAAATTTCAACTTTACTCCCAATCGCCGGCAAATTCGACTCAGCAACCGCGTTTGGCTCAACAGCAGATTTAACCGCATTAACATCATTAACATTAACGTCATTAGCAGAGGCGACCGCTTTTGGCACAGGCTTGGGTGAAATGAGACTATTCAAAACCGTTTCTGTGATTTTAGCGGTTTGCCCTGCGGGGGAAATAATAAGCAGTTTATCTTTGTGCAAAGCTGCTATCGTTTTTATGCTTGCGCCGGATGCGGGACCATCCAGTAAAGAGCCGACCGAATACCCGCTGCCGAGCTTTTTGTCAATCTCGGCAGACAGGGGCATTGATTTTCCCTGCTCGACATCTAACATTTTCACATCAAATGTCTCGTTGGAATCGACTAATTTCAAAACGACTGTGGCATATACAAGTTCTTCGGGCTTGCCTGCCACGGAAATTGCGGTCGTATTTGGTATCGCAACAATGGTCTCGGCGATTTGCGCAGAGGTCAGATACTCTTTTGCCTGGTCTGCGCTGATATAACGAAGGGTAAAGATTCTTACCCTTATTAATTGACTGTTATTTTGCTCGCCGCTCTGCGCAGCAGAAACATCAGCTATAAACATAGCCGATAACAAAAACAAAACCGATAATACCACCGCCTGCAGGCATCGGTTTTTAAACCAAGTTGAATGTAAATTTACCACCTGCTCATTTACTCCCTGAAGTTCGTTATATTGTTTCACAAGGATTTCCAATAAAATTCGTGTCGTCGTCCGCGGGCAAGCGAAGCCTGCATAAATGGCCACAAACTACTCAACGCGTGAGTAAGAATACCAATTGGTATTATCGGACAATAATGCATAAAATGCTTAAAAATAAAACGTTATGCTGTTTTTTCCTCCGCCTGAGAGGAACCGTATTTAATTATTCACCTTTTTTTATCTTTTACGCCTTGCCCTTAACATTTCCGCCCGCTTGGAAAGCAGGTCATTATTATTAGCATCCCTGGGCTTCTGCATGGTCGGGGGTTGCTGGCTTGCATTAACATCTGTTGCCGGGCTTACCTTTTTGATTGGTTTATTAGCGGCATTTGGTTCAGAACTGCCCGCTGTATTCGAATCAATCCGTTGCTTTTGGGCTTCCAGTTCTTTCAGCATATCACCGAGACCCTCAAGCTCTTTTGCCTCTTCTGCAGTCATACCGAGAGCTTTGGGGTTATCTTTGATTTGCCTTATCCATTCGATATTTGCCTGGATTTCTGCCTTGTTAGGTTCTTTATTTTGTTGTTCCGGTACTTGCGGCACTGGAATTTGTGCGTTTTCAGTGGTAATAGGCGATTTTTCAAGGCCTTTCCAGATATCAGGCACTGAAACAGAGGGGATTGTGCCGGTGTAGGCCTGAACTAAATTGGCTTTTTGTGTTCTTTCAGCGACCATTTCGTAAGTTCTTTCGCCGTCGCGAATTAGAACAACACCACTGCCTATTCTTTCGATTTTTAAATGGCCGACAGTTCCGCCGAGCTGAACCCAGTGGAGTCCTTTGCCAACCTCATTTATCAATGCCAATGAATTGGCATCGTTGTCTGCGTAATAGCTTGTGCCTATAAGCGTGAACTGTGCGCTGACAGCGACTCTTGGCCGGGGAGATTCGTTTGGACGCTGAACTGGTACTGGTGGAGCCGGTGGCGGCGGGGGGTTGATTCGAAGAGCAAAAGCCTTTGCTTGACGCATTAAAGGAGTGTCTGTGTCCGATTCAGAAGTCGTTTTGCCGGCATAACTTGCCTGCAATTGTTCAGCAACGCCCGGCAAGGAAAGCAGCTTATCTGTTTTTGCGTTGGACGCTGAGCCGGCAACGGCAAAGATTATAATGCCAATGGCCGCAATAGTTATCGCTATCGATGTTATTCGTAAAGTTTTCAACATTTTATAATTGTTCCCAATGTATTATCGGCAAAATGCCCTATTTGTTTTGACAATGGAAAGATTTATAAGTTCCCGGGAATTTAGTTATCTTTTAACTTGCGCAAGCGGCTGGAAACGGTACAAAATCGGCGGTTAAAAAAAGTCCCGCTTGTGCGGGACTTTGAACTATCAACTAAATACCAAATACTAACGACTATTCGTTATTCTGCTGCTCATCACGAGGATGGGCGTTGTCATAAACCTCCTTGAGTTTCTTGGTTGTCAGGTGCGTATAAACCTGTGTAGTCGAAAGAGATTGGTGCCCCAAAAGCTCCTGAACGCTTCTTAAATCAGCGCCATTATTGAGCATATGTGTTGCGAAACTGTGCCGCAGGGTATGCGGGCTGATGGCAGGGTCGAGTCCCGCCATTTTCAGATACTTGTCCATCTTCCTGCGAACGCTTCTTGTGCTTAATCGTTTGCCGTGCTTATTGACGAACAGAACCTTGGAATCGAAATTACCGTTGCTCTGCGCCCTTCTATTGCGGAACTCCATATAACGCTGAACAGCCTGAATCGCTGATGAGCCGATTGGAGTTAATCTTTCTTTTTTGCCTTTGCCGCGGATGTGCAGCACTTCGCCGAGGAAGTCAACATCTTCGATATTCAGGCCGACAACTTCGCTGACCCTTACGCCGGTACTATAAAGGGTTTCCATAATCGCCCGGTCCCTTGCTCCCAGCCAGGTATCGGTAGGAGGGGTTTCCAGAAGTGTTTTTACCTGCTCATATTCGAGGAATTTTGGCAGTTTCTTATCCTGCTTTGGCGTACGAACCGCCGTTACCGGATTAGAGTTGAGATAGCTGCGTTTCACAAGGAATTTATAAAAACTCCTCATCGTTGCCAGTTTCCGGGCAATGGTTGATTTGGAGTAATTTTTGTCATTGAGGGAAGCGATATATGCCCGAACTGTTTCGGTTGTTACTGCCAGCAGGAGCTGCTGGAGCTGGGTTTCGGTTTGAACCGCAACCGCCACACCCACACCGCCGCCAGAACTTGCGTTGTCCGATTCGCGGCTTCCGGCCAGATACCCGCAGAACTGTTCAAGGTCGGCGTGGTAACATTTGCCCGTATGCTCGGAAAAATGCTTTTCAAAGTTCAAATAATCCAGAAATTCGTGAATGATTACACAATTTTCCATACGTTTTAGTCTCCAAGCCGCATATTAAAAGTTTCATTTTACATTTCGAAAGGCTTAAATGCCTGATGCTCCGAGTCGCTTAAAATTTTATCCGCTTCATTTATAAGGGTCTGCGTGAGTTTAAAACTCAAAACAGCCGCATCGAACCAGTCAAAATTGGTTTTGCTGTTCTTTGCCTGACAAACCATCGCATCCAAAAGCGTATCTTCACAGCCATCCTGATAGCGAAAAATGTATTTTTCGCTACCCTTTTTCAGGACAAGCTGCCGTAAATTCTGCTGCAATTTTTCGCTCATAAGTTCAATCTTTATAATTAGTTGCGTGTCTAATGACACAGCAATCCTACTACAATTATCGGCCGCAAATGTCAGGCCGATAACTAAATTTTTAATTTTTTTCCTGACTTATCTCAATTGCCTAAAACCTGGCACATAAAGGTTATCGGTCATAAAGAGGCGTTTTCTTTAAGAAACAAGTGTAAAAGATTGCAAATAATCGTTTTACTGCACTATATAAAAACGGGGGATAGGAAAGCAGTTATCAGTTAAAAGTGGTAAAGATTTATCCTTCTATTGTGCGAAAACCACTTGCGCGCGGCTCGAAAATAAAGGACTTATGTCAAAAGCGCAAGTGAATTTCGATAAAAACGCGCAAGAAATGTGACAAAAACCGAACATAAAGTTGCAAAATTCAAGCATAAATTTGCATGAAACGAGCAAAATTCTGCAACATTTTGCAAAATTTTGCAAAAAAACGTAAAATTTCGATGAGCTTTCATCAAGTTTTGAACGGTTTTAACCACGGATTACACGGATTTTACGGATTTTTTTAAACGCTGATTCCTTCGACTGGCTCAGGACGGGTACGCTGATTTCACTGATTAACGGATTAGTAGTAACCAGAACACAAGAAGAATTTAGACGCGGATTTTTTGCCACAAAGACGCAAAGGCACAAAGAAAAACAGGTAGATAATAGCCACCCGCGCACCAAATGACGGCAACGGCCTATTTGGTGCGGGGCGAGCAGAGGCCACAGAGTTCACAGAGATTTTGTTTTTTTAGATGCTGATTACGCGGATTTTTCAGACAGGATAACAGGATTGACGGGATAGGGGATAGAATTGAAAATTGAAGATTGAAGAATGAAGAATTGAGGAATCGGCCTGATGGCCGATGAGATTTAATGACCCCGCGGTTACGAGTGTTTTGCATCAAAATTGCTAAAGCGTTGGAAAACAAAATTTTATGTTCGCTAATATGCTCTAAACTGAAAGACTGGATTCCCGCCTGCGCGGGAATGACAGTATTCCTATTAGAGGACTTTCACAATTTGATGCAATTTCCTCTTACCCTTGGGGCTCTGTTTGTGGGCAGACACATAGGTCTGCCCCTACGAAACACCCTACGCTCTGATGCGGTTGGAATTACGAACCCCCTGGCAGGCCAGGGGGCTAAATACAATGGATTCCCGCCTGCGCTCCCAAAGGGGTCTTCGAGGAATGACAGTGGGCAGACACATAGGTCTGCCCCTACGAAACACCCTGCGATATCGCTTGGGCTCTGATTTTTTATTACCCCCGGCATCCGCCTTCGCCATTCTATTTCGCAAGGCTACGAAGAAACCGGCTATGGCAGGAACTTTTTGTGCACATCAACACCGACATATAGCCGATCATCTTTTGTGAGGGTAACAATCTCCAATTAACAACTAAAGATTACTCGTGCCAGGTTGTTTCCGTAAGCCAGTCATTCGCCAATAAAACAATATCCTCAAAACTTATTATACCATCTCTGTTGAGGTCGCCAGGCTGATTTTCTCCTGCCGACTGCCAATAATCAGCCAGTTCGGCAAAATCTGAAAAATCCACCGTGCCGTTATTATCCAAATCAGCCAACAATGCCCAGTCATAAGGCGGCATAGAAGCTTCAGCAGTTCCGCCGAAAGCGCCCATATCAATTCGCAGATTCTCGCCCCAGCGATTTAGCGGGTCAACATCTAAAGTGAGCGGCTCATCGCCTAAAGAACCGCCCGGATTGCCTGCATCAATACACCTGCTGGTTACATTGTCCCAAGTCCATTGATTAGCCGTTTCGTCCCATCGCCAGCCTTGGCTCTTTAAATGATAATCGCCATTAACCCAAAAGTCGTCATTAGCATCGTCAGGCGTACCGTTAGAGTCCCAATGTCCCGGGTCAACAAAACAAGGGTCAATATTGA
The DNA here is from genome assembly GCA_041661665.1 of Phycisphaerae bacterium. GTDB lineage: Bacteria > Planctomycetota > Phycisphaerae > Sedimentisphaerales > UBA12454 > GWC2-45-44. Next base: position 13,984 of record JBAZTW010000012.1, on the reverse strand, counting down.
TATTGCCTAAACCTGACCGACCGCTTTGAATATTGCTGTATACTACCGAGGCAAAATCCTCCGTTTCATACAACTGTGGATTAGAATTATTCCAGATGATACAGTTCATAAAAGGACTACCACCTATAGTAGGAAAAGAATCAGAAGGATAGCGAGTTCTGTTGCCGACAAATGTACAATTAATCATTGGGCCGTTATTCCCGCCGGATGCAATCGCCCCTTCATACATAGCTCTATTGCCCGCGACAACACAGTTTGTCAGTCGTAATGACCCCCAATCAAGTGAGCCTAATGCACCGCCACCCCCTCCTGCTGAATTTGAAATAAAATCACAGTTGTAAGCTTCAATGCATCCATCTGAAGCAGAACCAGCACCGCCTCCCCATGTTACATTATTATTAATAAACATACAATCATTTAAAACGATCGGTCCCCTACAGCTCATTGTTCCTGAAACAAATATCCCCCCACCACCGAAGGCATGATTGTTAATAAATAGCGAATTACTAATTTGTGCCTTGCTTCCGTGACAATATATTCCTCCCCCACTGACAGCATAATTACTTGAAATTATGCAATTAAGAATCCAAGGACTACTGTTTATACACAAAATTGCCCCTCCATCATCATCGGACACATATCCATTTTTAATAGTAAGACCATTCAAAATAGAGTTAGCATTTTCGCCGCTGTGAAAATAAAAGCCTCGATGTGGCTCGATTTCGCTACCTTGGCAATCTATTACTGTGTTTGCAACGATAGCGGGAATATCAGGTTCAATACTTCTAACGGTTATAACTTTGCCGAGAAAATCAATATCACGATTCCCGGCGCCTCTGTATATGCCGGGACTTACAATAATAACATCACCATCATTGGCACTATTGATTGCGGCCTGGATATTATTGAAATCGGCAGGATTGTCATCATCGACAGTTATCAACCTCGCACCGCAAAACCCGGTAAAAAATACGAGAATAAACGAATAAAATATTAATTTATCCCACATTTTTATCATTTGCCGCTCCATAAAAATATTATTATACCCAAATAACCACCTTTTATCAAGATTACTTAAAACTTTTAGTGGAAACAGGGTACGATGTTCCTTGGTTATCCCATAATTTTGCCCTTAATCTTCTTGCAATGTGGGATTGTTTTATGTAGACTGCCCCAAAGCTTTTTGGCGGCAGGAAGTTGTTAATTTATTGTAACTCCCTGTGCGATAATGATTTGGGTCGGTGCCCGAGCGGCCAAAGGGGACGGGCTGTAAACCCGTTAGCGCAAGCTTACGTTGGTTCGATTCCAACCCGGCCCATTTATTTCAAATTTACAACAGAATTTATTAGGTGGTTTTGTTGTTTTCTGGCGGCGTAGCCAAGCGGCCTAAGGCGACGGTTTGCAAAACCGTTATCCGTGGGTTCGAATCCCACCGCCGCCTGTTTTGTTCCCCTCAAAAGAATCTGCCGGATATTGTCCGGCGTTATTGTTGTCCGAAAGCGGCGTTTAGTAATTCATCCATACCAGGAGCCTGACCCTCATAAGCGTTTGCCACTATACCGTTGTTCAGGACGACAACCACCGGAGTTTCGTAAAACCATTTTTGTTTGTCGCTCAACTTGCCATGAGTAACATTGGCATCGGATGGAATCAGCTGCAATTCGCCGACTTCATAAGGCGGCATTTCGATAAACGCAAAATTAATTGCGTCTTCATTGCCTGCCAGTGTCTTTTGCATTTCAAGATATTTCGGCAGCATTTCTTTGCAGGTGGGGCAGTCGTTGTGGTACATAAAGACGACCCATACGCCGGCGCTGAGTTTGTCCGATATATCAATATCTTTTAACAGCGGCCAAATTGTTTTTTGTTCCGCTGCTGATTTTACGAGCCAGTCCTGTGCGGCGGGTTTTGTCTGCTTGTTGGTTATAAGGGTGTATTCAATCGTCGGCAGCAAAATAAAAGTCGGGAGCGCAATCGCTAAAAAATAGGCAGCCTTCGGCCAGGGCGGCGGAAGAAGTTTTTCACCCTTAGGCCTGAAAATTACCATCATAAGAAAAATCGGTATATCAATCAGACAAAGAGTAATCCACGGTTTGACGTGAACTGCGCCGAAACAGCCGCAGGATTCTGCGCCAGTCAACGCTTTGAATGATATAACGCAGATAAACCCGAAATACGCGATTGTTCCTAAAAGCCAGGCGGCTTTGCGAAACAGCCCGCAGACAAGCCAGATTCCCAAACCGAGTTCCAGCGGAATTTGAATGAGGGAAAATTCCCACGACTCCCAAAAACCTTTACTGATTATCGGTTCGGTGAGCATTTGATTTATTTTCAGCGACGAGGCGACTATCAAAAAACCACCCGCAATATACATTACAATTTTATTTATTTTTTTTATATCAATCTTCATTTTGTATCTGCCCCAACTGCATTACTATTTTATCGAGTTTTTTCTGACCCTCATCGTGTTTTGCGTTTGCGTTTCGCAGATGTCCGCCAAGCGTGTCAAACGCTGTTATAAAATCAGCAAATGAAACGTTAAGCGTTTTTAAATTTTTGCGAATTTCCGCAGCCTGCTTTTCTATTTGCATACCGTGCAGACCCATCACGATTGTCATCAGATAAACATAAAGCAGATTCGGCGAAACAGGAAAAACTTTTCGCTCCATCGCGTAATCGGCGATGTTCACCGTATCGTTATCGGCTTTGACTATCGTTTCATAATAAACATTTTCCGCAGGTATGAACATTATGGCGAAATCGAGCGTGCCTTCATCGGGCTTGATATAGCTTTCGGCGATTTTGTCGATGTGTTTTTGGACATCTCGCAAAAACTGGCCGCGAAGTTTTTTCGCATCGGCCTCATTTTCGGCCTTTTGAAGCTTTTGAAAATTTTCCAGCGGGAATTTCGCGTCAATAGGCACAGAATACTGCGGCATTTTTACAAGGGCATCTACTTTTTTGCCATCCCGAAAAGTATATTGAACGGCGAAACTTTCGGCAGGCAGCAGGGTGGATAGAATTTTATCGAGCTGCCATTCGCCCAGTCCGCCCCGGAGTTTGGGGCTTGCCAAAATCTGCTGAAGGCTTTTTAAATCGCCGCCGAGTTCCATTATTTTTTGACTGCTGCCCTGAAGCTGGCCGAGCTGATTGTTGAGTTTTTCAAGCGTCGAGGCGTGGAACTGAAGATTTTTATTTACCGTGTCCTGACCTGCGATGAGCGACTGCTGAAGATTTTGCGACAGATTTTCCTGTGCCTTTTTAATGCCCTCAAGCCCTGACCGCATACTCTGCCACAGCAGCACCATCATTACCGCCAAAACAACTACTATTAAAATTACGATAAGTCCCTGTTCCATCGAGCAATCCTGAAAAACTATCCTTATATATAGGAATTATAGCCTTATCGCCCTAAATCGTCAAAATCTATGCAAAATTATTATAAAGATTTAGTATGTCCTGATTAGCCGAGTCCTATAAATATACGAAATTTAGTTAAAATAGGGGGAATTTTTTCAAGAAAACCCTTTTTTTCTTCTGTTAAGGTTGGTATAATGCCGGCCGCGAGTGTGTCCTAATTTAAGGCACCTCCGAGATGGCGAGGGATTGCCGAGTGTCTGTGTTTGAACATTGAACTAATTTATCACCTTTAACCAGCAGGAGGTTGAACTATGAATAAGAAGATTTTTTTAGTGCTGTTGCTTGTCTCAGGGACATTGTTTAGCGGCTGCGTTTGCTGCAAACAGTGGCTGTCGTATCAGGGTAAAACGCCTGCCGACCCATCGGCAAAGTGGATGTGGGACAAGAACTGCAAAGCCGCTGCTCCGCAGTTGCTGCCTAAAATATGTACGGAACAGCCAAAGCCTGTCGCACCTCCACAGCCTCCACCTCCGCCACCAGCTCCAGCTCCGATAGTGATGAATTGCGCAGAGAAAATTTATCCCTGCGGCGCGTGCGGCAACGTGAAACTCGAAAAATGTATGCCCTCACAGGTTCAGACAGGCGCTGAATTCAGTTATACAATAAAAGTTACAAATCTCACCGGCTCAAATATTGCTGACGTTGTTGTAACCGATACGATTGTAAGCAACTTCCAATATAAAAGCGCAGAACCTGCCGCTGATGTTCAGGGCAATAAATTGCTCTGGGTATTTCCGAGCATCGGGCCTGGAGAAACCAAAGAAATTAACAGCGTCGGAATCGCAACCGCAGGCGGTATCATTCAAAACTGCGTTGACCTGACATACAGAGTTCCGCTTTGTCTCCAGTCCGTGAGCGTTCAGCCTATAATAGCGGTCAGCAAAATTGTTCCCGCCGAGGTTTCCGTTTGCGATGCGATTAGCTACACAATAAGAGTAGAAAATACAGGCACAGGCCCTGCGAATAACGTTAGAGTTGTTGATGAATTACCCTCCGGTCTAACCACAACTCAAGGTGCAGGCAAGGTTGACGTTTCACTCGGAACACTGGCCGGCGGAACAGCAAGGAATATAACTGTTGCCCTGAAAGCACAAAAGGCGGGCGTTTATACCGGCAGCGCAGCCGCAATCGCTGACGGCGGAATAAAGGTTCTCTCGCCTGCGGCAACAATCGCAGTAAGACAGCCAAGACTCAGCATAACCGAAAAAGGCGTTGATGTTCAGTATCTCGAAAGAGAGCTTAGTTATGAAATTACAGTTTCCAATATCGGCGACGGCGCTGCGGTAAATACAATTATAGAAACACAAGTTCCTGCCGGTGCAAAGTTTGTAAGAGCCAGTGAAGGCGGCGTTTTGGTTGGCGACAAAGTTGTTTGGAAAATCGCTTCATTCGCTCCCGGTATGGCAGCGAAAGTTACAGCAGTTTATATGCCCGGCGGAATCGGAACAGTTATCAGCAACACAACCGCATCAGCAGGCTGCTGTGAATCGACTTCAACTTCCGCTCAGACGAAAGTTGTAGGCGTGCCCGCGATTCTGCTTGAAGTGGTTGATATTACAGACCCGGTTAAAGTCGGCCAAACTACAACCTATCAGATTATCGCAACCAATCAGGGCAGCGCGGTAGGCACTAACATCGGCATCGTCGCGACGCTTGAGCCGGAAATGACTTTTGTAAGCTGCGCAGGCGCTACATCGGGGACATTCGCCGATGGCACGATTACATTTGCTCCGCTGCCGACATTGGCCGCGAAGACAAAGGCTGTTTGGAATGTTACTGTAAAGGCAAATGCCGTAAAGGATGTTCGTTTCAAGGTTAAAATGATTAGCGACCAGCTTGAAAGAGATGTCTGGGAAACAGAGTCAACCCATTTCTACGAATAAAAGGTTCCTGACACCTTTATTTTTGATTACTCAAAAGCCCCTGCGAAACAGGGGCTTTTTTTATTTTGATTTGAGAAATTACTTAAGCGAATTTATTTTGTTTATCATTTCCTCTGTGGTTTTTTTAATCGTTTCATTCCTTTGTTTAAGCTCTTTTACGAAACTATTATTATCGTAAGTGCCCCTGACGGCCTCAAAGTCCGCTACTTTGACTTTCAGGTCGCCATCAATGCCGAAGCCGATTTGCGTTATTTCGGTAAATTCCTTTCGAGCGTCAGCAAGAATCAGCGAATTCAGCGTTTCAGAGGCGTTCGACCAATCGCTGATGATTCTCAATAATTTATCCCTGTCAGAAGCCGCGGACATACTTTTAATTATGGCCTGAAGTTTTTTCGCAGACCACGACCAGCGGTATTCGCTGTAATTATCGTAAAAATGTTTTAATTTTTCTGTGATGGTTTGCAGGGTTCGTAAATTCCCGTTTTCAATGTCATTGAGAAGGCCGGTTATACATTCCTCCGGCACAAGAAGTCCCGCAAGGTCGAACCATTTGCCCGTTCCCATCTCATTGGCGGATTCAATTAGTTTCACGACATCGGAAGCGGATTTTAATTTCGTGGTCTTAATTTTTTCGATGAGACACTCGCCGATGAATTTATTTATCGCGATTGTGTAGTACTCAATTCCCTTGCTCAAAGCCGATGCGTTGAAGTGCAGATTATTGCAGACGACATCCTTTGACGTGTTCATTTGCGTCGGCTGGAGATTGAGCAATAAATCGCGTCCCTTGATAATTTTCTGGACGGTGTACGGACTTAAAACGTCAAAGATAACCAAATCTGTTTTTACAGGCGCTTTGCGTTTGTCACGTTTGGGCCACTTTTCGCCATCTCGAACAGTGCCAACCGTGCGAAGGTTCACGCCGGGCACGACGACACTTTTGCCGTTTTCTTCGGACAGGTATGAAAATGGGATGTCGGAAGTATCCGGATGCGCATAATGCCTGCCCATAACGACCGAAAACGCCCCGATTCTGGCGGGATACATTATATATGAATCCGAAGTTGTTTTCGTTCCTCTTTCCAGTACGCCCTGGTGCATCGAGCCGATTTTGTACATATGATTGCTCTGGTTTGAGCCGCTGCCTGCGTTGAAGAAGCTGAAAATGCCGGCGATTAGCAGGGTCGATTTGTGGTGGGTTACGGTATATGGCCCCGCGAAAACGGAGCAGGCTTCGCCGTGGTGGAAGCCGCAGTTCGCGAAGAAGACGGAATTCTCTGCCGAGAACTGTTTTGTCATTTGTGTGGCCTGGCCGATGAAGCAATCGGAAATAATCGAGCCTTCACTGATTTTCGCGCCCTCGGCAATGATGAAATCCTTGGCGATTACGCCTGCACCGACCTCTGTCGGGTCCTGCGGGCAGCTCTTTATCGTGCCGTTTTCAAGACGTTTGACGTTGCCTATAATCGCGGCAGCGCCGATTTTGACGTTTTTAATTGTGCCGCAGTTTGTCAATTGCGCGCCTTGGCCTATTAGGCCGATGTCGGATTTTACCGATTCGGTGTATTGAGCGATGAGTTTTTGGAGTTTTTCAAGCACTACGGATTTATGCCTGTACACCGCCATAATGTAGGCGATTTGTGCGGTCAGGCCGTCGAAGATTGGGATTTCTCGTCCGCCCGCTTCATTTATGACGACGGCTTTGATGCCGTTGCCGAAAGTTGATGTTCCCTCGACCGCGAGCAGGTCGATGTGTTCGATTATACAATCGTCTTCAATTACATAGTTTGCGATATAGTTTTCGACATTTGAGATGAAAACATTGCTGCCGATAACGCAGTTGTGCAGATAAGCGTTGTAAATACCGGCTGGTTTGCTTACGCCGCCGTAGAAGGTTACCTGCTTATCGAATTTGCCGAGCTTGATTTTGCCGGAAAATGTGGTGTTTTGAATTGTGTCAGGCTTGAAATCGGCAGCGACGAGAACGTTTTTCCAGTCGGCACAGGTGCAACTCTGGTTTTCAAGCTGTTCGATTTGCTTTTTTGTTAGTGGTTTATGTTCTGCCGCCATTAAAAATTCCTTTCACCACAGAGACACAGAGATTTTTTTTAAGACACGGATTTACACAGATTAACACTGTTATAAAAGCTATTGATAACTGTTAGCCATATTATTAAAGAGCGGTGTAAATTTGTAGGCAACCTCTAAAAATGTCATTGCGAGGAGCGAAGCGACAAAGCAATCTCAATTATCGCTTCAAAAACGAGATTGCCACGCTGCGCTCGCAATGACAAGTGGTATCCCCGCTTTCGCGAGGACAAGCTTTTAGAGATACCCTGTATCCTTACTATGGTATTATAGCCGATTGTGCAGAGAATGCCAGAGATGTTTTTATATAAAAAATCAAAAATAAAAGAGAAAAAATACAGATTAAAAATCAAAAAGATTCAATTTTGCCACGTTGGTTTGTTTGAGAGGGTGCTGGCTGGGAATTTTGTCATTGAATTTGAAAAGAAAAAGAGATAGAGGCAGCAAAAGAACTTTACAGGGAATATGCGAAATTGAATTTTGGGTAAAATAGCCACAGAGGCACAGAGGCACAAAGATTTTAAAACGCTGATTACGCGGATTTTACAGATTTAAAATTCTAAAATCTTTCCATTGACATCAAAAACCATAAAAGATAGAATTAACCAAAATTATTTGAAAAATGTATAGCACGAGGGAAATATGACTAAGGCTTCTATCTCAGAAGAAGGTATAAAAAATAAGTGCAATGAGAATGTAATGTCAATTCAAGGATAAAAAATGACAAAGAAAACTTTCCAAATATATTTTATAAGTGCTGTTATTTATTTTGTCCTATTAGTTATAATAGGTATTCTTATTGCAGTTTTTGAAAAGGGGGATAACAGAATTATATTTACAACATTCAAGGATCTTTTACCATTGTTAATATCTGTACCAGTTACATGGCTTGGATTTTGTATGCAACGTCGTTCAGCCTTTCTTCAACAACTTCGATCTTTTTGGTCTAAACTTGTTGACGCTATCTGTAATTCTATCCAATACACTAAATTGTCAAAACCAGACCAGAAAGAATATGCAACAACACTCCTGAAGCTTAGTATCGCTATTGATGAGATTCGTAGTTTATTTTATAATCTTCCTAATGGATGTAATGACAAAGGCTTCTATCCGTTCGAACCTCTAAAGGATATTTATTTTTTGGTGGAAAAACTTGAATACGGCGATAATTTTAATCCCAATATTGTAGATGAAACACGTGGAAAGTTATTGATTCTATGGAAGGAAGTGCGACACGAATTATTAAAGGAATTTGAACGAGAAAAACCAACTTTTTCACATAGCCATTGGGTCGAAGTTGAAAAATCTAAAATTTATGAACAAGAAGAAATACCAAAAACACCGAGTTGACAAAATATATCAATAGGGGGTATATTTAAAATTTGATATGTCATTTTGCGTTTTGATGATTGATATTTTTTTGATACTGGCCGATTAATTTTTAAAGGATTTTAAAATGTGTGCAGAGTGAGGCGAATAAGAATGACCGCTTATTTACATGCGCGGCTCTGATGGATTCAAATTTACCGCTCCATTACCCATTCGACTTCGCTCAGGGCAGGCTGTCGCGGCTCTGATGTTAAACGCCGTTGGCCATTTTTTAATAAGATGAATAGGTCGGACTTTCGTTCGTTGGTATGATGAGTAGTATTTAGCCGCCGTGCCGGCGGCTGCTAAACGACGGGGGTTAATATTATTAATGATAACATTTGGTGTAATGACCGGTTGTCGTTTGTCGGTATGACGAGCAGTATTTAGCCGCCGTGCCGGCGACTGCTAAACGGCGGAGGTATTAATTTGCCGCCGTGCCGGCGGCTGCTAAACGACGAAAAATTTATTTTGTATTTCACATTTTCGAAGTTATCATTTTGTTTAGCCGCCTCCAGTATGGAGGCGAGTATTACATAATTATCAGTTGTTAGTACGATTGTCAGTATTTAGTCGCCGTACCGGCGACTGCTAAACGACGGAGATTACAGGATGATAATTGCATATCACGCGATTTTCACTACCTATGGTACGTGGCTGCCAAATGACCCGCGAGGTTCGTATTCAAAGGAAATTTACAATGATGGCCTCGGCAAATTGGGGGAAATAAAATACGGCAGACAATCGCCGCCGCCGAAACATCAGATTCTGAAATTTTATTTACAGGCAGTTCCAACCTTAAACAGAGAGGCATATTTTATTAATGACAATACAAGACCGGTCATTGCCGGCGCGTTCGCGAAAGTTGTTAATCGGTTAAATATTGAGGTTGCCGCCTGTACGATAATGAACGACCATGTCCATGTTTTAATTTTGCGGTCAGGATATAATATTGGATATGTTGTCAATCAGTTAAAAGGCGCTGCGACAAAGGCATTGAATTTAAATGACAGTCCATGGACACGCGGATTTTGGAAGGTGTTTATTGATAGTGAAGAATTTTTGAAGATTGCGATTAAATATGTGAATAATAATCCAGTCAAGTCCGGCCTTTCGCCGCAAATCTGGAGTTTCGTAAAACCATTATCTATTTAATTTCCATTTGCCATTTTCGCACTCTCAACTGTATTATATAATAACATAGTAATAGTCATCGGTCCTACTCCGCCGGGGACGGGGGTGATTAAACTTGCCTTTTCTTTCAAGCCCTCAAAATCAACGTCGCCGACAAGTCTGAAACCATTCTTCTTCGTCGCATCGGCGATTCTATTCACGCCGACATCTATTATTACAACGCCGTCTTTGACCATATCAGCGGTAATCGTGTTCGGCCTGCCAGCGGCGGCGATAACAATATCAGCACGCCTTGTATGTGCGGCAATATCCTTTGTCCTCGTGTGGCAGACGGTAACGGTTGCGTTGCCGGTCGGTGATTTTTGAATTAACATATTAGCCAACGGCTTTCCGACGATGTTGCTTCTGCCGACAATGACGACTTCGGCGCCGTCGAGTTTTACGCCTGCGCGGATGAGTAATTGTACAACGCCGTGCGGAGTGCAGGGCAGGAAAGTTTTTTGGCCTACGCACATTTTGCCTACGCTGACGGGATGAAAGCCGTCAACATCTTTTGCGGGGTCGATTGCGAGCAGAATTTTTTGCTCATCAATATGTTTGGGCAGGGGGAGCTGGACGAGTATGCCGTTGATTTTCGGGTCGCGATTCATTTTATTGACTAATTTGAGAACGTCCGCTTCGCTTGTCTCTGCGGGCAGGCGGTTGTCGTCGGAGTAAATGCCGATTTCTTCGCAGGCTTTTTCTTTCGCGGTTACATAGGAGATGCTGGCGGGGTCGGCGCCGACGAGGATTACGCCCATACCGGGGACGATGCCTTTTGTTTTGAGTTTCGCGACTTCGGCTTTTAATTCAGCACGAATGTCGGCTGCTACTTGTTTTCCGTCGATAATTTTTGCGCTCATTTAAAAACCTTTCACCACAGAGACACAGAGATAACAGAGAAATTTTTTAAAATAGTCCTTTAACTTTTCCGGTTTCGACATCGACATCGATGTTTCTGAAGCCCGGGTTTGAGGCTGTGCCGGGCATAAGTTTTATTTCGCCTGCGACAGGGACAACGAATCCTGCGCCTTTGAATACCATAACATCTCTGATTGGAAGTGTCCAGTTCTTTGGTCTGCCTTTGAGATTTGGGTCGTGGGAAATTGACAGGTGCGTTTTGACCATACAGGTTCCGAGCTTTTGCACTTCGGGGTCAGCTTCGAGCTTCTTCGCTTTTTCCAGAGCCGTTGGCGTATATTCAACGCCGTCTGCGCCGTACACTTCTTTTGCGATAAGTTCAATTCTCTTTCGCAGCGGGGTGGTAAGTTCATAGAGGAATTTGAAATGATTTTTTTCCTCTGAAGCGGAGATTACCGCTTCAGCCAGTTCGATTGCGCCATCGCCGCCTCTGAGCCAATGTTCGCTGAGGGCTGCGTAAGCTCCGTTTTGTTCCGCGATTTTTTTGACGAGCGCGATTTCGGCTTTTGTGTCGGTGTAGAAGCTGTTTATGCAGACGACTGGTTTTACGCCGCTTTTTTTGACTGTTTCGATGTGTGCGATTAGGTTTTCGCAGCCTTTTTCGAGCAGTCCGAGATTTTCTTTTGTGTATTCTTCGCTAAGCGCGATGCCGGGTTTGACTGCGGGGCCTCCGCCGTGCATTTTTAACGCTCTTACGGTCGCTACGATGACGACTGCACTTGGCGTCAGGCCGCTCATTCGGCATTTTAAGTTCCAGAATTTTTCAAAGCCGATGTCGGCGCCGAACCCACTTTCTGTGATGTGGTAGTCAACTAACTTTGTTCCGATTTTGTCGGCGATGATTGAGCTTTGGCCTATTGCGATATTGGCGAATGGGCCGGCGTGGACGAAGACGGGCTGGCCTTCGATTGTCTGGAGCAGATTCGGGTTTATCGCTTCGAGCATCCAGGCGGTCATAGCGCCATCGACTTCGAGGTCGGCGGTGGTGATGTCGTTTCCTTTTTTGTCGTAAGCGACGACGATTTTGCCCATTCGTCTTCGCATATCAGCCAAATCATTTGAAACTGCGAGGATAGCCATAACTTCGCTGGAGACGGAAATTGCGAAGCCGGAGTTCATTTCGAAGCCGTCCATTTTACCGCCTTTGCCGATGGTTATGTCGCGAAGAGCCTGGGCGCAGAAGTCCATAACCCATCGCATTTGAATACTGTTAGGGTCAACATCGAGGCGTTTTAGGCCGCTTTTGGCGAGGCGGGCATCATCGTAATTATTTTCGTGCTGCATCCTGCTGGTGAGTGCGACCATAGCGAGATTGTTTGCGTTTGTGATTGAGTCGATGTCGCCAGTGAGGCGAATTGAAAACGGCGTGAGCGGGATGCATTGGCTTAATCCGCCGCCAGCGGCAGAGCCTTTTATATTGAAAGTTGGGCCGCCTGAAGGTTGTCTGATAGCGCCTGCGACTTTTTTTCCGAGTCTGGCAAGGCCCTGAACGAGGCCGATGGTTGTTGTGGTTTTTCCTTCGCCGAGCGGAGTGGGCGTGATTGCGGTTACGTCGATGTATTTTGCCCGCTGTGGAGTTTTGACTCGGTCGAGTACTTTTTTGTAGTCGATTTTTGCGAGCATTCTGCCGGCGGGGATGAGTTCATCAGGTTTTATGCCAAGCTCGGCGGCAATTTGTTCGATTGGTTTTGCGTTTAGTTCGGCGGCCTCGGCAATTTGCCAGTCTTTTAGTTTTGTTGGGTCAAGTTTCATAATTTTTCCTTAGAAAATGCGTTCTATTCTTATCGCAATTATCGTTTGAAATCCAGAAAATATCTATAAATAGCAAACGTTTTTTTAGAATTATTGTGCTATTTGGGACAAAATAACCTCTTTACAGGGGAAATTATCGGTCTAACACGGATAAAATCGCATCGACATCGACGTTGTTTTTGAGCAGGTCGTATGTTCTGGCGATTTTGTCGGTATCATCGGAGCGGATTTTAAAATGCAAATCCTTCATTTTCGCGGTTACTGTAAATGTGTCCTCATTGGTAATCAGCACGGGCAGATTGCTCTTGAGTAAAAGCGCAAGGATAGTCGAATCCGGTTTGAGTCCGCCTGTGAGGATTAGTCCGCCGCTGTGGAGTTTGTCGCGAAAATCGGGCGATTCTGCCAGTGCAAGCGTCAGGAGGATATTGTCAATTCTGTCGCCGGGGGTGATTATCAGGGTGTTGTTTTCGATATAGTGCAGGACGTTTTGCGGCTCCATCGCGGCAACGACGGTATGCTCTATCTTGTTGTGTAAAAAGTCTCTGCCGCAGAGGATGTCGTATCCGAATTCCTCGGCGACCTGGCCTATTGAAAAGAAACTAAGCGCAGAGTCGAATGGGATGCTGCCGACTAATTTTGTGCAGATGAGTTGGAGACCTTTTTGCGCAATTGCGCGTATTTTCTCAAATTTCTGTTCGTAAATTTTGTTAAGAATCACGCCGATGACATTTACGTTATATTGTTTGAACAGGGCGAGCGACATAGCGATTTCATCGATGGGTCTGCCGATTCCGCCGGATGAGACTATGACGACGTTTGCATCGAGCATTTGGGCGACACGTGCGTTTGAAAGGCCAAAACAACTGCCTACGCCTGCGTGGCCTGTACCTTCGATAATCAGCATCGGATGTTTTTGGTTGAGGCGAGTGAAGCTATCCATTATTTTTTTTTCGAGGGCTGAAACGTCCGGGTTCATAATGAATTGCGTTGTGAAACCTTTGGCGACGGCGATGGGACTCATATCCATAGGCGGGTCGGTGTAGCCGAATGCCTGATGCATAAGAACAGCGTCTTCGTCGATGCTGTGGCCATCGTACTGGACGTAACGCTGGCCGACGGGTTTTATGTAGCCGGGGTTGTAGCCGATTTTGCGGAGGTGCTGTATGAGGCCGCAGATTACCGCGGTCTTTCCGCTGTCCTGACCTGTTGCGCTGATGTAAAGTGGTTTCATAGCTCGTATTTATAGCAACGGTTATTGGTCTTGACAAGTAAAAAGTATGGTAAGGTAAAATCAAAAATTAAATATCAAAAATCAAAATTGTGGAGTCGCCTGCGGCGATGAGATTTTATAAACCCCGCCATACGGAGATGGCGGGGCT
>JBAZTW010000011.1:0-57268 GCA_041661665.1 Phycisphaerae bacterium | reverse complement strand
TCATTTGCTGCTGGAGCACCATATTCGACCCTATTATTGCAGGCAGCCTGACATTGGCAAAAACTGCACTCTCTAAAGAAAACACCGAAAACAAAACAATAAAAATAAGATTCGTACGCTTCATCAGCAAAATCTCCTTTGCAAATATACAAATTTTTGGAATACATATTATTCATTTTCCCGCGAAGCCAGCAGATATGTCTTTACAGCCTCCGGGGGTATATTCCACGGTATATGATTTCCTATGCACATCATATATCCTTGCGTGATTTTCGCTGTCTCATACATTGATTTGACCATTGCGCGAATCAGGTCGCGATTATTTTCCATCAATATCCGGTTGTCACCTTCGCCGGCAATCATTATCTCAGGATGACGACGGGCAATCGCCTTGAAATCAGTATATGGCTCGGTAATTATACCACATGCTCCGCAGGAAACCACATCATCAACATAAACATCAAGGCAGCCGTCGGACATAAATATAACGTGTTTGCCTTTTGATTTTAGAAGTGACCAAAACTCTTCGTATCGTGGAAAGATGTATTTTTTCATCCAGCCGGGAGAACATACCGGCCCACGTGTAACTGTTATATCATCGTGACAAATAATAAAATTGACCGGAAGACGTGAAAGAGCCGCAAACACACGCCGGTTTATCTGGGCAAATTCATCCATTATCCTTTCAAACCGGCTGTCCATACAGCATTCCAAAAACAATTCCCAGCCAAAAGTCAATAACGGCCACATAAACATAGTATTATAAAAACCGGCACAGGTGAATGCGCCTTCTATGGGTTTGCGACACTCCTGAGGCAACAGTGAAAACAACTGCTTATAAATAACATCTTCACTGGAAAAATCATAATTCATCACAACACCCGGAATCTGCCTGAAATCCGGATTTTCCAGCGGGCTGAATGCAAAGACCTGGTCAGGGGACTTAAAATAACTCTGTCCATGTTCCCATCCCCAGCTTTGACCATCGCCCCAACGCACCGTGTTCTTATCCCGATTATCATCGTCGGCATCAGCAGGTCGTGCAATAGGATCGTCGGTTTGCGGAATCGGTAGATTCAGTTCCGGATACAACTCTTTAAGCTTTAGTCGACATTGCCGGGGATGTTTAAAATAATCTATTCCTGTCAGATAGCTCTCCGCATCAGGGCACGACCAATGCTCATAATGCGGAATTCGTTTTGGACTTTTACACATCGCCGCAAGGTAGCGATCATCATATGTCAGCACTTTCGCTTCCTTTCATACACAGTAATTTGTACTCGTCAAGCATAATTCTTTACCGTCTGAACCGCTTTTTTTACATTGTCCAATGGAATATCATAAAATAGATAATCTGAAGCGGCGACCATATGTTTTGTGCCCTTTGTCGCTTCCAAAACTTTCAGCGTCTCCTTCTCTACCTGCTCAGCCGTGCCGGTCAGAAGAACATCAAGCCCTATATTACCTCTGGTGCACATTTGCGGGTCAAGAATTTTTCTGGCCGCCGCAAGGTCAGGAACATTTCCAACCGGCGGCGGAGAAAGCGTCTCAAAAAGATCTATTCCCATCCTGTTGTAGTACCCTTTCGACAAAAAAGGTTCGATAGGAGAACAAATATGACTATAGACAAGCCCTCCGGTTTCATGAACAACTTTAGTTATCCGCTGAGAATCCGGAATTATAAAGTTCTCGTAAAGCTGGGGAGAAAGCATTTCCACTCCAGGAGCTCCGAGAAAAACAAAATCTGCGCCGCATGCAAACACCGCTTTGATAATCTCACTATTAATATCTCTAATCAAATCACAAGTTTCGCGATAACGCAGCGGGTTAAGCATAGCCAATACAACCAGATTATCCACTGAAAGCAGCCCCATCATCTCAAAAGGCTGAATATTCCATTGTATAGAAACAGGGCCGGAACTTTGCGTTTTTTGCAGTATGGGGCCAACGAGTTCTCCGATATATCGCACTGACTTTCTATGTTGTTCGGCATACCAACAGATTATGTCAAAAACATTCGCACTCTCTGATGTCAATGGATATTCTATCGGCGTAGTGCCATGCTTCTTTTGCTCTTTTAATTTCCAGTGAATTGTCCCATATGGAGTTTCAAGCGACCTGCTGGTTATCCTCGCCTCTTCGGATTTCGTTGTACAATCCTGCCACGCCAGCTCCGACACTGCAATGCCTAAATCCGGCAAACCAATATTAAGCAAAGGCTCACACTCAACAATCTGATATGCCCGAATAGTATCTTCTATTGTCACATCACTGACCCATTGCTTTCCCGCCAGCTTGCAATCAAAGCCCGCCCCTGCTCCAATTTGAAACGAAACAAAAGGTTCATGCGAGCCATTTTTCACATAATCAATAAACTTTTTTCTTGTTCCCATGATTTATTTACTCCAAAGTTCACGACATTATTTTTTTGACATTCTGTGTTCTAAAAGTTTCTTCCTTGCCTATACTATTATTCCATTTTTAATCCTGTAACCTTTCCGGCATCTATATTTCGCCAAAACTCATTTTTTATTTCCTTATAAGCTCCCGCAATACCTCCGGGTTTCCAATCATGAGGATAACGAACCCAAACTTCCGGAACAGGCACAGGCCCCATACGTTTGAATTTCGGAGCAAATTCGCGAATAACCCGGGTAACAGGCCTATCCGTACCGTCAGGATTGATAATGCCATAATCGCTATTTTCTATTGTGCGAAATCCGCCCGGATACCACCAGAAAGCAACGCCATTGGCATAACTTTCCAAGAGCATATTGAGAAAATTACGGTAGAAGTCCGCACTTTCCTGATGCAATTTATTAGGTGTCGTCATTGTCGAGTTTTCCCATATCGAACGGCCTACTTCCGGCCAGAATACCGGCAATGCCGGAGCGACAGCCCTCGCATAAGCATTAGTGAAGATTCCATCTTTGACTCTTTCGCGCGGTCCTATTCGACCGTATGCTTCGGGTTCCATAATATCCACCGCATTCGCCAACCCCTTCAAATCGTATGGCACCAATGGAGACCATACGAATGTAGGATCCCCGGAATACTGCATTCTGAAACTGACTAAATGATTGGGGGCAATATTTTTTACCTGACGGCGAGCGATGCTGTAATGGTTGTGCAAAATCATATTCAGGCAATCCGCGAAATCTCCCATCATCCTGTTCCAGTCGCCGGATTGATACCACTGGTCATGGGTAGGCGGAACAACTAATCCTTCTTTTATTTCCGGCGTATAATGCCACATCGCAATGGCGGAATCTATCGTACCATACTTATTCAGTATCCATTTGTTCCAGTCTTCGATTGTGTCCGGAAAATCATAATAATCTGACTGGAAGCGGTATTCCCAGGAAAGATCATACGCGAAAATAGTGCGATTATCAGAAAGCCGGTTTTTCTCTATTACTTCTTTGGCCTTTTCCCATTGAAAATCCAGCTTGGGCATACTTTCACGGAAAGCAAGGTCTATACGCAAATTATATTTTTCGCACAGCCGCAGGAAATCTATAAAATTCCAGCTGTCAAGCTCCCTATTATGTATGAAAACACAAACAGTATTCAGCCCCATATTAGCGATATGTGAAAGGTCTCTTTCAATAACATCCGGATCGTATGCTTCATTGCTGAACCAATTTTCAAAAAGAAAAGTATCCTGCGGGCTTTGTGCTATGCCGGATGAAGGCATATAATTGACTCCGTAAGGACGCCATATTTTGCCGTCAAGATAAAACTCTCCGTTCTGTGCCGTAACCCATCCAAGAGTTTTGTTCGGCTGCCAAACATAGAAAATTTGTTCGATTTGATCTATGACCTCGCCGTTGTTTTTGACTAATACGGTTTTGACGAGATAGGGTGTGCGTTCCTTTAATTTTTCAGCTTTACCGAGGGAAGTTTCATATTTCAAAGGAGTGGTTGCTGTGGTGTCTGCGAAAATATTTTTTTGAGTTGCTATTTCGATGACGCTCAACTTGAGTTGTAAATCCTGCGATGGATTATTGATAATCGTACTGACGCCGATTTTAATTTCCTGATCGGGAAAGTAGGTGAACTGACTGCTGCCGCTTTGCCAAATGAAATTTTCATTCAACATTCGTTTCGTAAGGTCAACGACAAAATTAACAATACTTTTTTGTTTATAAAAAGCAGCGTCTTCTATAGCGAATCCAGCCCACATATATTGAAAATTATCGCCGAATTGCAGAGCGGCGATTGTACCGCGATAATCACCTTTCGAAGAAACAGCCTCCAAAAGGGGAATCCAGCGATGTGAACGTTTTTCTTTGTAACCTGCTGATTTGCATCTCGGACTAAAAGCCCGAACATTGACAGGCAGCGAAAATCGTCCTGAAGGCATTATTTTCTGCTGCGACTGGGAAACCTGAATTCGTCCTACATCTGAACAATTGTAGGTAAGATATGATGGGTAAAGCAAGTCTCGATATGTAAATTTAACATCCCAAATGCCAGGCTTATACTGTTTGTCGTTGCTGAGTTCTATTTTGGAGATATATAATTCGTGATTGTAGACATCGGTTAAATCTGATCGACGGATTTGGCCAAAAGCACAACGCTTTATCTTTGAAGTATCAAAAATGCGGCCGTCGCTGGGCATAATACTTTGATAAACTCCGGGAACTCTTTGGGTAAAATCTTTGACATTGATAACATACCGTTTCCAATTTTTTGTTAGAGGGATTTCAATGCCCCAGGCTGTCGCGTCTTTTTCTTCAATGAGTATATTCATCCGAATTGTCGAAGAACCGCCTTTTGCCCAAAAACAAACATAATCATATTTTCCCGCATTTGCATCTGTGAATGCAGGTGAAAAAAGCAAATCATAATCGTTTATTGATTTGATGGATATATGCAGACACCGTCCTTTCTGCGAATCACGAACTATTTCGGGAACAACCCGGGTATCTGCTGTTCCGTTATTGCGTGTCCATGGTTGTCGTGCATTTGAAAAATCCATCAATATCTTTTCTGATTGTATTTTAGAAAGCTTCTCCTGCTCATCTTTTTGTGACAGCCAGTTATTCTCTTCTTTTATCACGGGATTCCGGTAGAGAGTGCCGCCAAGAGAAATCAGCTTGCCTCCTTTTGAAATGAACTCATCTAAAGCCGAGCTTGAGTCAAGCGGCAGTATGCCGCAGTCTGTAAGAATCAGCAGTGATTTACCAGGAATATTTTTAAGAAATTTCTCATCGAATTCTGCGGCCATTATGGAGTGCGCAGTTATGCCGTTATCGTTTAAGGAATTCCCAATTTCCTTTCCGATCGCAGCATCGGCTCCCGGCAAATCATTTACTAAAACCCATACATCTGCTCCTGCCAGCGTGAACGTGGAAGCAAAAACAATCACCACAAGCAGTAAGTAATTAATTCTTAACATTTCAAACACCCTCCATTCAATCAGTTTATGTTATCACATTTCCACAAGTAACGTGGCGATTTCTGATTTTCTGAGTGGTAATGACCAGACATTATCTTCTCGCACCAATTGTTTCTCTTTGCGTTCTTCATCCATACTAACTTTGGTAATTGATTTAACTTCAAAACTTGTCTCAATCGAACCAAGAACAGGCTCGGTATGGCTATTCCACACTCTCATAATATAACTATTGGTTCCTTCAACTTTATAGAAGGCAGAAAGCTGAATATGCTCAGATGGCGATATCGACAATAATGAGTTTGTAGCTGGTAGCACGCCATTTTTGGGTATCCCCTGGATAACTCTTTGGGGTATCCTAAAGTCCTCTGCTTCCGCTATTACCCGGCCATCAACCCAATTACCTCCATGAATATAAATCGCATATTCAAAATCAATTGACCCCAGGCAATGTTGTCCCGCCTGATGTTCATATTCTTCCGGAGTTTTCAAACCTCGATTTGCCAGCATATAAGCTCTGTGTGTTCTCAATAACGTGACTGCCAAAGTACGACGAGCATCATCAATTACCTCATATTCATTCAATCCTTTACTTAGGAAAGCTACTCCGTTTTTACCATCTGACAGAGAAACAAATTTCTTCATAGGCTGAGTAGGATAATGGCCTTCAGCGTTATCTCCGGTAATATTCCATTGAATGCCGCGTTTTATTACGTCAAAAGGACCATCGGCATAAACATAATCGGTTTTTATATCCGTTGGAAACATTACACGCAAGCGATGATCTCGCGCCACATTATCTATATGAGTTTTGATTTCAAGTCTTTTTGCGCCTTTACGTAAAGTTAAAAAAGTACTGATCGACAAAGGCACCATCTTCGTTGAACGATTTCGACCATCTAAATCCGCTTCAGCAGGAATATTAATGGTCATATCAATTCGCCACGTTGCACGCAATGTGTTATTTTCACATAGCGTCAAAACAGCCGCATTGCAGAGACTCGTTACGGTATAATCTCTTAAAGGAGCTCTGTCCAGATGGGCAATTCCGATACTGCCGCTATCACAAAAATAATGCATCCCTTCTATATTCTTTCCTGTTTGCTTATCAATAATATTGAAAGTTCCATTGAGATTGATCACCACCTTGATAAATTCATTCTCAAGAATACCGTCCATCCTGGCGATTAAACTACGGTCGGGGCCGGGCTGTGGATTCAGAACATACCTTCGCTTACAAGGCCTCAATGCATAGGTTCGATATCCAAATGGCGGAATATCAACGTCCATTAAAATCCTGTTACGCAAAATATTCTTGTATGCTGCTGCATTGGAATCGAGCTTACGCTCAACCTCCACCTCTATAATCTCTTTTTCCAACGTCTCAGACGGCACTTTTTGGCCTGCTTCATCAATCAAATCAAATTGTTGATATGTAACCATTTGGTCGGGATCTACGCCATCTCTTATCGGCCCAGCGCCTGAACACGGTTCAATTATCATATCGCCACAAGTAATATTAGGAGTATCAATTATAACCTTATGGACTCCAACCCTTCTTGTCGGCAATGTGTTAAAAAAAGTTATGGTAATATCGCCGTCTTGGAACCAGGATTGTGTATCCAACTTGCACCATATCTCTTCACAAGCCTTGCGGCTGCACTCACGCGATATACTGCATACGGCACGAAACCTGGCAGGATTATCCTTGTGTGCATCTTCAATCGCAGCGCCACAAATACTGTCATGGGCGTGATTTTTTAACAGTTCCAGCCATGCCCTACGAAGGAGGCTGTGTTCATAAGAACCTCCCATTATTGAAGAGAAACTTGAGAGAGGTTCAGCTACGTTAATAAGTTCTCTTTCTGCTTCATCATTCATCAGTTTCAATGGTATGCGGGAGGAATGAGTCATACCATACAGGCCGTTAAAGCATACCTCAACAGCCGTATAACGCATCTCTCCTTTTAACACAGGCAACTGCTGCAGGTTGACAGCTTTTTTTATGGTCTTAACATAATCGTCTAATGATGATTGCTGTACCAAATATTTATCCTGAGCCTTATTAATGGTTTCAATTAAATACGGAAGATTCGAGTATGCACAAGCATTGTCTTCCATATCTAATGCCAAAAGATTATTGCCAATGGCCTGCTGAGATGCCTGTTTTACAAAGTGCGCAAGGGCTTTTTGAATATCCTCTCCATTTTTCTTGAAATCCAAGCTTTCGTTCTTTAACTGAAAAGCTGTTTCATATAACTTTTCATCCGACATATGTACCGGCCATTCCGCAGGTTTCCATTCTGTTTGCAAATCTCGAGGTGTTTTATTAAGTACCAACTCATAATGGATGAAGAAAAACCAATTAGTACGTGTGGCTTCGTCAAAACAACGAATATTACATATCCGGGTACCATCCGACCCTTCCCACAGACAAATAGGCGGTACCTGATGCTTATTGGTACCGCGATACGTTAACGCGGTATCAATGCCAAATCCAGAATAGATTTGCGGCAACTGAGATATCTGACCGTAAGAAGTTGCCGTATATCCTGTATTCATAGAACCGCCAAATGTATCAGCCAATCGCTTGCCTATAAGGAGATTCCTTATAAGCGATTCAGGCGCCACGGTTGACATTTCAGGAAGTGTGTACCATTTAACCGTAGACAATCTTCCCTGTCGTATTAACCTGCGGAGCCGTTCGGCATTTTGAGGACGAACTGCCAAATAATCCTCAATAACAATGGTCCCGCCATCCAGATGGAAACATAAATAATTATCGTCCTTTTCCAATACATCCAGCAATTCATCCATCAGTTCAGCCAGTCGCAGCAAAGATTGATCGGCAGTATAGCGCCATTCCCTGTCCCAATGTGTGCCGGAGATAACATGTATAATGGTTTTGTAGCTCATAGTTTCATTCCCGAATTAAATATAATTAGTTTTCTTTAACTTCTGTTGATTTCAAGTATTTTGTATTGCTCAATAACTCATTAAAATAATTCCAAAGCCATGATTTTGAACCATCCGGTCTTATAAGCCAGAAACCTCGAACATCCTCGTTATTGTGTATCGGCGGGCGTTTTTCCGGACTAACTAAATCATTACAATACAACTGCCAATAAACAACGTAGGGGCAGCCCCAATTAAGTGCTGTCGTCACAGCCTGTGGCACTGTTTTCTTGGCACCTTCAGCGCCATACAGATTCTCCGGCCAGCCGAATTCACCCAAATAGACGTTCCGATTCCCAAAAGCTTTACTGTCATTTGCTTTCTCCGCTATAAAATCCAGTGCTTTTTTGAACTTGTCAGGATTTTTATATTCTTCCACCGCGGAATCCCACGCCGAATAAGAAATCAAGTCGACTTTAATACGCGGTAATACACGCGTAACCATATTTGGTCTGCCTTGCTCCATCGAAGACAACACTCTATTAACCTCAGCAGCATGATAAACATTGACTCCGTTGCATTCTACTTCTTGCCGTGCTTTATTAACTCCAGCTTGCCTGGCATTGAGCCAAAGAACCATATTATTCAACGCTTCTTCCCTGGGGTTAACATTAGGATCGATTTTATCTCTGACCATCCAGTCTCCTTCCCAATGCTGTAAGACAAAAGTCTTGCCCGTACCACGATACGCCGTCAGCAGATATTTTGACAATTCATAGAACTGCCTCTCTTCATCTTTTCTATTTTCTTCAGAAATGCCATTTCGCCAGTAATCATCCGGCCGCCCGAGGGAAGTAACAACCAAAATATAGGTAGTAAACGGCTTGTTAAACAATTCTTTGAAATATGGCAACTGTGCTCCCTCTACAAGGCTTTTAACCTCAGGCCAATCGGAATTATAGGAATATACATTATTCGGATGTTCATGTCTTTTGCCATAAAACCAGATTTTAATCACTCGAGACCCTAAAGCCAGAATCTGATCAGCGCCTTCATTCAAGTAATCTTTTTTTGTCAAGCAATATTTACCGGCAACGTGCGTCGAGCCAATGATATCAGCTAATTGCTTCTTATTTTTAATTTCTGCAGCATTACTGTCCACAGCAAGTCCTTTCACGGCAAAAACCAGCATCACAAATAAAAGTACTCTGTACACAGTAGTTTTTTCCATATTCATCTCCATTTTACGAATTGACGGTAACAGTTGCATTTTCATGATTAGCATCGCCAGATTTTTTATTCTCAATATCTCTGGCGCCCAGATGTCGATACCAGAAAAAATACAATCCGACCAATGACACAACAAAAACAGGTATGGAATAAATCAGCCCGCGATATGACTTTATCAAAAGCTGCATAGGAATCAGCAGTAATGTAAGCATCCAGAAAAACGCAAACGGCAGGGAAATAATATCGTAAAAATGCTCTCTTTTCACATCGGCTGTTTGCGCGACTGTCAATAAATGCTTTAATGGCTTCCAAAATCCGAACGGTCTGGTGGTTTTGTAAAAATTTTCAAGCGTTTTTTGATCAGTAGGCTTAGTAATAAACGTACCTATCAGACTTGCTAAAAAACCTATCGATGAAATATATAAAAACTGCTCCCACTCGGTCATTTTTGGAATAAGATAACGCTGGGCAAGAGCGGCTGTAATACCAACCATCGTTCCTATCGCAAATCCACCGGCGTTAAACCGCCACCAGTAAAGCCTCAAAATCAAAGGAACAGACAACCCGCCTATAAGCCCCATTGATATCCAGCCCCATATATCGTTTATGCTTTCGGTGCCGTATGCCAAAACTATGCCCAGCACAATCAATAAAACCCCTGAAAAATAGCTGAAATAAATCAATTCTCTATTGCCCGCTTTGGGACGGATATAACCCTGGTAAATATCCCTTGTCAAATATCCCGACGCGGTATTTATCAACGAATTAAACGTCGATACCGCAGCGGCCAGGAATGTAACAATTATCATACCTTTCAAACCAGCCGGTATATTAAACAGCAGAACGGCAGGTATAATCCTCTCAGGGTCAACCGTGCCTTCATAACTTACCAGACTAAGTTTCCTGCTCCAATCGGCTCCCATAAGATTTTGTAAGCCGGCGAACATTTCTTTGGGATATTTATCCGGATGGTTTATTATGGAAGCAATCAAATCAGGCCATTGTGCTTTTGAGATATTTCCGGTGTATGTCTTAATTAGTTCTGTTACATTTGCTATGATGGATTGGTCTGGAAAAATATCTTTTATCAGGAAAATTCCAAGAATAGCGAAGCCGAGCATAAGCGGCCATCGTAACATTAAGAACCAGCCGCTGGTGAACCCGATAAGGCCGCACTCGCGGTCGTTTCTTGCGCCGAAATACTTGGGGTCCATTCCAGAACCTGCGCCCTGCAATACCATTTTGATTAAATAAAAAATCGTTACCATACCAAGCATACTGTAAGACTCATAACCCTTGGGCATAGAGGTGTGCCATTGCGGAAGCGTAGTCATCCAATCAGTATTGCCGGTAACAGATGAAGCTATATTGCCAAAATTTTCAACGGTAGCCATTTTTGCAACGGCCATTATCGTAATCGCAATTACTCCGAAAATAATACATACAGATTGAAACACATCAGCCACCACGACTCCGTAAAATCCGGCTTCTATGGCGTAAATAGTAGTAATGATTATCATTCCGACAGCGCACTGAAACGGCGTGAACGGTAAAAACATCGACATGAACAACCCGGCGCCCTTGAAGGAATATGCCAATACTCCCACGAACAAAACAACCATTGAAATTGCCGAAGCTATACGCGCAAAGTTGCCCCAAAACCCGCCGCCAAATCTATAGCGAATCCATTCTGCGCCGGTTATTACACCGGAACGACGATGCCATTTGCCGACGTAGAGCATAAGAAAAATCAGGATGAGCCCTGTTCCGCCTCTTATCTCAATATATAATCCGCGAGGCCCCATCAGATAAAGAAATGATGTAATAACCATAGTGCCGGTCATATCGAGCCAGGCGCACATCCCAGACAATCCCAGCAGCCACCAGGGAAGAGACCTGTTGCCGAGAAAATAATCTTCGATACTGTTCGCTGCCTTACGCTTATATGTAATGCCTATCGCAATCAGGACAGCCATATAAATTACTATAATCAGAATATCTATGATGCTTAGATTCATTTTCGTTTCCTGCTGATTTTTTACAGCGTGTATGTTCCTCTCATAACAAAAAGGATACGGCGCATAGTCTAAATTAGCCGCCGCGTGGCCTTATACAATTGTGTATATGATGCGGCAAATAAGGCTGTTAATCAGTATCTTTAGGGGGTATATTTGTATGCCCAGCCATCATACATAAAGTCTATGTCACGCCTTTGACCATCCAGGACAGGGGTGGCTCCATACATCACACCAGGCAACATTTGCTTTTGGGCCAGAGATAATGTCAATTTTTCTCTCCATTTATATAACCTGGCATGGCCATCACAAAATGCTATAGTGCTGCTGTCGCCATGTAATACTGCTAAAGGATTCCACCACATTGGAGGGTTCACGCCATGCTCAGGAGCAAGGAGCGACCACCAGGTCATATTGAAGCCTCGTGAATCAGCCTCTTCAACCAGCATATAAGAAGTTGAAGTGGATTTGATTTCATCCATTTTTTTTATCTGACGGTCATACATATACTCTTCAGCCGGCACATTACTCCATCCGTTCAAACATCCAATCATCGAATAGCTGCGTTCCGCATGCGTCCCCTCTACCATTCTCGGATCACCAGAGCAAAAATATACTTTTACAGTTTTCAGATAAGGATACAAAAGCCCCGCTGTAATCCCGAATATCCTTTCCTCAAGGGTTCCCTGTTTTGTTAGAGACCATGTATTAGCCCCATATTTATTCTGAGGAAATTGTACCCATGCGGTTTTTCTGCCCTGTCTTATCCGCGATGGCATGAGCTTCCCGTTATTCTCTATCGAATAACACTGATATGCCACCGCTATCTGTCGAATATTCGCCAAACAGATACTGCTCTGACCAAGCTTTTTTGCCTTTTGCAGGGCAGGCATCATAATAGACAACAGGAGGGCAATAATCGATATGACCACCAAAAGTTCAACCAACGTAAATGCTTTTTTCATTTTTATTTCCATTTTGTTCCCCTAACTTTTTTTGTCATTAACTATAGGTTCCAATCTCATCTTCGTCAAGAATTATTTTTACTCGACTGGATATATAAGCAGGCATTGGACAAAACTGCCCAATGCCTGCTCATTAACAATCAAACTAAACTAAACGCTTACGGCCACAAAGATACTAAATCGCAAAAAATGAGTATGAGGCATAAAGATAAAAATGCCAAACCCCGATGAGAAAGCGAAAATCGAGCCGCTTGGGTCCGTGAACGGTTATAAAAAAAGCAGGCATTGGACAAAACTGCCCAACGCCTGCTCGTTAACAATCAAACTAAACTAAACGCTTACGGCCACAAAGACACAGATGCCCAGCTATCAAATATTACCGACAGGTCTTTGAAATCAACAACATTGTCTCCGTTGATATCCGCAGTCGTAATCAGCGGCTGAACAACACTGGCTTTACCTGCCAGAGAAACAATTTCCGCCTGCGAAAGCGCCCTGTCATATATCCTAAGGTCGTCAGACTCGCCAAAGAACGGGCGGGAAGCCCATACCGCTGTGCCCAGCGTTGCCTTAGTTATACCTGCAATCGACCTGTACATACCCCGGCCTTCAGCAACCAATTCGCCATCGACATAAATCTGCTGGATACCTTTAACAGTATCTTTCACAAATGCGTAATGGACCCATCGCAATGTTCCGCCTGGCTCTATTCCATAGTATTTATTAGGATCTGCAGCTGACACTGCTATTGCATCCTGTATCCCGGGAGTATCATAATTTGTATAGAACGGAACCGTGCCAAACAATGCGTTATCCGCTTCGCCTTTCCAGCCAATATAGGTTGTAATAACATATGTATTGGTGCCTTTTCCAGCATCGAAGAAATGGGCGCTATTGGGTATAGGTGAACCAGTAGTTCCACCAACTCCGGCTGGATTACGTATCCACGCCGAAATGGTTATCTCGTTAGTTACCGTACTGAATGCGGCAGCCGGCAGGGTTACGAAAACTCCGCCATCATGGA
The DNA here is from genome assembly GCA_041661665.1 of Phycisphaerae bacterium. GTDB lineage: Bacteria > Planctomycetota > Phycisphaerae > Sedimentisphaerales > UBA12454 > GWC2-45-44. The sequence goes on along the minus strand of JBAZTW010000011.1, from coordinate 43,738 downwards.
AAAGAGCGTCGCCGCTTTGGCCAGGTACACGCCAATCTCCTGCCCAACTAACTATTCCATCATTACCCTTGCCCGAAGAATCCGCCGCGGTATCGCCGCCGCCATCTTCGAATTGATACCGGAGCACGAGGTTACTGTCTGACGGCGCAACGGCGGTTACAGTCGAGCCGCTCCGCTGCCAATCTATCGCCAGACCCGCAAAGTCAAAGAAATCAATAGAACAATTCGTAATGGTAGTCTCTGGATCTCCGCCAGGAATTGGAACTACGCTGTTGGTGAGAGCAATATCTCCCATTAGGGCGGATTTCCCAGCAAAACATGTGGACGGATACACTCTGACATCATCTATATAGACTTTGCCTGTTCCACCGCCTGCGGCGATGCCATCCCCTGCGCCTATCGATATTGAAGTGATATTGGTAAGATCAATACCCGTGAAATCAGAAAGGGGAACACCAAAGAACTGCCAATATGACCAATGTTCAGTGATTCTTTGCGTATCGCCGGAATTGTAATACACCCTGGCCAAATTCGTGCCATCGCCTAACTCAACGAACAATTTTTCAGCAGCATTGAGCTTATCAGCGTGGAAATAAAGAACGACCGATTTCGCTGCTCCGGTAAAATCCCGTGGGCAGGCAAACGTCTGTGTTACTTTCGTCTCATACGGAGCGACTGCGGTACTATAGTCAATCTCCATAGACTTTAAATTAAGAGTCCCGCGGCCGCCCACGGTGGACGTAGGTGAACCTATCTGCAGGATTGCGTTAGCCCCCCACACCGCCTGCAAGTTAGCATCGGTGATATAACTCTCAAAACTATCTATCAAGGCTTCGCGAGTGAAACTCCAAATACTTCCCTTGGTTGTAGTCGTTGAATTGACTTCGTCAATTCTCCAATAAAGCGTTTGTCCTACAGGTATTGCGTTTGCATTTAACTCAAACGTTTCATCGCCCAGCAACTGATTTCCCTGGAATATCCCGGCCGTACTGGTGTTGGCATCGTTGACATCATTGTAATTAGTGCCGCCATAAACATCATGACTGACCGCGCCATCGCCAGGCAACCATTGCAGCACAATGTTCGCGTCGGCACATGGTATAACCGTACTGCCGAGGGCAGGAGAAGGACTATATGCTGCGTACAATAGATTTATATCAGCGGTTACTATAACCTGAGTAGCCGTCGTTGCGACCTTAATGCAGCGGCTGCTGCCATAACTGGTATATATCCTGCCATTGCCGATATAAGTGTTGACATTGGCAAACTGACTTATCGGCAGTATCAACGTACCGCCCGTAATGTTTATTTTGTTTAGTGCGCTGCCGGTATTAATCGTAAGAGCACCCATACCCGTTAGGGTTCCTGCCTGCAGCTCAATCGTTGCCGAGCCGGTGCCGGCGGTTGCGGAGCCCATTATTATTGCTCCAATAGTTTTCATCTTTGCTGCGCTGCCTGCAATTGTCAGCCGCCCTTTCGTATTGGCAGTACCGGCTGCAATTGATAAAGGATTGCCTCCAGTAACATTTGCATCATTATTAAGCTGCAAAAAGTTTGTAACCGATGAGGATGCGGTGGAATTACCTACATAAAAGGTACCCACTGTCTGCTCTAAAATACCGCCGTTCATTGTCACTTCACCAAGACCAAACCGGCCAATCTGAAAGTTGTTTGATGTCTTGACCTTACCGGTGCCATTTATTGTCAAACGTCCGATATTAGTAGTGCCAGGAGCGGTGTGCCCGATATTCATGCCTCCGTTTGAAAAGATATAACCGCCGCTATTCACGGTCAACTTTCCTTTCGAAGTACTACTACTACCAATAATGGCGGCGGCACCTGTACAATTCACTGTCCCGCCATTTATGGTCATCTCACCGTTTCCATAAGCACTGGCACCGCCTATGGATAGCGTTGTGACATTTAGGGTGCCCATCACATTGCAATCGCCTATCGTGGAGTAAGCGGCAGTTCCGGTATTGCCGACAATAACCGTCGGAGCAGTTACCACTGCACCAGGGTCAATCCGAACCGTTCCTCTGCTATTTGTGGCGGCTGCCGCCCAGCCAGAGTTCAACGAAGTAAAGGATGCCTCGCCTTTGACGGTTAAAAAAGCATTGATGTTTGCGATACCGCCGCCCACATACACGGCACCGGCTAATGCTTTGGCTGCGCCAACCATATCTGTACCGATAATGCACTCTTTGGCTTTGTAAATAAGTGCCGCGTCAACGGTGGTTGGATAATTCGACAGCGGGTTATACGCCGCGTCTCCCCAATTGCCTGCGGCATTATTCCATGCATTGCCGGCTTGACCAGGATCCATCCAGTAGTAGTTCACCGCCTGAGAACTCGCGGCGAAGAACAAACAAAAAATAATCGCTAAAACAAATTTTACTGCTTCCTTCTTCATTTCTTTACCTTTCAAAAACAGAAAAATAAATATTTCAGGATATACGTCTACACCGTATTTCCTTTTATAAACTCACAGCCAAACTTCAGGATGCCCCCTAAAAAACATCGGAATCGTTTGCGAAACGATTACATAAAACCTGAAAACGATACAATATTAACTTTTTTAAACTAAATTGGCTTGCTCATCAGCAGGACTTATATTCCTGCTGGTGGATTCTCTGATTATCAATTCAGGCATAAGTATTGCATGACTTGGATTTCCTTTTTTAATCCCGGAAATCTTGTCCAGTATCATTTGTGTACATACTTTAGCCATATCACAGGTGGGAAAAGACACGCTGGTAATTGAATGGCCCAGCAGAGAAACAAACTTTGTATCGCCAAATTGCGCCAGAGCAATATCTCGTGGAATATCTATGCCATTCGCCGTCAGTTCTTGCAATACATTGATAGCAACAAAATTATTAAGAGCAACAATAGCGGTCGGGGGCGTCCTTAATGATAACAACTTTCTGACAGCTTCTTTGCAGGAAGGAGCGTTCATTGTGGCAACTCGCGCAAGATAATCGTCGCAGACAACCAAACCATGCTCACTGAATACTTTTTGATAGCCGGAAATACCCATGTCGGCACTACGGGAATCAAAATAAACAAAAGCTATTTTTCTGTGTCCCTTCTCGAATAGGTGGGAAAACAGACGATAAGCTCCGATTTCATCATCATATGTAACATAATCAATCCCCATGCCTTCCATGTGGCCTAAAACTACGAACGGAAAAGACTCACGCTGCAACTCTGCCATATAAGCCAATTGGCTATTGTTCATTCCTGAAGCAATATGAATCAGAATAACACCATCAACGCCACGGCCGCGAAGCAATTTAATATAATCCGGTTCCTGCTGAGACTTATTTTGCGTGGTACACAGCATTACATGAAAACCATTCTCGGTAAATTGACTTTCTAAATCCTCTACAAGTTCTGCGAAATATGGGTCAACAATAGTATTCACAACAAGCCCGATGGTGCCAGTACTCTGGTTCCGCAGACCTCTGGCGAAAATATTGGGTTCATAACCCACTTTTTTAGCTAAACTACATATTCTTTGTCTTGTCTTGTAACTTACATCACTTTTGTTGTTCATGGCACGGGAAACAGTGGCCTCTGAAACATTAGCAAGTCCAGCTATAGTATTTATTGAAATTTTTGCCATCTGTTAAAACTTTCTTTCCGTAATCGTTTCCGGAGTCTAACAAAAAAATTGGCATCCAATGTCTATACATTCTATCTTTTTGGTTATAACGTGTCAAGCAAAAAAATAAACAAATGTTAAATTTTCGTCTACTTTTGAACGGTTTTTGTGAAAAATAGTCAAGCTTTTATAGCCACAAAGATACTAAATCGCAAAAAAAAATGAGTATGAGGCATAAAGATAAAAATGCCAAACCCCGATGAGAAAGCAAAAAACGAGCCGCTTGGGTCCGTGAACGGTTATAAAAAAAGCAGGCATTGGACAAAACTGCCCAACGCCTGCTTATTAACAATCAAACTAAACTAAACTAAACTAAACGCTTACGGCCATAAAACCGCAGATGCCCAACTGTCAAATATGACCGACAGGTCTTTGAAATCAACAACATTGTCTCCGTTGATGTCCCCAGCCGTAATCAATGGCTGAACAACGCTGGCTTTACCTGCAAGGGAAACAATTTCCGCATGCGAAAGAGCTCTGTTATAAAGCCTGAAATCGTCAGAAGAGCCAAAGAACGGGCGGGGATGGAATGCTGCGTTGCCCAACGTTGACTTAGTTATGCCTGCAATCGACTGGAACGCATTCTGGTTTTCACCAATTAACATCCCGTTGAAGTACATCCGCTGGATGCCTTTAGAGGTATCTGCCACTACTGCCCAGTGATTCCACACATCCGCGAAATGTTCAGCACGCCCTTCCACGATTATCTGGTCTGCCGGCACTGGCGGCGACCAGGCATTCGCATTGAACACAAGCACGCCGCGCAGCGAGTTATCTACCTCGGGCTTCCAGTTAAGATACATTGAAAAGACATACGAATTGATGTTTTTTCCTGCATCGAAGTAATGACCGATGTTGGTATTGCCGGTATCTCCAAGTGGATTACGCACCCACGTTGAAATAGTCATCTCATTGGTTATTGTGTTGAATGCGGTAGCCGGCAGGGTTACGAAAACTCCTTCGTTGTGGAAAAGAGCATTGCCGCTGTGGCCGGGGATACTCCAGTCTCCTTCAAAATTAATATCTCCGTTATTACCATTGACCGAAGAATCCACCGCGGTTGTGCCGCTGCCAGCTTCGAATTCATACCAAAGCACGAGGTTGCTGTCTGACGGTGCAACGGCGGTTACCGTTTCACCGGTACGCTGCCAATTTATAGCAAGACCCGCAAAGTCAAAGAAATTAACTAAACAGTCCGTCATAGTAGTCTCTGGATCTCCACCGGCATATAGAACGCTGTTGGTGACGACGATATCTCCCATTGGGGCGGATTTGCTTGCAAAACATGTGGACGGATACACTCTGACATCATCGATATATATCCTGCCGGCTCCACTGCCTGCGGCGCTGCCATCCCCTGCGCCAATCGATATTGAAGTGATATTGGTAAGATCAATACCCGTGAAATCAGAAAGCATGGTGCCAAAGAACTGCCAATATGCCCTATAATCAGTGATTCTTTGTGTATCGCCGGAATTGTAATATACCCTGGCCGTATTCGTACCATCGCCTAACTCAACGAACACAACTTCAGGAGTATTACCCCTATCCGCGTGGAAATAAAGAACGAGCGATTTAGCCGCACCGCCGGTAAGATCCCGCGCACAGGCGAACGTCTGCGTTACTTTCGCTTCATACGGAGCGTTTACAGTATTATAGTCAATCGCCATAGACTGGTAACTAAGACCCCCACGGCCGCCGGCATGGGACGTACCAAGAGGAAAAAATGTCGTTGAACCTATCTCCAGGATTGCGTTAGTTCCCCACACCGCTTGTAACGCGGCTGTGTTGGCGTAACTGTCAAAACTCTCTATCAAGGCCTCGCGAGTGAAACTCCAAACATTTCCCTTGGTTGTCGTCGTCGAGCTGACTTCATCAATTCTCCAGTAAACCGTCTGCCCTACAGGTATTGCGTTTGGATTTAACTCAAATGTTTCATCGCCCAGCAACTGATTTCCCTGGAATATCCCGGCCGTACTGGTGTTGGCATCGTTGACATCATTGTAATTAGTGCCGCCATAAACATTATGACTGACCGCGCCATCGCCAGGCGACCATTGCAGCACAATGTTCGCGTCGGCACACGGTATAACCGTACTGCCGACGGTCGGAACGGGACTATACGCTGCGTACAATAGATTTATATCAGCGGTTACTATAACCTGAGTGGCCGTCGTCGCAACCTTAATGCAGCGGCTGCCGCCATAACTGGAGTATATTCTGCCATTGCCAACATAAGTGTTGACGGCAGCAAGCTGACTTATCGGCAATATCAATGTACCGCCTGTAATGTTTATTTTGTTTAGTGCGTTGCCGCTATTAATCAGAAGAGTACTCAAACCCGTTAAGGTTCCTGCCTGCAGCTCAATCGTTCCATAGCCGGTGCCAACGAGCGTGTTGCCCACATTTATTATAGAAACTACTTTCATTTTTGCTGCGCTGCTGGCAATAGTCAGCCGCCCTACCGCATTGGTAACAGTGGCGCTACCTGGTGCAACAAATAATTGGCTGCCCACCGTAACATTTGCATCATTGTTGAGCTGCACAAAATTGTTATTAGCGGTGAGAGTACCTATGTACAAGTGGCCCGCTACCTCCAAAATACCTCCATTCATTGTCAAGCTGCCTGTAGAACCGGCTAAACAGCCCGCCTGGTAACCAGCTGAACCTGTTCCCTTGAGCTTACCGCCGCTATTTATTATTACCTCTCCGATACCCGCTCTTGGAGCATAGAGATTGCTGGCGAAATTGACAACAGCGCCATTATTCACGGTCAACTTCCCCTTCGCGCTAACAGTAGCGCCGCCTATATAGAAAGCATTACCCGTGCCAGTGTAATTCAGCGTACCACCGTTCATAGTCATCACACCATTTGCATTAGCGCCATTGCCTATAACTGGCGTTGTGGTAACATTTATTGTACCACCCATCATATTGCAATCCCCTGTCTGGGTGTATCCGACAATTCCGAGGTTGCCGACAACAAACGTCGTAGCAGTTACCACCGCGCCCGGGTCAATCCTCAATGTTCCTGTGCTATTGGCGGCACCCACAAAGCATGAGCGAAGATTAGTAAAAGCCGCCTCGCCTTTGACAGTTAAAACAGCATTAGTATTTGCCAGGCCGCCCACATACACATTAGCGGCTGCTGCCTTGGCAGCGCCAACCATATCCGTCCCGATGATACACTCCTTAGCTTTGTAAATAGTTGCCGTGCCGCCTGTGGTTGGGAACAACGAGGTATCCCAATTAAGCGGTTGATTCCATGCGTTGTCGCCGACAACGCCCGGATCCAGCCAGTCCGTCGCCTGAGAACTCGCGGCGAAGAACAAACAAAAAATAATCGCTAAAACAAATTTTACTGCTTCCTTCTTCATTTTATTACCCTTCAAAAATAGAAAATTGTTCTTCAGGATAATACGTCTACACCGTATTTCCTTTTATAAACTCACGTTCAAATTTTACTGTCTGATGGGGCTTTTACTGATTTTCAGCCCTCATCTTAAGACGCCCAAAAGCGGCTTATCCCTTCTCGAAAACTACCTAACACAAGGATAGCTGCCGGTTAGAATTATCTTGACGTTCCAAAATTTTTCCCGTGCTGCTCGCCCTTACATACAGCGTTGTCGGCAATATACGTCTAACAGGCTTTTGTATTTCTCCAAGCAAACTCATATGCAGCAGACTTGCCGCCTCGTATCCTACCAGTTCATTCGACTGTGAAACACTTGTTAGAGGCACTTCAAATTGTTCACATAAAGGCGTATTGCCAAAACCGGCTATAAATACATCTACGCCTATTCTCAAACCCAAACTTTCCGCCACCATATAAACGCCTTTTGCAACCCAGTCATTGACAGCGAAAATACTATATTTTTTTTCTTTTTTACTTTCAAAAAATTTAAGAACCGTATCGTAGACAGTTTCCAGGCCAAGCAGATCGCTGATTACAAGTTCGTGCTCCGGCCGAGAGAAACCACAAATATACGGTTCCAATTTAGTATGGCCGTATTTTTCCATAGCAAGGGACCAACCAATCAGCCTATCTCGAGCAGAACTTGGATTCTTGGTAAAACCAATATAATATACCGGCAGACCCTGTGCAGCTAAAAGATGCCTTGTAACCTTGAACGCACCGCTTGTATGGTCAATTGAAACAGAGCTTACAGGAATCTCATCCAGCACGCGGTCGACAAATACTATCTTCTTGCCCAATTTCATGCAGTCAAGAATTGCCTGACGATATTCGGGATGCTCATAAGGCATCACAATAATTCCATCAACGCTTCGGATTGGGTGAACAAGCGCATCAATAAAACGTTCGTGCGAACGAGCGCCATCGACTATTGTATATTCCAGCCCTCTTTGTGCCGCAAAATGCTGAATGCCTTCGGAAATTTCCAGGGATAAAACATCATCACCCCATTTAACAAACATCAGCGAACATTTACGACTTGAGTTCTTTGTAACAATTGCTCCCTTGCCTCGCCCCTGATCTAAACGTATCAGGCCTTCCTGTTCAAGATCCTGCAATGCCTGGTTGACAGTTTTATAATCAACGCCGCACTGGCTCACTAAATCAGAAATGGCCGGCAATCGCCCACCTGGTCTTATTTTGCCGGATTCAATATGAGACCGCATTTGATTACTAATTTGGAGATACAAAGGCTTCCCCTTGCCTTTTTTTCTATCCAAACCACATATCATAAGCGATGACTTGTTCATTTTAAACTCCTATAAACCAGAGCATCTATGCGACAGATTTTCAATCTAACATACAGCAAAACCCATGTCAAGTAAAATCCCAATTAAGTAAGCCATATTTTCCAGTTATTTTCCATTAAAGTCTAATAAATTCTTTTTAGTTATTGCAATAACATCTTGATTTTATCATTTTTGGCTCTTAAAAGAACAAAAATGGATTTAGATTCGCTACAATAGCGATAAGTATTGAGCCCTCTGAACAACCTTACTTTTCGACAACGTAAATAAAGGACTTACAGATGTGCGGATTTCCCAAAATTTCAATATAAACATTTTCACATTTTTCCTGTTGAAAGTAAATGCCTTATCAGTTATCCTGTTGTTCTTGTGTAGTTTTAGATGTACCGAAATTAAGAGCCTTTTAGGATAGCAAGGGCGGTAAAATGGCAAAAAGCCCAGGAAGAATCGCACTTTACGAACTCGTGAATAAGGCGCGTTTTAAGTCCGCTCAGCAAAAGGCGTTAGCGGCAACGGGAGCAAAACAGCCGTCCGAAGAGCAGCCGACTGCTGTGGCCCCTGTTCAAGTACAGCCCCAGCCACAGGTGGAAGTTAAACCTGAACAATTGGCTGAAGTGCAACCTGAGCCTCAAACGGAACTAAAACCCGTTGCTTTGTGGAGCGCAAGACCTAAACCTGTAAGGGTTTACGCTGACAGGATAGAGCTTTGCTTCTCTTGGCAGGTGGTTGGGATAGCGGCTTTGACGTTTGTTGTGCTTTTGCTGATATTTTTTAAGCTCGGCAGGATTTCATCGACAGGCCAGACGGAAGCAGTCGTAAAAAAGCCGGTGCCGGTTTCGGTATCTGTTCAGCAGATTATGCCTAAAACCAGGCCTGCTGAAACGGTCGTAAAACCGACTCCGCAGCCGCAGGCAGCTCCGCCGAAAGTGGTTGAGCCGATGGGCGATAACGTGCTTGTTATTGCCAGTCATAAGGCAGATACGGATTTAAAGCCAGTAAAGCAGTATTTCGCAAAGTTCGGGATTGCGACGGAAATAATTAAAGACAAAAGAAGCTCTCGTTATCTTTTGGTAACAGAGAATCGCTTCAATGATACAGAAAAGCCGGGTACCGACGGCTATGTAATGAAACGTAAAATAATGTCAATCGGAGCCAATTATAAGCCGTCGATTGAATCCGGTTTTGCGTCGTTTGGCCCAAAACCGTTCCAGGACGTCTACGGTATGAAATTAGATTAAAACAGATTTTCAGGAGTTTTTAGTTATGTCAATTGATCGTTCGTTAAAAACAAAAGGTTCGCTTACAAGACACCGTAATGTCCTCAACCGCGGAGAAAGAATTGAACGCCTTAAGAGTGAAGATCGCTGGGAAGAAGGCGATAAGCTTTTCGGGCTTCCCAAGGTAGCTAACAGAAAAGTTTCTGTCGGCAAGAAGACCAAGGAAGAAAAGGCCGCCGCTGATGCCGCCGTCACAGATACAGCAGCAGCGCCAGCCGCTGGTGCAAAACCTGGAGCAAAAACAGCCGCTCCCGCAGCAGGAGCAAAACCTGCAGCAGGCGCAAAAACAGCCGCTCCTGCAGCTAAACCCGCAGCAGGCGCAAAAGCAGGCGGAAAGAAATAAATCAAAGTCTCGGCCGTCAGGCCGAATCCTCAATTTTTATTTTTAATCTTTGATTTTTGATTTTCGCTTATGAAGTACCTTGCTGACAGAACATCTCTAATCGATGCCAGCGGCATAAGAAAGGTTTTCAATCTTGCCGCGACGATGAAGGACCCGATAAATTTTTCTATCGGCCAGCCGGATTACGATGTGCCCGATGCTCTCAAACAGGTTGCCATTGATGCCATAAAACACGGCAAAAACCGATATACCACCACCGCGGGCGATGCGGAGCTTTTGGCTAAAATCGCCAGGAAAACCACAGCGGAAACCGGCTGGCAAAACCCTGCCGCTATGGTCGCAAGCGGAGTAAGCGGCGCGCTGATGCTGGCGTTTATGGCGACTATCAATCCCGGCGACGAGGTCATTATTCCCGACCCGTATTTTGTGATGTATAAACATCTGGTTAATCTGCTCGGCGGAAAATGCGTCTTTGTCGATACCTATCCCGACTTCGCTCTGCACCCGCAAAAAATCACGGATAAAATCACAAATAAGACAAAACTGATTATCATAAACTCGCCCTGCAATCCGACAGGCGCAGTTTATTCCAAAAATGATTTAATGGCTCTCGCCGAAATCGCCCGAAAAAGAGAACTCCTTATTCTGTCGGATGAGATTTACGACCAGTTCTGCTACGATGCCCCCTATCAAAGTATGGCTCCGCTCTACGAGAACACTATCCTGATGAAAGGATTCAGCAAATCTTACGCGATGACAGGCTGGCGATTAGCCTATGTTGCCGCCCCTTCGCATTTGAAGCCGATTATCGAGGAAATGATAAAGATTCAGCAATACACATTTGTTTGCGCCCCTGCCCCATTCCAGCAGGCGGCAATCGCAGCTCTCGATTTCGACATAAGCAATTATATCGCCGATTACAAAACCAAACGAGATATACTTTACACCGGCCTGAAAGATAAATTCCAAATGGTCAAGTCCGCAGGTGCCTTTTACGCCTTCATAAAAGCGCCCACAAAAACAAGCGCGGAATTTGTCGAAAAGGCTATCAAAAATAATGTGCTGATTATTCCCGGCAATGTCTTTAGCGAAAAAGACACGCACTTCAGATTGTGCTTCACCACCACAAACGACAAGCTCCAAAAAGGCGCTGAAGTTTTAAGAAATCTCGCATAATATTTTTCTTGTCTCCCCTGCCAAACTCCGTTAGAATCTCCTCTATGAGAGAAAAAATTACATTTCTGTTATTACTGACAGCAGTTCTGCCGGTTTTTGCGAATGAACCCGCCCCGCCGATTGAACCAAATAACGCCAAAGCTTTCCTAATCACCTGCACAGGTCTTATCGATGATGGGCTGTATCAATCCATCAAACGCCGGGCAAATGTCGCAGTGGAAAACGGCGCGAATTATATATTTCTTGAAATCGGCACCTACGGCGGGCTTGTCAAAAGCGCTGATGATATTTCAAAATTCCTCATTCTCGAACTGAGCAAAAAAACTCATACCGTTGCCTATATTACCACCGAAGCAATCAGTGCAGGTGCTATGATTAGCGTTTCCTGTCAGGATATAATAATGAAGGAGAACACCACCATCGGCGATTGTGCTCCTATTACGATGGGCGATAAACTCGAAGGTGTCGAACGCGAAAAAGCGGAAAGTTTTATCCGCGCAACATTCCAGAGGGCCGCTCAGGCCAACAACTATCCCGATGCACTCCTCGAAGCAATGGTCAGCAGGCATAAAAAAGTCTGGCAGGTCAAAAATCTGAAAACAGGGTTGTACGAATATTATGAAGATGAAAAACTGCCGAGAGATGCAAACGCATTCGACATTTCCGGGAAAAATCTGATAGATACTGAAAATGAAATCCTGACTCTGACGGCAAATAAGGCAAAGGAATATGGCATCGCCAGAGAAGTTGTCAGCGGCATTGACGCGGCCGTCGATTTTCTGGCTAAGCGCGATAATGTAAAATTTTCACAGAAAATTATCCGCCTTGAGCCTAACTGGTCCGAGCAATTGGTTAGAATGCTAAACCATCCCACACTCACAGGCATTCTTTTTATGATTGGAATACTTGGCGTTTATGCCGAACTAAAAACGCCAGGCTTAGGACTGCCCGGACTGCTGGCGGTTGTCTGCTTTGCGATTCTCTTCGGCAGCAGATACCTCGTTGGTATGGCAACGTGGTGGGAAGCGGCGATTTTCGCGGTCGGTATCGCCCTGCTCTTTTTGGAAGTCTTCGTAATTCCCGGCTTCGGTATCGCAGGAGTCTGCGGAATTATATGTATTCTCATCGGCTTATTCGGAATACTTGTGCCCAACAGACCCGACGAACTCCCTTGGCCAAAATATGATTTTGGCGATTTACAGTGGAAACTGCTCACCGACAGCGGATTAGCAATGGGTATCGGCTTCATCGGATTTATGATTGCCGCTTACTTTCTTGCAAAATTTCTGCCGAAAACAAGCGCGTTCGCCGGGCTTGTACTGTCCCCCGCGATGGCTGGTGAAAAACTGCAAATTAATGCGACCGCTCCACCGGAAGTTTCCGAAAAAATTCAAATCGGCGACAGTGGAATTGCGATAACAAAACTAAGACCTGCCGGCAGAGCGAAATTTCAGAATACTGTTGTTGATGTTATCACCGAAGGCGATTTGATTGACAAAGATTGCAGAGTTAGCATAATGCGAATCGAAGGCAACAAAGTCGTAGTCAAACAAAGCTAATTAAAGGATAAATAAATGTTCTGGTGGATAATTCTTGCGATTTTTCTTTTTTTTCTTTGTGCCGCTTTGCTTGTGGCCGAAGTTTTCGTACCGAGTTTCGGCCTAATTGGAATCTGTTCACTGGCCTGTCTGGCCGGCGGACTGGCGATATTTTTCAAACTCAATCCCGCTGCCGGCTGGTGCGGCGTTATTGTTGCCGTGATTATGATACCGGCAGTATTAGTCTTTGCTTATAAAATTTTTCCAAAGACAAATTTTGGTAAAGAGGTCTCGCTTGATATGCCAAAAAAACAAAAAGGCGAGGGAATCTCCGACATCGACGAAATATCCGGTATGCTTGGATATAAAGGCATAACGACCACTGTGCTGCGGCCGGTCGGAATGTGCGATTTCGCAGGTAAAAGACTTGAATGTGTAGCTGAAAATGGTTATCTTGATAAGGGAATAGCCGTAGAGGTTATAAAAATCAACGGAACACAATTAACAGTTAGAGCAAATTCATAACGAAAGGATTTTAAAATGCTGCAAAATATGCTGTTTCTGGCACAAATTCCGAAACCGGTTGCGACAATCGGCGTAATCGTTCTCTTTATCGCTATATTTATCTTCTTTATGCTAATACTGGCTTACGGCAGGTTATGGCTGCAGGCAAGATTGTCCGGTGCGCCGGTGAAAATAGGCGAACTTATCGGAATGACCTTGCGAAAGGTTAACGCAGGCAGAATAGTCAGCGCGCGAATTATGGCTATTCAGGCTGGTCTTGATTTGACTCGCAGGGACCTCGAGAGCCATTATCTTGCCGGCGGGCGTGTCGAAAATGTCGTGCGGGCGCTTATCGCCGCAGACAGAGCAAATTTAAATTTAACTTTCAAGGTCGCCACAGCGATAGACCTTGCAGGCAGAGATATTCTCGATGCGGTGCAGACTTCCGTAAATCCCAAAGTCATTGACTGCCCAGATGTAACAAAAGGCAGGGAAACTGTTGATGCCGTTTCTCAGGATGGTATCCAGCTCAAAGCCAAGGCACGCGTAACAGTTCGCACCAATCTTCAGCGGCTCATCGGCGGAGCGACGGAAGCCACAATCGTCGCCCGTGTCGGCGAAGGTATCGTAACAACCATCGGCAGCGCAGTATCGCATAAGAGCGTTCTTGAAAATCCGGATAACATTTCCAAGCAGGTTTTGGCAAAAGGTCTTGACGCAGGAACGGCATTCGAGATTCTTTCCATTGATATCGCTGACATTGACGTTGGAGATAACATCGGCGCTAAACTTCAGGGCGACCAGGCAAAGGCTGACCTTTCAAGGGCACAGGCTGAAGCCGAAAAACGCAGAGCTATGGCCGTTGCAAGAGAGCAGGAAATGAGGGCGCTGGTACAGGAAAACCGCGCAAAAGTCATACTTGCCGAGGCGGAAATACCGCTTGCTATGGCTGAATCATTCAGAAAAGGCAATCTAGGCATTATGGACTACTATAAAATGAAAAATGTTATGGCGGATACCAATATGCGCGAGGCAATAGCAAAACCGCAGAAAAAAGAAGATTAAGAATTGGTTAGCCCCGGCAATACTTTGCCGGGGTATCAGAGCCGCGACAGCCTGTCATGAGCGGAGTCGAATAGGTAATGGAGCGGTAACATTTTAGACAAAAATATGAATTTATTTTCAAACATATTGGCCGCCAAACACAATCTCAATGAGAATGTGATACAATTTATCATCTTCGCGGTAATAGCCATCTTCGGTATTTTAAAGACCCTTTTCGGCACAGTAAAATCAATGTCGCAGCAGAAAAACTTTGATAAAAATTATAAGCCTGCCCGCCCGAAAAAACCTTTAAAATATATCGACTCTGCTGACGATTTCAAAACGATGGAGCAGTTGCGTGATGAAAAAATCACGCAGATAAGAGCGACTTTTGGAATCCCTTCCCCGAAGCCGCCGATGATGCAGCCCGAAGAATTTGGAAAAGAAGAGGAAGAAGAATACGTCGCTCCTGCCCCGCCGCCGGTACCGCAGAAAAAGTATATTCAAAGGCCGCAAACTCGCAGGGTTTCACCGACAGTTTCCCAGCCGGAAATGCTGCCCCTTTCAAAACATTATGAACAGCCAAAGCAAACGCCTGCCAAACATAAGCAGCCTTCAAGTTCATCAAAACCACAACCACTCGCTCCTGTAAATGCTATTTTTTCATCTGCCGATGATTTGCGTAAGGCCGTGCTGTATCAGGAAATACTCGGCAAACCCCTCGCCCTCCGCGAATAAAATACCTTGTCATTGCGAGGCCTGCCTTGCAGGCCGTGGCAATCTCATCTTATTTACACATTTTCACCCTTCACGCTTTTCTCCACCTTCTCGCTTTTTTCTTGCTCTGCAAAGTATACCACGTTAGAATCCCCGTTTGTAGGGTGGGCTTTAGCCCACGCGGTTGTTCAATGAGAGAAATCACATTTTAAAAGAAAGGGCATATCTATGAATCCGAACTTGTATGTAGTAATCGCTGTTTTTGTTGTAATGTTTTTCTTTGCGGGCATAAGGATTGTGCGTCCCACGCATCGCGGCCTTATCGAAAGGCTCGGCAAATATAAATCTTTCGCAAATCCGGGTTTTAACTGGATTATCCCCGTAATAGACAGAATGGTTCAGATAAATATCACAGAACAGATGATAAACGCTGAAAGGCAGGAAATTATCACAAACGATAATTTGAACGCCAAAGTCGATGCCCAGGTCTATTTCAAAGTAAAAGCCGATGAAGAGAGCGTCAAAAATTCGCAGTACAATGTAAATAATTACACATTTCAGATTGTGAACCTTGCCAGAACAACCCTTAGAAATATCATCGGCACTCTGACTTTAAAATCCGCAAACAGCGAAAGAGATAAAATCAACGGCGACCTTCTCAGCACCCTCGCCAAAGAAACCAAAAACTGGGGTATGGAAATTGTCAGAACAGAGTTAAAGGAAATCGACCCCCCTGCCGATGTTCAGGAAACTATGAACAAAGTCGTCAAAGCAAACAATGAAAAAGTTGCCGCTCTGGATTTCGCCGATGCGATTGAAAGACAGGCTGATGGCACAAAAAGGTCTGAAATTAAAAAGGCCGAAGGCATAAGACAGGCAAAGATTCTCGCCGCCGAGGGCGAAGCCGAGGCAATAAGACTTGTTAATGAAGCCGCCAATAAATATTTTGTCGGCAACGCTCAAATGCTCAGAAAGCTGGAGATGGTTGAAAAATCTTTAAAGGATAACGCCAAGATAGTCGTTCCTGCAGGCTCGGAACTCGTCAACGTCATTGGCGAAATGGCCGGCGTCCTCCCTATGAAATAACATAGCCCACACGCTTAGTTTCTGAAAGAAACTGTGGGGGAAACGCGTTTCAGATATCAATCAAAGCCCCCAACACAACGTTGGGGGCTTTTCTTTTGGATTATAGGCACAAAGTTTAATCACTGATTGCCTGTCGCGTCGAAGCATAGCGAAGACGGGACGCTGACCTGTCCTGCGTTCGATAGACTCACGCCCTGAGTTCACCGAAGGGAGCCTGCCTGCGGTGAGCACCGTCGAACAGTCGAAGGATTCCGCTGAAAAAAGGAAGTAAAGAAGCGGAGAAGTAATGAAGTAAGGATTTGGGTTCGGTTGTTTTCCTTACTTCTTTGCATCTCTATGCCCTTGCTTCCTTTCACTGACTACTGAATGCTGATTACTGTTATGTTATTGGCTATTGACGACTATTCTTAGACACGAATTTTGTGTATAAATTCATCAAGTCAACATATGTAATCAAATCCGCTGAAAAACTCTTTAAGTCGCATTACTTTAATACTCTTGCTTTATTGAGCGGCCACAATACCTTTATTACTTTTCCTTTAATCGCTTCTCTGGAAACAGTCCCAAAGATTCTGCTGTCTGCACTGTGAAAAAAATTGTCCCCCATCAAAAAATACTGCCCACTTGGCATTTCAAAGGAATGGTCTAAAGGAGTCAGTTCCGTTTCTTTAATATAGTCCTGAATGTCATCAGGAATAAAATTTGCTTTTTTCCCGTTCACATATACTCTGTATTGGCCAATTGTAACAATCTTATCGCCTTCAACGGCTCTTATTCTTTTACACAGTATTGTCCCTAGCGGTTTGCCAGAATCATGATAAGGCTTCACATATTCAGGAATCTTCTTTGTATCAAGAACAACTATATCTCCAACTTGCGGCTCACGGTTTCTATATGCAAAATAGTTTACAACAATCAAATCATCGGGTTCTAAAGTCGGTTCCATACTTTCACCGGTAAAAACAATACACTCCATTGTAACATGATAAATCAAAGGCAACATCGAAGCAAATCCCAATTCTATAATTAAAAGGGCAAAAAACACCAGATGCATACTTTTTATCACATACCCATTTTTATATTTTAATAAATGAATAACAACGCCTGTGCATAAAATAATTGCCAAGACGTTTGAAATAAATTTAATAGGGATTAATACAATTAAAACAAACAAAACAAGCCATACAATAAAGAAAAACCATTTTTTGAGATACAAATACCCCACGCCCGGTAAAGAGAACACAAATGAAAGAAACACAGGAAACCATCTGTCATTTTTTCGCTCAATCAGAATAACTCCAGAAACAATCAAATATAAACGTGCTTGCCGAGTAGCATCTATGGCGGCAATCAGTGAACAAAACCATAAACACAAAATGGAAATCACTATCGGTATCCCACCAACAAACTGCTGGCTACAAAGGAAATAAAAGAACGATATAATTATCAATATAAATAACGCAAAAATAGATGCCCCTCGCAGAATTTTGCCCATCCATATCTGGCCAATGCCCGGCAAAAGACACGAAAGACATCCGTAAAACCATGGTTCTTGTTCTATCTTTCTCATTATTATTACCTAAGAAAATCTGGGAAAATCTGGGGGAAATCTGGGGACACCATACTAATTTTCTTTTTTTCTGACATTTTTTTGTGTTTCCTTTTTTGGTCTTCCTGTCTTCTTATGTTTCAATCTGCACATCGTGGAAGTAATAGTACTTTGTCTCAGTTTCGCCGTCAACAGCAATCATCATAGGGCGAAATCCTGTCAGCGGCGGCGTTTAGACAGGATAACTCGCTGCGATGCGCATCGCAGCGGGCTGGATTGACGGGATTTTTTTATTTATCCTGCGTATCCTGTAAATCCTGTCAAAAATTCGTGCTAATGGGCTAACAGCAAAAGGAAACAAGGAGGCAAAGAACGGCTTAAACCAAATCCCTGCTTCTTTGCCTCCTGCTTCCTTACTTCTTTTTCTTCGCCTGTCCTGAGCAAAGTCGACGGGGCGGCTAATTAGTCTTTTCAAGTCCGTCTTTTTCTGGTATAAGTTATGACTATGGAAAAATTGAGACTTGTTGACATAGCAAACGCTGAGCCGTTTTTTGAAGGCGAAAACAACGATTCTTCCGATGGCACAAAGGAAATTGAGCTGCCGGAGATTATCGGGATTCTGCCTATTCGCAACGCCGTAATATATCCGGGCACTGTCGCCCCGCTGGCTGTGGGCAGGGACAAGAGCAGGAAGCTGCTGGACGACTGTAAGGCAAACGAATCCATCATCGGCCTTGTTACCCAGAGAAAATCCGGCAACGACAATCCCAAAATCAGCGACCTCTACCGCGTCGGCACGGCAGCTTCAATTCTCAAAATTATCAAAATGCCGCAGGGAACGCTGAACGTAATTGTTCACGGAATTATAAGATTCAAAATCGTTGAACTTATCGCGACCGACCCTTTTATAAAGGTCAGGATTGAGCCGCTGCCGGTAAAAACAAAAATTACAAAACAAATTAAAGCTCTTATGGTCAGCGTCCGCACGGCTGCCAATAAAGTCATAAACCTCAGTCCCAATGTTCCCGAAGAAGCGTCTATTCTTTTGGAGAATATCGAGACCCCTTCCGCTATGGCGGATTTTCTGGCCGCAAATCTCAGCATTCCCGTCGAGGAAAAACAAAAGCTCCTTGAGGAACTGGATGCGGAGAAAAGGCTTAAAAAAATCTCTCTCGCCCTTGCCAATCAGCTTGAGGTTCTGGAACTTTCGCATAAAATTCAGGGGCAGGTAAAACAATCCGTTGAAAAAAATCAGCGTGAATACTTTTTACAGGAACAGCTAAAGGCTATTCAGACCGAGCTTGGCGAAGACGATAAAAAAACTAATGAAATAAAAGAGCTTAAGGAAAAAATAAAAAAGGCGAAAATGCCGAGCAAGGTCGAGGCGGAAATTATCATTGAGCTTGACAGGTTAGCCAAGACTCCGTTCACTTCGCCGGATTTCAGCGTTATTCGCACTTATTTGGATTGGGCTTGCGAGCTTCCCTGGAGCATAAAAACCGCAGATTCTTTAGACATCCGAAAAGGCGGCAAAATTTTAAACAAGGACCACTACGGCCTTGAAAAAGTCAAAAAACGCATCCTCGAATTTCTTGCGGTTCGGAAATTAAATCCATCAGGTAAAAGCCCGATTCTGTGCTTTATAGGCCCTCCGGGCGTGGGCAAAACGAGCCTCGGCAAATCAATCGCGCGTGCGATGGGCAGAAATTTCGTCCGCATTTCGCTGGGCGGAATAAGAGATGAAGCCGATATTCGAGGCCACAGACGAACTTATATCGGGGCTTTGCCGGGCAGGATTTTGCAGGAACTGCGAAAATGCAAAAGCAATAATCCGATTTTTATGCTCGATGAAATGGACAAAATCGGCGCCGATTTCAGAGGCGACCCATCGAGCGCATTATTGGAAGTCCTCGACCCGGAACAGAATAACACATTTACAGACCATTATCTTGTCCAGCCTTTCGATTTATCCAGCGTTATGTTCATCGGCACAGCCAATTATACCGAGCCGATACCGCCTGCACTGATGGATAGAATGGAAGTAATTGAATTGCCGGGTTATACCGAAAATGAAAAGTTGAATATCGCGAAAAAATATCTCGTCCCGCGTCAATTATCTGAAAATGGTCTGAAAAAGACTCGACTCAAAATAAACGACCTTGCGATTCGAGAACTTATCCGCAGTTATACCGCTGAGGCCGGTGTGCGCAATCTTGAGCGTAATATCGCTTCGATTTGCCGCTCCGTCGCGACAGAAATCGCCAAAGGCAGCAGACGCTCAACGCTGATTACGCCGGAGAAGCTCGCTAAAATTTTGGGGCCGGTCAAACATCTGCCGGAACTTGCAATGCGAACCGCTGTGCCGGGCGTTGTTACAGGATTGGCATATACCCCTTTCGGCGGAGAAATTTTGTTCGTCGAATCCGCATCAATGCAAGGTAAGGGCGAGCTGATTCTAACAGGTCAAATCGGCGAGGTTATGAAAGAGTCCGCACAGGCGGCGCTTTCCTTCATTAAGGAAAACTGCAAAAAATTAGATATTCCGGCAAAATTTTTCGAGAAAACTGATTTTCATATTCACGTTCCTGCAGGCGCAGTTCCGAAAGACGGGCCAAGCGCAGGAGCCGCGATGTATTGCTCGTTAGTTTCACTTTTGACAAAAACTCCAGCAAAACCGGAAGTAGCGATGACCGGCGAGATTACATTAAAAGGCCTTATTCTGCCAATCGGCGGCTTAAAGGAAAAAATCCTTGCCGCCAAACAAGCTGGAATAAAAACGGTAATTTTGCCATTTAGAAATCAAAAGGATATGGTCGAAGTACCCGCCGAGGCGAAAAAAGGTATGAAATTTGTCTTTGTCAAAAAAGCTGAAGACGTTTTAATGGCCGCTTTGAAAAAATAGAACTATCGCAACACCTCATTAAACAAAAACAGCCCGGTTTTTATGCCGAGCTGTTTTTTTGTTAATTTACGATTATTTTTTAATCTATTTTCATAGACATCAGGAATTCGGCGTTTGACCTGCACTTTGCCAATCTGCTCTTTAGCAGTTCGACGGCTTCAACAGGATTAAGTTCGCTGAGAACCCTTCTCAATCTATAAACCAATTCAAGTTCCTTGGCATCCATAAGCAATTCTTCGCGTCTTGTGCCGCTCTTGCTGATTTCGATGGCAGGCCAAATTCTTCTTTCGACGAGTTTTCTGTCCAAATGCAATTCCATATTGCCTGTGGCCTTGAACTCTTCAAAGATAACTTCGTCCATCTTCGAGCCTGTATCAACCAGTGCCGTGGCGAAAATAGAAAGCGAGCCGCCCTCTTCAATGTTTCTTGCAGCGCCGAAGAATTTTTTGGGCATCTGCATCGCGTTGGCATCGACGCCGCCGGTCAGGATTTTGCCTGAATGCGGAACTTCGGTGTTATACGCTCTTGCAAGCCTTGTAATCGAGTCGAGCAGAATAACGACATCTTCGCCGTATTCGACCATTCTCTTTGCTTTTTCGATAACCATTTCGGCAACCTGACAATGTCTGGAGGCAGGCTCATCAAATGTCGAGCTGATAACTTCGACATCTCTGGCGGTTTTGCGTTCCATTTCGGTAACTTCTTCAGGACGCTCGTCTATGAGCAGCACAATCAATTTGATTTCCGGATAGTTTGTGCTGATGGAATTCGCGATTTTCTGCAAAAGAACGGTTTTGCCTGTTCTCGGAGGAGCGACAATCAGGCCGCGCTGGCCTTTGCCAACAGGCGTAACTAAGTCGATGATTCTCATATTCAGTTCATCGCTGGAAGTCTCAAGTATAATTCTTTCTTCAGGATGCAGCGGAGTAAGGTCGATGAAGTTGACCTTCTCAACTAATTTATCAGGCACTTCATAGTTAATCGCCTCAACCCTGAGAAGCGCGAAATATTTTTCCGATTCTTTAGGCGGACGAATCTGACCGCTGACGATAGCGCCTGTACGCAGACCAAATCTCTTTATCTGCGACGGCGAAACATAAATATCATCAGGAGAAGACAGATAATTGTAATCAGGGTTTCTCAGGAAGCCGTAACCATCCGGCAGAACCTCAAGAACGCCTTCGCCATACATCAGACCATCCTGCTGAACGCGCTCTTTAAGAACCTTAAAGATAAGCTCCTGCTTCTTCATACCTGTATATTCTTTGACACCCTCGCGCTTGCAAACATCGTGAAGTTCCGCAACGCTCATTCGCTGCAGGTCTGTTATGTGGAGGTTGCCTCGTTTAATGCGTTCGTATTTGGCGTGCGTTGACTCGAAATCCGTATCGCTTTTCCCGCCGCCGTTTTTGCCATTATCTCTGCCATCGTGTTCAGCATTGTCCGAACCGACAGACGTGGGTACAGGCGCGGACGCAGGGATATTGGCGGGCATATCGTTTCCCGACTCGGCAGGCTGCTGAGCTTTGTCGTTATCGACTTCGTCTGCCCTGATGTGCTTTTTTCTTTTATTTGGTTCTCTTGAATCTGATTTTGCAATCGCTTTGGCCATTGATTACTCCTTTTGAAAAGCCAATCGTTAAGATTTATACCTATCGGTATTATTTTTCGCGCATTGATGAGAGTATTTTGAACTTAGCAAAAACAAATCTATATATACGATGCGGAAATTGACACCAGATTTGCTTATCGCTTTTATTAAATGTCCAATATTTGTGTGCTCTAATGTTTCCCGCGACCCAAAACTAAAACCTGCAAAGCCGCAATGCTAAGACAATAACGCGGGAAATATATTTCCGATCTGTTTAATCAGCTCTGAAAGGTCATTATTTTCAATAACATAATTAGCGATTTTTCTTTTGTTGTCCAGAGAAATCTGAAAATTTTCTCTTTTTTTTAGCTCATTTACATCAAAAACACCCCGGTTTTCAGCCCTTCTGAAGCGAATTTGCTCGCTGCAGTCGATAAAAATCAGCTTATCGCATCGTTTTTCCCAGCCCGACTCAACAAGTAAAGGTATGTCCAGAACTATTGCCTTTACCCCCTGCTGGAGCTGATAGGCCTCTATTAACTGCTCAACTTTCCGCAAAACAGGCGGGTGGATTATGGAATTAGCTAATTTAACAGTCTCGGCACAGTTAAAAACCTTTTGCGCAAGTTTTTTCCTGTCAATCTGGCAATGCTCGTCAAAAATATCATCGCCGAACTTCTGGCGGAGCTGTTTTTTTATCCCCTCATCGAACAACAATTGCTTCGCTATCACATCGGCATCAATAACCACACAACCGAGTTTTGCCAACTCAGCGGCAACGGTACTTTTCCCTGACGATATGCCGCCCATTAAACCGATTACATTTTTTCTGCCCTGCATATCGGCAATTTACACCGACAGCAGCTTTAAGGCAACTGGAAATTACACCGCTACTTTTAATTTCTGCCGGTCGATGGCGTTGGCAAAGGCCTTGAGGACATAGTTCTCAACGACTGCTTCCCAACTCATATGCTCTGCCAGGTCGTAGCCGGAGCTAATCATCTCGACAAGCTCATCATCATTTTTAGGCAGTCTTGCGAAAATCTCCATCGCAACCTTTTCGCTGACGCGCCTTTCAACTTTATTTCTGACATTAACATCTATTTTGAGCAGAGCTTCGACATCGCCTGATTTCAGTTCTTCAATATCGGTATAATCAGCGATTATCACGTTTCGGCTGGCTTCGCCATTTGTAACCTTGTTCACAAAACCAGCGCAGCCGCAGACATTGCTGAATACGCATATTCCGCCGAAACTGAGCGGCTCAACCTGCGCTATGCCGAACGGTTCGTAAATGCTCTGGCCGAATTCGACATCGCTGCCCTTGCGTATGTCCATAAATTCCATATCATCAGGCATTCTATTGCCGCAACTGCGTCTGTCGAAGCCGAATTGATTTACAAAAATAGCTTTTATATTCCTGCTGCGAGCATTAAATTCCTGTATAGCCGGATAGAATGCCGCTTCACCACCGCTTAAATCCGGCATACCCTCGTGATGCGCGACAGGCCATTGATATTCTGATTCCATACGCAAAATATCTTTCGGCCTTCTGTAGCCGATTTCCGTACTCAGCAGAAAATAAACGGCTGACTTGTGCAGCGGACGCAATTCCTTTTCAACCTGTTCAAGCACGCGCAAATCTCGCCATAGCCCCTTACTGCGAACAAGCCGGGTAACGTGGCTGAAAACATAATCAGGCCTGAAACCAAGCAGATTTTCGCAGTACTTCACGAGCCTTTCTTTTGACCGCTTTTTTTCCTCAAGGCTTATGTGATATGCGGGTATGCCGTTGTATGTCAATTCGATATCGGCATCGTGAAACTCCGGCGAAAGGAAACGCAGCTCCTTAACCACATAATCTCCGACGGCAAGGATACTGTCGCAGAAACGCGAAGCTTCAACGAGAACATTTTTGTAATAATGACTCTGGTCGCCAAAGACATCCGGCAGGGATAACCCCACAGCCTGCGCTTTTTCCATTACATTATAAAACATCGTATCGTGGCCCGTGCGTTCTTCGACGATTTTTCTGACAGTAGCAACCTCGTGAGCGTAAAAAACCGTTTTGAAATCATACTGTTTGTCGATTTTGGCGGCCAGCGCGGTGGGCATACCCATAAATTCGTGAGCGACAATTATTGTTTCACCCTCCTGCGGAGTAACGCCGATTACCTTGATTGCTTCAATCGCCGGCGGAGCAAGACGCATCCATTCCTCAAATCCCCACAAATGCTCATATAAATTACTCATTATTCCGAAGCGATTGAACAACTGACCCTTGAACTGATTTAACGGGCCCGCGTTCATTCTGCGAACATCAACAAGAATAACTTCAGGCATACTTTTTATGCCTGTTCGGACGTCCTCAAAAAGTCGTCTGCCGTACACAATGTCAACATTGAAGTGTTTTTCGATACTTTTAAATCCGCTCGCGTAGCCGGTGTTACTGTAGCCGTCTGCGCTGGAATAGAGAACTTCTCCGCCAAGGCCCAGCCGATTCTCAATCGGGCCTTCTGTGGAGAAAAGAACACTCACAAGCACGGTTCTGCCGGTATTTTCTATATAGGCTTTGCTGGTAAGGATACCGTCAAGGACGGCCCCTATACCACCTATCTTACCGATAGCTTCGTGCGTTATATGAACAACATTTGTTTTATAACTATTCATAGTGCAAACTCCCAGTTCCATTATATTATACGTTCAATCGACACCAATGTTTCAAATACTGTTTTGTAGAAAAGCCCTCGAATTGTCATTTCGAGCGCAGCCCCTTCAAGGGGCGAAGTCGAGAAATCTATTTAAAACAGATTTCTCCCCCGCTCTTGCTTCGTCATAGACCTACTCGGCAAGAAGCTGCGGGGGTCGAAATGACAGGGTTTTTATTTTTTAGCCTTTGTTTTTGATTTTACTTTTTTGGTTTCTTTGCTTTTTTTATCTACTTTCTTTTTATCTTTTTGCCTTTCGTTTTCCGGGATTTCCACAAGAGGCCGTTTGGTAATTTCATTATATTTTGCCATTTCAACATCGGATGGCTTTTCGCCATTATATATATGAGGCGATAAAAGCACCAGCAATTCGGAATTGTTCTGAATAGTATCGGTTGACTTAAAGGCTTCACCAACCCAGGGTATATCGCCCAGGAATGGAATCTGGGTAGTCTGTTTTTGAGTTTCTTTCCGCCGCAGACCGCCGATTGCAAGAATTTGGCCATCGTTAAGCAGCAGAGCGCTTTGTATATTTCTCTTATCAACTATTGGTACGCCGGTAGCGTCTACGCCACCGGTAACAATACTTGTACCTGTCTGAACACTTTGTTCAGTTTCAACATTTAGGAAAATATATTTATCATCCGTCAATGTTGCTGTTATTTTAAGCGTTACACCAACATCTTTAAATTGCGTACTGGTCAGAGAACCGCCGCCGCTCGTATCAGAGCTTTCCTTATACGGTATTTGTTCAACAGCCGCTATAGATGCTTTTTCTCCACTCACAACGATTATGCGGGGACTTGCAATAATTTCGACATTATTCTTTGTTTGCAAAACGTGAATTACGTTTCTGATATTGCCAAAATAAAAGCTGAAATCAGAGCCGATACCTGTGCCGCTGTTATATACACCATCTACTAATGTCGTAGAAACTCCTACGCGACTTGTATAATTTTGTCTAAAGGAGGCATCTCCATCTCCGAAGTTGTCGGTTTTGAGCATATCCCAGTTCACGCCGATTTCTGTCTCATTGTCAAGCTTTACATCGAGAATAACCACCTCAATCATAATCTGCTCAGGCTTTCGGTCGATTTTGTGAATCTGCTCGATGATTTTTCTAATGTTGTCGTTTGTATCACAGATTATCAGCGAATTGCCTTTCGCGTCCGGCTCCATATTCCCCCATTCGCTGGACATAGTGGCAATGGAAGCCTTAAGACTTTTCGCGTCAACAAACTTCAGCGAAACAGTTTCGATAAACAAATCAGGCTTCGGTCCTTCGGGCAGCGGTTTTGCCGCGGGAGTCGGCGACCCTGCGCCTGCAAACTGCGCAAACGGATTGGCCTGCCTTAACTGGCTTACATCGATTACAGGGGTCTCCTCGGCAAAAACCATAAATGCGGCAAATGCAATGATAATCGAACTCATAAACGCTATTTTATTTTTGTGTATTAACATCGTTCATATTCTCCGTAACCTTTAATGTGTATAAACTCATCACGGCATCGCATACAAGTTCGCCGGTTGAGACATCCTTAAGCTGAAGTTTTATATTATCTATCCAGACTTTTTGTTTTCTGTTCTGCAATGAATCCAAAAGCATAACAATATCCGCATATTGACCGACAACGCCCAAATTCACTTGATATTCCTGTATGTCGATGTTATTTGTATCTGCCGTTATAATCTGCTTTGCCGGAGAAAATTTCAGCGTGTCAACAACGCATTTGTTCTTTTCAGCTTGAGACTGAATGCCTGCCAGAAAAGTTTTGGCCGTTTCAGCGTCAAAGAATTCCTGCTTTGCCGAGTCAAACCGTCCGGCAAACTCGTCAAGTTTTTTCTGTTTGAGCTTTAATTCGGATTCAATTATTTTGCCGGTTTTCTCCATAGCCCTGGAGGCAATGGTGTACTTTTCCGCCGCCATAATATAATTTGAATGAGGCGTTATAAACCAGTTATATATCGCGATGGCCGCTATCAGAACAAGCGTAACAGCCGCGACATTTTTCCGCGAAAAATCCTGCAATCTGATTAAATTTTTCATCATTTTTAAAACCCTTTATATTTGTAACACTTTAGCCGAGTGTCAAATACTACCTGTCATTCCCGCGAAAGCGGGAATCCAGTTTTGTAGGGTGGGCTCTTCTTGTCCTCCGTAGCTTTAGCGAAGGAGGAAGCCCACGCGGTTTTTTTACAATCGGCTAAAGTATTACTTATATTTTATTTTGCAAGAGAACAGACAATTTTATAGCCTACAAATTTACTGCCGTATTTGGCGTCCTGACCGGCATCGGCAAGCGTAGCTTCGCTTATCATTTTGTTTTGCGACAGATTGCTCATAAAGCTGTTCACCGCGTCGTAATTTGTCGCAAGCCCTTCTATTTCTATTACGTTTTCGCCTTTGCCCTGGAGATTTTGTATCAATATCGTCTGCGGCACATTCCTGGCAAGCTCGGAAAGCAGCCTCGCCCAGTTATGATAGCTTCTGGCCTCGACCGCCTTATTCACAATCGAAAGATTATTTTTCATAACGCCAAGTCTGCTGTCAATGTCTTTTCTGTTCTCAATCATCTGCTGCATATTCGTTTCAATTTGTTTTTGCTTTTGGGTATAAACCTCACGACCGACGGCTGTTGACTGGCGGCCTATGAAAGCGATATAAGCAAACAAAAGCAAAAGAAGACAGGCCGCGGCATTTACAATTATAAGCATTTCTTTTCTGGCTTTTTTAATTGAAACGATTTCCCTTGGCATCAAATCAAGGCTTATGCCGGCTGAATTCCCATTGAGCAGTTTCATCGCCGCCCCTGCCGCAACGGGAGAAATCGCGGCTTGGCCGTTTTGCCCGATTTCAATATCCATCATACTGTTATCAAACGCCGAAATTTCGACATTCTGCCGGGATGTGGTTTTTTTAAGCTCATCGGCTATTTGCGAATTGTTTTTGGCGTCCGGAAATGCCGAAACAATTATTCGCCATGGCTGAGCGTCTGCGCCCTCCTCAAGTTCATAAAATTGAATCACCGACTCCATATCGCGACCAAGCCAGATGCCCCGCTGAGCGGAACTTATAATATCGGATTCAAATTTTTTAGTTCTGAGAAATTCAAGTCTCTGCTTTTTAAATATGCACAAGGTCAGGTTTTCATCGCGTATAAGCAGAAGCATAATATTTTTCCCGCTCATAGGCCTTATAACTTTATCAAAGCACGCTCGCATAAAAGCTGTTACGGCAGGCTCTATTGTTTCGACATTAATATGGTGTTTTTCAAACGCCCTGACAGTAACATTCAAATGCTCGCTTTGTGCCGCTCCGACAAGAACTCTTTTTGCCTGCGAATCCGCCGATTTCAGCCCGCAATAATCCATCTCGATATTTTTCAGCGGCAGAACTGCGTACTGTCTCACCTCATCCTGAACGATTTTCTTCACCTCGCCAGGCGAACAGTCCGGCAGATTAAAAATTTGCAGCAGTGTAGGCTCGGCACAAATTGTCAGAGCAGAGTTTATATGCCCAAGAACGCCTGTGATATTAAAACTCTTAATCACGCCAAGCAGCCCGGAGGTGTCCTGAACGACTCCATCTCGCACAATGCCCTGTGCAAGCGGAACAGTAGCGCATTTCAGAAATTTAATCTTCCCGCCGGTCTTTTCCAACTGAACAAAACTCACTGAGTTTGTGCAGATGTCTATGCCGAAAACTTTTTTGTCTTTCATACTCATTCGTTAATCCTCAATTTATTAACCCGTATAATATAAGGACTGCTGCCGCCTATTGTAATGTCCGCCTGTATTCTCGATGCGAAACCCTGCGCGGATGTTCCGGTTGAAATGACGTTGGAATCCCCCACCGTAACAGTGTAAGAGCCGCCGCCGAAACTTTTATTCGTATATCCGCTCGTCCAGCTCGAATTACTCCGAAGCTGAGAAAATGCATCGGCCATACCGGCTTCAGCGATTGCCTGCGCCTGGGCGGCATAAACTTCATTTCGCATAAGCTGAGTCTGCTCGGCATTAAGCTGGAGCATACCGGCCACAAAAGCCGTCAGCAATGCTATGGCAAAAACCACAACCACCAGAACTGAACCGTTATTTTTTATTTCTTTTTTCATAATAATTATTTTATGGTTTCAACTGGCCGTCGCCGCAATCGCAGCGCCCGCTGTCCGCAGGCTTTACCGCTATCGTAAGCGTTCTTGCCTCATTAGCCGAGCCGAGCGTAAAATTAGATGTTCCACTGTCGCCGATTGACAACTGTTTAATATATCCCGCACCGCCGGAAACTGTGCCGGCCGCCGGCGATGGCGCTATCGCAATTGTAAAAGTCCTGAATCGCTGGGCTCCGGTAAGCGTAAAGTCAACGACACCGCTGATGCCAATGTCTGACTGCTGTTTCCACCCTGCACCGCCTGAACAGGAGTTGGCATTACCTGCGCTTTCATCCATTGTAATTGCTGTATGACCTGCCAAACCCGGATTATTGATATTAATAGAATGAAGGTCAAAACCGCCTATTCGGACAATCATACTATTGGCAACCGTCGTAGTAACCGATGGACAGGGCGGCGTCTTGTCAGTAGCAGCGCCCTGCTGGAATCCCCAGGCATTTATAGGCGTGGTTGGGTTGTGGCCTGTAAATCGCATTATCCAGCCATAAGCCTGTTCATTGCCGGTCCAGGTATATATATAGCTGGCCGGTTCCGAAGTGCCAGCCAGTTTCCACCAGATGCCCAATGTCATCTTATTGCCGGAGTCGCTGCCGCGGTTAAGTAATGTCCAGCCGGCCGGTGCCGAAATAGTGGCCGACGTGCTGCCATCTGTTGCAACCGCTGCGATTAACAAATCTCCTGAACTTGTCCCTGTCGGTTTCAAAACAGTAACATTGCTTAAGTTACCGGTCTGCTTGCCTTCGCCAAACCCCTGATATGTAACTGCCCCTGCTGTGCTGTTGCCGCTTGTATCCATAGTAATCGCTGTATGGCCGACAAGACCAGGATAGCCAAATGTTATGTCATTTTGGTCAAACGCTCCCAAACGAAGAATCATAC
This sequence comes from Phycisphaerae bacterium, assembly GCA_041661665.1. Taxonomy (GTDB): domain Bacteria; phylum Planctomycetota; class Phycisphaerae; order Sedimentisphaerales; family UBA12454; genus GWC2-45-44. Next base: position 13,863 of record JBAZTW010000011.1, on the reverse strand, counting down.
AATTTCCCGCTGTGGTTGTAACCGCAGGACTAATCGGAGAAGCTGATGAATCGCTGCCATACGACCAATTGTTAATTGGAGAGCCGGAGTCGTGGCCGGTGAATCTCATTATCCAGCCGTACGCCTGCTGATTGCCGCCAGTCCAGGTAAAAGTATGACTTGAAGGTTCAGAAGCGGCTGCAAGTTTCCACCACGCTCCCAATGTTACCTGACCGGCAGTATCGCTGCCCTGATTAATCGGTGTCCAGCCCGACGGAGAGGTCAGCGATGTAGTGCCGTCTGTGGCGACCGATGCGATGAGTAAATCGCCCTCGCTTACATTAGCGGGAGTGTTAATTGGTAATAATGCAGCATCGGATGCCGCCTTTGCCCAGCTAAAATTCTCATACATCACGCCGGAAGAAGAGATGCTGTCAATTACAGCGGTGCAGAGAACTCCATCGCTGTGGCTGGTAACAGCCATACCTATATAAACATTTGTCGCCATACTTATATCAACGCTGTCGACAAATGTCCATGATGAGCCGTCCGGAGATTCGTAGCCGCTAAAGGTGTCGCCGGAACGAACAAGTTTTACCCAGTATGGAGCGGTAACGCCGCTGCCCGCCGTATGGTCGCTGCTGCTGCCTGTGCTTGTTCGCCGCTGAAAGGCGGTGCCATTGCCGGGTGTAACGACCATCATAGCGTGTTTTGAAGTTGCCGTCAGCGTCTCGCGAATCATTACGCCTGCTTTTGCCCATGAATTTGTATTGCTTACGCTGGAAACGCGGGCTATGATTTGCCCATTACCACTTAGCGACTGATAAACATAGTGAAATTCATCAGAGTTATCCCAGATGTCTGTACCTGAAGCTTTTATAGTCCAGCCGCAGCTTGACGATGTTGCGCTGCCTGTTGCCGCCACAGAACCAATATCCATATTCGACCAGCACAACCCCTGCTGATTGTTCGTCTGTATGAAGACTTCCGACTGAAATACTTTGCTGCTGCCCATTGCGTTGTCGTTTGGGAAATTTGTCTCAAACTTTACTAACCGGATATCATTGACATCGGTTGCGGGAGTCGAGAAATCTTCGAGTGAATAACAGGCGATTTTAAAACTGCTGACAGGCCCGGCTAATTGTGCTTCGCTTCCGACATCGCCGAAAACGATATATCCGCCCGACAGCATATAACGCTTTGTGCCGCCTGCGTTATCTTCAAAAGTTATATAACCATTTGTATTTTCGCTGCCGCTTACGCTGATGATGCGTTTTGCCGCTGAAATGTTTCTGGAAAAATGCTCGGCAAGAACCCTGCCGTTTTGAATAATAGATGCGCCGGCTTCGGTTGTCGCCCAACTGTTTCTAATTGCGCGGAACTGCGGCACAACCGCTGCGAAGACGATTACAATAATCGCAAATGCCAGCAGCAATTCTACGAGACTAAAAGCCGTTTTATTTTTTATTCTACGCATATACACAATATCTACACCTTAATCCTTTTAGAATATCGGCTTATAAACCGCTTGTAATAACCCAGAACCCGCTTTTCACTGCAAAAAAGACCATACCGCATTTGCACAATAACAAACGTCCGATAATTTTTCTTTTCGTACACTATCCCCTAAACCCTATTCCCTATTCTCTAATTTTCTGTTAAAATCCGTTTATGAAAAAACAGACTTTAGAACTCAACGGCAAATGGCAGTACAAAGAATATCCTGATTCTGCACGCAGGATGCGAGACCTCGACAAATCGGACTGGCTCGATTGCACAGTGCCGAGTTCAATTTACGATTGCTTGGTCAAATCTGAAAAAATTAACCTCTTTGACTTGCGGGCTAATCCGCAGGATTTTCTGTGGCCAAGCGAAAAGGCGTGGCTCTTTCAAAAGTTTTTCGATTGCCCGGAAGAATTGCTAAACCTCGATAAAATAGATATTATCTTTGCAGGCTTGGACACCTTCTGTCAAATCTGGCTCAATGATAAACTCATCGGACGAACAGAAAATATGTTCCGCTCGTTTCAATTTGATGTCAAAAATCTGCTCAAGGAAAAAGATAACCGCCTTCTTGTAAAATGCGAATCGGCATTGGAGAATGGCAGCCGGTTAATGAATCGCTTCGGCAAACTGTCCGAAGACACCTGCTCGTTTGCGCAAAGAGCTTATGTTCGCAAGGCTCAATGCCAGTTCGGATGGGACTGGGCTCCACGCCTGCCCGGATGCGGAATATGGCAATTGGTAAAAATCGAAGGTTTTAAATCTGGAAAAATCAGCGATGTTCATATCAGAACCATAAACGCCGACGCAAATGCGGCGGATATAAAAATATCCGCGCAAATAGAAAAATTTGTCGAAACAGACCCTGCATCCTGCAAACTTGTGATTTTTGATTCCACAGGAAAAATCGCCGCCGAAGGGGAACTTGATTTCAGCGGCAGCGATAAAAAAATATCAACGGTGTTAAAAATCAAAAATCCGGCAATCTGGTTTCCTGCCGGTTACGGCAGCCAGCCTATTTATACACTCAAAACAGAGCTTGTCATCGCCGGCGAACAAACCCAGACAACGACCAACTCGTTTGGCATAAGAACGGTTCAAATAAATCAGTCGCCCGACGAATTCGGCAGCCCCTTCCAGTTTATCGTCAACGGTCAGCCGATTTATGCTCGCGGAGCAGCGTGGATACCGGCATCGCTCTTTATCGGCTCAACCACAGAGGCCGACTACGAAAGACTGCTCATCGCGGCCAAAGATGCGAATATAAATATCCTCCGCGTCTGGGGCGGCGGAATTTATGAAACAGATGCCTTCTACAATATCTGCGACAGGCTCGGCATAATGACCTGGCAGGATTTCCCATTTGCCTGCGCATACTATCCAGACCGCGAATGGTTCACCGAAGCGGTAAAAATCGAAGCGGCACAAAATATAATAAGACTTAGAAATCACCCATCGCTTGTAATCTGGTGCGGCAACAATGAAATCGACTGGATGTACGCAAACGGCTGGTTAGGCAAAAGCAAAAAGTTTTACGGCAGAGATATCTACCATAAACTGCTGCCGCAAATCGCTGCCGAGCTTGACCCTGACCGTGATTATATAACATCTACGCCTCTTGGAGCTGCCAAAAATCCAAACGAACCATCAACGGGCACCACCCATCAGTGGGAAGTCTGGTCAGGCGCAAAACCAAGCGACGACTACTATAAACAAATACCGCGGTTTGTAAGTGAATTTGGATTCCAGGGAATGCCGGATAAAAAAACATTGAAAAGTTTCGTCCAGAACGAAAAACTGCACCCTGCCTCCTGGGAAATTGAAAAACACGATTATCAGCCAAACGGCACTCAAAGACTGCATCACTACATAAATGAGTTTTTCCGCCCTGTCGCGACGCTTGACGAATTTATATATCTGTCGCAGATTACTCAGGCCAGAGCGATTAAGAAAAATGTCGAGCATCTCCGCACAAATTCCAAAATCAACAGCGGCGCGTTGTATTGGCAGTTCAACGACTGCTGCCCCTCGATTAGCTGGTCGTGTCTGGATTATCAGTTAAGACCGAAGGCATTATATTATTACACAAAAAGATTTTTCGCTCCCGTAATCACAACTATTCAACCGCAAAATTCAACTGCTTCAATAATCAATCATTCCTCTTCGCCATTTACTGGCCTTTTCACCTGTCGGCTCATCGACCTGAATCTGAAAACGCTCGACGAATTTCAAAGACCTGTCTCCGCAAGCCCGTCGGGAATTTCAACAATTACCCTGCCGCAGTCTTTTGTAGAAATTAAAAAAATAGGGACAGCCGCCTATTTATATTCCACGATTGAGAACGCCGATGGCATTATAGCGGAAAACAGTTTCTTTTATCATCCTGATAAATATATCGACTGGCCTGTGCAGAAAATAAACATTCAGACCGAACGCGTTGATGACCTTAACTGGCTTTTGAATTTAACTCCTGCCTGCGCAGTCAAAGACCTTTATATTGATTTGCCTTTCGATGCGGATTTAAGCGATAACTTTTTTGATTTGCTTACAGGTGAAACTAAGACTGTAAAAATAAAAACAAATGAAGTAATCGACGATTTAAAACAAAAAATAATTTTTACTTCCGTGAATTCAATATTTTCTATTTAGTCCAGCGGCTGCCTTTTGGCTATCTGGCTTTGCAGCACGACCTCTATTTCGTCGCTGCCGAGGATGCTGTTTTGGTTCACATCCATACCGACCGAAACGCTGACGGTCTTGAGGTATCCGCTGCCGCCGATAGCGGTATTGCAAAGATACGAGCCTGCTAAAACTTCGTTACTCTGCGAAGAAATAGCGTCAAAACCGTAAATGGAGCGTGCCTTGATATCATTGAGTTTTCCCTGTGCCAGACAGAGGCTTTGCGTTCTTCTTTCTATGATAACAGAATTAAGATTCGCCTGCGTAAGAGCTTTTAAAATCGGAACCATCGCAACCAGCAGCAACGCCGCCGCGACGACCGCTTCGGTGAGCGTAAAGCCGCCTCTAAATTTTCTTTTATTTTTTATTGCTGCTGACATTTCACCATTCCTGTCGCGGATACAACGGCAACATTGAGAGTTTTACCGCCCCCGCTGACTACCAGGCTGTCGCTGTCAATAAGTCTGTTTCCAAGCGGCCCAAACCTGAAGTCATTTGCGCCGGTGCAGGTTGCATTCTGGTTGATAGTCTCTGTTTTAACGACGCTGCCGCTGCTGAGGCTCACGATTTGAAATCCGGTATAACTGCCCGAGCCTGTCATATTAAGACTAAATCCATGGGTATTTGTTGCCGCATTGGATATGGCAAGACTTCGAGTATATCTTATACCCGCGGAAATTTTTTCCGCAGCCGTCTGTGCGCTGCCGGCATTGGCAGTTGCCATACTGAATCTCGGCACTGCGACAAACACCATCGCCGCGATGATAAGCACAACAACCAGCATCTCAATAAGCGTAACGCCTTTTCTTTGTGCTTTCATAACTTACCTTTAAATAGAAAAAGGGACAGCTCGCTGCCGTCCCTTTTATCATTAAATTATCGTACCACAAACCACAGATTAGTGTGTATGTGCCGTTACTCGGTGGTTCGTATCCATTACATAAGCCGTTCCAAATGGACATACAGGAGCGCCGTCAGGGAAGTAATCCGTACTGCCGGTGATTGTCGCCAGAGTAGTCGGATAAACGTCGCTGTGATTAGCTGCCCACATCTCAATCTGTGAATTCATCAAATCTACGTTGGTATTGCAGGCATTCTTTTTGGCGTTATCAGCGCTTGCGGTAATTCTCGGTATTGCTATCGCGGCCAAAGCGCCAAGAATCAGCACAACGATGAGCAGCTCAATCAGCGTAAAACCATTTCTTTTTTTCATTCTTATACTCCTTAATTGAATATTGTTTTTGTCTATTAAAGAATCTTATCGTTAAACCATACAAAGTATTCGGCATCTTTGCAGGGCTACTTCCAAAAAATTTGCTTTTTATTTACAATTTACTTCAAATGCGACATATAATCGAACATCGGCAGATAAACCGCCATTAGTATGAGTCCGATAACCGCGCCCATTCCCAATGTAAGCACTGGTTCAAGTTTGACGAGCATTGCGGTAGTCATTCTATCGATGTCTTTTTCCATAAAATCAACGCCCTTATTAAGCATCTGACCGAGAATGCCTGCCTGCTCGCCTGAATCCGCAAGCTGAACAATTATCGGAGGAAATATCTTGTGCTTTCCAAAAGATTCCGCAACGCCGTTGCCCGCCTGCACCGATTTCTGTATATCAAGGCTCATCTCTGAAATCTTTTCATTATTCGCCACAAGCGTCGCAACCTGAAATGCCTTGATTATAGGCACGCCGGTCGTGATAAGCATCGCGAAACTTCTGACAAACTGCGATATCGCGACTAATCTGTAAAGTTTTCCAAATATGGGCATAGAAAATTTAAAATGATCCCATTTGCTTTTGAGGTATTTATTTTTATGCAGATATGCGTAAATAAACGGAATTATTCCTATCGTGATAATTATACCGGGCCACCAGTGCCGCACTATTATACTGGAAACAAACAGCAATTGCGTCGGCCCAGGCAGCGGAACGCCGAGCTGGTGGTATATTTTTGAAAAGACAGGCACAACAAAAATCACCAAAGCTGTAACAATCAATAAGCACATAATTATGACAATGACCGGATATGTAAAGGCGGCTTTGAGCTTCATTCGCAAGTCAGACTGCTTTTCAAGATGCTTTGCGCTTATTTCAAGGCTCTCTGCCAGCCTGCCTCCGGATTCGCCCGCTTCAACCATACCCAAAAAGAAATCTGAAAAAACCGTTCTATACTTATTGAACGCGTCGGTAAGCGATGAACCGGTTTCGATGTTCTTTTTTATGTCGCTGATAATATATTTCATCGTTTCGCTGTCGGTCTGTTTTTCAAGCGTATCAAGACACTGCACTATCGAAAGACCCGCAGAACACATCCCCGCGAATTTAAACCCGAAAGCGACAACATCGGCCTGCTTGACTTTTATAGTCGCTGGATTTACTGCCTTCTTTTTCTTTGCGCCTGTCAGAATATATCCAATCTTTGCAAGCTCGACTTTCAGCGCAGAGACATTGCTCACGTCTTCATATATTCCGCTGAAGATTTCGCCCGCATTGTCTTTCGCTGTATATTCATAGATACTCATACTAATCCGCCTGCATATCAACAACTCGCCACAATTCATCAATCGTCGTATTTTGCGAAACAACCGCTTCTATTCCGCTCGCCTTAAGAGTCCTCATCCCTTCTTTTACCGCCTGAGCCCTTATTTCAGTATCGCTTTTACCGTCGATTATCATTCTGCGTATCTGAGGCGAAATAGTCAATATCTCGTATATCGCTTCTCTTCCAAGATACCCCGTTTTCAGACAATTATCGCAGCCCGCGTTTTTGACAAGCTTAAGTTCTTTATCATTTCCGCCGGGTACTGCGAGAATTTTCTTCTGTTCGCCGCTTGCCGCGTAAGTCTCTCCGCACTGACTGCAAGATTTCCTTATAAGCCTTTGCGCCACTGCGCCCAAAAGCGACGATGCCAGCAAAAAAGGCGGAATACCGATATTGATAAATCTCGATATCGCCCCTGCCGCGTCGTTGGTGTGCAGCGTGCTAAGCACAAGATGGCCGGTCATCGCTGCGCTTACAGCGATTTCAGCGGTTTCAAAGTCGCGGATTTCTCCGATAAGAATTATATCAGGGTCCTGCCTTAAAATGCTTCTAAGCGCCGTAGCGAATGTAAGACCTGCCTTGTTATTAACCTGAACCTGCGTAATGCCGCCAAGCCTGTATTCAACAGGGTCTTCAACCGTAACGATATTTCTCTTGCCGTTGTTCAAAAGCTGCAAAAGCGAATAAAGCGTTGTCGTCTTTCCGCTTCCGGTAGGCCCCGTCATCAGTATCATTCCATAAGGATTTTCAATCAGACCCCTGAATTTTCCATTATCAAATTTATTCGGCGCTATATCGTCGAGATTCCATCTTTTATTGCTTTTATCGAGTATTCTTAAAACTATTTTCTCTCCCACTACCGACGGCAGCGATGAAACACGCAAATCATATTCGCGGTTCTGATGCATAGTCGTAATATGACCGTCCTGCGGAATTCTCTTTTCAGAGATATCCATTCCTGCCAGAATTTTTAAATGACTGATTACTTCCGCCTGTGCCGTTGCCGGTATATCGAGTTCTTTTTTCAGAATACCGTCCACTCGATACCTGATTGTCAAATTGCTTTCCTGCGGTTCAACGTGAATATCGCTCGCCCGGCAGTCAATAGCTCCGCTGATTATCGAGCTTACAAGACTGCTTATAGGGTCTGCGCTGTCCGAAAGTTTGCTCAGAACGGCAACTTCCTGCCTGCCGCCCTGCTGCTGTTTTTTCAGCCTCATAGAAGCAATGGTTTGTTTTGTAACATTCTGCACGTTGAAATGATAACGTACCGCCGCCTTAATCGCGTTCGGCGTAGCCGCCTGCGGAAAAACCTTATAGCCGGTTCTAAGTTCTATCTGGTCGCGAACCGTAAGATTCATCGGTGAACTCATAGCAACATACAGTCTATCGCCATCTGTACGAAGCCCTATGAGATTATGCTCATTCGACATCTCATAAGGAATCATATGTGCCGCTATCGGGTCAACCATATCCGGGCTAAGCGTTATAAATTCGATTTTCTGAGAAACCGCGACAATCCGGGCCATCTGGTCTTCGCTCATAAGGCCGCTTTCCTTCAGCAGGCTGATTATGCTCTTGCCGCTCTCATTTGCCGATGCAGAAAGCTCGTTCAGCTTGTCATCATCGACAATTCCCGTGAGCCTTATCGAATCTATTATCGTATCATCTGTCTTATTTATAGCCATAGCCATTCTCTTTATCATTCCTGCACACTTGCCATTGCGAGCGCAGCGAAGCAATCTCTTTTTTAGAGATACCTTTATTCGCATCTCAAAAATCGTCAAAAACCGCCCGCCTCTTAACCTCGTTATTGTTTTTAATCGCCCCGCAAAGACCGATAACATAAAACACCACCAAACAAACAGCCCAAACAGGCCGCCTAATAATGTTTCTGCTTAACAATTCCATCCTTACTGCCGATATCCAGATTGAATTTTTGTAGGAGTTGCTATGCTCGGATTATTCAAGGCAAAAAAGAAAACTTCAAACGCCACAATTTTGGTCGTTGACGACGAAGCCGACCTTCGCAGCACGATTGAAACACGTTTGAAATGGAACAAGTTCAACGTCCTTACCGCCTCGAACGGCCAGGAAGGGCTTGAAATCGCCGCAGCAGAAAAACCGGATTTAATTTTATTGGATAACAATATGCCGGTGATGACGGGCGTTGAGATGCTTTCGCGTCTTCGTGAAAATCAGGATTTGAAAAAAACGCCTGTGATAATGCTTACCGCCGTCTGCGAACCGCAGGACATAGCGGCCGCAGGTTCTTATGAGGTCGCCGACTATGTAACAAAACCTTTCGACTTCGCGGATTTAATTACAAAGATAACGCAAATTCTCGACAAAAAATGAACTATCCAAATAACATCTCCGGCGAAATATCGATAGAGAATCTGATTGAGCGAAAGAGAAAGAATCTCGAAGCGATTTTCGACGCCATCCCCATCGGTCTTTTGCTCATCGATGAAAACTTAATCATAGTGCGCGTCAATAACGCTATTCGCAAACTTTTGAAAAAGGATTATTCTGAAATCATTAACAGACCCATCGGCGATGCCTTCGACTGCGTAACGCTTAAAACAAATTCCAAAGCCTGCGGTATGTGCGCCTGCTGCGGCGTATGTCCTATAACACAGAACATAAAAAACGTTTTGCGGACAGGCCGCCCTATCAGCGAATTTGAATTCCAAAGCGCTACGCATTTCATTGACAGGTCAAGCAAACCATGGCTGTCAATGAATATAGAGCCTATCGTATTGGAAGATAAAAAATACGTCGTCGTATGCCTCGACGACATCTCCGCGAAAAAACAGGTCGAGGACAAACTTCTGGAAACTATGGAACTCAAAGCTCAATTTATTTCCACCGTCTCGCACGAACTGCGAACGCCGCTCACCGCGATAAAAGAAGGCATAAGTATCGTTATGGATGGAATCGCAGGAAAACTCAAACCAAAACAAAGAGAATTTTTGGAACTGTCAAAACGAAATGTTGACAGGCTTAGCATACTGATAAACGATGTGCTTGATTTCCAGAAACTCGAATCAGGCAGAATGAAATTCGACCTGTCGCCAAACGATGTCGCCAAAACAATACGCGAAGCGGCTGATACAATGAAACTTTTCGCTGACAAGCATAAAGTAAAAATGTTCGTCAATATCGCTTCTGATATTGGCCGGGCTATGTTCGACCGCAATAGAATAATACAGGTTCTCACGAATCTTTTGAGCAACGCGATAAAATTCACGCCCGAAAGTGGAAGCGTAACCCTTGATGCCGCTCGACAGAATAATGAAATCGTTATTGCCGTTACTGATACCGGAATGGGAATACCTAAAGACGACTTGCCGAAAATATTCGAGAGATTTTACCGTGTAAAAAGACCAGGCAAAGAAATTCAGGGAACTGGACTTGGCCTGCCGATTGTCGCTCAGATTATAACGCAGCATAGCGGCAGAATATTGGTTGACAGTGAACTCGACAAAGGCACAACCTTCACAGTCTGCCTGCCGACCACCCCGCCTAAAGATGAACAAAACACCCTCGCAGACGAAACACTCGAAAAAACTATATTACCACAATAATCCCTCCCCCCCTGTCATAGCGAGCGCAGCGTGGCAATCTTTTTCAAATTCGTAATATCAGAGCCCAGGCGACAGCGCAGGGTGTTAGCCCCCTGGCCTGCCAGGGGGTTCATCATTCCAACCGCATCAGAGCGTAGGGTGTTTCGTAGGGGCAGACCTATGTGTCTGCCCGTAAACAGAGCCCCAAGGGTAACCGCGGGGTCATTAAATCTCATCGGCATAGCCGGTTCCTCAATTATTCATTCTTCACTATTCATTCTTCATTTTCCCACCACCCGCTGTCATTCCCGACCTGCCTGCGGTGAGCTTGTCGAACCTGACCGGGAATCCATTTTTTTCAAATCTCAAACCTGTCCTCGCGCAGGCGGGGATCTGCGATTTCAAATTTGTATTATCAGAGCCGCGAGTATTAATGAGCGGTATCTATTTCTTCTTTCAAGTTCCTTTGCCAGTAAATCATATCGTCCTTTTTTTTATCTGACTCTTTATCATCTGTATATCCGCCATCGTCTTTAGCGTTTTTGCCGACAGCATACAATATCGCTCTTTGGCCATCATTACGATAAATTATTTTGCCTTTGCCATCAGGGTCATCAGGCAATTGAGAAGTCAGGCCTGCCTGCTTAAGCTGTGAAATACTAACAGGATAATTGCCTTTGATTAGCTTGTATTCTTCAAGGTCAAGCAGGAAATAGCCCGCCGACAAATTTGCGATTGCTCTTTTATAAATTTTATAAACCTTGGTAGTTATCTTGCTGGTATTACCATTATTATTAAAAATCGCTTCTCTCTGTGTTGGAAAGTTTATAATTGAAAACATTTTTGAATTAGCGTCAATACCTTTGTCCGCTGCTTCCAACATAACTTTATACTGTTTTCGTACATAAACCTCTGTTCCTGAGATTGAGCCAAGCTTTGTAAAATCAAAGTCCAAAGGAGTCTCCATTGGCAGCTTTTGAGAACTGAGCGCCTCGTTATAGTTGGCACAGAACATAAATACCTCACCTTCAGCATTTAATGCAGGCAGGCCCACTGGAAAACATTCTTTTAGTACTCCTCTGGCTTTTTGTACATTCTCACGAGTATAGCTATTTTGCGATGCAAGCAATTTGATGCTTTTTCCAAGCATGGCATAACCCACAAGCTGGCCTACAAAAGTTTTTCCGTTAACAAAATGCTTTGATGCTCCAAACTCCATTTTAAACAAATCAAACCAGCCCAAATCAGATATTCCTGCAAGGTAGCAAGCGTTGATATTGCTATAAATATCCCTGATTTTACCATAGCCGGCATCGACTGGATTTAAAAATTTATTCCACGATGTACTCTCAAATAGAGACGTATTCTCATAAGCAGCATTGCAATAATTGATAGACGCCGCTTTTTTTAGACTTGCCCACGAAGACACGTTTTCATCAAACCATTTCCGCAGATTATTATGCTGCTCATCAGTCAGATTCAATTGGCCTGACTTGATTCCGTCGTTTACAATCTTCTGTAAGCCTTTTTCCAATTTTGTATAATGCTCAACAGCCTTAACATAATAAGGCCATGCGTTTTCAGTCTGATTGGCATCAGTGCCTAAACTATTAAAGAGAGCAATGTAGTCTTTTCTGAAAAAGTCATAATCAATACAGCAGTAAGAAGTATAAAACAGCGGTATGATCGCCATCATGAGCCAGAAGTTTAAAGGAAATGTGGCGGCTTTGGCTGGATTTCGTACAAACCTTATGTCTAAATAGCAGGCAACTGCAATAAATAATACAGGAACAACCCCTATAAAGATGCCGACGGTGTAAACATTTCTGTTGGGTCCTTCAATAAATAAATATGGTAATGCACAACCTATGTATCCTATCAAAGCAGCCGCACCTGAAATGGCATGAAGTACCACTGCTTGATGGCTAATATCACAGAGTTGGTCATTAGTAAATTCTGCTGATTGATTGCCAATAATCCTCGATAACTTATATGCTTTTAATTTGGTAAACCAAAATACTGCCAGACATATTATCAAAAAGACACCTAACATAATGCTCCTTTATTATCGTCGGATTCGATTTGTTTTAATTTTATATTCTTCCTGTCGATTCCACAACTTTTCACTATTCACTCCCGTGCTGATAACTGAATTGCTATTGTTCTCGACTAACAACTATCAACCACCAACTAATTTACCTCCTTTTTGCCCCAACCTCAACCTAAAAAATAAAAAACCATATTTTCTCAGATTATTTAGTTGCTGATATTTTTTCGTTTTCTTTTACTTGCAGATATTCCGCCAATTCTTTAAAACCACGTGCAACCGCTATTTCTTGGGGAGTTTTATTCATAGTGTCTTTCCATAAATCCAACTCCCATTGTTCATATTTTTTATTAGGATCAAAAGAAGTCTTGGCAAAAACATCTGCACCATGCCCAATCAGTGCTTTTGCTGCCTCTATATTATCCATCGTAGCGGCCTGATGCAAAGGAGTATAGGCATATTCATTCCTTGCCGAAACATCTGCACCATATTCAAGCAGTAAATTCACCATATCTTTACCGCTCTGCAGCGATGCTTCATGCAATGGTGTGTAGCCGGAGTCATCTTTACAATTAACTTTTGCACCATGCTCCAACAAAATTTTGGCAACATCATAATGTTTGAATTTTGCAGCTTTAGCCAATGGTCTTTCACCATGGTCATTTCCCAATTCAATATTGGCACCGTGAGCAAGCAGAAATTTTACAACCTCGACATGGCCGGCCGCAGATGAATAATACAATGGGGTCTTATTCGAAAAATCTTGAACATTTACTTGATTAGGGTTCTTTTCAATTATTTTTCTTACTTTCTCTATATCGCCTTTAAATGCTGCTCTATGTATGGGTCTTTCTCCAGCAGCAGATTGGCAGCCCTTGACAAATATCAGACCGCAAACCGTCAACCATAAACAAAACCCCAATAGTATGGATAAAGAAATTAAAATTATTTTTTTTACTTTGGACATCGATATTCTTACTTTTTGTGGTTAGCCCTGTCATCCCCGTATGACGGGGTTCGTTTTGTAACATCAGAGCCTCAAATGTAAATGCGGGGTCAATAAAAATTCCGCCATTATTCCTTTTCAAAAACCATTTCCAGATAATATATGAATCTCTAAACTCAAAACTTTTTTCTTCTATCTTCTATCTTCTTTTTTTCCTTTCTTCCCTGCATCTTTGCCTCTTTACTTCCATTATTTACTAAATACTAACGACTATCTACCAACAATCAACGACTAATTTGTTTTAAGGCCAAGCCGCCAGAGGCCAAAAAAAACAATGCTGCAGTCCAAAGGCAAATCCAGCCCTGAACAGAGTCGAAGGGGTATTTGCCGGAGACTGAAGTGTTGATTTTTTACAGGTGCGCTTCCGCACCGCCTTAAAACAAAAGTTATCCGTGTAAATCAGTGTTAATCAGTGTCTAAAAAATAAAATTCTCATCGGCATTAGCCGATTCCTCAAATCTTCATTATTCATTTTTCAATCTTCAATTTTCAATTCTATCCCGTCAATCCTGTTATCCTGTCTGAAAAATC
>JBAZTW010000010.1:0-58002 GCA_041661665.1 Phycisphaerae bacterium | reverse complement strand
TATGCAGCCATCAAAAATCAAGCAAATCCTGCGAATACAAAGGCCGAATATCAAAATCAGCGCCAATAATATTAGAGATGTTGTCAGGCTCTTACTGGCGAAGAAGATAGTCCAGCCTGTCAAAATCAAAAAGAAGGCACACCCAAGATATGAGCTAACCGATTTAGGTAAAACATTCAGACAACTGCTTATAAATTCAAAAGCTCATATCGGGCAGAACAGTTCAAATCATATTTAAAAAATATGCGATAATTCAATATGGCAAAATTTACAAAAACCCTGGAAGAGAAAGCCAATCAGCTCGCGGCATATCCGCACAAGAAGCAGTGGGACGATGGAATCCCTTCGATACTCAGGCGGGAGATAGCCTTGACAGTAGAGCAGATACAAAGGCTTAGAGAGCGGCACGATGAACAGTTCCACCGTTTGCTCCGAGTTGAATGCTACGTTGATACTGAACTTCTGCAAATGGAGCAGCGTCAGCCGCGGTACGCACCATATAATTTCACGGAAAAGGAAAAACTAAAACAGCGGCTGTTCGATATCGAAAAGGAGCGTCGTAATTTAAGCATTCGGCTTGAAGATAAAACTCAATCCTTAGAAGAGCGACTGCTGTCATTAATAAATAAACACCAGCAGCTTGACATTTAATAATGGACATAGAAAAAATCGCAGCCAAACTAAGGCCTCTGATGCCGGATAAGATTTCTCAATGGATGAGGGCGAGAGAACTGGCTGATCCGGAGTTAAAGTCGCTAATTGAAAAACAGATTATTTCGACTGCATATAAAGCCTTTGGGGATTTTCATAATAAAATACTTCTATCCCTTCCTCCTGAAAGCAAGTCTAACTGCCCAATTAATCTCGGAACAATTATTTACGACAAGGAAAAATGGCCATTGGGTCTGGCATATGGTGAGATGATTCAAAATACGGCTATCCTGGGCAGGTCAGGGGCAGGGAAAACCAATGTAACATTTCATATTTTAAGCCAGCTTATTGAAAGAAAAATCCCATTTGTCTTTATGGACTGGAAAAGAACTGTCAGACATTTAATTCCTAATTTCAATAACAAGCTCAATATCTATACGCCCGGCAGAGCGTTATCAAAATTCCCATTCAACCCGTTTGTTGTCCCACCCGGTATTGAACCCAATGTCTATATCAACCAACTTGTAGATGTAATGAGTCAGGCCTTTACGCTCGGCGATGGCTCACGAAGCATCCTGCGAAAAGCAATCGCAACCATATATGAAAACGGCAATCTTTCTCCAACAATAACAGATATTATCACTGAACTGGGAAAAGTCTCTGATAGCGGCCGTATTGGCGGCTGGAAGGTTACCGCAATGCGGGCATTAGAAAGTTTGGAATTTTCAGATATTTCATCCAATGACCAGATTTCTCAGCAGCAGCTTGCCCAAAAGATGCTCGGCGAAAACACGGTCATTGAGCTTGACGCGTTGGGTCAGGAAAGTAAGAAGTTTTTAATTCCCTTATTATGTCTTTGGCTGTATTATGTAAGGTTAGAATCGCCGGAACGTGAAAAACTGAAACTTGTTGTCTTCATTGAAGAAGCCCATCACGTTTTACACAAACGTGAGCAGACTGCCAATGAAACGGTTTTGGAAATGTTATTCCGGCAGTGCAGAGAGTTGGGAATAGGCATTGTTGTTATCGACCAGCACCCGCATCTGCTATCTTCCGCTGCGCTTGGAAATACCTATACAACAATCATCCTGAACCAGAAAGACCCATTGGATATCAATAAAGCCGCCGCGATTTGTCTGATGGATGCTGATGAAAAAATGCATCTTAGCAGACTCCCTGTTGGGCAGGGAATTGTCAAAATGCAGGATAGGTGGACAAGCCCGATTCATATTCAATTTCCATTAGTCAAAGTAGATAAAGGTTCTGTTACTGACCAGATGCTGGCAAGGTATTCCGCCATCAATCAGGCAAAATCAACGGGTTCAGGCCGGAAGACTTTCGTAGAGCCTTATTTCGACCGCATTCCACGGATTCCACAGCTTGACATAGCCCTAAACGATGATGCGTTTAGGCTATTTATGGATATTCTTACCTTTCCCGCTGACGGAGTCAAGGTAAGATATAAACGGCTCCATATGAGTACCGGCTCAGGCAATAGATTAAAGGAATTTCTGGTCAATCAGGGCTGGCTCGAATCCCAGACGGTGGATGTCGGCCAGACCCGAAAAACCTGCTTGCGTCTGACCAAACAGGCCGCCAAAGCTTTGAATTTAGATAATACTGTTCCACACCCACACCCCCAGCACGGCTCAATTGTTCACGAATACTGGAAGCAATACTACGCCCAGCGATTTGGTGAACAAGGGTATCAGGTGGAACTTGAAGTTCCCCGAATATCAGGCCGAGTCGATGTCGTCGCCCGGAAGGATAACGAGAGAATTGCCATCGAAATCGAGACTGGCAAATCCGATTTCCTGCGGAATATCCTGCAGGATTTAGCCGCCAAATATGACAAAATTATCATCGCCGCCACCGACAAAAATGCCTATGATAAAATCGAGAAAACCCTGGCAAAAGAAGGCCTGTTTATCTCCCAAGTCCGAATTGAACTTGCCGGCAGATTCAAGCTGACCTCATAGTCGAATAACAGCCGGACCGATGCGAAGCTATCTTACGCAGCTTACCCTCAAGCGATTGTTCAATTCTATCGACTATTTGCTCCTGCCAGTTGCCTGAAAGGGAAGATTCCAGCAGATAAATTCCATCAACCCCGGCCTCTTTATAGGTGAATATTTTGTGGGCAATTTGTTCATTGTAGGCGGTATTGCCATTCATACCAAAGTACTCGATAATCATACCGTACTCAGGAAGTCGGAAATCAGGATACCAGATTCGAACCTGATCCCTGTCTTTGATAGCCAATGGATATTCATACTGGAATGCTATGTTTCGGTCTTCCAGGAAATCAGCTATCCGCTCTTCACCCTTGCTCTTGTATAACGATCTTTGGTTAGTCATTTTTCTTTCATCACCTTTGCACAGCGCGCAAGTGATGTCGGGTTTATATATCTTTCGCTTAAAAGACCGAAATTCTTCCGTTCCACCTGTGTTTTTGAAAAAAACAGGGTGAAATACTTAACATCTTTAAAATCAAAGACTTAATGAGATTTCTTGTGTTCCAGTTCCAGGGGCTTTATCTTCTATTCCATCCTACCTAACCACTAATACTATAAATTCCTAATACCTACACACATCTATCTCACCATCACCTCCACTTATCAAACCAGTTATTCATATCATCCCATTCATCAACTACCCCGTACCCATACCTCACCGCGGGCCGCAGCCCGCGGTGCTTTAATGCACCCGGCTTCCCGCAGGCAGCCCTAACTATTCGCCGAAGGCGAATCCAGGACGACAGTCCAGCTATGATTACCCCTAATCACCTTTACTTAATTGCTAAAATTTAGAGAGTTCCAACATCGATAAATAGCAATCAAAAATAATTTCTTAAACCTGTAAGGTTTCACACTAAATTATCAAACTAGTCTACTCACTTCCGTTCAACTTAGGCCAAAGGCTTAAATGGCTAACTGAGCCTTGGGCGAAGTGCCTTTTATGCGTTTGGCCGTGCTTACAGCCGCCCACACGCCCAAACCAAATCATCCACACCGAAACACTGTAACTACTTAAACAATCCACAAAAACACATATCTCACCGCGGGCCGAAACCGGCCGATGCCCGCGGTGCCTTATGCACCCGGATCCGAAGGATCCCTATCTATTCGCCGCAGACGAATCCAGGATGTCAATCCATTATCTACCATCGCCTTCGATCTACGGAGTTCAGGATCAGCTGATGGTAGTCTATCATCTCCTGAGCTTCATATCTTGTCGCCTGCCATTTAGGGTAAATGCCAAGGCTGCTTAGAAGCATCAACTGCTCCTTTGTCGCCGGCTCTGTAATGATGCTCGCTTGGCCTGACTCACTAAGCCGCAAAGGCCTATCAGCCGATTTCTTTTCTTGTTTGTGATATTTTATTTTTTCCATAGCATCTCCAATTTTTCCGCCTTTTACATTTTTAGCGAAGCGGCCCCGCAGGGAAAAAATCTAAAAGGTTAGGAAAAATAGAGAGCTATGGGAAAAAATAAGTCCAAACAAGAATAAAAGGCGGATAGGCGGTACTTTGCGGCGGGCACAAGCCGCCGCTCTGATATGCCGCCTAAGCATTCCTTTGTTATTGAGACTTATTGTATCAAATAGCTTTTATTTCCACTTCCGGACAAAATTCCCAGTTTTCTTTGGGCACTTTCCAGACTCGGTTTCCCAACAGCTTCAATTCCGTTTCGGATATGTTTCCGAATTCGGCATATTCCGGACACGCCGACAGTCTGGCATACCCAAAAAGAATCTGGTCATTTTCATAAACCTTGCCGCCGATTATAGAATCTTGCATGTAAAGCTTTTCTGTAATATACCAGTAGCTGCCGTCGAAGCTTTCATACACTTCGATTATCGGTTCTCCCTGAATCGTTGCAATTTCTGTCATGTTGCTTGACCTTCTTTCACCTTATTCTTTAAACACAACTTTTAATTCTGTATAACCATCTGGGATTTCAAATTCTATGGAAAGAATGTGTTTAGCCCATATGCCAACCTTATCTGAATCAGGCAGATCGTCATAGTAGTCGCCTCCGCCTCTGCCGTTTCCAAGTGCAGTCAATAGAGGCAGCGGATTTATTCGCCATCCATCTGCATCAGGCATTTTAGTGTAAACGACATATTCTTTAGTTGTATGATTTACCAGTATCGCGTCAAGCTGCTCTTTTGCCGACAGAGATTCTTGGAGCCTGATTTTCTTATCATCAGCGACTCGATCATAATAATCCTCTTCGCCTTCTTCATTATAGTAGTCCCCGCACCAGACAATCGGTTTTTTATACCACCGGCCGCCCGGAAGCATCAGTTTCATAACCGCCCCGACGAACTGGTTGCCGATCCAGGAGTGTTCCATCAGCTTTAGACCATTGTCGTAATCGTGAGAGTAAAGCCATTGGCCGTTTTCCAGATTTATAGGTTTGTAGTATTGCCCCATGTTATTTAAGTTGTGTTTTTTCCTTATGGCATTTCCGGCAATAATTTTCACCCTCTTCTTCATCATGGATCAAATCTTCGAGTTCATGCTTTATCCCGCAAACGGTACAGGCCGGACGGAATTCTCTTTCATCGTCCGTGATTACATCGCCGTTTTCCACGACATAATTGCCTTCAAAAAACATTCCGGGCTCATCGTAGTAATGATCGATCCGCAGGTTGAATTTTTTGCTCATTTCTAAAGTAATCGGAAGCGCCGGCGACCATGCGCTATCGAAAGACAGCATCGCCTCCTCTCCGTGATTTTCAAAGTCAATACCTGCAAACCAATAGGTTCCCCATTTTTCTCGAGCTTCTTCATCACTGTCTGTTTCAAGCGGTAGTATCTTGCCTAAGTCATATTGTTCACCGTCCACCGGTTCATTCAAGGTAATGAATTTTTGCAGCTTCTCAATATTTTGTCGACTCCCGTGGATTTCCAATTTATTGTAACAACAATTCGCCATTTTATTTTATGTGTGATTTTTTCTTCACGAGAAGTGGAAGAAAAATCGTTTTCATTAAAATTAAAAAAATAAATGTTTTCTGCTTGCGCTCTATTCGAGAACATCAAGTCCGATCAGTTCTTTTCCTTCCGGCCCCTGATATCCGATAGCGACAAGTTTCTTGCCTTCAAGACTGCCGATTCCAATCAATCGCTTGTATTGACCGGATGTCAAAGTAACATAGATTTCCTTGCTGCTCCAGACAGCCTTTATCGAATAGGATGGATATTTGGATTTGCCAAGCGATGCCTCTCTCGGCGTTGCAACAAGGGCTTTAATCACATCTCCTTTTTCAAGGAAATACCTTATTCCAGGTTTGCCGTCTTTTTTAGTATAGTCTTCGGTTTTCATAGTGTTTACCTCCTTTCAGTCATTTTGATTATGCTTGCAGTTAAAAATTGAAGTTTATCCGTTTAATTTCCTGCTACTGAATCGAATTTGCATAGTAAAGTTTCGATAAAATATCAGTTATAACTATGCTTTCATCGTCTATCTTTCGTTCTTTCATAGTTAATTCTATGTGATTGATATCAACGGCATGAATATTCAAATCGTCTTCTTCAGTCAACACCGCTATTATTTTTTTCTGCATGTTATCTGTATCCTGTATTTAATGTTAATGAGATTTTTTTCACACAAGGTTGGAAAAAATCGTGAGGATTTCCAAACAATGATTTTCTGATGCAATAAACAACAATCTGTTTTTTTGCCAAACAAGTCATCCGCCAAGGTGAATTATTGCGCAGCATTAATACGCCAGATTTTGCACGAACGATAGTGAGTGCCTTTTGGCAAAATGGCACAGCCCCGGCTATAAAAAAATAAAAAAGGGCTAAAAGCCCTTAATTAAAAACAACTTCTCCGGCTATATCAAAGTGTCCGTTTTCCCACGCTTCGGTGCTTAATGGATAAGCATCGAAGAATCTTTCGTTTTCTTCTTTTGCCCGCTCCACTGCTGAACGGATTTTAAAGACTGTTAAAACCTCTTTTTCTGTTACACAATATTGCTCAATAACCTGCTGCTTTATTTTGCCGAGTTCTTGCCAGAACTCCTCAAAATCCACATCGTGGCTCATTTCTTCGACATCTTCAAGAAAAGACATCATCTCCAACTGGGAAACATAATTTTCCGACGGCTTTGTATTTTTAGATATAAACCCCGGAAATTCTGCCAGTTCCTGTTGCGTATCTTTTTTTGAAATACCGCCGTTCCGATTTGCCTGACGGATTTCCTTAACTTCTTTTTGCAATAGGATTGCATTAGCGCCATTTACAAACCATAGCGCCTGAGGCCTTAAAAGATCAAACTCTCTGCAAAGGTTTTCAATTTGGTCATCTAAATCCAATTCCTCGGAAGCATAGTTAAAAGCATACGCCCAGCATCGCTTATAGGCGTCGCCAAGCTGTTCTTCCATGCCGGTTCTGGTTATTTTAACCGTTAACCGGTCGCTGTCTCGTTGTATTTGTTCCTGCATTTTTCTTGTAACCTCCTTTCATTTGTTAAGTTGCCTCGAATGTAAGGGCTTGTTAGCCTTTACCACCCAATCCACTGGGGGGTCATACTGTTACAGGGGCAACAAGCCCACGTGAGGTTACGCCGAACATGTTGCCTGAGCGGTTTCGTAGAGAATCGGCAGCCGAAGAAACAAAAAGCTTAAATGGTTAGCTGACTCTGGAAGCGCCTTTTAAGTTTTTTTAGCGAAGTCGACTCAGCGAGCAAAAGCAAGCTGTGTATGCCGGACTAAGCCGGATGAAATCCAAAAAATCTAAAAGGTTAGCGTGCCTCGCACCGCCTTTTACATTTTTTAGCGAGGGAGGCAATTTTGCTGCCTGGCCGGTGAAATTCAA
Organism: Phycisphaerae bacterium; assembly: GCA_041661665.1. Taxonomy (GTDB): domain Bacteria; phylum Planctomycetota; class Phycisphaerae; order Sedimentisphaerales; family UBA12454; genus GWC2-45-44. The sequence continues at coordinate 50,523 of JBAZTW010000010.1, read as the reverse complement.
ACGCCGTCAGCTGAAAGTCAAAAAGCTTAAATGCATAACTGAACGAAGTGAAGAGGCTTTTATGCTTTTTCTCCAAAAGTATATTGCGGCCCTGCCGACTAAATAGAAATGGCAGAGGTATCTCTGCTTAGAAAAAAAATTTAATTGTTTATTTTATTGAAAACTACTACATTTTAATTCTGTGTTGCAGTGTTTACCACCATCTTATACCATTCAGAAACATTGGCGCTACGATGCTTTTTTTCAGATAAAGATTTAAGTCTTTGATAAAATACTTTTGCTTTATTTCTTTCATTTTGCTGTATAAATTTGTCTGTCAGATATAGCAATATTTTGCCTAATACTATTGAAATGCCTATGTCTTCAAGAAAATCATCGTGCCACAATCTTTCAACTCGATTATAAAATTTTAATACTTTTTTCGGTTCATCTTTTTTTTCTGCATAAAAAATGGCAAACCCAATATTTATTCTAACAAATTCTAAAAATATATAAAAATTATTTCGATGTTTGCTCCATAAGCTTTTGGCAAATTTATAATAAACTGCCACCTTTTCTGACTCCTCAAATTCATGACAAGTTCCTATAACATCTACAAGAGCTACCATCATCATGCCTGACATTTCTATTGTTTCTTTATATTTAGACATCCATAGAGACTCTATCATTTTATAATACTTCAATAATTGATTCAAATTTGAGTTAATGGAATAAGCCCTAATTATATTCATTAGTAAATAGGCATACATCATATCGGAATTCGTATTTGCACAAACAACTTCAACAATGTTATCTATCTCTGTTTCTTCAGGAAAATCATTAATTATTCTGAAAATAAAGTTCCGGGTACCCTCAGGATTGTACTTCCATGCTAATTTCAATAATAACCCTAATCCATGTTTGGTTGCCATGCTATTTTTCCATTTATGAAGAACAAAATATTCCCCATAAATGTCAGGCAACAAAGGAGACAGTATCTTAGCACATTCCGAACCGCATAATATTTGATATTTACTTTCATAAAATTCATGCTGAAATGGTAAAAGATCTGCACCTTTGAGAGTACCATCAGTGTAACTCAAGCTGTTCACATATTTCGGAGCTTGTAATGTAATACCATTTGCTATAGTAGCCAGAATTAAAAGGTTTATATGTTTGCTATCCAAAGGATCTTTAAGATTGATACCTTGATTTTCCCAGACTTTAATATTGTGCATTAAAAGATTCTGATGTAATTTTTTCTTGTCCCATCTCAAGACATCTATATTTCTAATAAAAGCGTCTGTTGCAAACATGATATATAAAGGTATGCCTAGTACCCCGATATCATTAAGATATTCCTTTATTTTTGTCGCTGAGATTTTTTGCCGATCATTATTATTTTTTTGGAATAGACCATCGATCATTATGACCGTTGTTGCTACATCTAACTCTGCTACCTTAAGCGAGGCGGATTCATTACATTTATGAACGCTTCCATAAGAAAGGTTGTTTATTAATATTTCTTCATCAATTTTTGTGAAACAATCAATAATTTTGTCCTCTTCTCTTGAAATAAAAATAATACGGACAGGATTATGCCAATTAATACTGCTCGCATCAAAATTAATTATTAATCTCCCAATACTTCGAGCTATTTCAATATTGGTATCTACTATAATTAAGGTAGGTTTAGATGGTTGCCACATTTCCAATGACTTTAAGTTTAATGGCTCAATGAGGAATCCCGCATGCCACCCTTTTTCTTTTAATTCAACGCATAATTCAAGAGCAAGGCGGCTTTTTCCGATACCTCCTTTACCTATAATAGTCCACCAGATAAGTTTTTCTTCTGAATAGTTAACGAATTTTCTAAGTCTTTCCATCTCTGCGTCACGACCAATAAAATCTGACCATCGATACTCAAAACAAAACAGGTTTTGATTTTTGCCGGGACTAATTTCAATGATGGGAACGTGCAATTTGATAGCATCAGTATTAATTCCTTTAGGAGTCGCTAATTTCTGACCCACATTTGCAAGCATACTTTGCAAATCTTCTATTTTGATGAAATGATCAGAGGGGCTTGTATCATCTTTTATATCGCAACAAGCAAAATGGCCTCCGCTATACTTTCCGTTAGTGCTAAAATATAATCTTATTGGCGGTTGTATTCCATGCTTCTCTGAAAAAGCTTTAAGTAATTCGTTTAGATTGGGCTGGACTTTTTTGTTAAGATAAGGCGATTTAACATATATCGCTTTAGCGGCTTTTCTCTGCCTTATACGTCTATCCCCTGACTTGATAATAAGATTGAATAGATTCCATTCTTCAGACTGAGGAATAATAAGACTTAACTCGGATGTAGTGCCACTGACGCTCTCTAAAAACGCTACAAGCTCTTTATGATGATAGGCTAATATGCTCATTTTATTTCAAAAAATCGTATACACCGGTATACCGAAAGGTTTAAAAATGATACTCGAATTCAAATAGAATGGCAACAGACAATAATTATGCCCCTAACTCTATTATTGGTAAATATATAAGTTCGTGTGAGCAAGTTAAAGCCCCTTTAAACGAGACCCAAATTGGCCTTTTAGAAAAGACCCTCAATAAGACTTTTGGCATTACAACACTGCCAAAATTATCGTCCGATGTTTTCAGACCTATGGATACTCTGCATATAACAGGAAGACTTGAGAATGTTCTCAGGGAATACAGAGAGAAAAATTTAGAGGTAACTGACGATCTTCCTTTGTCTGAAGCAGATGCCTGGTCTTTGTATAGCCTTACTGCAAACGAGATTGAAAAAACGACATTCAAAGAAATAAAGGAAAAACATAACCTGCCTTCAAATTATGGATTCACGGCTTATAAGTATCTTCACGAGTATTTTGTAAGAAAAGGATTCCTCCCGCCTAAAACAAAGTTTCGAATGCCAAAAAATTAGAAATAGCTGTCGGTGTGTTGTTTTCCGAGAAAATTCTTAGATTTTTAAAAATTTTTTACTTCCAAGTCATTTCCAATTGTTTCCACACACTACCTAACTCTCTATTTTTTCTAATCTTGTGAAGGCAACAAATTGCAACAAATTGAGGGCTGTATTTTGCGTAAATACTTGTAAATAAAAGACTTGCAATCTTTATCGCGAGTTGTATTTTGGGGTATATGGTAATCAAAACAATATGTATGAAATTTCTTTTTAAGGAGTAAAAAAAATGGATCAGAAACTGTTAAACACGATAGCGTTGGATGCGATTGAAAGACACCGTACCGAGGTGTTTCGGGAATTGCGGGATTTACTGGAAGAGGACTGCAAAAAGCGGCAGGGACATATCCCGGGTGAAGCGATTCATCATGTACATAATGTCGTTCTATTTGATTGCTTGGTTTTGCTCAATCCTTTCTTTAGCCGTGAGAATGATTCGGAGAACGCATGGCGAGAATATCTTCGTTTCGCCGACACCCTCGAACCTAAATTCAGAGAGATTGTGAATAACCTCAAAGATTTCCGCCCGGCAAGTAATCCGCAAGAAGACAAGAAAAAAGATAAATTGAAAGACTGAGAAAATGAAAGAATACAAACATAAATCGAGTAAGGCAAAGCCACGTGAAACATTGAATGTTAGCTCGTCCGATAGCACGCCGCCAATCGCTCCGCCTGATGAAATTGCCTCTGATGTTCAGTATCCCTCTGTGGACAGGATGGAGTTCATTCAATTTCGTTTTGAGCGAGTTTTATGAGGTTCAATGAACATATTTGTACGATTAATAAACCGTCAAAACTTTCTATGGCTATAAAAGAATTGTTTAAAAATAAGGAAAAATACGATGGAAAATTTAGCGTTAACAACTAAGAAAATAAGAACTGAATACGAAGGAATTAAAAGCTACGTCATCTCTTCTGAGCAAATAGCCCTGACGGATAGGGGCTTATTCAACACCGGCAAAAATGAATTTCCTTTTACGCTTGAAGGACTTGATCAATTTGCTGGACTTACCGAGATACCGAAGCCATTCTTTCGAACACTTGAGCCTGACCTTCGATCTATGATTTTTAATCGTCGTTTTCAAACCAGGCTGCGTGAACAGCGAATACCACGGGATATACGTATTAACTTAAATAAAGAAGCCCAGGTCATCGGCTTTGACGATCCCAAATTGTTTCGTATCAGCCCGGTTAAATTGATGGACACCCTCGTGTCTTCTTTACCTAAAAGCTTATCTGCTGAGAAAGTAACGGTGGCAAGGGTTGACATCGGCACTAATTTGCTGCAAATAAGTTGTTTTTCCCCGGAAATTGTTACTGAGCCTCGGCCAAAGGACATCTTAAATGGCGGCATTGATATTGTGCACAGTATCTCAGGCAACGCCGGAACTCAGATCAGTTGCTATCTTAGAAGACTTGTTTGCAGTAATGGAGCAACTACTCATATCTGCAATGATAATAAACAACTCCGCGTACGGCGATTGAACAATGGCTATTTTGATGAATCCGAAATGCTTAAACAAATCCAGGATAGGCTTGCAGAGGCTTGGTCGCAAATTGATGAGAAACTTGCTGCAATCAAAGCTCTAACCGAAAAAAAACGCATTTCGCTGGAGTTTTTACAGCAGGAACGTACACGATTTTCATTGAATAATAATATGTTGGCTGCAATTCATCAAGCAATCGATCAAGATGAAATCGGCCCTACAAATACCCAGTACGATATTTTCAATGCGATTTCCAGGGTAGCCACACATCATCAGAATCTGACCTTTCGGCAGCAAAGAACTCTAAGCGGCCTTGCCGGCGAATTCAGTCAACAGGATATTCATAAATGCGATAAATGCGGGAGTTGGCTTACTATCCCCAATTAGGAACTTTAAACCGATTGAATAATTTAATGAAAGGAAGCAAAATGAAAAATGAAATCGTTCAATATCCCCCTAAAATCGTGCAGGGGTCAAAAGAATGGCCCAGCCATTTCCAAATGATCGAAAAATTGGAGATAGATGGGATGCTGTTGATCAGAAGAGATGCGGACATGGGGATATACTGCGGCACTTGGGGAGTTAAGGTTGATCAGCCAATCGATAATCACATAAAAATCGAAACCCTTGATAAAAAACAACATATCTTCCATCTATCCAATTTGGAAGTTTGCGTCCCTGATTCAATAGAACACGAGTGGATCGAAATAGAACCAGGGAAATACCGACTTCATAGAACCATTGGAATATTAAGATGATTCCAAAAAATACACAACTATGTGCAGCGCATACTCGATTATTTCAGTGTCCGAATAGTAGGCTTATCGTTTTTATAAAAGGTTTTAAAAGTAAGGCTGGGAAAATAGGGAAATAGTGTTTAACGAACTGTTAAATATTAATATCAAAGCATACTCAGTAGTCAAGCTGCGAGAGTTGGTTGACCAGACGAACCCTATAGTTGTCCTCCATGCACAGGCAACTGAGGAACTCTTACGTCGATATGATAATAATGCCGTTCAAATCGCCATTCATGAGGAATCGTCTAACATCCTAAAAATTGCCTTTGAAAACGGCCACAGACTCTCACAAGAAAAGTTATCAAATATCAACGAAGATGACTTTTTTGATGTAATATTTGATGCAACAACAAACAGTTTACGATTCAGAAAAAACCCATCAAAACACACTGCATTGCAGGAATCAAAATTAGAACATATTGGCGGACATCGTATGCGGATTTTGGCCTATATGCTGGAGCACCCGGGCGTTCCTTTCTATTACCGTAACATCTATAAAGACTATAGCTTGTCTGCTGAAATTAAAGGACCGAGCACTTTCAGCAAAACCATTGCCGCTTTAAGGAACGCCTTCGAACAGAAAGACACAAGCGGCCCATACATAATAAAACAATCAGATGGAGAGGGAGTAACCCGCAGCAAGAAAGGATGCATATATATGATCAATTCGAAGCTGCGATATTTAATTATTCGACATAACCCAAAATATTTTCGAGCAAATTCGGGTATAGGTCAGTCGTAGTTCCGAGTTGGTTGTTACAGTAGATATGACATTTAAGAAATTATTTGAATGTAATGATTGAATGAAAAAAAGTTTTACATTGATTCGAAAGCTTTGTCACGCCGTTCCGCGGCACTGGCAGGCATTTATAGCAGAAATGCAAAGTATTAAATGTTTGATAATTTATTCGGAAGGTTTTGCTATGATAAAAAGTTTGTTCCAGGCAATTGAAGCTTTATTGCGAGCCGTTATCTATCTGTTGATACTGATTATGGGGTTAGCTGTCACGGGATTGGGAGCTTATGTCGTCCTTTTTTCTGCTATTCGAATCGGGCAATTTTTGTGGAAATTCATGCTTAAGGAACCATGGCTATGAGTATGGCATCAAAGTTTTTAAACTGGCTTTATAAGCGTTCACCTCATAATGCTGCCGATCCGAATCCATCGGCAACGCCATACGATCAGGATGCAAATATCCCGCGTAATGAATCACGTCCTATTGAAATGGCCATTGAACAGGATGTGATAATTGGACTTCCTCTGAGTTTTGAGGATGAGGACACCATTGCCAGAGGTACAAACGGGGAGCTGATTCGTTCCCATAAAAAAATTTCCATCTTGTGCGGCTGTGGCCATATTGCTTCACAATTGCACGCCGAAAACGAGGCCGGTAAATCACCAAAAAGGGGTATTGCGGGCAAATGCCTTTATTGTGAAAAAGAATTCCAGAAGATGCTGAAAAAAGGCTTGATCTCAGAAATTGAACACGAACGTCAGTCTTTAGTTTGCACCGACTGTGCAAAGCTCGCTATTTCCGGCATACTATGCTGTCCCAGGCATTACGCCGCCATCGGAGATGAAAATGGCAACATCGTATATCTTGACCCGGATGAGCAGGCAAAGCAAAGTCGAAAGGACATCCAAAAACAAATATTAATGCCTTTTGCAACTCTTTTCATAAAACAAAATCAACCGAAACCTCCATCATCGAGCGATATCAATGAACAAAAAGATTAAACAGTTTATTTTTACAATTTTGGCCTTAACCCTGTGTTTTGCTATTATTCAGGGCAGGAACCTGCCATGCCATACTCCAAATCTCAATTCAATCACACCTTATTTTAATACAGTAAAGGATTCGCAAATGCACCACAATACCGACCCGCCGGAAAAACGGCAAATCATTGATTATTCGAAATTCAAATCATTTCAGAACAATAAAAAGCTGCTTGAAATCGAAGATAAGCTTCGTGAACGCCATCTATTATATGATGATGGAGTACGCTGGCTTATGGAAAAAGCTGTCTTTGGCAATGACTGGGCTATAGAAAAGTTAGAAATAATTCTAAGCGCCGAATTAGTTGAAGACTTTAGAATAGGTAATGTTTGGGGGCCGCCGGGACCACAACAGCTGCTAAGCTGCGGCAATCTCCATTTGTACAACCAGCTAAACGGCGTTGCCTGGAAAATTCCTCTTAATGCCCTTACGCGGGGAATGCTGCTGACAGGTCCGCAGGGCGGTGGCAAGAGCCGGTTTTTGATTTGGACTGGAAGACAGCTAAACAAACACAACATTCCCTTTTTCCTGCTCGATCCTAAATTAGGCCTGAGAGACTGGGCTGGTTATCTAAATGCAGAATATATCAATACCGATGACATCAGCATTGATTTGTCTCCGCCGCCGGGGCTGACATACGAGCAATTCCTGCCGGCTTTAATGCCCCAGCTTGGAGACATACTGGGTCTTATTTACGGCGATGATATTCTGCAGGATGCCGCTCGGATATGCATAGACCTGCGAAATAAGTATATCCAAAAAACAGGTCAAAATACCGAAATCAGTTTACTGGATATCTATCAGGCTGTCCCATTTGTAAAAGATGTTTCAAAAGGCAGACGCCTGGGATACCGGGAAGCGGTTTCGACGAGCCTTGGACGCCTTCTCACTGGCAGCGGCAATCTCTTCAAGTGCCGTAAAGGAATCGATCTTAGGGTTTTGTTCAATCACAATGTGATCCTGGGCTGTCGGTCGATAACTGACCATTTCGCCGCGAAATTTCTGGCTGTGTTTCTTCTCTACTGGCTTTATGAATCGGAGAGGTTTTCACCGCCTTGCGATGGCTTAAAGAGTACTTTGATACTCGATGACGCTACGAATTATTTGTCGGTCGGAGCGGGTTTTGACACCACAAGCCACACCTCGATTCTTACGGAAATTTATTCACGAATGCGTTCCAGCGGACGCGGTGTTATTGTAACATCACAAATCCCGCATTTGGCCGACCCTGGCATTGTAGCCCTCTCACATACGGTTATCAATATCGGCGGCCTTCATTACAGCAAGGATACGCGTCTTTTAGCCGATACTATGGGGCTCAATGAGCAGCAGCACCAGGAAATTAGCCGATTGGGACAACGTGAAGCAATCGGCATTTCAGGCGGCACTGCATATCCAGGCATTGTCAGAGGCCGTATTTGTGAAGTTCCTGATGTCAGAGGAGGCGGCAATGGCTGATTTACTGCAAATTAAAAAGGCTCTGGAGGTCTGGCCTTATGAAAACCTCTATGATATTGCAAATGCTATACCTGAAAAAACTCTTAATAGCCAAAACTCTGCCGCCAAACCTGCTGACAATAAGCGCCCTGGCTCTGAGATGCCTCCACAGTGTGCTACTGTGGAGGATGAAAACCTGCTTGGCTGTAACATTGTTACCTCTCCTTATATTCCATATAAGCAAAGGGGTATTCAGTTAAAGTTTTCAATGAGAAGGCTTGAAAAGGCCAAGGAAGGGTTAATATCCAAAGAGCTGGCCAAAGAGGTATGGATAGGAAGAAATCTTTTTTTAGCACCCACCGAAAAACTGTACCAACACCTTTCGGTAACTTCGCCATATAAAAGAAATGTATCCATAGAACACTCTTTCTCAGTCTTATTTGCGCAATGGTGTATCGAAGCTGACCCACTGGTACAAAAGACGGTTATTGAAGCGCCTGTTGATACTTTCGGACACACAATTGACTGTGTTTCGTATTTAAAAAACGGAAACCGCCTGGCCTGGGAGATAACATTTAATTGTACTAATAATGTAACCTCGCATGCGGCAAAGCTTAAAGGCAAAGGTTTTTCTAAAATTATATTCGTTTGCCGAGACCATCATATTCGCAAATCCACTCAGACTATTCTTAACGATGCTGGTTTTGAGCCGGAGTTCTTCTCGACGATAGAGTGTATGCTTTTTAGCGACCTAATTCGTGAAAAAAAGAGTTTTGAAACGGAGAATTGTAAATGAACCAGATAAACATAAAAAACATTGCCATATTTGCTGTGGTAATTTTTCTGATGTCACGAGCCAAGTATATTATTAGCTGGCTACATGAGATGTCCCGCAAAAATATTCTGACATTAGAGCCGATTCGCGACTTTCCGGATGGTGCTCGAGCGGCAATAACGGTAACGGTTTATGCGCTCATATTTGTTGTCATTTGGAAGCTTATATTGAAGAAATAAAGTTTATGAAAAATTTCCGAGTTAACTCCGTTGCAGGGCAGAACAAGTTCAGGGTTGCCTGATAATATTTATGAAAGTTTAAAAATGAAAGGAATTGCCAATGTTTAGATTATTCAAAGCAAAACAGTCTGACAAGGTCGATGCCGACCGGCATTATGATGAAGATGATCACGCCAATATCCCGGATGCGATATTAAATGATGGCGGTATCGCTGAAGTGACCAATGTTATCTATAAGTTTTTTGCATCGATGCATATGCAGCTGTCGCGGCAGAACCGGCTGCTGTCTAAAACGCTTAAAGCACGAGATGAAAATTTAGCCGCATTGGAAAATTGCTTCTGTACGGTGGCCGATTGTCAGAAGCAAACCGCGGAATTGGCTAACCAGTTCATAGAGCGCCACGCATTGCACCCGGCGATATTAACGGTTGATTTGTTGTCCAACCTTATTAGCCAGATAGCACGTCAGGCTGATACTCTGATTAACAGTCAGGATATTTCGCCGTCACTGGCAACTCTGATGCCCCTAATTTTAGATGCCGCCAAAATTGCTGATTTTAAGAAAGCACAGCTTGAGATACAGACGGTAAGTCCTGTAGATGGGGACGATTTGGATAACAGCCTGCATGAAATAGTTAAAGCAATCGCTACCGATGATGAGAGTAAAAACAAAAAAACGCATGACACTATAACCGCCGGCGTAGTGTACCGCGGCAAAATCTTACGCCCGGCAAAAATATCGGTCTATCGTTTCAGCGGTAATGTAGCCGCTGATAAGAATAGTAAAGATTAATTTAAATTGGAAAGATGAAAAAATGGAAAAGAAAATGAATGAAAAGCAAGTTTATTTGGGAATGGATGTCGGTACTACAACGTCGCAGATCGCCGTGGTCAGTTCATCCGGAACAGTGCAGGTATTGCCGAATATGGACGGCGACCTCATAACGCCTTCTATTGTGTCGGTTGCCGACAAAAAACCAACTGTAGGTAAGGTGGCTAAGCAGGATAGGTTCTTGAATCCTGACAAGGTTGCCGAGCAATTCAAAAAAGCTATGGCAACGGTAACGGAAAATGGAGACCCTATTCCTGTTATCACTGGCTCGGATGGTACCGAGTTTACCGCCATTGCACTTTCGGCAGAACTTATCAGATATTTAAAAGAAAGTGCGGAAAAAATTCAGGGTCAGGCTATCACCAAAGCGGTTATCAGCGTTCCTGCTTATTTTAAAAGACAGGCACGAGTGGCGACTAAGGAAGCGGGATTGATAGCCGGTTTTGAAACCATTCACATTGTCGATGAGCCGACTGCCGGCGCCACTTTTTATGGACTTGCTGATGGTAAAAATCAAAAAATAGCTGTATTTGATTTTGGCGGTGGAACTTTCGATATCAGTATCCTGCAGATCAATAGTGATGGTCATATTGATCCAATCGCTGTAGATGGTAATCCGGAATGCGGCGGCAGTAACGTGGATGAGGTGATATTCCAGCACGTTCGTGAATTTATCGAGAAAAAAGGCGGCAAGCTCGACCCACAGAAAGACCTTGCTGAATGGCTGGAAGTTTTGGATAGCTGCAAGCAGGCCAAAGAAATGCTCGCTCACAAAGACGCGGCGATTGTTCCTCTGCGAGTGGGCAGCGACAGGTTTTCCATGGAAATAACTTATGAGCAGATGAAAGAGTGGGCTTCGGAAATAATTGAGACGCTGCGCAGCTGCTGCAAAAGAGCCCTGGAAAAAGCCGGTCTTAAGCCTTCCGATCTTGCTAAAATAGTTTTAATCGGCGGCAGCAGTCGTCTGCGGTTTGTGCCTGAGATAATTAAGAATGTTTTCGGACAGGAGCCAGTAGCCGATACCGACCCCGATATGGCCGTGGCAAAGGGAAATGCGATCCTCGCTGCTGCTTATTTTGCGGAATCCGGCAGTGAACTGCTAATCGAAGGAAAAAGATATCTCTCCTCCTCGGTTAAACCAAGTCAAATTGCCGGCAGGGATTTATGTGTGGCGGCGATTACCAGGAAAGAGAGCGGCGACAACAATGAGTATAATGTCCCAATTATTCCTTCAAAGGCGAAACTTCCCTACGAGGCCCTTGAATACTTCACGCCCAACAATGCAAATATCTCGCGTATTTGTGTGAAATTGATCGATGGCCCACCGAATGAACTATCAAGTAACTTTGCGCCTTTGCAGGAAGCGGAAATTGCAATTCAGCCTACCAGCGAACAAGACAATGAAGGCCGCATTGAGTTCAAGGTCACAATGGACGCTGAAGGAATGGTGGATATTGAGGTTCGGGATAAGCTGCTCAACAAACCAGTCCCGATAAAGTTCAAATTCTGTACGGAGCTTTCAGATAGCGAAATTAACGATCAACGAAAACAGCTCGTGGCCCGGCACAAAAGTTAGAGTTGACAGTAAAAACAGGAGCAAAGCTGTGAATTTTTTAAGAAAGATACAAACTTTTAACACGTGGTTTGAAGTAAAAACTCTCGGCGGCCGGCCTGGTATTTCGCAAGCCGGCCGCCAGGCGGAGATATTGTGCGGCAGCACCTTTACAAAAAGCATTATCATTATTGATCGTTCCGGAAGTATGAACCGCAAAGATTATTCACCTTCAAGGCTGCAAGCCGCAAAGGATGCCGCTGTTGAATATGTAATGACATTGGTAGAACAAAAAACCAAGTCTCAGATTGCCGTGATTTCCTTTGGCGATGATGCCGAACTCGCTGTTCCGCTGACAGTTATTAATAGCTGCCAGCTAATTGTTAACGGGATACGTTCAATATCCATAAATGGATATACAAATATCGCTGCCGGCCTTACACAGGCGATGGAATTATTAGCCAGGTGTTCGGATAAACACAGCCAAATTATTCTTTTAACGGATGGATACGGCAGTTGCAATCTCAGCATTCCGGAAAAACTCAAAAGAGAATATAAAGCCACCATCGATGTTATCGGCATCGGCGGAAGTCCAAATGATGTTAACGAGTCTTTGCTGCGGCAAATAGCAACAACCGACCCGGATGGGACAATCCGTTATCGTTTTATCAAAGATGCGCATATGCTGAAGCAGCATTATCACCAATTGGCCACAGGCCTCGTCTGGAAAGGGAGCAATCGATGACAAAAGATCACGCTATGAACATTTTGGGTATTTCACATTCTGCCAGCATAAAAACGGCGGAACAGGCTTATTGCCAGAAACGCCAGCATCTGCAAATTCGTATGGTACCCGGCAATCCCTGCTTAGAACGCAGGAAAGCTCAAACGGAACTCGCAGAATTAACAATGGCATGGAAGATGTTTAGTAACGGCAAATCTACCGAAAACAAAAATCCCACCCCCAGGACTGCCGCTAAACAATATCCGGCACGCCGGACAGCAGCTTATGCATCTACTCAGAACCTGGGCAGTCTTTGGAATGACTTTCTTGACTTACTTCCGATACCGAAACCTGTGGCGATAGCTCTTATACTCGCTATGTTTTTTTCAGTAATTATTTCTTTATTAAAAAATTTATGAAAGGGTTCAAAAATGGGTTTAATTTACAATATTTTAATTGGTGTCGTACACCTTCTCTTTGTTGTCATGGACATTTTCTTCGTGATGATAGCTGCAAAAATCATCTATGACCGCTGGCGCGTTTCCTGGATAGAGCCAATCCTAACGGCATTTAAGCCGGCCATGAGCGTTGTATTGAATTGGTTTGCAGCGATGGTTTTAAAAATAACCGGCAAGTCGTACTCCGAGAAAACCTTATTCATTCTGCTGCTTATTTGCCTGTGCGTGATACGGATTTTGATTGCGGGCGTTATATAGATGAACATGAGCAAAAGGATTGTTGATAATGGAATTAACAGTCATAAAACAAAAAAACTATAAATGGAAAGGAACAAAAATGGAACACAATTTAAATTCATTGGTATTGCTTGCGATTTTTATCATCCTTCTGGTGGTAATTTCCAGGACAGTAAAGGGTTCTCTTAAATTCGATGGCCCGGCCAGTCTGATTCTGTCAATCTGCGTATCGGCTTTGGCGACTATCGGCCTAAACAGCAATATCAAAGGGGATATAGGAACAATTTTAATTCCGTACACAATGCTTGCGATTTGCATTCTTCTGGCCGGCCTGGCTGCTTTCCTGTTTAAGATACGAGGAAAGGCAAAAGATTGTTCTTCAGATATACCTCCAAAGAATTCGCCACAGCCAAGTATCGACGATAAAAGAAAACACCAAACAGTTAATGATCGAATGAGAAGATAAACTATTTTGCCATATCGGCTCTGAAATTTAATCTAACTCAAAAATTTGGAAAGGAAGTATTATGAAAAATGTGGAACTTGTAATGATGGCAGCAGTTTATATTACCTATGCGGCCGTATTATACAACCTTTTGACACGCCTAAACGAAAAAGTCTGTCCATTTGTTCTTGCTTTAAGTATTCCATTTCTGCCAATCATATGCTTTGGTGAGCAGTGGAAAGGTTATTCAACAAAATATGGAATAGCTCTAATCATATTAGGAATTATGGCGCTTATGGTACTTATGGTGTTCACAGACGAAGATCGTATAGATACCCCGACAGCGCCACGAAAACCAAAGGTGTTCAGAAATAAAGCTATTACCAAAGAAGGGACACAGTCAAAAACATACCCTGATGAATAAACATCAAAAACAGAATTCACGGAAAAGTAAAAAAGATAACCCAATATATTTAAAAAAAAGAAAGGGACATTGTAATGGAAACATACACGTACCAAATGAAAACGGGTATTGTCAGGACACGAGAATTTGAGCGTAAATGTCTTGCCACTCATGGCGTTAATGTAGGGCTCAAGTGCGGCCACGAATGCACATATTGCAGTACCCCCGTGATGATTCGGGCACATAAGGCTTTTAAGCAATTAGGACTCTCCGCATTTACTACAGGGTATGCAGTAATTGATCCTGATACGCCCAGCCGTGTTGCTCACGATGCAAAACATATCAAAAGTAGAGGCATAGTCCAGCTTTGCGCTATTTCAGATGCATGGTCGCCTGAAGCTCAGGAACACAACCTGGGACGCAAATGCCTTGAAGCGATTCTTTCTGAACAGGGATGGGTCGTTAGAATTCTGACTAAAAACGCGGCTGTTGAAAAAGATTTTGATATTATTTCAAAACATAGAGACAGTGTGTTGCTGGGTCTGAGCATTACGGCAACTCCGGGTAAAGCCGGGATTATTTCCATAACTGAGCCGTATGCTTCATCGATCACAGAACGCCTGCGAGTTATGCAAAAAGCCAAGGCACAGGGACTGCGTACCTACGCTATGTTATGCCCATTGCTGCCTGGTATCGCAGATTCACCCGCACAGATTGATGAACTGGTCAGAACAGCCGTTGATTTTAGTGCAGAAGAAATTTTCGCAGAAGCCGTCAATCCAAGGGGACGAGGGCTGATCCTTACCCAGCAAGCCCTTGAAAAAACTGGTTGCCATAACGAGGCGAAGGCAGTTGAGGCAATTCGCAGTCAGACAATTTGGTCTGAATATGTTGCCAAATTAATCAAAAAACTGCAGCAGAGCGTTAGAAAATACTCAGATATTAAGAAGTTGCGATTCCTGCTGTATCCGAAAGAGCTTGAAGTACGCGACCTTGAAGTAGTCAAGCAGGATGATGCCGGAGTTGTTTGGTTGTAACGATAGCTTACTTGGTATTTGCTCGATTGAGATTGTACAAGAAATACAAATAAGAAGGTAGTACGGAAAAGAAAGGCTTCTACAATGAATAAAAAACTAACACAGCAGGAAATTGATGCTTCTCTGCATCAGTATCCGCCAATACTGACTCCGGAGGAAGCTACCAGGCTTTTACAATTGAAGATATCGACGCTGTATAGGCATCTGTGCTTAACAAAGCTGTTTTTACGCAAAGTTGAAAAATAACAATGCTTCAAAATGATTTGAGAAAAACAGATTGCAAGAACAATGTTGATACTGAAAACTGTTCAGTATGCAGGGAACTATTGTCAAATATGCAACAGTTCTTTGATATACTGAATAGGGCGAATAACAATTCTAATCATAAATGGCTCACCGTGGAGCAGGTTGCGGACGAATTAAAAATTTCCATGAGCATTGTATATCGTCTTATCAGGAATGGTGAGCTTGAGGCTGTGAACATCGTCGAGAACAACGGCAAAATATCAAGAAAAGGATATTACCGGATTAATAGAAAACACCTTGACAAATATCTTGAGAATAAAAAAGTTCATCCCTTGCCTGATAAATATAAAACAAGCAGGCGAATGAGGCAATTCCCGAATGTTAAGAACCATCTTGGATTATAAGCTTCCTGGTATTATTAATAACCCTGTCTGTTTGCTCAGAAACGTCCTGAACATAAACAGAGGCCATTTTTAAGTCAGCATGGCCAAGTAATTTTTGGACTGCAAATGGATCACCCGAACGTGCTGCCAATGTCGCGGCTGTCCTGCGAAGAGTGTAAAATCCCATACCTTTTTCGGTTTTTATGTCCGCTTTTTTGAGAAGCTTGGAAAATTGTTTGCTCACGGCATCCTCTTTTGTGAATTTTTTATTGCCATATTTATCAACACCTTCAATAGCCCTGACCCATAAATTCCCCTGGGCAGTGTGAAATACAAGTTCACCATTTTCAGGTATATCTTTTAATGCTTCGACGGTTTCTGGCCAAAGCACAAGATTTCTTCCAACTCCAGTCTTGCCTCTTGGAAAATTTACACGCATATTTTTTAAATCGAGATTATCCCATTTAAGTTCAGCGCAATCTGTGCAGCCAAAGCCGCAGTTTAAACCAAGCAGAATCATCGCTTTCATTTGTGGATTGGCATAACTAATCAATTTTTCAATATCTGATGTTTCAAAAATTGGTCTTTCAATCTTGTGAATAGCGATTTTTTCAATAGCTTTAAGATTTGGGATTTTGTCAAGAATCTCATTGTTCAAAGCCCAGTTATACATTGAAATAATAGACGCTATACGATTGTTAATCGTATTAGGAGATTTGCCAGCCTTAATAAGCTTCTTGCGATAATTTTGCAGGTCAATGGTTGTGATATCTTCTACCGAGCAGTTTGCTCCTATAAATTTCACAAAATCTTTCAGAAGTGAAGTCTTATCATAAACATGACGCTGTTTTATCTCACCAATATCGGCTTGTAATTGCTGATGGTCGAGATACAGATTACATAGCATTTTTATCGACAAAGTTGCCTCTAATGTTTTGGGGGCTATAGCTTTCCCGGAATGAAGATACGCTGCTTGCTCAAGGTATCGCTGGAGAGCTAATTTTTTATCTGTACCGAAGTAGTACAACTTACTCTTAATTTTCTTGCAAAATTGCCCTGTTGGATGTAGAGTGAGTGGGAACTTATCAGAACGAGTTTTGTGTTTTTTAACAGCGGATATTGTCATGACTAAAACCCTTAACTACAACAGACTTTTATTCAAAGCAAATTCATCACAATCATATTATAATCCGAATCTGGTTGTAGTCAAGGTTGTAATTAAAAAATTTTGGTATTTGGCTTTAGACTATAAGTTATTTTAACACAAGCATTTGTCCCCGTAGCGCAACTGGATAGCGTGTCGGCCTCCGAAGCCGAAGGTTGCAGGTTCGAATCCCGCCGGGGACGTTGCTCGTTTTTCGTGCTTTCAGAAGCATCTCTTAAACAAGCTATGCTGACAGGGGGTAGCCGTTTTTGAATTTTGCTACACCAATGAAGTGGCGGTTTGCTCGGCCTTAGTAGTACTGCGGACATTGAGGAAATCATCGTGCTTTCTAATAAAAGCATTGACAATCACCGAATCAAAATGTTTTCCGCTCTCCTGACATATCATCATATAAGCAATTTCAGGCCTAAAGGCGGGTTTGTACACTCGCGAACTTGTGAGGGCATCATAAACATCAGCAACAGCGACAATTCTGGCGGCAAGCGGAATTTCCTTGCCCTTTAAACCTTCGGGATAGCCTGTGCCATCGAATCGCTCGTGATGATACTTCGCGATGTCGGCGGCCATTTCGAGAAAGCCTGCGTTTGTAACGGTTCTGATTGTTTTGCCCAGGGCATCCGAGCCAATTATCGAATGCTGTTTCATTATTTCAAATTCTTCATCGTTAAGGCTGCCGGGCTTGAGTAAAATGCTGTCGGGAATTCCGACCTTGCCGATGTCGTGCAGCGGGCTTGAGCGATACAAATCGGCGATGAATTTATCGTCTATCCATTCGGAATAGTCGCTGTCGCGGCGCAGTTCTTCGGCAAGAATATGGCAGTAGCTTCTGATTCTTTCAAGATGTTCGCCGGTTTCAGGGTCTCTTGATTCGGCCAGTGAGGCAATAACGAACATCGCGACATCTCGAGTCTCGGCGATTTGGGTGGTTCTTTCCTGAACAATGGTTTCGAGCTGATTTAGAAGCTCCCACTTTTCGGTCAGTGCGCACGCCATTTGGCGGACTTCCATATTATCGAAAGGCTTTTTTAAAATTAAAAGTCTTTCGGTTGGGCCGAGTCTGTCAATAATTTCTGTCCAGGAATAATCGGAATAAGCGGTACATAATACCATTTGCAAATCCGGCTGAGCACGCCAGAGCTGTTCGATTGTTTCTATGCCGTCCCAATCGGACTCCATTCTCAAATCAACAAAAGCTGTGGCGTAGGGTGTGCCTTTTTTTTGCGATTCTATTACTTTCAGCAGGCCATCACGGCCGTCAAAGGCGCAATCTACTTCAAAACTTTCGGATGTGCTTTTGGTATCTGTTCCGAAAACGGCGTTTCGGGCGGCATCGAGCTGGGCATTTGTAATGCCGCGAGAAAGAATCTGTCTGAAATCTTCGTGTATTGATTCCTTGTCATCTATCACAAGAATTCGTCTGTTCTTTTTTTCAGTTGTATTTTCCATTTGCTACCTCAGCTTTTCTTAGTGGAAGTTCGAGAATAAATATCGCTCCTTTGCCCAGGCCGTCGCTTTGGGCGATGAGCGAACCCTGCATATCTTTTATGGCGAGCAGGCTGCTGTGCAGTCCGAAGCCGTGTCCTGCCTGTTTTGTTGTGAAACCTCTGTCGAAGATGCTGTTCAGCTCTGCGGGGGCAATTCCAATGCCGTTGTCGCAGACTTCAATTCTCAGTTTTGAGCCGTTGGTTTTCAGCGTTCTGATTTTCAGCACTTTCGGCTCGCTGTCGCTTTTCGATAGTGAATGCTCTGCGTTGTCGATGAGATTGACGAGAGTTTGCAGGCATCTTTGTCTGTCGATGAGAATACTTCCTATGTCATCATATTCGCGGATAACTTCAACGCCCTGCCTTTGAAGACCAGCATTGTTAATCTCGATTGCGTTTTCAATCAGTTCGTTGAGCATTACGCAGTCCTGATGCTTGTCGATGCCGGTGTATGACTGCTGCATTTTAACAATATCTCTGACCTGGCTGACATTTTTTATAATTGCGTCGAGTCTTTCAATTGTTTCGTTTTGCTGAGCGGTGAGGTGCTTGCTCAGTTCGGAAAGATATGTCGGGATGTGTTTGCCCTGCGGGTCATTTTGGAGGAAATCATCGAGCCGACCGTTGTATTTGCAGAGCAGCTCGGCTAATTTTGTTAGATTTTCGATTTCCGATTTGGATAATTTTTCGATAACGGTTGCCGCTGACACGTTTATGCTGTTCAGAGCATTACCGACATTATGCAGAACATCCGCGGCGACTTCGGCCATACCGGCAGAATGGGCTGTCTCCATCAGTTTTTTGTAGGTGGTCTCAAGCTGCAAATTCAGCTTCTCGAGTTTCGCCTGGGCTTCTTCGGCCTTTTCTTTTGCGATTTTCATTTCCGTTTCCGCGGTTTTTCTTTCCGTTATGTCCTGCAGCAGACAGTCATAAGATGTAATCTGTCCGTTTCTATTGAAATGCTGAACAACGGTGCTTTTTACCCATCGCAGCGCCATATCTTTGCGAATAATTCTGTACTCGAACGATTCGACTTTTTGGCCGCGGGTACATTTGTCAAGATATTCGCTTACTTTCTGGCGGTCATCTTTATGAATCATCTCGAGCCACAGCGAAGGGTCGTTGGCCAATTCCTGCCAACTGTACCCTGTTACAGCAACGGCAGCATCGTTGTGTACGAACTCGGCGGCTCTGCCCTGCGAAATTACGACGCTAAATATATAATCGGTAATACTGTCGGTAATTCTGCGGTATCTTTCTTCACTTTTAATTAACTGGTCTTCGTAGTCGATGGTTCTTGCCCCGACAGCGAGTCTGCTTTTGAGGACTTCTTTGTCGAATGGCTTGCTCAAATAATCGTCGGCACCTGCGTCCAAAGCGGTAACAACGTCCTGATTTTGATTTTTCGAAGTTATGAAAATCAGGTAGGTGTATCTGCCTGCGGGAGTTGAACGAATTTTTTTGCAGAGTTCAAGGCCATCGATATCCGGCATAATCCAATCAATGAGAACTATTTGCGGCTGCTGGTCGCAGACAATTTCCCAAGCCTGGCTGCCGTTTTGGGCGGACAAGACCTCATAACCCCAGCTTTTGAGGTGATTTTCGAGAACTATTCTCGAAACCGAATCGTCTTCTGCGAGTAATACCCTCATTTTTAGTCCAAAAACTGATGTTTTGCCCTGTTTTCCGTTCAGATTTAATCGGCATAATGAGGTGTGGACTTGCCCTAAATATCCTCTTGAATGAGCCAAATGCGCAAGTTTTTGTAAAAAAACGTGAAATTTTGATAAATTTTTTCAAAATTTGCCGACTTTTTGCTCAATTTTGGTCGATAAATTTAAGATTTTTCGTCAAAAAGTCCGAAAATATACATAGTTTAAACTTTTTAATTGGGATATTCTCTATGAACGACCACGACCTGCAAGCAGCAAAAGAGCCAATTTTCAGCAGAAAAAAAAACCTGCTTTCTGTGGGGCAATACGCATCCAGACAGGGAGTTTCTACGGGCATAGTTCAGGAAGCAGCCCGGTTAGGAGTGGTGCAGGTTCGCAAACACAAAGATAAAACGTTCATTGTTGACCTGCCGTTGGACACATACAAGATGCTCAAGCAGCCTGACTGGGGCAGTTCAGAGGGAGTAGATACGACAGCGGGTGCGAATAAAATCAGCGAACTTGTCAACAGGATATTCCAGTCGGACAGCGTTCTTGAAAAGAGTTTGAAAAAATCTGCCGCTCTGCCGGCAAAAAACGTCGGTCATGCTGCCGATGCGGTCGCAAGACCGCAAATTACAGCGCCTGCTGTGATTCCGGATTTAAGACTTTTTGCTGAAGAAGAGAGCAACGCCAAAGCAGCAACTCGGCAGGTGGAAGATGAGCTTGTGAATTTTCGTGTGCCATTCTTCCGCGGCGTGATGGATTCGACCAGAACAATGCCGAGGTGGAAAGTGAACACGATTGTGGTCGCGATGGCGGCTGCGATAATCGCCTGCGTATTTACCTATACTGTTATCAACAGGAAAATTCAGCAGGAAAAACTTCATCAGGCTTATGAAAACATCGGTAAATTAATGACCGAATATGAGAACGCAAAACAAAAAGCCCAAATGTATGAGTTTGATGCACTGAGCCTGCGGTCTGAAGCTGAACGGTCGAAGAAAGCGCTTTTGGGTTCTGAAAATGAACTGAACGAAGTCAGGAAAAGACTTTACGAGGCGAGAAAAGACTTACAGTCATCTCAGCAGGAAAAGACGGGAAGCAACAACCAATAACCCCACCATGTGGGGCAAGAGTCCCATCCTACAAATCTGAACCGGCAATTTTTAATCGTGGCCTGAAGCTTCATCCGGAACATCGTCATCCGGCTCATCAAATTCGACAGGCTTATAGCCGGGCAATTTTGATTTTTCAAGCTCTTCCTCGAATGCCTGGACAATTCTATCCTGAAGGAATTGCCTGCACTCGGCATTAATGGGGTGAGCAATGTCGGCGTGCAATTTCATTCTGCCTTTGAAATCCCTCTTTGCTCTGTCCTCGTTAAGCGAAGCGCCGCAATTGTTGCAGAATCTCGCCCTGAGATGATTTTTTCCGCCGCACTTGGGACAATGGTCGCTCATTTTTCTTGAAGGCATAGCGACAAAGTGGCCGCTTGTCCCTTCGATAACCTTGATGTCGCGAATGACAAAATCATTGTCAATGGTCATCGAGCAGAACGCTTTCAATCGCTCGTCCTTGTTGTCGATAAGCTTTACTCTAACTTCGGTAATATTCATAATTCCCTCACAAAACTACCACTGGTTGTCGAAAACTATAATACAATTACAATCAAACGTATTTATGATTTCACGTCGGAACAAATCCGCATTACAGTAGTCTTTGTGATCGATTATCACGAACATCGCACAGCCGCTGCCGCTAAGCGCGACAGGCAGCCGGCACAACTGTTCTATCTTTACCTTTAACAGAGCCAAGTCATTGTTGAGCAAAAAACACGTTTTTGCAAGCATATTTGTGCACATTTTCGTTATTAAATCAACTCTGTTTTTTAAAAGCAGAGGTTTTATTTGCTTTTTTAGGGCTTCAAATAGCGGCAAATCGACTTTAAAATTGTCGTAAATCATTTTAGTAGAAACATTTATGTTCGGCATAATTAAAATTGCCGAGAACTGGAAACTTTTATCTATTTTTGCGATATTTTCTCCCCTGCCGGTGCAATATGCCATTGGGCCGGTCAAAAAAAAGGAGACATCGCTGCCGAGCCGTGCGGTGAGTTTCTGCAACTGACAGTCGGTGAGAGGATTATTATGGATTTTATTTAGAGCTAATAATGTTGCGGCAGCATCGCTGCTTGCGCCGCCGAGGCCTGAGCCTGCGGGGATATTTTTCGTAAGAGTAATTTTTATTTCGGGCTGATTGCCGGTCTCCTGATAGAACAAATCGGCGGCTTTGTGAACAAGATTGTCCTGCCCCGCCGGCGACCAGAGGCCTGTGCAGACAAGCTCTATTACTTTTTGTTTTGTTCTCTCGAAAAGCAGTTCATCATAGAATGTGATTTTGTGCATTATTGTTTCGAGGTTGTGATAGTCATCGGGGCGTTTGTCGGCAATCAGCAGCGCAAGGTTGATTTTGGCAGGCGCCCTTGCGAGCAGGCCATTGGCGACAGATTCAAACTGCGGTTTTAATTCTTTTTGTCTATCCATTATGTTCCGGCAAAAAATGAATTCTAAGTTCTTCGTTCTGAACTGTTATTTTTTCAATGCGCAATTTTGAATGGTTGATGTTGAAGACGGGGTCGATTTTACCGGTTGTGAGAACGGTATTGATAAATTCATTGTTTTTTTCGGCATTGAAATTTTCGCTCAAGCTATTGATGATTTTTTTCTTTATAACACCCGCAACAAACGGCAGAGAACTTCTGCCAACCTCAAAATTACCGATTCCAGGAACAAGTTTTTCATTTTTGTCTATTCGCGGTTCAATGGTCATCGAAACGATAAAGTTAAACCCCTTATAATTTGTTTTGGCGGTTAATACAATTTCGCCTTTTTTGAAACGGGCAGACAAGTCAGATAACCCCACTTTGGCAAGTGTGTTCGGGTCGATATGCCTTGCAAGAATTTCGTTCACACCCGCCTGTGATAGAACTAAATCGAAAGGCTCGTTATACTGGGATTTGTTGTGCAATTCAGGCATAATATAATTTGAAAGATAGAGACTGATATGTTCGCCCTGAATAGGTTTGACTTTTCGGAAATTGGCGGGCGTTTTGAACAGGTCGATAATCCACAGCGCAATAAGAAAAACAATGAAGGCCAAAGCGAAAAGGGATGCCCTTTTAATGTATTGCTCCCTGCGCTGTCGCTTTGGCTCTGCTGCCTCTATTTTTTCAGAATAATTTTTCATTACTTTCTTGCTAAAAAAGCGATTATCAAGTATCAATTATCGGTTATTAATTTTATATTTTAGCAATATCTTATCGGAAAGGATTACAATGGCAAGTCATTTCGCAGACCGGCTGTGCAAGGCGGTTGGGAATAAAAAGACCGCTCTGACGGTGGGTCTGGACCCTGTTTACTCACACCTTCCTCTGGCGATACGCGGGAAGAAGGGGTTGGATAACGGCAAAAACGCTTCGCAGGCGATTGACGCGATATTCGATTTCAGTTTGAAGGTTTTGCGAGTCGTTGCCGGGCACGTGCCTGCGGTGAAAATAAATATAGCGTTCTTCGAACAGTATTTGTGGGAAGGCATCGAAAGTTATTATTCATTAGTCAATGAGGCACAATCGCTGGACGTTGAGGTAATAGGCGATGTGAAGCGCGGCGATATCGGACATACGGCACAGAGTTATGCTCTGGCACATCTGCAAAACCCGGAACTGGAAGGTCTTGAGGATGTTCTGGCTCCTGACGCGATTACCATTAACGGTTTCGCTGGTTCCGATGGCATAATTCCATTCGCGGAGATTGCGGACAAACAGGGCAAAGGCGTTTTCGTTTGGGTGCGGGCGAGCAACCCATCGGCAGCGATTATACAGGATTTCGCTGACGCAAACGGCGTGAAGATGTATGAAAAACTCGCGGAGGTCGTGGCGGAAATAGCAAATCAGAAAGTCAGAATAGGCAGCAGCGGATACAGCAATATCGGAATGGTTGTCGGCGGAACAAGCGGAAGCCAGACGACGGCACTTCGCGAAAAATATAAAAACGTGTGGTTCTTAGTGCCGGGGTTTGGTTCGCAGGGAGCAACGGCGGCGGATTGCGTGAGATTCTGCAAGCCGGACGGAACGGGCGCATTGATAAACGCATCGAGGTCGATTGTTTACGCTTATGAAAACGAAAAGTATATTTCGCAGTTTGGCGACAACTGGGAAAAGTGCATCGAACAGGCTGTGATTGACGCGAAAGTGGAATTAGCGAAAGCTATGCGGTAAAAACAAGCAGCCCATAAATATCAAAATTATGGGCTTGCATTGGCCGGTTGTTTGTATATCATAGTTTTAGGATAGATGTTATGGTTGCGATAATCGAACAAAATATAGAAACACTAAAAAAATTATGTCGGCAATACCGCGTTCTCCGGCTTGAGTTGACTGGCTCTGCGCTGACAGAAAAAAAATTCGACATCAACAGAAGCGATATTGATTTTCTTGTTGAATTTCAGCCATTAAAGCCCGGTGAACACGCGGACACATATTTCGGCCTGCTGGAAGCCCTTGAGCGTCTTTTCGTCAGGCACGTTGACCTTGTAATGATACGAGCGGTAAAGAACGCATATTTCCTCGAATCCATAAACAAAAACCGCGAGGTGGTCTATGCAGCTTGAGGCAAAAAAAATACTCGAAGACATTAGATTAGCCTGCGAGGAAATATTTGCCTTTACAGATGGCAAAACCTTTCAGGATTACCAGCAGAACAGTCTGCTTCAAAGCGGCGTTGAAAGGCAGTTTGAAATTATCGGCGAGGCGCTGAGCCGTCTTGTAAAAACCGCACCGGAAGCGGCCGGTCAAATCAGTCATTATAAACGCATCATATCTTTTCGTAATATTCTGATTCACGGATATGACATTGTTGAAGATGCCGTTGTCTGGGACATTATGACATCAGACCTGCCATTACTCCACAATCAGGCACTGACATTATTGGGTAAAAATAATTAATATGGACGCAGCTTTTCTCAGAGATAAAATTGTCGCAGTAATGGGGCTTGGGGTGTTTGGCGGCGGAGTTGATACCGCCAAATTTGCGGCACGCTTTGCCAAAAAGGTAATCGTTGCAGATAAAGGCGATGAAAAGAAACTGGCTGGTTCGATAAAGGAACTGGCCGGCCTGAAAAACGTCGAGTTTCATCTCGGCGAACATCGTTTAGAAGATTTCACCAGCTCGGATGTGATTATCGTTAATCCTGCTGTTGACGAAAACAACCAATATATAGACATGGCGAAAAAAGCCGGTGCACTTATCACATCGCAGATAGAAATTTTCTTTCAGCTTTGCCCTGCTAAAATCGTCGCAATCACCGGCTCGAACGGCAAAAGCACAACAACGGCTCTTACGGCTCACCTGCTGCAAAACGCCAAAGGCGGCAGCGGAAGCCTTTACGGCAATGTTTTTCTCAGCGGCAATATCGGCAACAGGCCTTTGCTTGAGGTACTCGAACAAATAAAAACGGACGATATTGTCGTGCTGGAAATTTCGAGTTTTCAGCTTGAACAATTGGCACGCATAAAAAAATCGCCTTATATTTCGTGTATGACAAACCTTGCGCCGAATCATTTGGACAGACATATAACGATGGAAAATTATGCCGCGGCAAAGGAAAATATTTTCCGTTTTCAAAACGCAGGCGATTTCGCTGTTTTGAACGCTTATGACCAGCAGTGTTTGAAGTGGTTTGAAAAATATAAAAAGACCGGCAGAGAGTGCGTTTTGTTCGACAGGGAAAAATTAGACGGCAAACTAACTGCGTCTTTTAAACTGCCCGGCAGAGCAAATCGTGAAAATCTTGCCGCTGCCGTTCAAATGTGCAGATGTGTCGGATTGAAAGATGAGCAATTGATTGACGCAATCGGGTCGTTTAAATCTCTGCCGCACAGACTTGAACTGGTCGGCACAGTCAACGGTGTAAGATATTATAATGATTCAATCGCCACAACACCTGAAAGCACGGTTGTCGCCATTGAGGCATTTACTGAACCTAAAATTTTAATCGCAGGCGGCTCCGAAAAGGGACTGCCGTTCGACGAAATGGCAAAAGCAATCAGCGGCAAACTCAAAACCTTAATCCTGATTGGCGTAACTGCGGACAAAATCGAACAGGCAATCCGCAAGACAGGCACGGTCCCGCCTATATATAGAGAAAAAACTTTGCAGGACGCTGTGAATAGAGCTAAAGAAGTTTCAGCATCAGGCGATGTGGTTTTATTAAGCCCTGCCTGCGCAAGCTATGATATGTTTGTGAACTTCGTCCAGCGCGGCAATATGTTTGCTGAAATGGTTAAAAAGATGAACGCTGAACATTGAACGTTCAACTTCCAACGTTGAATGAGGAATCGGCCTAATGGCCGATGGAATTTTTAAATAGATTTCTCGACTACGCTCGAAATGACAAAAAACTGCATGGGCTGAGAGCCCCCCTGCAAAACTACCTCTTAAAGCATCGTTGATGGACGTAACAACGGGTCTTCGCCGTATCCATTAATGCCAGTAGTGCCTTTCAAGAAAATTAGCTGGAGTCCAAAGTAAATATTAATAACTGGAATAAGAAATAATAATAGCCACCATCCAGTCCAATTCAGGTCATGTGCCCGCTTAACAGAGGGAAAAAGTGTCAGCACAAAAGCGGCAATATTAATCATAATTATTAAAGCTATTCCCCTTATCATTGCTATCGTTTCATTTTCATCGCTTTCCTCTTCAACCCAATTAGTCCCAGTTGCGTCCAGTTTCATTACAACTGTTTTTTTCTCTTCATCGATAGGTGTCACACAGGTACTCTCGAATACACAATTATTCAACACTATCTCAACTGCAACTATCAATGTTGTAATCCAAAAATATTTCGCCCTATTCATTCTTCCTTGAAATGAAAAATAATTGCTAATCACTTTAAATATTGCCATTCTAATCCTTCCCTAATAAACGGGGATAGCCACCTATTTATTAAATATTCTTCAACAGCGCGTTTGCCGGGGATTTTTCGATATCGCCGGCAAGTGTATTGAGGCATACCATAAGTTTGTCCAATTCGGGTGTTTTCTCAACGGGTATGTCTGAGATGCCTCTCTGTTCGATTGCGTCCACCACATATTTTATGGTAAGTTTGTCCACATCGGTCGCGGGCTGATAGGCGGCCTCTTTTTCATTTGCGGTTTTAATTTCAGACAGTATCCCCGCTTCGACCAGTTCAAAAACCACCTGCCTGACTAAGCGAATCGGGATTTCAAGAGCGTGCGAAATTTTTATGTCGCTTAAGGGCTGCTCTTTGCCGCAAAATCTTTTTACAAGCAGTTGAGTTATCAGCAGAGCGGTGAGTTTCTTAAATGAATTGCTCGCTGTTAAACAATCCTGCTCGAATTCGTAAGTGTCCACGTTCTGGTGCGCGAAAGAAAGCTCGGCGCCGAATAAAACTATGAGCCAGCTTATTTGCATCCATAAAAGGAAAAGCGGGATAGCCGCGAAACTGCCGTAAATAGCGCCGTATGCGGTAGCGCTAATCTGAAATTTGATGTAAATCAATTGCGTGAATTGAAGAATTGTTCCTACGATGATGCCCGCCAAAAGACCTGAAGTAAATTTTACTTTTGTGTTCGGCATAAAGATGAAGATGAAAGTAAAAACGAGCCAGAGAGCTACATAAGGCAGAAGATTGAGCAGGATTAAAATCAGCGGGCCTACAAAATCAAAAACAGGATAGGATTGCAGGATATTTTTAATTTGGCTGCTGATAACAACAGTAAGACTGCCGGAGATAACCAAAAGTATCGGGCAGGCCAAAGTCATCAAAAGGTAATCGCTCATTTTCCTGGCGAAAGTCCTTGGCGCCTTTACGCCCCAGATGTCATTGAAGGAATCCTCAATACTGCCTAAAACATTTACCACCGTCCAAAACAGAATTACAACGCCGATACCCGCGATAAATCCGCCATGAGTGTTAGCCAGCAGTGAATTGGAAAAATCCAGGATTTTCGTCGCGACTTCTTCCTGCCCCTGCATCTTTTTCATCAGTTCCGCTTCAACTAATTTTTCGAGACCAAACCCCTTGGCAACACCGAAAATCATCGCAATTATTGGAACTATGGAAAGAATGGAAAAGAAGGTAAGGGCGGAAGCTCTGAATTTGCACTTATCCTCGGCAAACCCGCGAACAGCCAGGACAATAACCCTGAGCATTCGCAGGAAGAAAGATTTTCTGCGGGGGCAATGCTTTAACTGGACTCGCCAAATATCGGTTTGAAAGTAATTGATGATTTTTGGCAGCATAGCAGTTCTCCAAATAAAGTTTAATTAACGGCAGACATTGTATTCAGAAACAAGACGCTGGGCAACTTATTTTTGCAATGTCTGGAAACGGTATGGCGGGCGGTTTTTACAGCGCAAAAAGAAAGCCAGCCGGAACGTCCGACTGGCTGCTGGAGTTTGTTATCTTTAAGGTATTTCGCTTTTGCGTCAAACCCAGCTTCTAAATACAGTATAACAACCCGATACCTGCAGGTCAAGGAAAAACGCCTTTTTGCGGTAATAAATGGGACAGGAATAGTCGCCTACTTGAGAATCAAAAATCGAGATTAGACGTTGAATTTTTCATTTTCTGAGCGTCTTGCAGCGCCGCAACTTATTTATAGGACATTTCCTCTTATCGTTGTTAAATTCACAAATTTTCACTACCGGCAAATCCGCGTTTTTGAGGCGGAGTCTAACCAGTCAAAAAAAGAAAGAGTTCTTATCTCTGACATCGTTAAGCCCACAGTATGTTTTGTCGAACTTGAGCATATCAAAAAGAAAGGGATAACAGATGACGAATAAGGGTTCAGAACGCAGGAGAGAAAAAAGACTTAATTATCATTGGCCGGTCTGGTTTGCCGAGGATTTTAACGATGTTCTGGCACAGGGTCAGATGTTCGATCTTTCCAGCGGCGGAGCTGCGTTCACCTGCTATTCCGATACCTGCCCCTACGAGGGACAGTATATCACCACAAGATTCAGCATTCCACGCTATGGCGAGGATAATTCGTTTGACCTTGAAAGCTGCCTGCGGAGCGGGTTTGTCTGCCGAATTGAGAATATCAACCCGTTTATGAAGAAGGTCGCTTTCCAATTTGCCGAGCCGCTGCATTTCAAGCCCGGCGAGCAGTCGTCCGAAGCTCGACAGAGTAATCGCAAAGCTGTAGTTTCTGTATAATTTCAAGCCTATAAATACATTTACCGGCGCAGATTCAAAATTGTAATTTTCAAATACTCAAAATGAGGAAATTTCCGGTACTATATCTACTATGTCCCATACCTCAATAAATACTGTTCATTCCGTCAGCCTGCGGGTATAATACCCGGCTATGGCAAAAGATACCGAACCGGTAAAAACACCAAAATCATTTATGACGCAGGGGCCGACTCTGCATTACAGCCACGCAAACGTCAACGGCTGTTTCATCCTCGCAATGTTCGTCTATCTTTTAGCCGCTCTTTTCTGGTCAAAACTGCTGCTTGGCGTTTTAATTTCGGGGGATTTTCCAGAGCATTTTCATCTTGAAAGGTATATTTTTTCGCCGTTGAGCATTTTTGAATACCCGGCACAAATTTTTGTTCTCGGCCTGCTTGTTGGGATTTTTGTCGCGGTTCCGATTCTGTCATCGCAACTGATGAGTTTTAAATACAGTCTTCCTTATTTATTTATCCTGCTGCTGATTGTAAAGCTGCCGGGACTGGCTCTTGCGGTTGCGATTGGTTCGTTTGCCGTCGCATCCCGGCCGCTGCGGTTTCGGTCAAGGTTCATTTCGATAGTGCTGTGTAATTGTCCGGTGTTTTTGTATTTTTGTATTTTCGGCGGAAGTAAAAACGCCGACAGTATTAAATGGGCATTGTCGTTTTCGCCGTGGATTTATGGTCTGCTCAACTCTCTTGCAATTTCGGGAATCGCCCTGCTGGTGGGACATTTCACGCGGTATCGCCCGGGGCTGATATGGACTTCGGCGGCAGTTGTCTTACTTATCACGATAGTTGTTTTTCAAAACACAATCAATCTGGCAGAGCTTGACTATCAACTCTATATCGCAAAAAACAACCCTGAAATAATAAATGAATTTCACAGCCACAGCATAACCGAAACGCTCGACCGCACGGTAACAAGCCCGCAAAGCAGAAGTTATTTCCAGAGTCCGTTTTATCCCGATGAAACAATTGCGCTGCGAACGGCGTTAAAAAAAGAATTACAGAACAGGCTGCTTCACGACCGCTGGCCTGAATGGTTTGAAGTTTCCGACGACCTGAGGTATCAGGAAAAAAGACAGCAGCTTTTAAAAGAGTATGAGAAATTCATAAACCCGCAAAAGCAGTGGTTTAAGCCCACTTTCCTGCATAACGCGCTTTTGAGCAGCAGGGTCAGAATAGGGCGAATGCCGATAGCGCTTTATTACAAGGCGATGCTCAGCGAACTTTCAGTTGATTTAAATGTACTGGCTGATAAAGAAACGCTGCAGTTTTATAACGACTACCCGCACAGGGAAAATCTGCCGATATGGCACAGACTTTTCTCGGAGTATCCTGACAGCATCGAATCCATAGAGGCACGCTGGCGAAGGGCTGTTCATCTTGCCGGTATGGAAAAATTTTCTTACGCCGCCGAACTCATCGACTCCGCTCTTGCTATGGTCAATAAGGAATTGAACCACAAGGTTTTGGCAACTGCTGATGAATCGGAGAAAATCTTCCATAAACCGCAAGCAACAGTAATCGCAGATTTTGAACTGAAAAAACTGAAAACAAAACTTGAATATCTCCGCCAGCTCATCAGCAGCGAAAATCTGACCGATGATGCCAAAACCCGGCAACTGCTGGCTCAATTTATACTGCTCAATCCGCATGACCGTCTGCATAGCGACTACCTTGAAGAACTTCTTCGACAAGCCGGTGAAAAAAGTCCCATCGCTGACAATATACTGCTCGCAAAGGCAATGCTTGTGCCGGATTTGATTTCCAGGCTTCAGCAGCTCGGCCAAATCGCCAGGCAATATCCCGGCACCGATGGCGGAATTCACGCCAAATTTGAACAGGCCTGTCTGAAATTGACTATCTGGAAAGAACAGAACCTAAGCGAGGCGGAAAAGGAAAAATACCTCTCCGAGGCACGACAGGAACTGGAAGGTTTTCTCAAAAATCACCCGAACAGCATCTTTGCCCAACAGGCTGGCGAAAAACTGGCTGCATTGCCGAAATAATGTCATAAATCTTACCTAATTTGACTTTTTGGCGGTATTTTAGTATAATGCGGGTCTATGCAGAGCAGAATAACGATAAACAACGAAAATGGCAATGCGCAAGTCCTTATTGTGGGTGGACTTAACGGTGATGCTATTGACACCTCGAATTGTCCCGGCGTTAGTTTTGAAAACTGCCCCGGTTTGTCGGATGCCATAGCGGCGGCGGAAAATAACCGTTTTGAAGTTATCGCTGTGCCGATGGACGATTTCGGTAATGAGCCGGCAACAGCCCTGAAAAAAATCCGCCAGATTGCCCCGAAATCAAAAATCCTCCTGCTGACTCAAATGTGGCGAGAGCCTGACGCTGTAAGATTTTTGAATGCAAATTCCAACGGAACATCTCTGGCAGACGATTATTATATCCTGCCGGTTAGTTTTTACGCAAAACCATCCCAGACAGGGCAGACACATAGGTCTGCCCCTACTGCCCCTGTCGCTACGGCCGCTGCCGCTGAATCGGCGGAAATTTCAGCGATGCGTAAGCGAATCGAGGTACTTGAAAAACTGGCAATGGAAGACGAGCTGACGGGCGTGAAAAACAGACGATTTGTTAAGGAATTTTTGAGGCAGATTATCGAACGCGCAAACAAAATGTCGCTTCAGGTAACTCTGCTTGTTTTCGATATAGATAATTTTAAAAATTATAACGACCGGTTCGGCCATCCGGTCGGCGATAACATTCTCAAACAGGCTGCGGTGCTGATGCAGAAATGCTGTCGAAAGCAGGATGTCGTCGGCAGAGTCGGCGGAGATGAGTTCGCGGTGGTATTTTGGAATATCCCGCAGAATAAGGTCATTAGTTTTGATGCCGAAAATCAGCAGGACAGAAGAAGCGTAGTATCCGAACACCCCAGAGAAGTGATAAACATCTGCGAACGATTCAGGAGTGAACTTAATAATACCGATTTGCCCGCACTGGGCGCAGAAGGCAAAGGAATACTTGCGATATCGGGTGGACTTGCGACATTTCCCCACGATGGCTTAACCGTAGAACAGCTTTTCCTGCAGGCTGACAACGGTCTGCTGGAGGCCAAACGCAGCGGCAAAAACCGTGTTTATTTAATAGCAAGTAAGGATGCAAAGAAGTAAGGAAGTAAAAACCCTGCTTTCCTGCCTCCTTATTTCCTTACTTCTTTTATTTCACTTCAAGAATTGAATTGTATTCACCAAACGGATTCAATTCCGAATGTTCATTATAGGGGTCCTGCTGCCACTGACCATCAACAACCATTCGATAGCGATACTTGCCCGGAGCAAGAGCAAGAGCCAGTTCCCATTTTCCATCCTGAAGCTGATTAAGCGCAGTCGTTTGCGGCTGCCAACTGTTGAAATCGCCGGCAATCTGAACGCTCTTTGCCCGTGGGTAAAGCGTTACAAATTTTACCGCTTCGCCGAATTGCTTTACGCCATAAAAACTGTTGAGCCTGCTGTCGATATCATCGGCAACTTTCGCCTTTGCGGTCTTGTCGGCGCCGCTGAGACTGGCCATCAATTCCTGCGCCGATGAACTTATCGAATCGAGCGTCCTGTCAAAATTCGCGATTACTTCCTTTCGAGCCTGCGGCGGCCTTACAGGAGGCTGCTGCTGTAAAGTCTCAATCTTGCGAAGTGAATTTACAATCTGCTTCTGTTCGACCATTGTATCCGCGGCAATCAATTCCTGCGCGAGGTTCTGGAAATCTTTATGCCCCCTGCTTGCGGGGTCGTATTCACAAATAGGCTGGCCGAGACTTGCCGCCTCTTTCAGTTTGGTATTGAAGTTGACGACGGTTTTGAACATTCTATTGGAGAAATGTTTTCTAAGTTCAGACAAAATTTCTCTGCCCATTTTAGTTCTGATGTCATACATCGAGGCCAGCACCATAACGTTTATATGCTGAGAACACTGCTTGCACAAAATGCTGAGTGTATCTAACTGTTTGCTCAGGCCGTGGAGTGAAAAATATCCCGTCTCGACAGGCACAACTACATCCGATGAAGCGCGAAGCGCGTTAAAAGTCAGCAGGCTGACTGCTGGCGGACAATCTATTACGACATAATCAAATTCCGTACTGACAGTTTTTAAAACATCTCGCAGGCAGTTTTCGCGGTCAGTGATTCCATTAGTCTGCTGCTCGAACGCCGCAAGGTCGATGCTTGCAGGGGCAAGGTTAAAGTTGTCGCCGATTTCCCAAAGAATCTCGGAAAGTTTAACCGGCTCACCACGTCGTGAGCCGAGGAGAACATCATAAATGCCCTGCTCGACTTGCTCATCAGGAACAGCCAGACCGACGGCACAATGTCCCTGCGGGTCCATATCGACCAGCAAAGTCCTTTTGTTTTCCGCAGCCAGTGCGCTGGCAAGGTTGATGGAAACAG
Organism: Phycisphaerae bacterium; assembly: GCA_041661665.1. Taxonomy (GTDB): domain Bacteria; phylum Planctomycetota; class Phycisphaerae; order Sedimentisphaerales; family UBA12454; genus GWC2-45-44. Next base: position 16,743 of record JBAZTW010000010.1, on the reverse strand, counting down.
TAGTCTTTCCGCAGCCGCCCTTTTGATTTATTACAGCAATCGTTCTCATCAGATAATCCTTTATACCAATGCTATTGTAACGCTCTGTTATTTTATCACTGATTACGCAGATTTCACTGATAAAAAAGGAAGCAAAGAAACAAAGAAGTAAAGAGGTAAGGAAAATCGGCTAAATGCTTAAAAAATCCTTACTTCCCTGCTTCCCTATTTCATTTTCTAATCTGTGTTATCTGTGTCTAAAAACAATATTCGCATATCAATACAGAACCGTCCTATATCCATTTTTTCGGCCTTTATGGTGTAGAAACTTTAAAGTTTATCGGACAGGAATTAAAATTTTACCCCTTTTTAGTACTGATAACAGGGATGATATACTGCTGAAACCGCCCTCGTGAAGTCTGCGTAATCATTAAACTTTGCGCAGATTAACAAAAATATAGATACCGTAGGGGCGAACCTATGTGTTCGCCCAATTTATTATCAGGGCAGACACGCAGGTCTGCCCCTACAAATTTTTATCGTGCGGCTGGAACTTGCTGGAAGGCCGCGACTTTGACCTTATCATCCTTTGTTTTTACGCCGGAGCGGTCGAGGATAGCGATAAATCTTTTCTGCGGGCCATCAATGCCGACACGGACAAGGATATAGGCTGTAAATGTATCGCTGCGGACAGTGGCCAGGTCGCTGATACGCGCGAAAATCAATTCTTGTTCTTCGAGGTCGTCCGACACATCATCATCCATAGACATCGAACTAAACGTAAGGTCAGGGAAGCCGTACTGGGGTCTACTATCTATTCCGCAGTAGCGAATGTTGTACTTTTCATTGCCCGACTTATTTATAACAGCCAGCAGTTCTCCGACAGACCTAAAGCCCGGCGATTCGTAAATATCATTTATGCCGGTTGCGGTCTGTCTGTTGGAATAATTGATGCCGGACAAGCTGACAGGGGGTTGTGTCATATCGCGATAATCGACAATCGCATCGGCAATTTTCAAGTCCTGCCTGTTGGCCTTGCTCACCCACGGAAGCTGCTCTATTACAAATTTCGGTGCGGTGTTGATATTTATCCTGCCGCGAACCTGTCTTTCGTTAGGGTCGTTCGTCGACCTCAACGCCGTAATGTATTTAAACACATTCTGCATCGAAGGATTATCAATATTAAAACGGACATTGGCTTCTGTATCTAAAGGCCCAATCCAATCACCCATATCCTCATAATATATGCTCTTTTTGGCAAAAATCATAGCCACATCGCCAACAGTTGTAAAATGATTGTGCCACGGCTGAATAGGATTGAGGATACCGGAATAATAATCCCAGCCGTTACCAAGACTAACATCGTTCATTTTGTCGCCAAATCTATCCCATATATGCTTAACGCGATTGCCCCATGACATATCACGCTTAAAAGTCATTTCTCCATATCCAAATTTCGTCTCATTAGTCAGCCAACTCGGCACTTCAACCTCGTCAACTTTAATATCCGGTCCCGTTTCCATTGGGCGATAAATACTTATGACAGTATTGTCACCAAATAAAAACTTGCCCTTCTTATAAACCGAGTTCGGCTCAGCAGCCCATGTTGTAAAACTCCAGACGGAACCTTTTACCGGCGCAAAGCCGGTTTTTTTGCCATCCACGCGCCAGTAATATGTCGCACCATTTGTATAGCCGGGGCTGAAGTATGAGTAGCCTGCCGTATCCGATACCGTTGGAGTAATGGAATTTCTGACGCTATTTTCGGAATTGCCGATATAAAAATCATAAGTGCTGCTCATTATCGGATTGCCATTAGGGTCATAACCCATAAAGAACGGAGGCCAGCGAAGCGTTACTGCCGGGTCAACGCCTTTTGCGCCATTAGCGGGGCTGTCGGCAAATTTAACTTTGGTGGGAAATGGGGCGCATGGGTCTTAAATATCATCACATAAAATTGTCCACCTCGGCTCTGAAAATCATTAGAATTAATATCAACGGATATCGTAGGCCTGCAGGGATCGGTAATTTCCAATCTCCACGGATCGAAATAATCATTACCATCCGGCGTCTCAAACTCTCTGAAAAGTTCTATCGCATAAGAGCGATAGACAACAGGATTTCCATTTGGGTCGAGTACTGTTCTGAAGTTTCTTGCAATTTCGGAAATATAAGCATACGGACGCTCGGCGCCATAAAATTCTCTGACTCCATTAACTTTGACAATAGAAATATTGGAATCATTGTCGGCTCGGTCAGCGACATTGGCGGCAAATTGCGCAAGATGATATTTCATCTCGGTACCATCAACACCGCCTAAATGATCTATATCTATAGCGCCGATAAGCCGTTCATAGAGCGACTGTGCGCTTCCGCTGGAACGGACGTTCCACATTTTTTCGCCATTGGGGTCGATGAGCCTGTCAAAACTGTATGTCGTTAGCAAATGCCTGCGGTCGGAATCGGCAAGCGCGCGGCCTGTTTCTGAAACCCTGTCCTGCCAGCCCTCTGTTGCACCTTCGCCAAGTCCCCAACCGGAATCTGTGTTATAGAGCTTGCCGGAATCATCAGTGCCTTTACCGCGAATAGTCGCCGGTATATTTGCATCAGCCTCAAGTCGGCCTGCAAATCTACTATCAACACAATAACGGTATCGCAATTCAAGCTCATCAGAAATATCGAACGGCAGATAAGGGTCAACCGGCGGATAATCATATTTTCTCCGGATTACATCGTTATCGTACTTATCCCAGTCTGCCTGTGAACCGGGGACCACGCCGCCGCGAGCTTTGTGAAATTTATCAATATCATCGCGAGGATTGCCTTTTAAAAGGCCTTCAAGATTTATCTGAAGCTGACTTGTGCCGTCAATTTTGTATCTGTCGTCAACGGATGTGGTATTAGCATCAAATTTATACGCGGTATTGACATTGAGCATTGCGCAATTGTCGATAACTCTAATCGCCGCAAAAACTTTTTTGCCCTTTGAGGAATTAATGCCGGCAAACTCAATCCATTTTGAATCCGCAATACCATCGCCGTCAGCATCAGCATTGGCATTATCGATGGTGTCCTTGAGTTCGCCGGTAGCTTTGACGATTTCTATTTCAGGATAATCCTTAACCACTGTACTGCCGCTCGGCCTGACTAATATATCCCGCGTGTAAAAATTTCTGTTTTTCAGATAGCCTGTTATATCGCTGATTTGCCGCCATTTGTATGTGCCGGCATCATCATAAGGCTCGATATTAGCCAGCCAGGCATCGCAGGGGTCGGGGTAATCCTGATAATCGTAATACTGCGGATATTGGGAGCGAGGCAGGCTGCCATCCTTTTCATTTACCTTTTTCGCAACGCCGGGCGTATCGAATACAAGTTCTTTGCCGATGATTTCGATGATTGACTTGGCGGCGTTGTCGAGTGTTTTGCTGTCCACTATATTGCTGGTCGATGCGCTGTCCATTCTGGCGACCATAACGAACATTACCGCGACGATTGCGAGCAGAACGGTCAGGACAACCGTCATTATTAACGCTGAACCCTGCCGCAAGGTCATTGCGAGCCCCTTTGGGGCGCGGCAATCTTGTTTTGTAGGGTGGGCTCGCCTGCCCTGAGCCTGCCGAAGGGTTAGCCCACGCGGTAATTGAGATTGCTTCGTCGTTCTGATTTCATCAGAACTTCTCGCAATGACATTTCTAAGGGTCGATTCAAAATTTATTTTCTTCTCTAACATTTTAATACCCTCCTTTAAAGGGGGCCACAAAGGCACGAAGGCACAAAGAAAAAGATAATTATTTAAAACTTAGTGTCTTTGTGTCTTAGTGGCTATTTTACTTTCCAATATAAACAATATGTTCAAACCTTTTGCCGGTTTTGATAATGCCCTTTGAATCGTAAAGCGTAAATGTGAACCTCAACGCCGGTGAAGTAAAGTCTCCTGTTGGCCACCGCCAAACCATTTTGCCTGCACTAATAGTGCCAAAATACTCTATTGTAAAATTATCAACACCGCGAACAAGATACATTTTTATACTATTCGGATTGCCGGCAACATCAATTATCGGTCTGCTGTCCAGCCAGGCAACCTTATAAAATCCGGGAGTAAGTAAACACTTGTTTTGTATCTCCGCAACGCTGATGGCATCATATTCATCTGTGGAATTATTTGCATCCGGCGCAATTATTACCTGTTTTCTGGCCAAAATTTTATTTCTTACATCATCCGGTGCATTTGAAAGCGGATCGGGGCAAATTTTGTTGATGAAGCCGGACTGGCCGTAATAAATCCTTGCGACATTTCCTCGTACCGTGCCATTGGCATCCTGAAAATCACCTGTTGCCAGAAATACAACTGAATCCGCGGTTCTTGAACAGGGGTCGCCCTCTGTGCGGAAATAGGCAGGCGCTCCCATAAAGCCTGCGAAATCGGCGTTGAGCTGGTCGGTGATAACACGCAGATTGCGCATAATTTCGGCGGTCGCGCCCGCTGTCCGCTGGGCATCTATGGAATAATTAAAAATTATTCCGCACGCCGCCAGCACCACCGCAAGCAGGCCGACCGCAACGAGAAGCTCCGTTATAGTGAATGCTTTACTTTTCATCATCATCTATCCATTTTTAACTTGCTATGACAAAATTCAGCAAAATAAAAAATTAAATATCAAATATCAAAATTATGGAATTCGCCTTCGGCTAATGAATTTTTTATTTTTAATATGTCATTTTGATTTTTACATTTTGATTTTTAATATTTTTCAGAACTTTATTATTCTTTGATAAACTTCCACGCCTGCGTTTTTCCCGCCTGATGTCGGCGGAGGTATAACCCATATACCGCCAGTACTGGAAGAAATATCATCTTCAAGATTTCTATCGAGCGTAACGCCAGTGTTATCTCTTTTAACAACGGTATATAGCTTGCCTGTTTCGTTATCAACTATTGTTATGGGTGGGTTGACTAAATTGCCGCCGATGGTCATAGTAGGCGAACCCCGCGAACCGCTTACGCCGGTTATGTTATATGGCACAGGCCTTTTTCCGCCATTTCCATCATCTGCGCTGCTCACATAGTCAAGCCCCGAATTCATCCTGCGAGCGACAAAAACCGTAATCTGAAATTCCCTGTCTTCCGCGATATTGTTTTTCTTTTTATAAAGAGCAGACCAGAAATACTGGCTGCTGCCGCCGTTGGGGTCAACAGGCGGATACGCAAATTCGCTATCGGCAATTTCCGCGACAGTTTTTTCCTTGCCCCAGTCATAGCAGCTGCATGGGTCGTTAAGCTTATTTATTGCAATGCCGTTCATATCGTAAATCTGAATTTTGGCGAACGCCTCATCAGCGACGATAGCAGCCATAGTTCTTTCGCTGGCGACGGTGGTCATAAAGATTGCCGCGGGGAACATCGTCGCGACAAGTATCAGCCCGACAGTCAAAATCCCGACAGCCATCAGTACTTCTACAAGCGAAAAACCAGATTGTCGTTTTTTGTTTTCCATTTTCATAAAAATATCAATTTAAGAATGAAGATTGTAGATTGAAGATTTATGGAAACGCCTGCGGCGAAACTCTTTTAAATTCTTCATTTTTCAATCTTCAATTTTCAATTCTTATCAATTATTCCACCTGTGTAGGGATTTATATAAGAAGGGTCTTTAATACTATCTATATAATCCCATCGCTGCGTTGTATCAGTCATCTTTCTTAATTTTTCACGGTCATAAATGTAAAATTTATTTCTGCTTTTTTCAACGCCAAGGCCATCTCCATCAGTCAGGTAGTCCTCAACAAACATTCCTGTCGGTATGCCCGCAACAACAATATTGTTTCTGGTATTAAAAACAGTATCTTTAGTAGCGTCGTCTTTCGCCTGATCGTTGTTTCTGCATCTTACTTCGTGAATAACCAACTTACCAGCAGGAGAAAAAACTATCGAAAATGTCGTTGTATCTACAATATCAACAATATTACTAAAATTGGTTAGAGGAAGTTCACTATATGGAACAGGATCGTTACACGTTTTTAGAGTGCGGGGAGTCCTTATAGTTTTATCAATCACGCCGATATTTTCCGGCAGTTTCATCGGCTTATAGCCCGGCACCGCCATAAAGCCACAGTCAAAATTGGTCGTTGTCTTTTCGTCGCTAAAAACTATAAAAATCATATATTGCTCTTCATCAAGCACATCCTCTGGCTTATAAGATGTTTGAAATCTCACGCCGACATATTGCTGTCTGCTGATGGCAAGGGTTCGGGCGGTCGAGAGAGCCGCTGAAATCATACTTTCCGCTCCGGTCGAATCGAACGACTTCTGCATGGCGTTTATCGCAGGCAGCGAAATCGCCACAACCGCAGCGATTATGCCTATAACCACAAGCAGCTCGATAATCGTCAAACCGAATTGTTTATTTTTAATTTTCATTGTTTACTTATCAGACACGGATTAACACGGATTTACACTGTTTTTTGTCATTCCCGCGCAGGCGGGAATCCATTTCTGTGTTCTGAGTTTCATATTTACTTTGTGCCTTCTGCCTTTGCTTGTCCCGCCATAGCTGGTTTCTTCGTAGCCTTGCGAAGTAGAACCGCGACGGCGGATGCCTATGTGCCTATTTCTTACTCGTAATATCATCTGCCGTATTAAACTTCCCATCCGGCCCGGCAGAAGTAATCCGTGGAAAATTCCATTTTTCTGGTTTGGTGTATTCATACCGAAATTCCATACCCCATGCATCGATGTATTCGAGAATATCATCAGCATTGTTTTTATTTTTAACCATTTTTGGATTTATCTGATTTAAAATCGCCACAGCATCGGGACAAAGCGAAAGCCTGTAAGACAGCCTTTCTGCCTTATTCGGATCAGCGGCTTCACTATCACAATCAGTAGAAAAATAATTTGGTATGTTATCCACATCATTCGGGTCTGGAAATTCATTATAAAACTTATTATACTGCTCAATCGCGCCGCAGAGCAGTTCGATAGTTGATTTGGTTAATTCTATTTTGCCCTTATCTTCCGCTGGTTTGCGAACAACATACACCGCTGCGGCCATTATCACTATTATCGCGATAACGATAATCAGCTCTACAAGCGTTATGCCGAGTTGTTGTTTTTTAATTTTCATTTTTATCAGACACGGATTAACACGGATTTACACTGTTTTTTGTCATTCTGAGCGTAGTCGAAGAATCTATTTAAATTTCATCGCCGCAGGCGATTCCACAACTTTTCACTATTCACTTTTTCTGTGTTCTGAGTTCCATATTCACTTTGTGCCTATGTGCCTATTTTTATTGTATATTCGGCTCAAAATTGCATATATCGTCCGTTGTGCCATACAAACCGTCCGGCCCCGCCGAAATCAGCAAAAACGAATCAGGCTTAACCGGCCTATCCCTTGAAGCAGTTGAAGCGGTAACGTCTTTTATGTATGTCAGGAAGTTTGCTGTTCCAGTACTTTCAGTAAAGTCCAAATGCTTAACTGTGCCATCTTTTACTGTGCCTAATCCTATTAAAGCTTCATTGTCCTGATAATCATATATCCTGTCATTTTTGGCGGTGCCGACATCTATATTCAAACTTGAGGTATTGGCCCTAAAGTAAAGTATAGGCGTACCCATTTTGTAATTCTTCGTGCTCGGGCTGCCGCTGGCAAGAGTAACAGGCCAGTTGACAGTTTCGAATGTATCGCAAATCAAATATCTATTATCCGAGCCGGTTTGAAAAACATCTCTAAGCTTAAATACCCCGAGATTTGTCCTGTCGATATAGAGAGCCTTTCTTTTTTTTATATTGGCATCACTGGGAGCAGCGGGATATGAAGTAGTATCTCCGCTGTAAAATGTTGAATCCAGATGAAAGCCCAGCAAGTCCATACCGAACATTGCTTCAGCCAAAGTTTGAGCGCCATAGTAGGTATAATCAGCCGCCGGGGGTGTAGCATTAGTATTACCGTGCGAAGGCGGATAGTAGCCGGCATCGTTTTTAAACATATTTATACCGACTTCAATACTGCTTAGCTGAACCTTTTGGCGGGTAGTTTTGGCAAAGTTTCTTGCCATATTCAGCGCAGGCAGCAATATGCCTATCAGAATCGCGATAATCGCTATGGCCGTCAAAAGCTCGGCAAGCGTGAACCCCTTTTTATTTTTTTTAGTATTCATTTTTTCGCCCTTTTTATTTTTTGCCACTAAGGCACAAAGACACAAAGTTTTAACATAATTATCTTTTTTATTAGCGCCTTCGCCTGCCCTGTGAGATGCCGCTTCGGCTATCTCATCGGGGTGGCTATTTACTTTTTAATCGCCAAAATTCGTAATATCGTCCCTTGTCCCATATTTACCGTCGTAGCCTGCGGAAATAAGAATATATTTATCCTGGTTATATGCACGCGGCTGGCTGGTAATCTTCGGATTTTCGATAGCATCATAAAACAGTCTTCTTCCGGTTCTACTGGTAGCCGGGTCTGTGTACGCAATATCGTAATGATGCGGATTAGTTAAAACATTAACCTGGTCTTTCATCAGCCCTAAATTAATAAGCTCTTCGTTGTCCATACTGTTATAAACATAGCTTTTTGCCATTGCATCGGTAATGCTTGTATCCGTATCTTTGGGAAATATATTACTGCCGGTAAGTGAGGTATTTGCCTTATAATAAAGTATCGGACTTCCAGCCATTGCCTGTTTGTTATTCGCCAAGGTAACACTTTGTACCCGATAACAATCTGTCAAAACAGGGGCCGGAGGATTGCCCGATGCAGGCGAACCATCATAAATATTGCCAATACCTCCTGTATATAATTGACCAATTTCATATGCTTCAATATTTCCCCCGCTTAAATACGGCCCTTTTCTGCGGGCAATTGAAGCATCTTCCTGAGCTTGACTTGAACTTTTTTTAAGTATGCTGGCGTAAATTTCTTGTTTCAGAGGGTTAGTTGTCGCATCATAATCGGCATCCCAACTTGTCATAGAGTCAAAACCGAGCAGGTCTCTTCCAACAAGAGCCTCAGCAAGACGTTGAGCGCCGATAGTGAGATTGGCTGTGCCACCGGCCGGCAGAATAGAAGAGGCTGGATAACCGTCGTTTTCGCCATTAAAAATATCCAGAGCAACACTTATGCTGTGGAACTGAGCGCTCTGGCTGGTGCCTTTAGCCATAATCCTGACATAATTAAGCGCAGGCACTAATATACCAATAAGTACCGCGATAACGCTCATCACCGTCAGAAGCTCAACAAGTGTAAAACCTTTCTTTTCTCTTTTCGTTTTCATTTTATAACCTTTCATAATTCCAAAATTTTTATCTCACCACAGAGACACAGAGAAAAATTCTGAGTTCTGTATTCTGAATTCTATATTCTGTTTTTTACATCAACGATGTAATAATCTTCACCATCGGCAGGAATATCGCAAGCACGATAGTTCCGACGATAGCGCCGAGAACAAGAATCATAATCGGCTCAAGCAGACTCATCAGTGAGCCGACCAGCACATCAATTTCCTCATCGAAGTTATTGGCGATTTTGATAAGCATTTTATCCATATCGCCGGTCTCTTCGCCTACATCAATCATATTAACTACAAGGCCGTCAACCGTTTTTGTCTGACGAAGCGGATTGGCAAAAGTATCGCCCTGCCTGATTGCGTTATGAACCTTGTGAAGCATACTCGAATAAACTTCACTGCCTGAAGTTTCGGCTGTAATGTTAATCGCCTCGAGAATCGGCACGCCTGCGCTGATAAGCGTTCCAAGCGTTCTTGTCCAGCGTGCAACGCCGGTTTTATAAACAAGCTGGCCGACGACCGGCAGCTTGAGGTTTATCGTATCGAGAACAAGTCTGCCGGTGGGGAATTGCCTTATAAGCCGCAGCGTCATAATCCACACAATCGGTATCGCAATCATCACCGCCCAACCGTATTTGAACGCAATCCAGTCGCTGGTCGCCATCAAACCTTTTGTAAGGCCTGGCAGTTCGCCGCCTGTCATTTCCTGCAGCACCTTGCTGAACTTTGGAATCACGCCGAGCATCAATCCCATTACGATGCCGAACGCCGCGACCATCACAACAACAGGATAAACCATTGCGCCTTTAATTTTGGCTTTCAGCTTTTGAGCCTTTTCCATAAAATCGGCAAGCCTTGACAAAATGACATCAAGAACGCCGCCGACTTCGCCTGCCGCCACCATATTCACGAACAATCTCTTGAACGCCCTCGGGAATTTACCAAGAGCCTCCGACAGCGTCGCGCCGCCTTCAATATCGTCAGCTATATAACCGATGACACGCTTAAACGTGCCGGGCTTCTGCTGCTCTTCGAGAATTCGCAGAGACCGCAATATCGGCAGACCTGCATCCTGAAGCGTTGAAAGCTGACGCGCAAACTGCGTGAGCTGCTTAATTTTGACTTTCCCGCCGGCGCCGCGCCGAGACTTCGGCTTGGACGATGCGGCTTTCTTTTCTCTTGAACCTCCTTTTGGCTTGGGAGGTTTGGTCGGAAAATAGCCCATATTGCGGATTTTGCTTAGCGCCTCTTCACCGCTAAGGGCATCAACCTGACCTTTTACTTCCTGACCATTGGAATCAAGAGCTTCATATTGAAATACCGGCATAAATCACCTTTTAAAAATCATATCAAATATCAAAATGCGAAAATCAAAATCAAGGAAGTCACCGCAGCATTGCTGCGATTCCACAATTTTTATTTTTTATCTTTTATTTTTGATTTTCTTATATTTCTTCACTTACTGTTTCTTTCACAACTTCTTCAATCGTCGTAAGACCGTTGAATATAGCTGTTAAACCTTTATCGCGAAGCGTTCTCATACCGTTCTTTTTCGCCGCGTTACGAAGAATGTTTGTCGAGGCGTGGTTCATCACAAGCTCACGCATCTCATCGGTAAAGGTCATAATTTCAAAAATACCCACTCGGCCTTTGTAGCCGGTGCTGTTGCACTGGTCGCAGCCTTTGCCATAATAAAACTTCTTGTCGCGAACCTGGTCGTATGTCAAGTCAAGCTCAAGCAGCTGCTCTTCAGTCGGCTCATAAGCCTCTTTGCAGTTAACGCAGATTTTCCTGACGAGCCTTTGAGCGATAATCCCTTCCAGCGTCGCGGTAATCAAAAACGGCTCCAATCCCAAATCCAAAAGACGGGCAATCGCGCTTGGCGCATCGTTTGTGTGAAGGGTTGTGAACACAAGGTGGCCTGTAAGCGATGCCTGCGATGCGATTTCCGCTGTCTCAAGGTCTCGAATTTCTCCAACCAGCAGCACATCAGGGTCCTGACGCAAAATTGACCGCAGACACCTTGCAAATGTAAGCCCGATTTCAGGCTTCATCTGCACCTGTATAATTCCATCAATATCGTATTCGACAGGGTCTTCAGTCGTAATTAGTTTGCTGTCGATTGTATTCAATTCTTTCAATGCGGAATAAAGCGTTGTCGTTTTGCCGCTGCCTGTCGGGCCTGTTACAACCACAATGCCATTCGGCCTCTGTATCAGCACGCGGGTCATCGCAAGGTCTTCAGCGTCAAGGCCGAGCTTTTCAAGTTTCAGGTCAACCTGACTCCTGTCAAGAACACGAAGCACAACGCTTTCGCCAAACATCGTCGGCAAAATACTTACACGCAAATCAACAGGATTGCCCTGAACCGTAAGCGGAATTCTGCCATCCTGCGGAAGCCTTCGCTCGGCAATATCCAGATTTGCCATAACCTTTATTCGCGAACTGAGCGCAACTGCGATATGCTTTGGCGGCGGAACCATTTCATAAAGCACGCCGTCAATACGATAACGCATTTTGTATTCTGTCTAGAAAGGCTCAAAGTGAATGTCCGATGCCTTATCCCTGATAGCCTGCAAAAGAACAAGATTCAGCAGCTTCTTAACAGGATTGGACTCGGCAAGCTCTTTTAATTCGTCAAGGTCGATACTCTGGTCCCTGCCCTGAAATTCAGATAGGAAATCGTCTTTCTCCAGCGATCCAATAAGGTCATTTATACTCTCCTCATCTTTGGAGTAGTATTTTCTCAAAACCTCATCCATATCGGCAGGTGAGGCAACCTTCGCCCTGACCTTAAACCCCATCAATGTGCTGAGGTCATCGGTCGCTTTAAAGTTGTCCGGGCTGTCAATGGCGACAAGCATATTCTTGGCCTGAGCATCAAACTCCAGCGGTATAACTCTATATGCTGTCGCCAGTTGAGCAGGAATCTGCTCGATAATGGAATGTGGAATTTCTATCCCCGCCAAATCAACATATTCTATCCCCCTCTGAGCGGCAAGCGCTTTTCGAAGCTGCTTGTCATCAATCATCCCAAGCTCAATCATCACCTGACCAAGAAGGATGCCGCCCTTCTTCGCCTGGACATCCAGACACTGATGCACCTTTTCCCTCGTTAAGATTCCCATCTTAACAAGGATTCTACCCAATGTTCGGCCCCGCAACTGCTCTATCGGAACGTCTTTAGCCATCATAGACCTCCGAAACAAATAATGCTCTTTACATTTTTCATTTCACCATCCAGTATAAATATACGACCATAAGTCTATTATAGCAAGAAAATTATATGCAAGACATTTGGTTTATGACAAATAAAAGACAGCATACATATAGTTTTATGTCTGTTAAAACCGCTAAAGTATAACAATTAGATAGACTTGCTGCTGCTCTAAACTCCAGATTTTAAAAGTTTTATAGACACTCTATAATAATGACAAAAAAGTAAAGTTTTTTATCTTTAATACCCCTTGACTTTAAATAACTTCAAAAAACCGGCTCGAAAATAAAGGAGTTACGACAATTTGCGCAAGTTTTTTTTGAAAAAATGCGCAAATTTTTAGGTTTTTGTTGCAAAAATCGAGCATAAAGTTGCAAAATTCAAGCAAAATATTGCAGGATTCAAGCAAAATTCTGCAACTTTTTGCATAATTTTGCAAAAAAATGTAAAATTTCGATGAGCTTTCGTCAAGTTTTGAACGGTTTTAACCACGGATTACACGGATTTTTGCCACAAAGACGCAAAGGCACAAAGAAAAACAGGTAGATAATAGCCACCGAGTTCACAGAGGGCACAGAGATAATAGCCACGAATGAACACGAACCGACACGAAATAATTTAAACGCTGATTCCTTCGACTGGCTCAGGACGGGTACGCTGATTTCACTGATTAACAGATTAGTATTGACCAGAATTGTTTTTTTTGGGGGGGAGAATTTTTGGACAGGATAACTTGCCGCGATGCGCGTCGCAGCGGGCGGGATTGACAGGATAAGGGATAGAATTGAAAATTGAAGAATGAAGATTGCAGATTGCGTTCGACAGGCTCACGCCCCGAGCTTGCCGAAGGGAAGAATTGTGGAATCGCCAAGGGCGATGGATTTTTTATTTTTTTAGACACGGATTAACGCAGATTTACACGGTTCTTTGAAAATTTTTTAGCCACCGAGTTCACAGAGGGCACAGAGATAATAGCCACGAATGAACACGAACCGACACGAAATAATTTAAACGCTGATGACGCTGATTCCGCAGGTTTTTTTAGTTACAAGGGTACCAAGATACGAAGAATTTTTTTAGAATTTTTGTCACTTTTTATAATTTTTGGTTTCTTTTATAGCAGAGGTGTACAATAACCCTGTTTTAAAAGGAAGCTGATTATGGCAAACGAGATTATAAACGAAATTGAGCTGCTTGGCAGGTGTCTCAATGGGAGCAACGATGCTTTTGGGGGTATCGTTACGAAGTATCAGTCGCTTATCTGTGCCATAACGTATAGTGCGACCGGCGATATGGCTTTAAGCGAGGATATGGCGCAGGAAACGTTTGTCAATGCGTGGAAGAATCTACGCCAACTAAAAGACCTCTCCAAATTTCGGGCGTGGCTGTGCAGTATTGCCCGGAATATCATCCTTAATCATTTAAGAGCGGAAAAACAAAATCTTTTTGAGAGAGGCGCATCAATGAATAATTTCGACAATGTTCCACATAACGGTTCAGAGCCAATCGATACCGCCATAAGCAAGGAGCGGGAGTTGATAGTGCGGCAGGCGATACAGCGAATTCCTGAAGAGTATCGGGAGCCGCTGGTATTGTTTTATCGTGAAGATAAATCTGTCAGAGAGGTTGCGGCACAATTAGAATTGTCTGAAGAAGCGGTACGAACGAGATTGTCGCGGGCAAGACTGATGCTCAAGAACGAAGTTGAGATGATGATTGAAAATACGGTAATCCGTTCTCGGCCTGGCAAGGCATTTACGATGGCGGTGATGGCGGGCATTGCGGGGATAGGGGTTGGAAGTTCGAGTGCTGCTGCGTGTGAGGGTTCAATCGGTTCGAGTACAGGTTCAGTACCCACGGCTACAGGAAATTCGGCAATGACGGCAGGTCTTGCCGCAAAAATATTTACGGCTGCGGCGATAGTCGTAGTGGGTGTTGGGGCGGTGGTTGCTTATAAATATTTTACTAAGTCAATTCCTCCAAATGCCGCGATTATAATTCAGGAGCAAAAACAAGAGCCTAAAGAAATTGTATCACCTGTAACGGTATCGGAAGAGCAGCCAATTATCGCGGCAGCTTCCACAACACAGAATACAGAGGCTCCTGCCGGGCATAAAGTAAATATTGTGGATGCTAATTCTGTTAGTGCGGTAAAAGCAGATACCAGTCCTGTTGTCGGCGGGTTTGTGCGAAGTGAAGATGGGAGGCCGATTGCTGATGTAAATGTGCAACTTTATTGGGATGTCAATCGATGTATGTCGATGGTGGAGGGCAGAAGCACAGTTACAGACGCTAACGGCAGATGGCAATGTAAAGTTACTCAGGAAGCAAACGACATCACTATTCGGCTAAAACACCCCGACTATTTTGCACTGTGTTTTGATTATCGGCCATCGCCAGACGAGCTTGCCGCGCAGGCGGCTGTTTTGATAATGAAAAAAGGTTTGCGAATCAGCGGGGCTGTATTTGATGCGGCGGGTAATCCCGTGCCTAACGCTATTATTATGCCGCCGAATTCTATCACAGGTACCAATGCCATCTACGGTATCCAGGATAGTCCAAAAACTGTCCGCACCGGTATCGCAGGTAATTTTATGCTCAAAGGAGTCAAGCCCGGTCGTCAGGATATTGCCATTGATGCCAATGGATACGGGGCGACGTTTGTTGATGTTAATGTTGTGCCGGAGATGCGGCCTCTTACAATTACGCTTGACCAGGGCAGGAGTCTTACAGGTGTTGTTGTTGATATAAATGGTGTACCAATTTCAGAAGTAGAAGTTAAATCTGACAGGTGGCAGTTTATACGAAGGGACGGGGCAACTATTATTGACTATAAACAGTTTAATGTGCTGCGACGGCAGACGATGACCGATGCTGACGGCTATTTCAGTATCGAACATCTGCCATCCATTGGCGAAGTTGATATATATTATGGCTCAAAAAGGCCGCGAAAATTTCTTTCTGCGAGTCTGCAAATTGATATGGCTCAAAACGAACCCCAAACTATTACACTTTATCCTATTCCAACAATTACAGGGACGGTAATTGATGCACAATCTGGAAAACCAATTACAAAATTTAAAGTTATCGGCGGCTGCAAATGGGAACCGAACAGTCCAGGTCTTTGGAATCTTAATGCAGATAATATTACATCGCCGCAAGGTCGTTTCAGTATGACCAAAGATAATTTTATGTCCTCGAATAAAAAATATCCCGGATTTGCAGCAGCCAGGATTGAGGCAAAAGGGTATCTTGTCGCTCAAACCCCATGGATGAGTATAGATGAGAAGTTTTCACCCGTTATTGTCAGCCTTAAAAAAGCCCCAATAGCAGGGGCGACTCTGTTTGATACAGATGGAACGCCTCTTTCTAATTCTGATATATTCGTGCTGCCGCCAACTTCCAAGGCGTATATTCGCAATGGGCAACTTATTGAAGGAATTATGGATTATGGGCACAGTACGCTGAAAACGGGCCCCAACGGCCATTTCGAATTGGCTATGCCAGAAGTATCGAGCACGATTCTTGTTCTTGGTACCAATGGATACTTAGTTGCTGATACGAATAATCTGAAGGATAAACTTACTTTGATTCCGTGGGCGTATGTGAGCGGTGTTGTGAGCAATGAGGAGGGCGGCAATTCCAATATAGATGTTCAAGTAGGAGGATGGCAAGACCCCAACGCACAGATGCAATGGTTCTCGTCGCAAACCACCAATGCCGAGGGCAGTTTTGCCTTTGCGTATATTCCGGCCATTCCGCAAAAAGTATATTACGGCCCACCAGACAGCTCGAATAGTCTTAACAAGGGGCCAGATATCAATCCTGGCCCCGGCGAAGAAATTGAGCTTCGCCTTGGTCGTTTTCAATCGGCGGATGCCAACAGTATATCATCAGCCAATTGATGCAATGTAATTGGCGATTCTTAAAACAACGGCGAACTTGTTTATATTGACGAATTAAGAAAAAAATAGAGTTAGTCTGTGTCAGAAAATAATTTGAAATTGCAGATGTTGAAATTGAGAGATTGCCACGGACGAAGCGGCCTCGCAATGACAATTAGGGCGAACACATAGGTTCGCCCCTACGAACCGGCAGCGTAAAGCTGCCGGCTAACTATGCGACAACCCCATCATACGGTGATGCCGGGGCTGCTATGAGGGCAGTTGTCAAGGGTTATAATTAAATGTTTTTTTTCGCTTTATCTCATTGGTACAGTCTTTCTCTGTTGGATTTTCATAAATCTTTGGCTCAGT
>JBAZTW010000009.1:0-59508 GCA_041661665.1 Phycisphaerae bacterium | reverse complement strand
TACACAGGTATAGCATATCCTGCATCGCTCTTTAACAGTACAAACGAAACTGGTCGGTAAAATTTCTTTCACAGTTTTTATCCCCCGTCATCAAGACGGCAGAAAACGACTCACCCAACCATAATCCGCGGCAGGATTCCGATCAAACCTGAAGCAATTTTCGCACGGTGTGCAATAACTCTTCGGCTCGTACGGGCTTGTCGAGAATACAATCCGCTTTAATCCAGGATTTTGCCTCCGGGGTTTTTGCATCAAAGACCAACCCGGTTGAGGCACGAACCGCCGTTAGCAGGATGATTGGCATATTCGGATACAATTTTTTGATTTGATGGCATAAGACAAATCCTGAATCCATCTGTTCCATCATAAGGTCCACAATCGCCAAATCGGGCTGGGTTGAAGTTAAAAACTCTTCGGCATTCACGACAGAGCCCATAAGCGTCACATCGTAGCCATTGGCCTTGAGAACAATCTCTATCTGTTCGAGGATATCCGGGTCGTCATCGACAACGAGAACTTTTTTTAACACGGTCATAGTCGCTCCTAATTATTAGTATTCCACAGGGGAAATATTCCCAGGGATATTTATACTTTAATATCACGTTTTTTGTAATGCGTATGCAGCAGGTGATGACTCACCTTGCCGAGGGGTTCACCCAGAAATTCACGGTACAACCGCCCAACAGATTCGTTTTTATGGCTGACCCGAACCTGATTATCCCTGTCAATCAGATAGAGCGCCTGCAAACGTGCTTTTACCGCTTCAATATCAGTACCCATAGGCTGGCCTCCGCCGGAAATACAGCCTCCGGGGCAGGTCATTATCTCGATAAAATGGATATCTTTGCGACCGGCACGAATTTCATCAAGCAGTTTACGAGCATTACCAAGTCCGCTGACCACGGCTGCTCCAACTTCCAAATCGCCGACGCGAAGTTTGATTTCCTTGTGTCCCTTCAGGCCGCGAATGGCCGGGATTTTTTCTTCCGGATATTCCTGTCCGGTAAGCAGAAAATAGGCACTGCGAATCGCCGCTTCCATCACACCGCCGGTTGCGCCGAAAATTTTCCCTGCACTGGTTCGTTCGCCAAAAGGTGTATCGGCGGTATCCGGTGTCATAGCTCCAAGTTCCAAGCCATATCTGCGGAAAAGCTGTGCCAATTCACGAGTGGTGAGTACATAATCCACATCGGGGATATAATTGACCGCCATTTCCGGGCGTTGACACTCAAATTTCTTGGCTGTGCAGGGCATAACGGAAACGCTGATGATTTTGCTCGGATCAAGGCCTTCACGCTTGGCGAAAAAACTCTTAATCAGCGCGCCGAGCATTTGCTGGGGACTCTTGCAAGTCGAGACATTTTCAAGCATATCGGGATAAAACTGTTCTACGAATTTTATCCATCCGGGCGAACAACTGGTAAGCATAGGCAGCTTGCCGCCGGTCTTGATTCTGTGAACCAGTTCGGAACCTTCTTCCATAATTGTAAGGTCTGCGGTAAAAGATGTATCAAATACCCGTTTGAAGCCCATTCTCCGCAATGCGGCAACCATCTGGCCATCCACATCTTTGCCTGGTTTTACGCCAAATTCTTCGGCCAGAGTTACAGAAACCGCCGGTGCGTGCTGGACAACGACAAATTTATCCGGGTCTGCAAGCGCAGCGGCAACTTCATCGACATAAGAATGTTCGGTCAGAGCGCCGGTCGGACAGGCTAAAATACACTGGCCGCAATTGATACAGGTGGAGACATTCAGTCCGCCGTCGAAAGCAGTTCCAACAAAAGTTTTGCAGCCGCGTCCGATGAAATCGATGGCAGAAACACCCTGAATTTCTTCGCACACTCTTACACACTTGCCGCAGAGGATGCACTTTTCGGGATTGCGAACAATCG
Source organism: Phycisphaerae bacterium (assembly GCA_041661665.1). Lineage (GTDB taxonomy): Bacteria > Planctomycetota > Phycisphaerae > Sedimentisphaerales > UBA12454 > GWC2-45-44. Next base: position 57,613 of record JBAZTW010000009.1, on the reverse strand, counting down.
AAGGACTTGAAACATCGGCGGGACGTTTGGTTTTCACTTTACTGAAGGAAAGCCGTTTGACATCCATATCGCGGGCGAGCTTCTGCAGGTCGCACTGTTCATTACGAAGACAATAGAGACAATCATCGGGGTGGTCGCTCAGGAGCAGTTCAACAATAGTCCTGCGAGCATTGAGAACCCGCGGTGTTGAGGTTTTCACCTTCATACCCTCTTTAACCGGATAGGAGCAGGCAGGGATTAAACCCGGGAAGCCTTCCACTTCCACGATGCACATTCGGCAGGCGCCGGACGGAGTCAGCCCTTCGATAAAGCACAGAGTAGGAATCTTGATGCCCTCCCGCTTACAGACCGCCAGGATGGTTTCGCCATCATTCGCTTGTACGTTTCGATTATCAATTTCTATATTAAACATTTGTAAGACCTCATTCTAATTTGAGAGTATATTAAGGTTGAGTGAATTCCAAATCACAACGCAAACAGCGACGCGCTTCACAGAGAGCCTGTTCTTCGCTGATACTCAGTTCGACCTCTTTGAAGTTGCCGCAGCGACATTCAGCGGGCAGGTGCGGAGACATAACCCGTTTGATTTCCGTTGTTTCTTCTTCGTCTGTCTGCACAGGTTCGATATAAACTGAAGGCAGCCGAAGTTTCGGCAGAACTTTCATAATGCGTCCGCGGACATATCGGTCTATCATAACGGCCGCTTTCTTACCAGCCGCCAAAGCCGCTATCACGGTTGCCGGACCTGTAACCACATCGCCGGCAGCAAAGACCCCCTTCTGACTGGTGACCATGGTTTGTTCATTGATTGACAAAGTGCCCCATTTAGTCAAATTCAGGTTTTGAATACCCTGAGTATCAGGCTGCTCGCTAATCGCCACTATCAGAGTGTCCAGAGCAACTTCAAATTCCGAACCAGGAATCGGGACGGGACTGCGGCGACCGCCGGCATCGGGTTGACCAAGTTCATTGCGAATGAACCGCATCCCTGTCAGCTTGCCATTTTTCGAGAGGACTGCCACAGGGGCAACCAACTCTTCAATCCTAATGCCTTCGTCCAGACCCGCTTCGATTTCCTCGGCGTAGGCAGGCATTTCATTGCGTGTTCTACGATAAAACATCGTAACGCCCTGAATGCCTTTCTGACGGAATGCGACACGAGCGGCATCCATAGCGGAATTTCCACCGCCGATGATTCCAACTCGGCCTTTTGCCAGAGCCTTTTCCTGTAAATTATAAGCCTTAAGGAACTGTATGCCGGGAATTATGCCTTCGACATTCTCGTCCGGCAGTTTTAGTTTGAGACTCTGATGAGAACCCATCGCAAGGAAAATCGCCTTGTAACCTTCGGCCAAAAGTCCGTCGATGTTAATGTCGCGACCAAGCGCGACGTTATATTTTATTTCGATATTGGGATTCAGCAAAGCGTCAATTTCCTTTTGCAGGAGTTCACGCGGCAGGCGATAGGCAGGAATTGCGCCTACCAACATACCGCCGGCTTTTGCTTCTCGTTCAAATATCGTTACTTTATGTCCGGCAACCGCCAGGGCGTTCGCCGCAGCAAGGCCAGTCGGGCCTGCGCCGATAATTGCGATTTTAGCAGAACCACTGTCGGTCGGTTTGATTGATTCTTTCCATATACTCGGATTCACCCGCTCAACAACAAACCGCTTAAGAGAACGAACAGCAATCGGTTCGCCGCCGGTAACCCCGGCTCGGCAGGCGCTCTCGCACGGATGATGGCAGACGCGTGCACAAATAGATGGCAGCGGATTAGCCTGTCGAATAATTCGATAAGCATCATCATACTCGTTCCGGGAAATGTGGGCGACATAACGCCATACTTCAGTACCCACCGGACAGCTATTCTGACAGGGCGCTCCAACCAATTCCCTGCAAGCTCCGGCAGGACACTGACGGTCAAAAATATGCGCTTCATATTCGTCGCGGAACCAGTTAAGAGTGCTAAGCACAGGATTAGGAGCAGTCTGGCCCAGACCGCACAAAGAGGTGGACTTGATGGTTTCAGCTAATTGACGTAACTGCATCACACCCTGGAATCGCATCAGCGCATCAGTATTGTCCTCCTTGCGGCGAGGACGGGTGATAGCTTCGAGAATTTCGAGCATTCGCTTTGTGCCTTCACGGCAGGGAATACATTTCCCGCAGCTTTCCGACTGTATAAATTCCATAAAGAATTTGGCCAAATCGACCATACAGGTACTTTCATCGAGAACGACCAGACCGCCGGAGCCCATAATGGCGCCGACTGTTTTAATCGTCTCGTAATCAATTTCTATATCCAGCTTGTGGTCGGGAATACAGCCGCCGGAAGGTCCGCCGATTTGCACGCCTTTGCCGCGTTTGCGATTGGGAATTCCGCCGCCAACGTCATAGACCACCTGCTTAATGGTAGTTCCCATCGGCACTTCGACTAAACCGGTGCGTTTAACCATTCCTGATAAGGCAAATACTTTAGTGCCTTTGCTGGTCTTTGTTCCCATAGCGCTGAACCAATCAGCTCCACGTTCGATAATCATAGGCAGGTTGGCCAGAGTTTCGACATTGTTGATAACGGTCGGTTTGCCGAAAAGACCTTTAATCGCCGGGAATGGCGGACGTGGACGAGGCATACCGCGTTTGCCTTCGATGCTATGCATCAGCGCGGTTTCTTCGCCGCAAACAAAAGCGCCGGCGCCCATCTTGATAGTAATATCGAGGTCGTTGCCGCTATCGAGAATATTATGCCCAAGCAGGCCATAAGCACGGGCCTGTTTGATAGCATCGGTAAGACGCTGCACAGCCAGAGGATACTCGGCACGAATATAAATATAAGCTTTGGTCGCGCCGATACCATAAGCAGCGATTATCATACCTTCAATCAGCCTATGCGGGTCGCTTTCGCCGACGGCTCTATCCATAAACGCGCCTGGGTCGCCCTCATCGGCATTGCAGACTAAATATTTCTGGTCGGCTGCCTGGTTCAATGCAAATTTCCATTTTTTCCCTGTGGGAAACCCACCGCCGCCGCGTCCGCGCAATCCGCTGGACTCGACCAAATCGCATAATTCCTGGGCAGTTTTATTTTTGAGAGCCCAGGCCATAGCGGAATACCCGCCGCGGGCGATATACTCATCAATATTGGTTGGGTCGATGATTCCACTGCCGGCGAGTACTACGCGGCGCTGCAGTTTCATAAAGGGATGCTCATCAAGATACTGGACACCCTTCCAAGCCTGGCCGCTATCGCTGCGAAACTGTCCGAGCAGATGGTCAGGGTCGAACTTGCCAACACGGGCATCGTCTAACAATTTAGATACATTCTCGGCAACCACATTTCCAAAACTTACTCTCGCCTTGCCCGGCAGTTTGATATCGACAATCGGCTCTTCTGAACAAAAGCCGATGCAGCCTACTTCCACAATATCAACATCGAGTTTTTTCGTCTTACAATATTCGCGGATGGCATCGAGAGTTTTTCCGGCTCCGGCACCCATACCACAGGTTCCGGCTCCGACAAATACCGCTGGTTTAGCAAGTTTGTCCCGACGCAGAGTATCGACCATATCATCGAATACCTGCTGACCTTTGGCCAGAGCAGCGCCAAATGGCCCGCTCTTAAGTTCAGCTATCAATTCTTTGGAAGGTCGCAGCGCGTCAGGCCAGCACTGGTATGCCCCAATTTTTTTTTCATTATTTTCAGTTTTTTGCATTTATAAGCTCCTTGTCCCTGATTTCGGAAATGATGCCGGATAATTTTTTGGGAGTTACTTTGGCGTAGAATTCACCGTTAATATTCACGACTGGCGCCAAACCGCAGGCACCCATACAAGCCACAACGCCGAGACTGAACAAACCGTCTCGCGTGGTTTGCCCCGGCTGGATACCCAGAGCCTTAACCACCATATCAAGTGCTTTCTTTGACCCCTTAACATGACAGGCGGTACCGCGACAAATCATAACATGGTACCTTCCTAAAGGCTGAAAGCGGAACTGGTTGTAAAAGGTGGCCACGCCATAAATTTTTGCCGGCGGCAGGTCAATATGCTGGGCAACCTGGTTAATCACTTCGCGGGACAGATACCCGCACGCTTCCTGAATATCCTGCAGAATGGGAATAAGGCTTTCCCTTTTCGCGTTTGGATGTTTTTCTAAAATTGTTTTTACCGTCGGCACTTTAAAACCTCCAAAAATCAACTTACATTTCTTGTAAAAAACGCAACTTTTTCAAGGTACATTGCCAAATCAACATTTTCGACAACGATTCCCTGTCCGAGTTTTAATGGTACTGGTGTAAAATTAGCCTTGCTGTTAGTTCCGATGAACATAAAGCCATATCTCGCCTGCGAGCTTTTAACACCTGCCAATTGGGCAATTTCGTGCGAATAAGTGCGATTTTTGCCCTTACTGAGCAAATCGCTGACGACCCGCCCGTACTGGCTGATTCTTTCAATCGTCTTTTCAGGAGTCATAATTTTGAACCCGTAGACCTTATCGGTAATCGTTATTTTAACAACAGCGTTAATTTCTTAACAATTTATAGATTTTAGACACGAAAGTCAAGAATAATTTAGAAAATATTAAATATTCATCAGGTCTTAGGCTCTCTTATGGCTGCGCACATAAAAAATCGGATGTTTTCTGTATGCCTGTGGCTGTTTTTGGAGTAAATTTGTGGGGTTAAAAGGTGTATATATAACTTATTTATTTATAAGGATTTATACTAAATTGGGCCCGGTAGGATTCGAACCTACGACCAATGGATTATGAGTCCACTGTTCTAACCGCTGAACTACGGGCCCGCTGTCCTGCGTACAAGAACACCGTTTTTATATCTGCCTGAAAGCTCGACAACTCTACATCTTCAGCAGTTATTTTTCAAGGAGATAATTTCTTAAGGGATGAATTTCATTGCCATCATACGCTGTCTAACTCTGTCGTCTTTTTCAATTTTGATGGCGAGAAATACGGGCTAAAACACCTGTAAAAAATAAAGATACGTCAGGAAGTTTTTTTGCCAAGCAGCAGTGTTTTAATTGCTTCCTTAATCAGCAGCAGACTCAGCAATAGAAAAACAATTCCGCAAACCCCGGCAATAACAATATCTATTTTAACCAACTGGCCTTGAATAATCGCAGGCAGTGATTTGGCGAAAGGTATTATCAGATTGACCAGCGACCACATCGTCATCACAAACATAAAGAGCATCGGCACAATAGCATAAACAGCTTTTTTGCCGGTCTTTACCAGCCATATCGAAACAGCCAAAAGCGTAAGGCTCGCAAGCAGTTGATTACTCGTACCAAAAATCGGCCAGGCAACAAGATATGCCTTTTCCTTTGTGAGAAGCAGAAAAACCAGCGGCAGAACTAAACTTGCCGCAGTCGCAACAACATTTCCTATTTTGCCTGCAAGTCCCGTGATTTCCTGAAAAATATATTTCGCTAATCTTGTGCTGACATCGAGCGTGTCATAGACAAACGTGGAGAACACCAAAAGGGCAAACGGAAACGCTATACTGAAATTTATTCCCACAAGGCCAAGATAGCGGGCAATGCCGTTGGCGTAAATAAGATTCGGGTCAGATGTCAGAAGAGCGTCGCCCTTTGGCAGTATCATAACCGTAATAAGAGCAAGCACGCCGACAAGGCTTTCCAAAAGCATCGCGCCGAAACCAATCGGCATCGCGTCTTTTTCTCGCGCAAGCTGTTTGGATGTTGTGCCTGAGCAGACGATGCCGTGAAAGCCGGAGCAAGCTCCGCAAGCAACGGTGATAAACAACGCCGGGATTAAAATTTTTCCATTGGCAAGACTTGACAGGCCTTCGAGATTAACGGCAGGATATTGTATTGAAAATTTGCCGCTGAACGCGCCGATAAATCCCGTGATTATAACCGCGTAAAGCATCCATCCGCCAAGATACCCGCGAGGCTGAAGCAGCAGCCAGACCGGAATTATCGAAGCGATGAAACAGTAAATCAGCAATATGATATCCCATTGTTTTACTGAAAAACCGTCGAGAAAATCGAGAATCTGTTTCGGACATTTCGGCCCAAACCAGACAATAAACAAAACCAACGGCACAAAAATTATTGTCGCCGGCAGCAATTTTAATTTGAATTTGTACAGCAGCACGCCCATCACAACGGCAAGCAGCAGATAAAGAATTGACGATGCCGCCACAGCGGGTCCATAGGCGGCCTGGGCGACAACGGTTTTGAAAGTTTGCGCCGTAATATCCGTGAACGCTATGATTACATAAATCAGCGCGAGCCATACAAAAAGCAGGAAAAGGATGTGAACTTTTGGCGAGGTATATTGTTTTACGATTTGCCCGATACTCACCGCTTTGTGACGAATTGACGCGGCCAGACTGTAAAAGTCGTGAACACCGCCGATAAATATCGCGCCGAATACGAGCCACAGAATCGTCGGCAGCCAGCCGAACCATATACCGCTCAATACTGGTCCTACAATCGGTCCTGCCGCGGCGATTGCGGAAAAATGCTGACCGAGCAGCAGCGGCATTTTGGCTGGCACATAATCAACGCCATCATTTATTTCCACCGCCGGGGTCGGGTGAGAATCATCAAGCTCAATTTGTTTTGAAATAATCCGCCCGTAAATTCGATAACCGAGCAGCAAAATGAGCATAGTTGAAATTACAATTGCCGGAATCATCATACACATTTACTTATCTGGTGTTTTTCAAATAATGTTTCCTGTACAGAGCAAGGTGCGGAATATCCCTGATTCTGGTCAAAGGGTAATTGATTATTAGCTTCTGAATGAACTCGTTTTATTCTGTCTTTAATAATTTGGTGATATTCAGGGTTAATCTCAAATGCAATATAGTGTCGTTCATTTCGTATGCACGCCTCAACAGTAGTGCCTGAGCCGGCAAACGGATCGCAAACAATACCGCCAACCGGACAACTTGCCTTTACCATACGTTCAATAATTTCCAGCGGTTTTTGTGTGGGGTGATCTTCTCGTTCCGAATGAATGCGGTGCAGCCGAGAAACAGACCATAAATCCTTTGGGTTATACCCAACCTCCAGCCATTTTTTCCCGACAAAAATAGAACGCGACCTTGCTTTTTTAGTTTCTGCGTCATAAGGAATTCTAATAGCATCAATGTCGAAAAAGTGGTCTTCGGTTTTCGCAAAGAATCCGATAGTATCGTGTACCGAAGAGTAACGTCGTGTGCTGCCGCCCATACTCGGGACTTTACGATCCCAGATAATCTCGTTGAGCATAATCATTCGCTGCTTCATAAAAACAAATATCTCCGGGCTATATCGCCATGTGGCGAAAATATAAAGACTCCCTGTGTTTTTTAACTTTGGGATAATCAGGTCAAGCCACTGCTCTGTCCATTTCAGGAATTCCTTTTTGGGCCTTTTATCCGAATCATTCCCGTAGTCCTTTCCGAGACCATACGGCGGGTCGGCAACAATTAAATCAAGACTATTGTCTTCGATTTGTTCAATGCCCTGTATCGCATCTATGTTCAAAACTACATCTATCATTTATTACCTCAATATAATACTTCGAGATTTCTCACGGAGTTGTCGACTGAATTGTGTTCTTGACCTGTATTCAGGCTCGTGATGGTAAAACGCCTGAATCTTGTCGTTTCTGGGATTCACATAAATCGGCAAAAACTGCGGCGAAAAAATATGGACATCTTCTTTCACAAAACTGATAGTGAGATTGCTGAATCTAACGCCAAAGCATGCATATATCAATCTATAGTCCTTGTTTTCTTTGTACTGCATATAGAGCTTTTCTACTGCCGATATATCATTTTTATTGTCTCGTCCGTCAGCGTTATGAATTTTTACATTCACAAAGTATTGCTGATTATCCTTATGAATGATGCAATCGTGAAGACATGTATCAGGCACGTTTATCTCGACATTATCAATATCAAGGCGTTTGGCGTGATACTTCGTCTGCTGGGTAATAACTTGTTCGACAATCCAACAGATTGAGCGGGTGTGAGGTTTTAGACCGTATGGAAGAATTTTAGAATCTGTGATGTCAAACGATGGTATTATATCTACGACAGCAAGAAAAACATCCTTAACTGCCGCCATTTCGTCAGTTATCAATTCAATTTCGGCTGTTTGCTGCTTACGACTCATTCTTGTTGCGATTATAGACAGCAAATACCGCAATGTCAATTTGAAAAAGCCTGATTTGACCTGTTTATCGGAAAAACCGTTTATTTAAAGTAGATTTTCCTGTTTATGGTTTTTTCAGCCCCGGCGGTTCAACGATGCCGGGCTGTTTGTCGGATTTATTAAAATCGATAATCACATTTGCAGCTTTTTGCGGGTCATCGCAGACGCAGAAAAAAGCCATATCCTCATCGGATATATAGCGGTGTTTTTTGAGCATTACTTTTTGAATCCAGTCCACCATACCGCCCCAGAAGTCAGAGCCGAAAAGAATCACAGGGAAATGCCCCTGCTTAAGTGTTTGTATCAGGACGAGAGCTTCAAAGAATTCATCAAGCGTTCCGAATCCTCCTGGAAAAGCGATAAAGCCGTGCGCGTATTTGAGGAACATAACCTTTCGACAAAAAAAGTATTTGAAGTGCAGCGAAAGATTTTGATATTTATTCGGTTTCTGTTCGTGCGGCAATTCGATATTCAGCCCGATGCTTTTCCCGCCTGCGATTGCTGCGCCTTTGTTTGCGGCTTCCATAATTCCGCTGCCGCCGCCGGTGATAATTGTATAGCCCGCCCTTGCCAGTATTTCTGAAGTCTCGACAGCAAGTTTATAGTATTTATCTTTTGGCGATGTTCGTGCCGAGCCGAAAATAGAAACGGCAGGCCCAGCTGTCGCCAGCTCTTCAAAGCCCTCGACAAACTCAGCCATAATCCTGAATATCCGCCAGGTTTCTTCTGTCGCGACATTAAATCTCGCCATTCTTTCGCTCATAACAGCATCCTTTAGAATTTTATGCGTTCCGGTATTTTATGCCGGCAGAAATTATTCGGTCGCAGGCGATGATACCGGCGCAGCCAGTGGTTCGGCAGGAACAATGGAATTGGGAACTAATTTGAATTTTGCCTCAACAGGGTTGCCCTTTAAGCGGATTTTATCTTCGCTCACATATTTTGCCGGGAAGTTATAAATAATCTGTCTTGTAATCTCCGGTTTGCCTACATCGTCGTCCTGTATCTCAAGCAGAACTTCAAAAGCTTTTTCTTCATAAGCCGCCTTTGCCTCATTGGTTGCGATAATTGGAATACTTCCGATTTCCGGCTTTTTGGTAAATTCCACATTATATCTGCCCGCAAGATTTGCGCTGAAGATATAACCAAGAGTTCCGCTTATCGTCTGCGGATTCATATCTTCCGATGTAGTCGGCAGTTCAACTTTTATGGTTATGTCTATATTTCTGATTTCGCCGTTAGCCAGTTCGATATACGGTTTTTTTTCTATCGCTCCGCTGCGAGCCTGCTTTTTTTCCATCAGAGAGGATAATTTTATTTTTGCCGAGTCCACCTGCTCCGGCGCTTTTGCCGGGATAATATCAGGGGTTATTTTCGCGCCAGGTATTTCAGTATCTGTTTCGTCAACGCATTTTATAGGCAATGTTCGTTCTTTCATCTCGACAACTTTTATGTTCAGCGTATCAGGCCGAACAAATTTCACACCGAGACCATAATCACGGATTTTATTGCTTTCAGCGAGAAATTTTCTGACATCCTGAAGTTTGTAATCGCCCGCAACGACCATATTTTGTTCTTCAGCATCGAAGGCAACTTCAAGTTTTTCCTTACCGCTGTCGATTTTTTGCGCAATCTCTCTTATCTTTCCAACAGGCCCGCTGATATTAGCTCTGACTTGCACTTCAGATTTGCCATCAATAGTAACCCAGAGGCTGCTATCCTTTTTGCTTGCAACAATAGTTACTGTCTCATTTTCCAGCACATCGTCTAAACTCAAATCCGCCCATACCCATATCAGACAGGTAATGAAGACCACGAGAACAGCTTTTTTTGTTTTTGCGAACATTGACTAACTTTCTTTCGCCGAACCATTCAGGCGAACGAGATTATTTTTGTTTTTACCGCTGCCGCCGGTGATTATTTCCGTCAATCTGGTCCTGAGCTGCTCGACAGTTAAATGTCTGTCGAGATTTCCGCCCTGAGCAATGCTTATAATCCCGGTTTCTTCACTCACGACTATCGCTGCCGCATCGCTGCCGCGTGCGATGCCCATTGCCGCCCTGTGCCGGGAGCCAAGAGCCCCGCCCGTACTGCCCAGTTCAGCCAGCGGCAATTGAACTCTTGCCGCAATTACCTGCTGACCGCGAATTATAACCGCAAGGTCGTGCAGAGGACTTCCGGGATAAAAAATAGTTTCCAGAAGAGCTGCTTTTACCTGAGCGTCGATTCTCACGCCGCTCTCGATAAATTCGCCGAGCGCAACTTGTTTTTCGATGACGATTATTGCGCCGATATTTTTGGTTGAGAGACTGACGACCGCCTGAACGATTTCTTCAATCGTCTGTGAAAGCTGATTTTGATGTGAAGTTAAAAACGCCCCTGCCTGACCGATTTGTATCAGCATCCTGCGCAGTTCAGGCTGGAACGCGGCTACCGCAATTATCAATACGAGAATAAGAAAACTGCTGTATAAATACTGAAGCCTCTCAAAATCAAACTGCACAATAAGCAGCTTAAGTATCATCGAACCGGAAAGCAGAAGAATTATAACCCCTCTGAATAAACGCTCGCCGCGTGTTCCCTCAAGAAAATCGACCGCCCAATAGACAACAAGGCCAATCAGCAGCAATTCGATTGCAACTATCAGCGGATTGTACGTCCCGACTCGACTGAAATATTCTAAAATCGCATCCAAACTATTTCAGGCCTCAAATCCTTTTTTTGTCCTCTCGACAATTTTTTACACTGCCGCCTTATCTAACTGTATCTTCCGTAAGTCTGCTGGGTCTATCGGTCTGGAATACCGCGTCAACATCGTCAACAAACATCTGGTCATTGAGCGTTCTCTGACGCTTATGGTCGTCCGACCTTTCAGCAGCAGTTTCGCCAAGACCGTGACAGCCGCCGACAGATATACCGATTATCGACAAAACAAACGCAAGCAGAATACTAATCAAAACCTTTTTCATTATACCTTCCCTAAGGTCAAAATATGCTAACTGCAATGCAACAATGAGTTTAACAGCTACAAGCTGTTTTGTACACACATATTCTAACAGATAATTCCATATATGTCAATTTAGGTAATTTTAAAAGACAAAATTTTATTTTTGCCCCTGTTTTTGCCAAGCCGATACTGCGGAAACGAACAAAATCGGCATATTTTACCGGACTGTCAGTTTTTTATGTAAAATTGAGGTCTTGAATTTTTTTATTTTTGCGTTATGCTCTTTTTATGGAATTTCCAAAAGGAACAACGATTCAGTCGCACACAATAACCATTGTGCCGCGATATTGCGAAACCGACCAGGCAGGCGTGATACATCACAGCGTCTATCCAATTTACTTCGAGATGGGTAGAACCGAGCTTTTACGCGTCAACGGCCTTGCCTATAAAGACCTCGAACGCGAAGGTTTTTATATGGTGGTTGCCGAGCTGCATCTAAAATATCGCAGACCTGCGTATTACGATGAAACCCTTGAGCTGATTACCGAATGCACAAAAATTACCGCCGCTAAACTTGAGCATTCTTATAAATTGATTCGCCCCGGAGTCGGCCTGCTGCTTGTCGAAGGGTCGAGCATCCTCGCCTGCGTTGACGACAAAGGCAAGCCGCGTCGATTGCCGGAATTTATGTATCCGGATGTGGGTTGATTTTTGCGAACATTTCATTAGAATACACCTCTTTTAATTTTTATATAGGATAAAATATGCAGAACAAGACAAATCCGGGATTGAATGAATTAGATGAACTTTGCGTCGCGACGATAAGATTTTTGTCGATGGACGGCGTACAAAAGGCCAAATCCGGTCATCCGGGTATGCCGATGGGTATGGCGCCGGCGGCCTATAAGCTCTGGACAAAATATATGAACTTTAACCCCGCCAATCCGAAATGGCACGGCAGAGACAGATTCGTTCTCAGCGCAGGCCACGGCAGTATGCTGCTCTATTCAATGCTGCACCTTACCGGCTTTGATTTAAGTCTGGAAGATTTGAAAAATTTCAGGCAGTTCGGCAGCAAAACACCCGGCCATCCTGAATTCGGCCACACCGCAGGAGTTGAAGCGACAACAGGCCCGCTCGGTCAGGGTATCGCAAACACCGTCGGTATGGCAATTGCCGAAAAATATTTGGCGGCATATTTCAATAAAGAAAATTTCAATCTGTTCGATTATAAAATTTATACAATCGCAGGCGATGGCTGCCTTCAGGAAGGCGTGGCATCAGAAGCCTGCTCATTAGCCGGACATTTGGGCTTAAATAACCTCATCGTAATTTACGATGATAACCATATTACTATCGACGGCGAAACGAGCCTGTCATTCTCCGAAGATAGAGCGAAAAGATTCGAGGCTTATAACTGGTATGTTCAGGTTGTAGGCGGCGACGGCAACGATATGGAAGCATTTGAGAAGGCTCTGAAAAACGCACAGGCCGAGAAGAATCGCCCCTGTATGATTCAGCTTCGCACACACATCGGCTACGGCAGCCCGCATTTCCAGGATACTCACACCGCCCACGGCGCACCGCTTGGCGATGATGAGATTAAGCTGATTAAGACAAATTTCGGCTGGGACCCGGAAAAGTCATTCGTTGTTCCCACTGAAGTTGCTGAATATATGGGCAAGGCAAAGGCAAAAGGCGCAGAGCTTGAGAAAAAATGGAATCAGCTCTTCGATAGTTATAAAAAGCAGTATCCGGAACTGGCAAAGATTATTACCGATGCTGATGCGGGAAGTTTCGGCGTTGACATAGAAAGCATTTTACCGAAATTCGATGCAGCAACTCCGCTGGCAACAAGAGTAGCATCCGGCAAGACTCTCGAAGCAATTATGCCTAAGCTGCCTATGGTTCTTGGCGGTTCTGCCGATTTAACACCATCGAATAATACGCTGTTCAAAGGTGCAGGCGATTTCCAAAAAGCAACGCCGAATGGCCGTTATATCCGCTATGGCATAAGAGAACACGCAATGGCCGCGATTATGAATGGTATTTGCGTAAGCGGAATTTTGCGTGCTTACTCCGGCACATTCTTCTGCTTCGTAGATTATATGAGGCCTGCGGTGCGAGTCGCGGCATTGAGCGGCTACAATCCGATTTTCGTATTTACACACGATAGTATCGGCCTGGGCGAAGACGGCCCGACTCACCAGCCTGTCGAACATATCGCTTCATTAAGAGCAATGCCAAATGTTTTAGTTCTTCGACCTGCTGATGCTAACGAAACTGCTTACGCGTGGAAGCTGGCATTGGAAAACAAAAAAGGTCCGACCGCCCTGCTGCTTACAAGACAGAATCTGCCTGTGCTTGACAGAACAAAATATCCTGCCACTTCAAACGTTGCGAAAGGCGCTTATGTTCTGGTTAAGCAGGATAAACCAGATGTGATAATTATGGCAAGCGGTTCGGAAGTTGAAATCGCTATGGCCGCGGTTGAAAAACTTGCCGCTGAAAATATCAAGGCTCAATTGGTCAATATGGCAAGTTGGGAATTGTTCGAGGCACAGAGCGAAGATTACAAAAAATCCGTTCTGCCGAAGAACATCAAAGCCAGAGTCGCTGTCGAAGCCGCCTGCGAAATGGGCTGGAGCAAATATATCGGCGACAACGGTGTATTCGTCGGCATCAAAGGTTTCGGTCTTTCAGCACCATATAAAACCTGCTATGAAAAATTCGGCATTACGGCTGCCGGTGTTGTTGAAGCCGTCAAAAAATCGATGAAGAAATAAACACGGACAACGCATCAATTCGTGTTATATCAAAATATGGAATTGGAACAGTTAAAAGCTGTTCAGCAGATAATTTCTCGGCTTCAATCAGATAGCACAGGGGTGGTTGAAGTCACAGGAACGTGGGGGAGTTTTGCGCCTGTTTTGGCCGCACACCTTCACAATCATCTCAAAAAACCAATCCTATATATCAGCTCTCATCTTGACGATGCTGATAACATCGCTGATGATATATCCGTATTCGCGGAAAAAAATATCGAGACCCTGCCCGGCTGGGCGGGTGAGGAATTTGTTGATGCAAGCGATGAAATCAGTTCCATTCGTTCAAGATTAGTTTTAAAAGTTGCCGCAAGTAAAGGCTATGCGCAATATCCGCAGATTATTACGACATCGATTCAGGCTCTTATGCAGCCCGTACAAAAACCCGAAGGACTGATTAAGCAGGGACTTGCACTATCTACCGGCAGCGAAGTTTCGATGCGGCAGGCAAGCCAATGGCTCACGGATAACGGGTTTGAGCCTGTCGGCCAGATTGATATGCCCGGCCAATTCGCAAAACGCGGCGGCATCATAGACATCTTCGCACCGATAACAACGCTCTCGTCCCAGCCGATGGCTTTGAGAGTAGAATTTTTCGGCGATACCATCGAAAGCATCAGACCAATAAATCTCGATACTCAGCGTTCCAGCGGGCATATCGAAAGCATCACAATCACATCGCCTTTCGGCAATGCCGGCGGCGGCGATGAAAATAAAACCCAGTTTCTAAATCTCATTGACTCTGAAACGATTATTTTTATTGAAGAGCCTAACGATGTTCAGGAAACCGCCGACGTTTTCATTCACAGAGTCGAAAAGCCGGAAAGACTTTATCGCTTCAAGGAAATTTTCGGGGCGATGGAATCTTTCAAAAAGATTTTCATAAGCAGATTTACCGGCGGCAGCGACAATATCGAACTGAAGATAAAAAGCACATCACAGTATGAACATTCAAAGGGGCCTATTTGGACAGGCCATCGCGAGACCTTAAAAGAATTGGCTGATTGTGCGCAGGCCGGCTGGAATGTTTATATGTACTGCGAAAACGCGGCGGAGGTGAAAAGGGTCGGCGAAATTCTGGACGAAGACAAAATTCTTCCCGCAAAAAATTTCCACCTGCCAATCGGTTTTATTCATCGCGGCTTTGTCATTGAGGATTTAAAAACAATCGTCGTAACACATCACGAACTTTTCGGCCAGTCGGTCGTCCGCAGAGTTATCAGGCCGGTCGGCTCGGCAATTTCGGTCGATTCATTCGCGGAACTGAAGAAAGGCGACTATGTTGTCCACCTCAATTACGGCATCGGTAAATTCAAAGGCATCGAAACAATTGACAAGGCCGGCAAAAGATGTGAATTCATTACCCTGCAATACGCTGACAACGCGATAATCCACGTCTCGGCTCAAAACATCGCCATCGTGCAGAAATATGTCGGCACCGCTGCGACAAGACCCAAGCTCAATAAAATCGGCACAAAGCAATGGGAAAAACAAAAACGTCAGGTTGCCGCCGCCACTGCTGAGCTTGCCGCCGAACTTCTCGAAACACAGGCAAAACGTCACAATATGGGCGGTATCGCTTTCGGCGCGGACACAAAATGGCAGAAGGAATTTGAGGAATCTTTTCCATATCAGGAAACACCCGACCAGATAACCGCCGTTGAACAGATAAAGGCTGATATGCAAAGACCCGTGCCGATGGACAGATTGCTCTGCGGCGATGTCGGCTACGGCAAGACCGAACTTGCAATGCGTGCGGCATTCAAAGCCATCGAGGCCGGCAAACAGGTCGCTGTGCTTGTACCCACTACGGTTTTGTGCGTCCAGCACGAGCGGACATTTACGCAGCGATTCGCGGATTTCCCAATAAGCGTCGAGTCGGTCAATCGCTTCAAAACAAAATCGCAGGCCGCAGATATTGTCAAACGCGCGAAAGCCGGCAAAGTCGATATTCTCATCGGCACACACAGAATTTTAAGTAAAGATGTCGGCTTCAAAGATTTGGGACTTTTGATAATCGATGAGGAGCAGCGATTCGGCGTTGAACATAAGGAAAAGCTCAAAAAGATTCGCATCAATGTTGATGTGCTTACGCTCACAGCCACGCCGATTCCGCGAACACTTCACATTGCGATGCTCGGATTGCGTGATATCAGTTCCCTTGCAACCGCCCCACTCGACAGGCGCGCGGTCGTTACGCAGGTTAAAAAATTTGATGCCGAATTGATAAAGCGGGCAATTACGCTTGAACTGAACAGGCAGGGTCAGATATTTTTGGTTCATAATCGTGTCCAGACAATAAATCAATTCGCTGATGAAATAAAAGAGATTTTGCCCGGCGTTAAAACCGCCGTCGCTCACGGCCAAATGCACAAGCACGAACTTGAAAAAGCTATGATAAGTTTTGTGCTTGGCAAAATCGATATTCTGCTTTGCTCGGCGATAATCGAATCCGGCATCGACATTCCAAACGCAAACACAATTATCGTAAACGATGCCGACCGTTTCGGCCTTGCGCAATTACATCAATTACGCGGACGTGTCGGCAGATTCAAACATCGCGCCTACGCATATTTCCTTTTGCCGCGGACCCGAAAGGTTACACCGATAGCAGTCAAACGTTTAAAAGCCATCGAAGAATATTCCCAGCTTGGTGCGGGTTTTAAAATCGCACTGCGTGATTTGGAAATTCGCGGCGCAGGCAACATCCTCGGCCCGGAACAATCAGGCCACATCAATACCGTCGGCTATGAACTGTTTTGCAAACTGCTTTCAGATGCCGTTCGCCGATTGAAAAACGAGCCTATCGAAAAGGATTTACTCACCGTTGTCGATTTGGGATTTTCAACTTACATCCCGAAAAATTATATCCCCACCGATTCACAGCGGATGAACATCTATCGCCAGATAGCCTCAGCCAAAACCGTTGAGGATTTGGACAGGATTACCGAGCAGATAGCCGATATGTTCGGGCCGATTTGCGATGATGTCCGCAGCCTGATTGATATTGCCGAGATTCGCATTCTGGCAGGCAGCTATGATATTCGCTCAATAAATATAGCAGGCAATGATATCATTTTCTCATTTGGGGCAGATGGCGGCAAGGATGCGGCTAAAATCTTCGCCAAATCCCCCGGCATAGTGCGAATCCCAGATCCTGCAACCGTTCATATAAGGCTTGACGAAAAATACTTCCACCCACCTACTCTGCTTGCCATTCTGCGAAAAATGCTTTGCAAAAACAGGGCATAGGGAGTAGGGTATAGAGGTTAGGTCAGAGCCCAAGCAAACCTGTCTCGTCGAAGCATAGCGAAGACGGAAGCACAGGGAGTAATTGTATCAGAAAGCAAGATGCTTATTATGAAAAATTTTGTAATTTCAGCGTTAGTAATTTTGGCAGGCGTATTTTTTTACGGATGCGGCGGCAAAGAGCATTCAAGCGATGTTGATGAAAAGGTTTTATCGCAGGTGCCGACCCACCCGCAGGAAGTCAACGTCCCTGCTCCCGCAGGCGGACTTGTCTTGAGCGTCGATTCGACCGCGATAACCTCTAAAGAGCTTATCACGATGGTCGAGCCGCAGCTTGTCGAAATTGCCGCAAAAGGAAATTACGAGACATTTAAAACAGAGGCCAAAACTTTTCTCGCCCATTTGCTGATGCAGAAAATCACCGACATAAAACTCTACTCCAAGGCAAAGGCAGCCCTGCCGGAAGGGGTCGATGAAGACACCATAAATAAAATTGTTGAGCAGGAAGTCCAGAAGTTTGTCGCCAGCTACGGTGGAAATTACGCGACTGTCGAGCAGATGTTCAAAAAAATGGGAACTAACTGGAAAGATTTTCGCGAGCAGCAAAAACGCGCGATACTCATTCAGTCGTTTTTGTCCGACGAAGTTAAAATTGAAAAACCGATTACCCACAGCGAACTGCTGGAGTATTACAATTCCATAAAAGGCCAGTTATACTCGAAAGAAGCGATGATGCAGTTTCGGGTCATCGACCTTGAAATTAACAGATTCGCCGATGCCAACGACCCGAACATCAACGCCGAAGAGCTGGCCATAGCAAAGGCAAATGAGATTGAGCAGAAAATTAAAAACGATGCGAATTTCGCCGAACTTGCCAAAGAATTCTCCACTGATGAAAAAGCCTCTGTCGGCGGATTGTGGGAGCCTGTCAGGCCGGGTTCGCTTGTTGAACCTTATGACGCGATAGAAAAAGCGGCGACAAATTTGAACGCGGGACAGGTCTCCGAACCGACCGTCGAAGGCGGACATATTTTTATTGTAAAACTCGAAAACAAACAAACCGACAGTTGCGAGCCTTTTGAAAAAGTACAACAGGAGGTTGAAGGAAGATTTATTCTTTCAAGGCGGCAGAAACTGGTCGATGAGATAATTAAAAAAATTGCCTCGCAGATTGATTTATCTTACGCTGACGATTTTCTCAATTACTGCGTTGAACAGGCATACAAAGAAGTCTCGAAATAAAATATCAAAAATGAAAAACATATTACACGGCATAGACCTGGTTGATTTTCCGCGGATTGAAGAAATGCTCAGCCGCCACGGCGAGCGTTTTCTCGACAGGGTTTTTACACAAACCGAACAGCAGCAGGCCAGCGTTTTAAAAAATCGCGTTGAAAGACTTGCCGGCAGATTCGCCGCGAAGGAAGCTGTTTTAAAACTTTTAGGCACAGGCTGGCGGGGAAAAATCGCCTGGACAGATATTGAAGTTGTGAATAATCCTCTCGGCCAGCCCCAGGTAAGCATTACCGGCGAAGTTAAAAAAATCGCTGACGAAAAAAACATTAAGCAAATCAGTCTGTCAATCACACATACCGCTAATTTTGTTATCGCATCAGCCGTTGCATTAACCGAATAAATCGCCGCAAATAAACACTTTTTTGCACACTTAACTGCGATTTTCTATCACGCTGCGGCACATCTCAGAAAACAATATCACCATAACTACTTGTTTTTAAATAAGTTAAAATTATTTCAAAATTTTTATTAAAGAATACTTGACAAATAGTACGAAGTGTATTATAAGTATTAGTACAATTTTCGCATAGAACAAAGAAAGGCTTGAAATATGGCTGTCTGGATACAAATACTGTCTGGCGCAAATGAGCCGATTTACTCGCAAATCGTCGAGCAAATCCGACAGGCAATCGCTAAGGGGCAGCTTGGCACAGGGGAGAAATTACCTGCCGTCAGAAAACTCGCTTCAGTTCTGGTGGTCAATCCCAATACAGTAGCAAAGGCTTATACCATTCTCGAACAAGCAGGGATGGTGGCGACAAAATCCGGTTCAGGAACTTTTATTGCCGACCCGAAGATGCGAACATCCGACCCTGCGGATATAAATGTTCTTGCCGAGAGAATGGATGCGATTATCGGCAGAGCGATAAACCTCGGCATAAACCGAGATGATTTAATAAAAATGTTTAACGACAGAGTAAATACTTTTGTTGATAATGAGCGAGGACATAAATGAGCGAAATTGTTTTACAAACCGAAGGCCTGACAAAATATTTCAAGGATAAGCCCGCAGTCAATCATATGAATTTAAAAATTCCCAAAGGCTGTGTGTGCGGATTTCTCGGCAGAAACGGAGCGGGCAAAACAACCGCTATCCGAATGTTGATGGGATTGCTCAGGCCGACAGACGGCAGTTGTTCCGTTCTCGGCTGCGACAGCCAGTTCCTCTCGCCGCAAATTCGTCAGCGAATCGGCTATGTAACCGAAGGCCACCGACTTTATAAATGGATGAAAATCGGTGAACTCGAAAAATTCCAGCGTGCGTTCTTCCCCGACCAGTGGGACGCCAAATTGTTCAATGATATGATTGAATATTTTGAGCTTACAAAAAAACAGAAAGTGAAAAACCTCTCCAATGGCCAGCGTGCACAGGTTTCACTCGCTTTGACGCTTGCTCCGAATCCGGAACTGCTGATAATGGATGACCCGACTCTTGGGCTTGATGTCGCAATCCGAAGACAATTTCTTGAAGGGGTTATCCACCTGATTACCCGCCAGAACAGAACGATTCTTTTCTCCAGCCATATTCTTGCCGATGTCGAGCGCGTGGCTGATAGAATCGTTGTTATCGACAAAGGAATGCTGAAAGCCGATTGCACAATGGAGCAGTTCCGCAGCGCGATTCAAAAATTTGTAATCACCTTTGACAAGCAATTGCCTGCCGATGTAAATGTCGAAGGCGCAATCTGTTGCAGAAGCGATGGCAGCCTTATGGAAATAACTATGGTTAATGCTTCTGAAAAAATCGTCTCCGACTGGGCTAAAAATGCCGGGGCTACCGATTGCAAATTAGTGCAAATGACGCTCGAAGACCAGTTTATCGAATTCACAGCGCCTGCGAAAAAAGGAAAACTCTTTGATTGGGAGTATAACTAATATGAAATTCAACGCATTACTTTATAAAGAGATTCGTGAATGCCTGCCTTATGTGATTGGCGCAGCGATATTGCTGATAGCTTTCGGATTTACAACCGTGCAAATGGGGGTCGATCCCGACACTATTAACAATCGCTATATGGCATTTTCAAATGCAAACCAATGGGGCTGGAATTTATTTCGTGGTTATTTTATCCAGCCAGCAGGCGTATCGGTGCTGATATTCACCATCGCACTTGGAATCGCACTGGCTATTCATCAGTACAGCGTAGAATTCTTTGTAAGAACATGGGGCTTCCTGCTGCATCGCTCGGTAAATCGCGGCACAATTCTCGCATCAAAACTTCTTGCCGGCCTGCTTAGTTTTGTTCCATTGCTCATCATTTGGGGGCTTTTTTTTCTTTACGCTCACAATAAACGCTATTTCCCAATTCCGCCGACAGAACGCATATTTATGGAAGGTCTGATTTTTGTCGCGTTCGGGTTTGTGTCATATTTGGCTGTCGCAATGGCGGCTCTGAATAAAGCAAAATGGTACACCACAAAAACACTAAGCGTGGCATTCGGCATCTGGATGTTTATTACGCTTGCCGTTCAGTGGCAGTTATTCTGGGCGTGGATTACGATTGCTGTCGCGACGGCAATTTTGCTCGTGCAAATCATAGATACATTTTTAAATCGTGAATTCGAGTAGAGGAACTTATACTATGAAGACAAGAGATTTTTTCAAATACATCGCAAGACCTTTAAATATCTTTATTCTGCTTTGTACACTCGTTTTTATAATCGTATTTTTAGAGGCAATATCAGCTCAGATTTTTTTATCGCTCACGCAGCAGCATAACTCGCCTAAGCCCAGAAGCCGGCAATGGGATATTCACGACAGCGGCAAGGAATTTATGCCTGACGGCAGAGTTCTTTTAGTAAGAGACGAAGGCCAAATAATAAAAATCTATGATGTCAATTATACGAAATTGTGGGAAGGCAAAAAAACCGACCGGCCAAAGGAATATAAATCTCTCGACTGGCGGCAATCATTTCGTAGTAATATCGGTTGGCAGAATTTTATTGAGGCGCAAAGAATTACTCCTGCAATGTCTAAAGCATTGGAAATTCCGATTCGGCAGGATAAGAAAATCAGAGAAATCTGGCGGTATCTGCCTGATGACGATATTTTTGTCGGCTATGAGTTTAAAGGCGAAAAAATCGGCTATATCGGCACAAACGGCTTTAGTCAATCGCGGACAGAAAATAAACCGTTTGGAAAGTTTAATAGCTTATTTGTTTATACTTCAAAAGATTCAGAAAATCCCGTACTGCTGTGGCAGACCGAAAAACGCTTTTTCGCGATTGATTTTGAGAACCGCAAAACAGAAATCATAATTGACGGCGGTGATGGGAGAATATACGGTATTGAAGCTAAAAACTGGAGTTATGACGGCAAAGAACCGGTTGACGCAAATTATCGTACATTCGTGAAATACAACGCCAAAGATGGAAATATCAATTTAATACTCAATCAGCCGGATGAAAAATTAACCTTTAAAACGCCTAAGCAGTGGGATGATTATCTAAGAAGCAGCGTTGGTATCACGGCAACAAAAGACGCGATTTTTCTTTCTCATTTGACAACTGGCATTTTAATTCCGGCCGATTATTATAAATCACACAAGGTCAGAGATAAATTTTATAAAACTAATCCCTTTAACAAAGCTGTCGATTATTCTACGGAACTCTATAAGGTTGACAAGGCCGGCAATTTGAGTTTGGTCAATAAATTTCAGTGGACTAAGCCGGAGTATATTGCACCTGCGCAGAAGGACTGGGAGTATTATTTTGGTTATACTTCTGTTGTTTCTCCGCCAATGTTTTATGTCGGAGTTAAAATTATTCAAAATTCTCCAGGGGATATTAATAAAATTCTCCCCAGAGATAATAATGGTATGATGCGCGGTTATATCGTATTGATAACAACTTTTTATCCTCGAAAATTGGCGGTGTGCATAAGCCTAAGTGTTGTGATGATGCTGATTGCTCTCTGGCACGGCTGGTCGAGAAAGAATAACAGATTAAGCTTTGCTTTATGGATAATTCTTGTCGGCCTGTTCAATGTCGCAGGTCTGCTTACATATTTAGCGTTGAATCATACGACTTTGCTCAAATGTCCTGCCTGCGGAAAGAAGCGAAACCTTGAACAGCCAGCCTGCATTCATTGCCAAGCCGCCCTGCCGCTGCCGCCGGCATCAATGGTCAAAATTAAATAATAGCAAACGCATTGGGGTTGATTAAAAAACTCAAAAAGCTATACTATAATCTTTCTGTCTACCCTTTGTAGAAGGGTGTCCTCTGCCTGTCGCGGCGGAGTCCAAGACAAAGCCGGATGATTAAAAGTATGGAAAATAGTTTCGATTGTATCGTTATAGGCGCAGGACACGCCGGCGCCGAGGCTGCACATGCGGCGGCAATAATCGGCGCAAAGACTCTGCTGCTCACCATCAGCAGAGAAACTATCGCAAAGGCAAGCTGCAACCCTGCAATAGGCGGAATCGCAAAAGGCCAAATCGTCCGCGAAATCGACGCTCTGGGCGGCATTATGGCTTTGGCGACCGATGCGGCAGGTTTGCAATTCAGAATCCTCAACCGCTCGAAAGGCGCAGCAGTTCGTTCGCCACGCGCGCAAATCGACAAATATCAATACTCCAAATTCGTAAGGGATATTCTCGAAAAAACGCCAAACCTTACCATCGAAGAAGGTTTGGTTGCGGAAATACTTGTCGAGGAAAATTGTATAAAGGGTGTTCGATGTACCGATGGCAGAATTTTTTCTTCGCTGACAGTTATTGTCGCAACAGGGACATTTTTAAAAGGCATAATGCACACCGGCACAAAACAATGGCCTGGCGGCAGATTGAACGAGCCTGCTGCAAATGAACTTTCGGATTGTCTGCGCAAACTCGGTCTTGAAGTCGGCAGACTAAAAACCGGCACACCTGCCCGCCTTGATGCAACAACGATTGATTATGATAAATTGCAAAGGCAAAACGGAGATGAAAATCCGCAGCCATTTTCGTTTATGACCGATTCGATTACACAGGAACAATTGCCCTGCTGGATTACATACACAAATCCAGATGTTCATAAATTGCTTTTGGATAATCTCGACAAAGCGCCGATGTACACCGGCCAAATTAAAACCACAGGGCCGCGTTATTGCCCAAGCATAGAAACAAAAATCACACGCTTCGCCGACAAAGACCAACATCAGATTTTTCTCGAACCGGAAGACCGGCAAATGACGACGATTTACTGCAACGGCATAAGCACCTCTATACCGGAGGCTCTTCAGGAGCGAATGCTCAAAATGATTGCAGGGCTGGAGAATGCAAAAATCGTTCATTATGCTTACGCGATTGAATACGACTACTGCCCCGCGGTTCAGTTGAAGCCCAATCTTGAAACGAAAAAAATCGCAGGCTTGTTCCTCGCCGGCCAGATTAACGGCACAAGCGGTTACGAAGAGGCCGCAGGTCAGGGTCTTATGGCGGGAATAAACGCCGCAAGGTTGATTGACAAGAAAGAGCCGCTGATTCTCGGCAGGGATATTTCCTATATCGGTGTGATGATTGACGACCTGCTGACCAGAGAAATCGACGAACCATACCGGATGTTCACTTCGAGAGCCGAGTGGCGACTTAATTTAAGGTCTGATAACGCAGACCGCAGACTTACTCAAATCGGCAAATCCGTCGGTTTGGCGGACGATGAACGATGGGAGAAATTTCAGCGGAAATTATCGCAAATAGCTGAAATTACAGAGGTTCTGAAAAATACACGAAAAGCCGGCAGCTCTTTATGGCAGCAGTTAAAACATCCGGACGGAGTATTTGCTGACGAATTTGTCAATTTGGACGAAGTTAAGAAATTTAATTTCGGACCTGAAATTTTGGAAGCTGCCGCCATTGATTCAAAATACGAGGGTTATCTGGCGAAGCAGGAAAAAACGGTTTCGCATACGGCAAAGCTGGAGAATTTTGTCCTGCCTGCGGATTTGGATTATGAAAAAATAGACCATCTTCGCGCCGAAGCCAAACAAAAGCTGACGAAATTTAGACCATATACATTAGGCCAGGCCGGCCGAATCGGCGGAATCACCCCAGCAGATATTACCGTTTTGCAGATTTATTTGAAAAAGAAAAAACAGTGAAATCAGCATAATCCGCAGTAGACTTATTCTTTCATCGCCTTGATGAAGCTGTCGGCCTCGGCAATTGATTTATTCATTTCCGCAACCAACTGATTCATTTCCTTTTCCATTGAGCCGAACTTGCCCTTAATTGAAGTAATGGCCTGCGCGTTAAGATTATGTTTCAGAAACAGCACCTGGTCCCTGAACACCGCAAGCACTGACTCCATCTTGCCCTGAGCCTTTTGCATCGCACCAATCATTTGTGCGTATTTCTGTTTTGTCTGGTCCAACTGTGCCCGGCTGGCAGCTCGCAAATCCGCGCTGCTGTACTGGCTCAGTTCATTTTCCCATTCTTCAAATAGCGCATTGGCCACATCTTCAACAGAGTCAATCTGCTTGTAAAGGTTGTTGGCCTGCGATTCGCTTTTTTTTAATTCATCTTTAAACAATTCATACTTTTCCTCAAGCAGGCCGGAATTAACATCGACAATATATTTAAATTTTTCCAGAGCCGATGTGAACTGTGCCTTGGCTATCTGCTGAGAATCCCTTGTACCCTCGACACGCTCAACGAGAATATCCCGTTTGGGACTGCCGAATTTTTCCATAGTATTGTAATAAACTTTGTTGCAGCCTGTCGCAAATACAAGCACAACGGATAAAATTATCGCCTTTTTCATTTTTTAACCTCCCTGCATTAAAGTTCATAATTCCGGATATATTGTACAAAAAGATACGAATAGTGTAAAGCAGTAACACCGTATAATAAATCGGCGATATTCGGCTTAAAAAATAAGTTTAAGACCGAAAGTTAAACACGTTTTTTGTCGATAAAAGCTGCGGATACCTGCGGAAAAAGCCGCAGGCCCGATAATCTGAACAATGACAGGCAATAAACAGTAATCTTATAGATGATGACAATTTGTTATGTTCTTTACAGCTTTGCCCAAACAGGCTAAAATATCGGCAGGCTGCATTTTATAGAGTAAGCTAAGCCTTTTACAATGAGGTAGTTATGTTTGAACGTTTCACCGATAGAGCAAGAAAAGTTATGGCGCTGGCAAATCAGGAAGCCCAGCGGTTCAACCACGAATATATCGGTACGGAGCATATTTTGCTCGGTTTGGTCAAGGAAGGCTCCGGTGTCGGGGCTAATGTACTTAAAAATCTCGATGTTGATATAAAAAAGCTTCGGCTGGAAGTTGAAAAGTTAGTCAAGTCCGGGCCGGATATGGTAACAATGGGCAAGCTGCCCCATACCCCACGCGCTAAAAAAGTAATCGAATGCGCGATTGAAGAAGCGCGTTCTCTTAATCATAATTACATCGGCACAGAACATCTGCTGCTCGGCCTTTTGCGAGAGACTGAAGGCGTAGCAGCGCAGGTTTTAATGTCTATGGGGTTGAAACTCGAAGATATCCGTCAGGAAGTCTTAAATATTCTTGGAGCAGGCGTTGACAATGGTCAAATGCCGCCGCTCGGTATGAAAATGAATCCTGCCGCTCCCGGCGCTATCGGCGACAAGGGGCAATCAAAGAGTCGCACACCCGCGCTCGACAGTTTCGGCAGAGACCTTACGGTTATGGCCGCTGAAGGCGAGCTTGACCCCGTAATTGGCAGAAAAACAGAAATTGAAAGATTGATTCAGATTCTCTGCCGCAGAACGAAAAACAATCCGGTTCTCATCGGCGAAGCAGGCGTCGGCAAGACGGCTATCGTTGAAGGCCTCGCTCAGCGAATAACTGATAAGCAGGTTCCCGAATTACTTCGCGACAGGAGAGTTGTTTCGCTCGACCTTGCCCTGATGGTCGCAGGCACAAAATATCGAGGCCAGTTTGAAGAGCGTATCAAAGCGGTTATCACCGAAGTAAAACGAGCAAAGAATGTCGTTCTCTTTATTGACGAGCTTCACACTTTAGTCGGAGCAGGCGGAGCGGAAGGCGCGATTGATGCATCAAATGTTTTAAAACCCGCTCTTTCGCGAGGCGAGGTGCAGTGTATCGGCGCTACGACATTTGACGAATATAGAAAATACGTTGAAAAAGATGCCGCTCTTGAACGCAGATTCCAGACGATTATCGTAGAAGCGCCGAGCAAAGAGGAAACCTTTGAAATCCTCAAAGGTCTTCGCGACCGCTACGAAGCGCATCACCGCGTAACATTCAGCAACGATGCCCTGTTCCAGGCCGTCGAACTTTCCAGCAGATATATCACTGGCAGATGTCTGCCTGATAAAGCTATTGACGTAATTGACGAGGCAGGCGCCTGTGTTCGATTGAAGAATATGACAACGCCGCCTGATTTGGCCGAGATTGAACGCAAGATAGAAAAACTTCAGATAGAAAAAGATGAAGCCGTGAAAAGCGCCGATTATGAACGCGCTGCATCGCTCCGCGACGAGAGCCAAAAGCTGCTCGACGAAAAGGCCGAGTCGCAGCGTAAATGGTACGAACAGAATAAAGAATCCGCAGGTGTTGTTGATAATGAAATTATCGCCGAAGTCGTCAGCAAGATGACCGGCGTTCCGCTCACAAGACTTGAAAAGCACGAAGCCGAAAGACTCATTGAGCTTGAAGGCGAACTGCACAAGAAAGTCGTCAGTCAGGAAGAGGCCGTTACCGCGGTTTCAAAAGCTGTTCGCAGGAGCAGGAGCGGCCTGAAAGACCCGAATCGTCCGATGGGTTCTTTCATATTCATCGGTCCAAGCGGTGTCGGCAAAACTTTGCTCGCTCGCGCGCTTGCTGAATTTATGTTCGGCGACGAAGACGCTCTCATCCAAATCGATATGAGCGAATATATGGAAAAGCACAACGTAAGCAGACTTGTCGGAGCTCCTCCGGGATACGTCGGCTACGAAGAAGGCGGCCAGCTCACCGAGCGAATCCGCAGAAGACCTTACGCAGTGCTGCTGCTTGACGAAATCGAAAAGGCACATTCAGACGTTTATAATATGCTGCTCCAGATAATGGAAGAGGGCAGACTGACCGACAGCTTCGGCAGACACGTTGATTTCAAGAACGTCATTCTGATTATGACAAGCAACATCGGCGCTGACCTGATTAAGAACCAGGCAGGCTTCGGCTTCGGCAAAAAGACCGCTGAAGCAAACTACGAAAAAATGAAGGAAATGCTCCAGAAAGAAGTTGAAAGACACTTCAGACCGGAATTCTTAAACCGTCTTGATGACGTTATCGTCTTCCATTCTCTGACAAGACACGACCTGACATCTATTGTGGAATACGAATTAAATAAGGTATTTAAGCGTTTGACAAAGCAGGGCTACAAACTCGAAGTTGCCGATGCCGCAAAAGAGTTCCTCATCGACAAGGGGTACAATCCTGAGTTCGGCGCTCGTCCGCTGCGTCGCGCGATTGAACGATATATCGAAGACCCGCTCAGCGAAAATATCCTTCGCGGCAAATTCAAGGGTAAGGATATTATCAAGATAGCCGTTCAGGACGAAGACAACCTCAGATTTGAAGGTCTGGGCAATGAGGATAAACCCGCCGGCGAACCTGCACCTGCACCAGCAGGCTCAGCAAGTACCGGCGATACGAAAGAGGATGTTGCGCCTTCCCAAGGAGTTTAGTTAATTAAATAAATGAGGGTCGAACCCATCATTTAACCCG
Organism: Phycisphaerae bacterium; assembly: GCA_041661665.1. Taxonomy (GTDB): domain Bacteria; phylum Planctomycetota; class Phycisphaerae; order Sedimentisphaerales; family UBA12454; genus GWC2-45-44. The sequence goes on along the minus strand of JBAZTW010000009.1, from coordinate 29,417 downwards.
GCCTGCTGTGGCAGCGAGCCGGGTTTTTTTATGCGCCGATGATTTTGACTAAAACTCGTTTTTTGCGTTTGCCGTCGAATTCGCCGTAGAATATCTGCTCCCACGGGCCAAAATCCAATCTGCCCGCCGTTACCGCAACCACAACTTCCCTGCCCATAATCGTTCTTTTCAGATGAGCGTCGCCGTTGTCTTCGGCTCCATTGTGATTGTATTGCGAATATGGCTTTTCCGGCGCAAGCTTTTCCAGCCAGTTTTCAAAATCCTGATGCAGACCTGATTCGTTATCATTTATAAACACACTTGCCGTTATATGCATTGCGTTGACAAGGCAAAGACCTTCCTTTATTCCGCTTTCACGCAGACAGCTTTCAACTTCCGATGTGATATTGATAAACTCCCGCCTGCGCGTAGTCTGAAAATATAATTCTTTTCTAAAACTTTTCATAACTTCTCCCATGTTAACCGTCTACTTCAATTTTTATTATTTTTACGTTAAGTATTTGCGATTACAAATTTTGGGAAATCTTTAAATATCCAGCCATTCTTCAACGTCTAATATATCCGTTTCATTCGAATCGGACACTCTCGGCACAATTCCAAAATACGCCACCAGTTTATTCTCATCGGCAAAATCATTCACATCGCCGATTGCATTTGTTTGTACTCACAAAACCGAGAAAACTCTGTTATCATTGCGTGTACGCTACGGTCGTCATCGTCGAAACACCTCTTTAATGGCTTGTAGATATTTCATCCCATTAACAGTGTCTGGCTCAAGATAACTGCCTTCAGTCCATTCGTTCCATGCATCTATTGTAATTATCTTTTGCTTATGAGGACTTGCATCAACAAATTTTACCGCTTGTAACAGAGCGTTTTTGAAGGCCTGCGGCGTATTGCCTACGAGTACCGCGCCATAAGGGTACGGCTTATCCTGTGTCCAAGGCGCCGATTGATCACAGCGGGGACTGGGATCCCAGCCCATCGTTACGTTGGGATGATATGGTACACTAAAGTTAATAGCCGGTTGTTGTAGTCCATTGCCAGCTCCCCCATTATACAAAGTTTGGAAATAAGCATCGGCAAGTATCTGATATTGGGTGGCGGGAAAATCTGGTACGCTAATATGATGTACCCAAACATAGGAAGTCAAACTGTCAACTTGCAGGCCTGGATTCCGGGTCAATAACCCTTCAGGTCTGACTCCCCAGCAAACCACATTCAGATGCAGGTCGGGAAAACCCGCTGCCTTGGTCTTCTGCCTAAATCTCTCTAATGCTGCTGTTGTTTCCGGTATACTGCCGCCAAAAGTCTCAACAAGAGAAAAGAACTGATAAATCGAAAAGTACGGACAACCATCAATTTTCCAATAGGATGGATGAGTAAAATAATTTTTAATCACATAATCGGTTATTGTCTCAAACGTAGCCCGTGCTACCGCGCCAGGGTGGTTTGGTCCATCATCATGATTGCACCACATTACTGCAAATTTTATCCGATTATTGTTGGGAGCTTTTAGGAATCCATTCTCCAAAGCCTTGCCGAACTTTGAACCCGTATCATACCAGTACCAGTCAAAAATAAAACTGTCAATTCCAGAGTCAGCAGCGGCATCTATTTTCTGCGCCATAACAGCAGGGTCTTGTTCATTCTGATAGCCCCAAAGCGGAACTTTCGGCTGTATATGGCCTTCAAATTTAGGCTTGGCTGCCTGAAGAACGCCCCATTCGGATTCACCTTTTGGGCCCCAATTGGGAAAATAATAGCAGGCCACCGTGTATTTTGACCTGTCTGTTATGTTGGCGGAGGTGGGACGGCATTTTGAGGACGTACTGTCTGTAACTGTTTTCTCATGCCAACAGGAGGTACAGAACAGACCGCTCATCAAACACACAACAAACCATATAATGTTCTTTTTCATAGATAATCTCCAATCAAAAATAAAAATGTTTGTTATCGGCGTAATTCCATCGTTGTTTCAAATTAAGCTTCAATACTCGCAATTGGAAATCCAGTATCGATTTCTATATACAACCATTTTTCTCCTTTTCGCTCTCACTCATTTTTTCTCCTTTTTTAAAATCAGTGCAATCCGTGAAATCCGCGGTTTAATTTTTCGTAAATTTTTTCAATTGTATCTACCATTGTTTTTGGTGAAAATTTTTCACGGACAAAATTCCTGCCGTTTTCGCCGAGCTTTATTCGCAAATTTTCGTTTGCAATCAATTCGGCACAGGCTTCCGTCAATTGCTCAACATTGCCCGGCTCAATCAATCTGCCAGTATCAGGATTTACAACTTCACTCGCCCCATCAATATCAAAACTTATCGCCGGCTTTCCGCAAAGCATTGCCTGCGGCAAAACACGAGCCAAGCCCTCCCGCAGCGAACAATGAACTAAAATATCCGATGCCTGAATCACAAGCGGCATTTGTGAAGTAGACAGCAAACCTGTAAATCTGAATCTATCGGACAAGCCTGCGTCGGCAATTTGTTTTTGCAAATCATCTTTCAAAATTCCATCGCCCACAAAAAGCCAAATTGCGTCTTCAAACCGTTCGGCAAGATTTTTGGCTGATTCGATAATATATTTATGACCCTTTAAATGAAACAGCCTCGCAATGGAAACAAGCATGACCGCGTTATCAGGGATATTATATTTTTTGCGAAACTCATTTTTCTGATTTTCAGGTATCGGATTCAAATACCCATCTTCTTCAATCGCCGAATAGGCGGTTGTATATTGGTTCGGTTTGCCTATTCCGGCAGCAAGAGATTTTTTCGTCATCGCGTCAGCGACGCAGATAAACGCATCCGTCTTTTTCCCCGCCATTCGTTCCGCCGCTATATAAAATTTACTCAGCAAAGGATTTTGATACTCATGAAACGACAAACCATGAACCCCATGCACTATTTTGAGATTTGAGATTTGAGATTTTAAATTAAACGCCGCTAATCTTCCAAGTATCCCTGCCTTCGCCGAATGGGTATGCACAATATCAGGTTTTATTTCCGCCAGCAGTTTTTTCAACTGGTTATATGCGGGAATATCGTATAGCGGATTTATCTGCCGTCGAAGCGAATCGACAACGATGGTTTTATATTTCTGATTTTTCGTCAGTTCAAATAGTTCCCCTTCGGGCCCGATCGCAGGCCCCGTAATCAGAGTTACTTCATGCCCGCGTTCAGCAAGCTCCTTGCAGGTAATCAGAGTATTTTCCTGCGCCCCGCCAAGAATCAAACGAGTTATTATGTGAACAATTCTCATTAGAAGATAGAATGTAGAAGGCAGGAGGTAGAAGATAACATTCGATACATTTTACAATTCACTTCTTATAGCAGTTATATATCCAGTCAACATTTTCCCAACTTCTTCAATTTGTGTTAATAAGATATTAGTATCGCCAAATCCAAGGTCTTTTACAAGAATAAGATAATAATGGCATTCCTCAAGAGAACCTTGAGCAATATTCATAAAACGGGCTTTTTCCAGTTTGCCTCTTTTTTTAAAGCCCTCGGCTATATTGGCAGGAACTGAAACAGCAGCCCTTCTTAATTGCGAAGTCAGGCCGTAAAGTTCATTTTTGGGAAAATTCTCACTTAATTGATAAGCTGATAAAACAAACTTATGAGCTTTTTGCCAAACAATCAAATCCGTAAAATTCTTTGCCTTTTCCATAACTCTCCTATAAATAGTTTTAAATTTTACCTTCTACATTCTACCTTCTATCTTCTAATAACGAATCCACATCAAACAAAGCCCGCTCGCCGGCGCAATCGGCCCTGCCGCGGTGCGTTTCTTCGCCGCCAGAATTTCATCCATCTTGTCAACCTGCCATCGCCCCCTGCCGATTTCGACAAGCGTCCCGACTATATTGCGAACCATATTATACAAAAATCCGTCCGCTTCGACATCAATATAAATCCACAAACCGTCCTGTTGAACCGAGCAATCCAGAATCGTCCTCACCGAGCTTGTGCGTTTATCGCACGCCGTCGCAAACGATTTAAAATCGTGTTTGCCTATAAGTTTCTTTATCGCCGCATCCATCGCCTCGACATCAAGCCTGCCGGCAGGTCTGTGCCAGCAGTGTTTCACCTGCATAACCGGTCTGCTCTTGCCCGTGAAAATGGAATAGCGATACATTTTGCTTTTCGTATCGGAAATCGCGTCAAATTTACTCGGCACTTCAACCGCTTCGGTTACAACAATCTCCGGCGGCAGATGCCTGCTGATTGCCTTTGCCATCCGCTCCGTTGGAATGGGCGAATCTATCTTAAAATTCGCTACCTGTCCCATCGCGCTGACACCCGCATCAGTCCTGCTTGAGCCGTTGACTTTAATGCCCTCCTGGCAGGTCAGATTTTCGATTGCTGAAATAACTTCGGATTCGATAGTCCTTTTCCCCGGCTGTTTCTGCCAGCCAGAATAATTCGACCCATCGTATTGAATTACAATTTTTATATTTCTTTTGTTCATAAACGAACTTCGACTCTCAATTTTTTACTTTTCACTATTTTTCATTCTGTCCGCCCAAATCTATCGGCTCTTTTATTTGATTACAGTTTATAAGATAAATATTCACGGTTTTTGGAGGCTTTAGCGGATAGCAGATTACATCGCCCAGCGTTCTGCTTTCTCCCAGCCCCACTCGCACCGTTGCCGGTGCGATTAAAACAAACTGCCCAGCCCAAAGCCTGCATACTGCTTGTGCCGATTCAAATACAAATTCTCCGCCGCTCTGGTTGGCCGGCGATTTTATTCCTTTATAAATCGGCACAATATCGACTTTGCAAGCCTGCAGCAGACCGATTACAGAGCTGGTTTTTATCCGCAGCATTATTTGTCCACCGTCAAGACCAATCCCCGCTGTTTTGTTCTGCCCCGCATAGTACAAAATATTCTCCGGCTCGGAAATTTGCGTAATCGCCACATCATCGCTTACATCTTCAACCGAGTAAAGGCTGGTGCTTTTCGCTATTCGCGGCGTGGATTGAAAAATAGGCCCGCTGATTTTCTGCCAGTCGTTTTTATCCCCAGCACAGGCTATAAGCCCATTCAACGAAAAAGTATCTTTGGTGTTATAAGCTATCGGTAGCGTCTTTGTCTGACATATCAGGTTCTGAATTTCCGGCAGTCTGGCAGAGTCAATCTGAAAAGTGTAAATATCCAGCACAACGGTTTTGGCCTTCGTCTGTTCAATCTGCTGACTGGCAATCAGTTCGCCGACAGTAACATCTTTCAAGCCTTTCAGCTTTGAATGTTTTGAATTCTCACAGCCGAGGAAAAAAACTAAAACGGCAAAAAATATAACGCAGCATCTTTTCATATAGGCTGAATGGTAATTTAAGAATGCGAAAAATCAAAGGCAAAAAAGTTTTTTCTCGGTGTTCTCTGCCTGCCCTGAGCGTAGTCGAATGGGTGGCCTCTGTGGCTATAAGTTCAAATCTCGAATTGTGGCCGGGTGCAAAATTGAAGGGCGATGTGTTTTCTTGAAGATTTGCGTTCAGGCTCAAGTTCGACAATCCTTACGACTCTGGCGTAAGCTGAAACTTTGCCCGCGAATTGGCCTGCGCTGTCTGAATCCGGTATGTCCATATCTATGCTGCACATATCCCCTATGTACATTGCCGCGACCGCCTCACCTTCCATTAGAACCCCATCGGGGCTAATATCTATTATATTGCCGCCGAAAGTATGATTCTGAGGAGTGCCGATTTTTCGACAACAAACCCACGTCCTGATTGGCAGACGCCGATTTTTTCTCCGCTCGTCTTCCCTGATCATCGTCTCTTCACCTTCCTGCTCCGATAAAAACCACCAATTTTCATAATCGTTGCAAAAAATAGACCAATAAACGATATAGAAACGCCCTATTAAAAACTTATTTAACTTATTTATTCACAAGGCGTTATAGAAGCATTAACAACAATGATAAATTTGGTAAATTGTAAAATTGGAAAATGTTGTTTAAAAACTGCAACAAGGTCAAACAATTAGCCCTAAAAAGGTACGCCACATTACAACATTGTTGTTTTTTTGCAACATAGAGGCTTGACAAAGATTAGATGGCGAACCTATAATAGCCCATAATGGAAAGACAACCTCTCACAGCCCAGGAACTTAATGGCAATGTGTTTGCTGCTATGGTTTTACAATCGCTGCCAATGGGTGTTATCTCGTTTGACAAAGAGCTTAAAATCCTAAACGCCAATTCTGCTGCATCTGCCCTTATAGATGTTCGAGAACAGGCTGATGTTACACTTTCGGCGGGAACAAATGAAAAAATCTGGGGAAATTGGCATCAGACACTTCTCGATGTCGTTTTGACGGGTAAAATATGTAAATTTGACAATGTGGGCTATTCTACTACTGGCAATAATTCATCGCTGCAGGTTACATTAGTTCCGATATATGGCGACAACGGAATTGAGATAATCGGCGGGATTATGCTGCTGGAAAATGTTACGGAAATCGCCACTATTGCCAAACAGCAGGCACATACCGAAAGACTGGCGGTTTTGGGAAGATTGGCCAGCAAAGTTGCACACGAATTGAACAACCCGATTGACGGGATAATGAGATATATCAACCTTGCCAAGAGGACAATCATCAGCGAACAGGACCATACGAAACCGCTGGAGTATCTGGAATACGCAACCGGCGGCCTGAAAAGAATGGTGCAGATTATTACCGAGCTGCTTGAATTTTCCAGGAGCAGACATTCGCCGACCGAAGACACCTCATTAGATAAAATTATCGACGACGCGATTAAATTTATTGAGCCGAAAGCCAAAGCCGCGGCAGTGGAAATTGATAAGCAATACGCACCATCTCTGCCGAAGACAAGAAACTCGAATTTATTTCAGGTTTTCTGTAATCTGCTGAAAAACGCTATTGAAGCTATGCCCGACGGCGGCAAAGTAGTAATAACCTGCGATATCTCCAGCGATAACATCGCATCGATAAAATTTCAGGATACCGGCCAGGGCTTTGAGCCGCAGAACAGCGAAGCTATTTTCGAGCCTTTCTTTACAACCAAGACCGGCGGCAAAGGAACGGGATTAGGTCTTGCGATATGCAGAGATATAATGGAAAAATATGGCGGAAAAATTACGGCTGAGAACTCGCCGAATAAGGGAAGCATCTTTACGGTTTATTTGCCGATGTAAATAAAAAAATACGAAATACGAATATCGAAATCCGAAACAAATTCAAATGGCAGAAATAAAAAATTCAAAACAGTATGATTTGGAAGACCGGACGTTAAAATTCGCAAGACAGGTTAGAGAGTTTGTTTATAAATTAAACAAAAATCTTATAACCATAGAAGACTGCAAACAAGTAGTCAGATCATCGGGGTCAGTCGGTGCAAATTATATTGAGGCAAACGAAGCCTTAAGCAAAAAAGATTTTATTATGAGAATTAAACTTTGCAGGAAAGAAGCTAAAGAAAGCGGTTATTGGTTAAAACTTATAGAAAGCCCAGATTTGCAAAACGAAAAACTTGACTTACAAAGGGAAGCAGTAGAGCTTACCAATATTTTTGGAGCTATATTGCGTAAAAGTGAACAACAATGAAAATAGAGTTTAATTCAAATTTGAAAATTTGGATTTGTTTCGGATTTCGATATTAGGATTTCGGATTTATTTATGAAGACTGGCAGTATTTTAATAGTTGACGATGATAAGATAATCCTTGATTCTCTTTGTGAGTTTCTCAAGCTCGAAGGCTATAATGCCGTCGGTGCGGGGTCGTATAAGCAGGCGGTAAGTCTGCTTCAGAAGAATAAATTTACATTGGTCATTACCGATGTGAATTTGCCGGACGGCAGCGGTATGGAACTTCTGGGACTCATCAAGAAAATTTATCCGCAGATAGTGGTACTCGTAATCACCGGCTATGGCACAATAGAAAGCGCCGTCGAAGCGATTAAACTGGGAGCAAACGACTATCTGACCAAACCTATAGTCGATGATGAACTGCGGCTCACAATAGAACGCGCTATCAAACAGCAGTCGCTTATCAGCGAAAATCAAAATTTGAAAAATCAGCTCGAAAATAAATACAGTCTTGAAAATATCATCAGCCAGGATTACAAGATGGCGAAAATTTTCGACCTTGTCGAAGCCGTGGCTGACAGCAGAAGTACAATTTTGATGTCCGGCGCAAGCGGAACGGGAAAATCAATGCTGGCAAGGGCGATTCATTATCGCTCCGGGCGAAGGAGTAAGCCTTTTGTCGAGGTGAGTTGCGGCGCGCTGCCGGAGACGCTATTGGAAAGCGAGATGTTCGGACATACGAAAGGTTCTTTCACCGGCGCAATCGCAGATAAGCAGGGAAAATTTTTAGCCGCGGACGGCGGGACGATTTTTCTCGATGAAATTTCCAGTGCCTCGCCTGCGCTGCAGGTAAAACTTTTGCGTGTTTTGCAGGAAAGACAATTTGAGCCAGTCGGAAGCAATAAAACCATTACAGTAGATACGCGAGTGATTCTCGCCTCCAATAAGAATATGCTTGAAGAAGTCAAACACGGCAAATTCAGAGAGGATTTGTATTATAGAATAAATGTCATAACGATAAATATGCCTTCGCTTGAGGAAAGGCCATCGGATATAACGCTTCTGGCGGAAAACTTTTTGAAAAATTTCTGCGTTCTGCATAATCGCGTCAAGCTCGGCATCACCGACCAGGCGATGGGGGTTTTGCAAAGGTATAACTGGCCGGGCAATGTTCGCGAACTTGAAAATGTGATGGAAAGAGCAACACTGCTGAGCAAGGGGGATTACATAACCATTGACGATTTGCCCGCGAATATCTCATCGCATATAGGCGAACAAAAGGCCGTGAATTATGAGAAAATGAATTTGAAGGATGCTCTTGCCGAGCCTGAGAAAAAAATAATACGCGCAGCCCTTGAGGCCAACGGCTGGAACAGGCAGCTAACGGCAAAGAGCCTCGACCTCAATCGAACAACGCTTTATAAGAAAATGAAAAAGTACGGCCTTGAAGACGAAGCGGAAAAACTCGGAATAAGATAACTGTAGGGGCAGACCTGTGTGTCTGCCCAGATAATAAATCTGGTGAGAAATTGGGCGAACACGTAGGTTCGCCCCTACAAATTAAAAATAACCGTAGGGGCAGACCTGCGTGTCTGCCCTGAATAACACAAAGAGGTTGCAATGATGAAATATAACCCTGAAATTCATCATCGGCGGTCAGTTAGATTAAATGGCTACGATTATTCGCAAACAGGATATTATTTCCTTACTATTTGCACACAGGAGCATAAATGTCTGTTTGGAAAAATTGAAAATGACATAATGGTTCTGAATGATGCGGGTAAAATGATTGACCATTGGTGGAATGAATTAAAAAATAAATTTCAAATCGAATTAGACCAATATGTGATAATGCCCAACCATTTCCATGGTGTTATAAACATCGTGGGGGCAGACCTGTGTGTCTGCCATGATAATAAATCCGGCGAACAACTGGGCGAACACACAGGTTCGCCCCTACAGGAACCTTCAATAAATAAAATTATTCAATGGTTTAAAACCATGACAACTAATGATTACATCTACAATGTAAAACAAAACCATTGGAAACCATTCAACGGGAAATTATGGCAACGTAACTATTACGAACATATCATACGCGACGAAACATCTCTGTGGCATATCCGTGAATATGTCACTAACAATCCATGTCAATGGCGGCAGGACGAATTATTTACGGGTTAAAAATTTGTTTTTATATATTTAACGGCGTTGTCGAAGATTGTTCTGCCATCGGCCTTGGTCTTGTCTTTCAATCTCGTCCAGTGCGGATGCTGGGTGTGTCTGACAAATCTTTCGGGGTGCGGCATAAGACCCATCACTCTGCCGGTGGAATCGCAAAGAGCCGCAATTGAATCTGTCGAGCCGTTCGGGTTAATGGGGAAATCGCCAAAGCTGCCATTCTCGTCAACGTATCTGAATACAATCCTATCATCGGCTTTGACTTTTTCAAAAATTTCACTGCTCTCGAATACAACTTTGCCTTCGCCGTGCGCGATTGGCAGATAAATTCTTTTGTTCGGGTCGATGAAGACGCATTTTTTACTCGATGGTTCGAGATAGACCCATCTGTCTTCAAATTTTCCGCTGTCGTTGTTTGTGATTGTTATTTGCTGACGCGAGCTTGTCGAGTCAATTTTGCCGAGAATGCCGGTTTTGACTAATACCTGAAAGCCGTTGCAGATTCCAAGTACTAACTTTCCTGCGTCAATGAAAGTTCTTAATCTGTCAGCCAAATGATGAATAATCTGGTTCGCGAGGATTTTACCTGCCGCAACATCGTCGCCATAGCTGAAACCGCCCGGAATTACCATAATCTGACAATCATCAAGAACGTCCGGCGTTTCGATTACTTTGTTTATGTGGATTCTCTCGGCCTGCGCGCCGGCAAGCTCAAGCGCGTGCTGAGTCTCAAGGTCGCAATTAATTCCTGCCGCTCTTAATACTATCGCTTTTACCATAAAAATAAATATCCTTATATTACAAGCGAACCCCCAACATAAAGTTGGGGGTTCTAACTAATTTTAAATAATTACCACTTCAAGGGTTTTTGCCAGGCATCTTTTAATGTGTCAATGTCGGCGTTGATTACTGATTTGCCGTTTGCTTTTATTACGACTTTTTTGTCATCTGTTACTTTGCCGATTTGACCGAATGGAATGCCGAGCATCAGCTTTGCGAATTCGTTATAATTTTTCGGCTCGACTTCGACGATATATCTCGAACAGGATTCGCTGAAAAGCTGCGAGGCGATGTTCGTGCAGTCATCAGATTTTGCAAGGCCTTTTAAATCAGCATCGACACCGAGGCCACCTGCGAATGCCATTTCAGCAAGAGCGACAGTAATGCCGCCTTCGCTGCAATCGTGGCAGGAAGCGATCAGTTCTGCGTCAATCGCTTTGTAAATTTTTTCGGCTGTTAATTTCGCTATTTTCAAATCGGTCTTTGGAACGTTTGCGCCGAGCTGATTTTTTGTCTTATAATAGTGCGAGCCGCCGAGTTCGTTTTTCGTTAGTCCGACAATAAACAGGTGATTGCCCGCCGATTTCAAATCCATCGTTGTGCATTTATTCACATCGTCAACAATTCCCATTGCGCTGATGAGCATTGTTGCTGGAATTGAAATTTCTGTGCCATCGTTGCAGATAAAATTATTATTGAGCGAATCTTTGCCGGAAACAAACGGAGCGGAAAAGCCCATAGCGCCATCGAAACAAGCCTGCGAAGCACGAACGAGTGAACCCATAGTTTCTTCTTTTTTGCAGTCCGCCCAGCAGAAATTATCGAGCAGAGCGATTCTGTCCGGCCTTGAACCGACGCAGATTATATTTCTAATCGCCTCATCAATTGTCGCAAGGGTCATCCAGTATGGGTCGATGTCGCCATAGAGCGGGTTGATTCCGCAGCCGATGGCAACGCCTTTGTTCGAATTATATTTCGGCTGAACGACAGCGGCATCGTTTGGCGCATCATTTGTGATTCCGCCGAGCGGTTTGATTACCGAGCCGCCCTGAACCTCGTGGTCGTACTGGCGAATGACCCATTCCTTGCTCGCGACATTATATGTCGAGAGAATTTTCACAAGGTCATCGGTGTAATTTTCTTTTTTCTCAATCGCAGGTTCACTGAGAGCCTTTCCCTGCCAGCTTGCTTTTCGGGAATACTTAGGCAGGCCATCGTGCAGGAAATCCATATCTATTTCGCCGACCTGTGTGCCCTGATATCTGAGTTTGAGTTTTTTATCGTCTGTGAATGTGCCGATAACAGTGGCCTCGACATTTTCATCTGCGAAAATTTTGCTGATTCTTTCGAGGTTCTCCGGCTTTACTGCTATGACCATTCTTTCCTGTGCTTCGCTAATCCATATTTCGGTATAGTTGAGACCGGCGTATTTGAGAGGAATTTTGTCGAGGTTCACTTGTGCACCGAGTTCTGCGCCCATCTCGCCGACCGCGCTGCTAAGTCCGCCTGCGCCGCAATCGGTAATAGCATCATAAAGGCCCGCGTCTCTGGCCTGCAAAAGAGTATCGAGGACTTTCTTTTCGGTAATCGCGTTGCCGATTTGCACGGCGTGCGAAAAAATTGTTTCGTGTTCGTGCGTCATAGCTCCGCTGGAGAATGTCGCGCCGTGAATGCCGTCTCTGCCTGTTCTGCCGCCGACGACCATAACAAGGTCGCCTGTGTTTGCTTTGCCGAAGCATTTATCTTTAGGCATTATTCCGACATTGCCGCAGAATACTAATGGATTTCCAAGGAAACGGTCGTCAAAGAAAATCGCGCCGTTGACGGTTGGAATGCCCATTCTGTTGCCGTAGTCCCTAACGCCTCCGACGACACCTTTGGCGATTCTCTTTGGGTGGAGAATTCCGCCCGGAATTTCGTCAAAACTTTTATCCGGCTCAGCAAAACAAAAAACATCTGTATTTGCGATTGGCTTTGCGCCCAGGCCTGTTCCCATCGGGTCTCGCAAAACGCCGCCGATACCAGTTGCCGCTCCGCCGTAAGGGTCCAGTGCCGATGGGTGGTTGTGCGTTTCAACTTTAAAGCAAATTGCATCATCTTCGTCGAATTCAATCACACCCGCGTTATCGCGAAAGACGCTTATGCACCAGTCTTTGTCGAGCAGTTTTGTGGCTTTGAAAATTGTCTCTTTGATGAGATTATCGAAATGGATTTTTTCGCCGTTGAAATCAAAATCGACGCTGCTCTTTAATGTTTTGTGAACGCAATGTTCGCTCCACGTTTGAGCAAGAGCCTCAAGTTCGATATCGGTCGGCTCTCTGCCTATGGATTTGAAATAATCCTGAATGGTTTTCATTTCGATGGCATTGAGGAACAAATCCATCTTTTTGCTTAACTGCACAAGTCCGGCCTCATCAAGCGTAGTAAGCTGAATTGTTTTCAGTTCGAGCTGATAAGATGCCGTATGCGGTGAAGGCGGCTCCGCGTCTGCGCCGATTACAACAACTTCGATGCAGTCATTGGAAAGCCTGCGAACGATTTTCTTAAGCTGTTTCTCTGTAATTTCGCCGAATATTATATATTTGCGTGCTGTTCTGACGGCATCGCATTTTTTGCCCATATCCTCGATAGCGGTCATCACAGATTGCGCGACGGGGTCTGTTACGCCGCTTTTTAAATGTATCTCGATGATGGTTGCTTTTGCCAAACCTGCCGGAGCTGCGCTTTTGCCGAGCAGGCATTGTTCGCAAACCGGGTCGGCAAGCAATTCACCGGCGATTTTTTTCGCGAAGCCGTCATCGAAATCGCCGTCAATCAGAAAAACTCTCGCTGATTGAACTTCTTCAACGCTTTCAATTCTTAATTCTTTAATGTCGCTTAAAACATCCCTGCCGTGTACGTCGCAGCTGCCGGGCTTGTTGAAAACCTCAAAACGCCACTGTCTCACAATATTTCCTTCTTTGAAACTTTGTATTCAATTAGTTTAGCTCTTTTTTCGCGGGCAAGACCGAGAAGTTTTTCAATCCGTTTTTTATCTCCCGGCTTAATCGCTTTTTTAAGTTTGTTCAATTCGGCTATCACTCTGTCAATGCCTTTGCAGACATTGGCCGAGTTTGTGTAAAAAATATCCGCCCAGATGTTGGCCGGGCCAGATGCAATTCGTGATGTGTCAACAAACCCCCTGCCGCACATTTTCAACTGTTCAAAATTAGAGGCGTTTAAAAGCGCTGCCGCCAAAGCGTGCGGCAAATGACTCACATTAGCCAAAATGTTATCGTGCTTTTGCGGTGTCATAACCGAAACACGACAGCCTAAAGATGCCCAAAACTTTTTTACAATTTCAGCGGCCTTTGCGTTTGTCGAAGCGTCTTTCGTAACGACACAGGCGGCATTATAAAACAAATCATCTCGAGCAAAATCAACGCCCCGCTGCTCTGAGCCGGCAATCGGATGCGAACCTACATAATGTACATATTTTGGGAGATTTCTCTTCGCCCATTTGTGCGGTAAAACCTTGGTCGAACCTACATCGGTAACGATACAGCCTTTTTTCAGTGCAGGGGCAATATCACGGAAAATTTCCTCAAAGGTGCAAATCGGCGTGGCAAGTATTACCATATCGGCATCAGCAACGCTTTTTTGGATATCATCAAGGACAATATCGGCAACTCCGAGCTTTTTTGCCCGCTTTCTTGTCTCCGCCCTGTGGCTGAAAGCGGCGGTCTTTATCCCAAAACCTCCGCGTGTTACAGCCAGAGTTACAGAAGAACCAAGAAGGCCTAATCCGATTACGGTTATTTGATGTAAGTCTTTCAAAACAAACGCCTTATAAGGACAAAATTGCTTTTGTTAAGTTTGTAAAAGGTATCGACAAACACAGTTAAAGTCAATTTTTTTCTTTTATTTAGCCCGTAAAAATGGTATTATGATGAGCTGTGAATTTAATTAAAGGCAAACAACCTGCCGAGTGAATCGGCGGACTACACTTTCTATGGCAGAAAATAAAAAAATAAAGAGTGGTGATTATCTATCGTTTGAAGAAACGATAGTTGATATCGACCGTCAAATAGCGGAACTCAAAGAACTATCCTCGGTTAAGGGGATAGACTACTCGGCTGAAATTCGCAAACTCCAGCGTGCGCAGGTGGCGGAGTTTCGCCGGATTTACGGCAATCTTTCCGCATGGCAAACCGTTCAGGTCGCAAGACATCCCAAAAGACCGCTGCTTGGCGATTATCTCAATCTTATGGTCAAGGATTTTCGCAATCTTGCCGGCGACAGGTGCTTTGGCGATGATAACGCGATAGTCTGCGGTCTGGGACATATCGGCAGAGAGCAGGTAATGATAATCGGCCAGAACAAAGGCAGAGATATAAAAGAGAAGATAAAATGCAATTTCGGCTGCTCCAATCCTGAGGGATACCGCAAAGCTCTGGCCAAAATGAAATTCGCTGAAAAATTTAACATACCAATCGTAACGCTGATTGACACGCCCGGCGCATATCCGGGAATCGGCGCCGAGGAACGCGGCCAGGCACAGGCCATAGCCGTAAATCTGATGGAAATGAGCAGGCTGAAAGTGCCTGTGATTTGTATCGTAATCGGCGAAGGCGGCTCAGGCGGAGCGCTTGGCATCGGCGTAGGTGACAAATTCGCTATTCTCGAATACGCATATTATTCCGTAATTTCGCCCGAAGGCTGCGCTGCGATACTTTGGCACGATGGAAAAGCCGCTGAACAGGCGGCAGAAGCTCTCAAGCTGACCAGTAAAGAACTGCAAAGGCTCGGTCTTGCCGATGCGATAATAGCTGAACCGCTCGGCGGAGCACATAGGAACATACACGACACTGTATATAATGTCGAACAGTATATTGTAAAAACACTTAGAGAACTGAAGAGAACAAAACTCGAAAATCTGCTCGATAACAGATATAAAAAACTGCGAGCTATCGGCACAGCCGCGACAATGACTGAAGTGGAAAAACCTCACAAGCCGCCGGTTATTGAAGCTGCGGAAAAATTCCTCAAAGCTGGTAAAGTAAAGCAGGTTGTCGAAGTAAAAGTATAAACGGATTTTCGTATTTGACATAACGTGTGGGTGATTGGTTATGATTCAATTTAACTGCCCCAATTGCGCAAAGAACTTTATTGTTGACCCAAAACACAGCGGCAAAGATGCCCGTTGTTCACAGTGCAAATCAATAATCAAAATTCCATCACAAGAAACCCCGATTAGCAAAAGCGATTTTGCCGGCGAATTACAAATGCCTCCTTGTCCTGATGAAAAAACAGACTCCGTTCAGAATCGTTATGCCGAGCATTACGAAGAGCGGCAGCAGCAGACAAAAAAATGGGGCAACGAAACAGAGAGAACCAGATTTTGGCTTTTTGATATATTTTTATATCCCATGAATACTGCCGGCCTGGTTATGATAGCAATTCTTGCCGGCGTTCCATTGCTGATAGAACTGCTTTCTCTTCTGACTCGTTATTTAGGCAATTTCAACCCAATGATAGGTTTTCTGCATATTGTCTTTGCGTGTACGAGCGTTGTTATCGCAATTATAATAGCATTGTACAAATACTGGTATTTCGGGCGGTGTATTTTAGACAGCGCAGAAGGGAATATAAGAGTGCCGCCCGGACTCGGCGACACCCCCGGAATAGGCGAATTGTTTTCCGCTCTTAAAAATATCGTTGTCAGCATATTCTTCGCGTTTGCCCCCGCGATTATTTATGGGTTTTATACAAAGCAGTTTAATTATATGTTTTTTTACTACCTTTTTACCTCTTTCTTTCCACCAGAGGCGATGGGGCATTTCGCTGTGCTCGACAAAAACTTCTATATTCTTCTGGGATTTGGGATTGTAATTTTTCCGATGGGTATTTTGTCGGTTTTTATACAGGATTCGATTCGAGGGCTGAACCCTGTCCTGCTTGTGAAGTCGATTTATAAAACATTTCTGCCATATCTGCTTATTGCTTTATTGTTCTTTGGATTTTTTATACTATCGCAGTACATCCGTTATCTGATTCTTTTTAAAACCAGTATGTTGGTATGGCTATGCCGCAGATTCATAATAATCTATCTTGCCATTGTGTTGGCGCATATTCTGGGCAGATTTTATTATAAGAATTCAGAAAAACTTGGCTGGTTATAAAGGCAACCTCTAAAAATGTCGTTGCGAGAAGCGAAGCGATGAAGCAATCTCAATTATCGCTTCAAAAATGAGATTGCCACGCAGCGCTCGCAATGACAAGTGGTATCCCCGCTTTCGCGAGGACAAGCTTTTAGAGATACAATAAATTACTAATAGCCGGTCTTACATCAATTATCTATTGTCCGGGCTTTATTGTACGGGGGTTTTTGCCCTGCTCAATAGCCCGTATCTTTTCAACCCTTCTCTGATGTCTGCCGCCTGCAAAGTCTGTTGAGAGCCATACTTCGACTATTTTTCGCAGAGCCTGCGAGCCGAGCAAATCGCCGCTAAGACAAAGCACGTTTGAATCATTGTGCTGTCTGCTTATTTTGGCATTGAGCTCATCATAGCACAATGCGGCGCGTACGCCGTGAACTTTATTGGCGGCGATACACATCCCAATACCCGTACCGCAAATAAGGATTGCCCTGTCAACTTTTTTTGTGGAAACCGCTGTTGCCGCATCGTAAGCAACATCCGGGTAATCCATCGGCGTTTCGGCGCTTGTGCCGAAATCAACACATTCATGGCCAAGTTCTATTACGATAGCCTTTATCTGCTCTTTCGCTTCTACGCCTCTGTGGTCGTTGGCAACTGCTACTTTCATCCCGACACCTTCTTTTTATTTATATAGGTTTTATGTCTTTGATATATCCGATACATAAAATAAACTCTCTTGTTTCCCAACAGCTTCCATAAATTTTAGAAGGTGCGGGATTCATTTGAAAAGCTCGTTTATTCTATTTTCAACTGCTTTTTCTATTGCATTACCGCAAATTGCATATACTTCGCTGCCGCCGCCGATAGGGTCGGCAATATCGGCATTACCATTAAGCAGCCGGCACTTTGCCGCCGCCGCAGGATTGATGTCTATTATATCATCAATATGTCCCCGCGACATCGCAAAAATATAATCAGCCGTTTCAATCATTTTGGCAGTAAGCCTTTGACTGCGATGGCCGGCTAAATCTACACCTTTCGTATCGCAATACCTTGCTGATTCAGGACTTACGGCAATACCATTTATTGCAGCAACTCCTGCTGATATTATTTTATAACCAATATCGATTAGCTGGTCAACCCTGCATTTAAGTTTTTCAGCAACAGCTTTTTTCGCCAGCGCCTCAGCCATTGGGCTGCGACAGGTGTTGCCGGTGCAGACAAACATTATGCTTATAGTGGAAAATCGGTGTATTTGTTCGGCGGAAAAGCTGCCCTGCCGCAAAATTTTTGTTTCTGTCGGCGAAATTCTGACTACCGTGCTGCTCTGTTTCAATCGGCACTGTCCTGAATCAACGATTATATCGACTTTGCCATTTAACTGCTCGATAGCCTGTTGGGCATTTATGGCAGGTTCTTTGCCGGAGATATTCGCACTGGGCATTACCACCGAATATTTGCACAGGTTTAAAATCGCCTGACAAACTTTCTGGTCTGGGCAGCGAATACCGATGCTGTTATCCGTATAAAGCAGAGACGCGGTTTTAGAATCAAATCTATTTTTTGCCGCAGCCGCTTGATTTTCGTCAAGCTCGAAAACGAGCGTCAAAGGCCCCGGCAGGGCTTTTTCAATCAGTTTTTTCGCAGTCGGCCAGAGATTCGGCACATAATTTTTTATTTTATTTTTATCGCCAAGGTGGACGGTATATCTTTTCTCGGCGGGTCTTTCTTTGGCGGCATCGAGTTTGGCTAAGCTGTCCGCGTTCACTTTGCAGGCTATGCCATAGACCGTTTCGGTTGCAATAACTGCAAGTCCGCCTGCATCAATGCAGTCGGCGACCTGCTTGAGCTTCTCCGCATCTTTCGCGGGGTCGATTATTTTGTAAATCATCGTCTCCATTAAAGATAAAATACCTTATTGTCTGCAAAAGCACAAGTTTTTGTAATTGTTTTGGCGATTTATATCACAATTCAACCGATATCGTACCTTCGGGGAATTTACATTAAAATAAATACCCTGTTTTTGATATATTCCAGTACTGTAAAAATCAAAATAAACACAAACAGGGTAATACTATGAAAAATAGATGGTTAATCGCTTTAAGCGCGGTTGGGATTCACATTTCCATTGGCTCGGTTTATGCCTGGAGCGTAGCAGCCAAACCGATAATGAATCTTTTTGGATGTTCGATGGCCAAAATTACATTTACGTTTTCTGTTGCGATATTTTTTCTCGGCCTAAGCGCAGCATTCCTCGGCCATTTTGTCGAAAAGAAAGGACCGCGAATCGCCGGAATGTTAACGGCCTGTTTTTTTGGCCTTGGCATAGCCGCCAGCGGACTTGCCGTGAGATTCCAATCACTTTGGCTTTTGTATTTGTGTTATGGCGTACTTGGCGGCATTGGACTTGGCATCGGATATGTCACGCCTGTTTCAACAATGATTAAATGGTTTCCCGACAAACGCGGCCTCGCAACAGGTCTTGCGATTATGGGGTTCGGCTTTGCAGGATTCATCAGCAGCTTTGCGATGAGAAAACTGATGTCCATCGAATCAATCGGCATCGAAGGAATGTTTTATATACTCGGCGGAGTATATTTTGTCGTAATTTTTATGTCGTCGCAGTATTTGTCCCCGCCGCCAAAGGACTGGATGCCCGCAGATTTCAAATCCAAATTAGATAATGGCGTAAAAAAAATTAGATTAGACCTTTCGCAGCTCAATGCCAATCAGGCGGTAAAAACGCTGCGATTTTATTGCCTCTGGTTGATACTATTCATTAACATCTGCTGCGGAATATCGGTAATCTCTGTCGCATCTCCTCTGGGGCAGGAACTGGCGGGTTTGTCCGTGGCTGCGGCGGCGGGAATGGTTGCGATAATCGGTATCTTTAACGGGCTTGGCAGAATCGGCTGGTCGTGCATTTCAGACCATATCGGCAGACCGGCGACATGGACATTATTTTTTGTAATTCAGATACTCGCATTTTCGGTTCTGCCAAAAACAACAAATCCGGTTTTATTTCAGACTATTGTTTTTGTGATTATAACCTGCTATGGCGGCGGGTTCGCATCGATGCCGGCGTATATCAGCGACCTTTTCGGCACAAAGCAGATATCGGCAATCCTCGGCTACATATTAACTGCGTGGTCGGCGGCAGGAATCATCGGGCCTATGCTTCTTGCTTATATTAAGGACAGAACACAAAGCTACTCGATGACCTTATATATTTTCTGCGGATTTTTTTTCGCAGCGCTGGCAGTCTCAACGCTTCTAACAATCAACATCAGGGCGATTAAAATAAAAAAACAGGATGCCGAACTTTCAGCCCGCGCAGCATAGAAAACGCAATTTGGCTATCATATCGACTGGTATCGGTATTTTTTTGATTTTTAATTCCCGATATTTCCTGCTATACTCTGTATATGTTAAAACAGACAAAAGTTGTTGATTTTGGGAAACGCAGCGGACTTAAGGTTCATCCTGTAAGCATAGGCGGTATGCGTTTGCCCGATGAAGAACAGGCGATACCTCTTTTGAGGCAGGCCATAGATGCAGGTATGATTTATATCGACACCAGCAGAGGCTACGCTGATAGCGAAATAAAAATCGGCAAGGCCTTAAAAAACGGCTACAGAGAAAAGGTAATCCTTTCCACGAAATGCAGTCCGTGGGTAATGAAGATAGAACCGGATGACGATACATCTGCCGACTGTACCTATAAAAGAATTATCGAATCTATGCGACGATTGGATGTCGATTATCTCGATTTTTATCAGTTGTGGAATATTGGCAGCGAGGAACAATATCGTCTGGCAACACAAAAAGGCGGAATGCTCGATGGAATTTTCAGAGCAATGAAAGAAGGCCTGGTAAAACATACCGGCTTTACCACTCACGACAAACCTGAAAATATCAGCAGATATATCGACCAGGCCGACTGGTGCGAATCGATTCTTTTTACATACAATATGCTCGATAGAACCTATGAAGACGTTATTGCAAAGGCTCACGAGAAAGGCATCGCCACTATTGTTATGAATCCGATTGCGGGCGGACTTTTTACGCAGGATTCGCCGCCGATAAAAAATGCCGTAAAAAAAGCTCTTGGCACTGAAGACCTTGTTGAAGCAGCTCATCGCTGGCTTAAGACAAATAAAAATATCGACACCATTATCTGCGGCATTAACAAGCTGTCCGATATAACATCAACGATTGAAAATTATGAAAAACCGGTTTTAACCGCTGAGCAGATGCGGCGTTTTAATGCTGAGCTTGTCAAAATTTCAAAACAGAACTCCGGCTTCTGTGTCAATTGCAGATATTGCCTGCCCTGTCCCGCAGGCATAAACATTCCAGATTTTATGCAGGCAGCATACTTCAGTGAATTTTTGAAACTCTCCGACAAAGCCGGAAATATCTACCACTGGCAGATGAATCCGATAAGCCAGTCGCAATCTGCCGACCCGGGTAAATGTGTCGAGTGCGGCAAATGCGAACAGAAATGCACCCAAAAAATAAAAATTATACAAATGCTCAAAACCCTCAAGAGCAAATTCAGTCAATCATCATAACCGAATAATTTCCGTGCCTTCGGAAAGTTTGACGATATGGATTTCAGTTTCGGTTTGTCTGCCAGTCGTATTCAGCGTTTCCATTGTCTTCGTTATCGTTACCTTCAGATGTCATAAAGAACACCTTGCCTCTGGCTGAATAGTCAGGCTCAATCCATCCGACAACATATACATTTTTGTTTGTTGTCCACGAACCTTTGCCGGCTTTATCTGTTTTTATTTGCTCGTACTTGCCTTTGGTTATGAAATACAAAGGCTTTTTATTTTTGCCGTCTTTGTTTTTGAAAATTTTTGTCGGGTCGATATTGCCCGCAAATTCCGCTGTAATCCGATAACTGCTGTCGGTGTATTCATATTGGCAGGAGTTTTTGCCGACCACTTTGCCGTCCGGCGTAATTGTTATTTCGATTTGGCCTCTATTTTCGCCCTTACGACTGATGCTGCCTTTGAGAATTGTACTTTTCTCGATAACCGCTTTGCCGTCTTTGCCGGTTTGCTTAACTGGAAAAGCATCGCTTGACAGCAGCCGCTGTTCCTCAAACCAGGGCTGTTCGGCAAACACATCAAATTGCTCATTGCCTCTGATATGCAGAAATGAACCTGGCATATTCATCATAAACAGAATCGCTATGATGACAAACGTCGCCAAAACCATTATCATCACAAATCCATTTTTGTTAATTTTTTCATCCATATAATTATGCCTCATCAAAACCTGGTCTGGTAAATGAGCGTGCATCCGGAAATGCTATCTCTATTTGTTGTAATAATTTTTTTAAGTTTACTAAGATATTAAGGATTGTGTCTTCCTGTTGGGGAAAGTGATTGAGCAATTTCCCCCACGCACCAATTGAATGTTCAGTGCCAATAATAGCTACCTTTGCCGAACCATTCACATCCTGTGGGCTGTATTCATTTTCTTCGAATTCGCCTTTTAGCGTTCCGCTCGCTGCACGACAGAGTTTAATGTATATCTGATGCTGGTACCATTGGATTATGTCAAAACAATCCCCGATGTTTACGGCCTCGTCAGCAGGTTCTGCTGCTGGAATATCAGCTTTTGCCAGCATCAACAATTCATTGGCTTTTTCTTCCAGCAACTGTTTATTTGAATTAAACCAATCACGAACCATATTTGAATAATTTAAAGCTGCTTTGCTGTAAGGCTGCTCTCGGGAAATTTTGTCTATATTTTTTTCGTATTCCTCTATTTTTTTGAGGTCGGCGGAAGTAATATCGATGCCCAGTTTTTCTGCACTCTCCTGAATCATCTCCAGAGTTACTTTGAAAATATCTCCTAATTTATCCCAAAAGGCTTTATTGTTTATGTCTTTAGACTGGGGATTGTCATTATTGTCACATAATGCATAATTCATACAACGCTGTGTAAAGCAACATCTTTCGCACCACCTGTCGCAGTAATTATAGATACCACTAATAAACCGCGAATCTTTAGCAAGTTTTTCAATTTGCTTTTTATCCATTATTACTTTATAACCCCGTCACGTTTTTGTGTCTATTCGTTCATTCGTGGTTAATTTCTCTGTGGCTATACTTTTTTATAACAAAATTTTGTCCATCATTCTCGGGAAAGCGATGCACTGGCGGATATGTTTTTCGCCTGTAATCCAGGCAAGCGTTCTTTCAACGCCCAGTCCGAATCCGCCATGCGGCACAGAGCCGTATCTTCGCAAATCTAAATACCACTGATAATTTTCAAGTTTATAGCCATGCTCTTTTATCTTGTCCATCAGATTGTCGAGGCTGTCCTCTCTCATTGAACCGCCGATGATTTCACCGAACCCCAGCGGAGCGAGCATATCGAAATTCCGCACAACTTTCGGATTTTCATCATCCTGTTTCATATAAAACGCCTTGGCCTCGCGCGGATAATGCGTAACAAAAATCGGCTTATCGTGCATAAGCGAAATTATCGTTTCATCGCTTCCGCCCAAATCCTTGCCCCACTGAAATTCCGCGGCAAGTTTGGCGTGCTTGGGATTATTCTCGATTTTCGTTTCGAGTTCCGCAAGCTCGCTTCGCAGGTCGATGAGTTCAGATGCGATTTTATCCTGCCGCCACTGCTTTGCGGAGGTATCTTTTGCCTCGTTTTCAAGAGCAGCGATTTTATTTTCAGTTTCCTGCTTCGCGGCTTTAAACTCATTCAATTGATTGGCAAGAAAATCCTGCGTCTTTTGGCTCGTAAGAATTTCCGAAGCCTGCGTATAGGTCAGGCGATAAAACGGAGGCTTAATCTTTTCCAGTGCCGCTATATTTGCGCCGAGCGTTTCCAGTTCGGCTCGATTATCCTGCAAAACCTTTTGCACAATGAACGATACGAAATTTTCCGCTACTTCCAAAAGGCCGGGCAAATCGATAAACGCTATTTCAGGCTCGACCATCCAGAATTCAGTCAGATGTCTCCTCGTTTTGCTCTTTTCGGCGCGGAAGGTCGGGCCAAAGCAATAGACCTTGCCGAATCTCAGAGCCGCGCATTCAAGATGCAATTGGCCGGTCTGGGTCATAAATGCTGTGTCGCCGAAGTAGTCAACATTAAACAAACTGCCCGCTTCTTCACCAATGATGCCGGTCAGAATCGGCGTGTCAATCAGCGTAAAACCATTATCATTAAAAAATTGCCTGATGGCGTTGACGAGTGTATGACGAATTTTAAAAATGCACCACGGCGTTTGTGAACGCAGATGCAAATGCCTATTCTTCTGGAGAAATTCAATCCCGTGCTGTTTCGGCGTAATCGGATAATCAGCCGATTCGCAAAGCACTTTCGCGTCGCTGACGGCCAATTCATATCCGCCTACGCTGCGGTCGTCTTTTTTGACAAGGCCGGTAATGGTAAGCGATGATTCCTGACCGAGCTTTTTAATCTGCGCGAAAAGCTCTTCGGAAATTTTTTCTTTTTCGATTACGCACTGACACAATCCGCTGCCGTCGCGAACAACAAGGAAAATAACCTTGCCGCCGGGCCTTGAATGATAAACCCATCCGCCTACGGTTACGGTCTTATCAACGTTATTTTTCAGCTCCGCTATTCTCGTGATTCCATTCGACATTTTCAGTCAACCTTGATTTTGAACACAACTTTTGTAACGTTCCGTGATTTATCAATCTGTCTGCCGGGCATATGAGCGTCGCTTGGCCAGAATATCGCGAACATTCCCTCTTTTACATCAATATAGCTTACGCTCTTTTCAGCCTTGAAAAATTCCACTTCCTTTTCCTCGCTGTAAGGCGTATGAACTTTCAGGCCGGTGATATTGTCAACGCCAATTCGTTCATCACCTTTCGCCATAAACTGAATATCGATATATTTCCTGTGCGCTTCAATTTTCTCCATAACCGGCGCCGTATCATACCGTATCACCAAATAGTACAGATTGGTATCATCGACCGGATATTTGCCATCTTCTATTCTATCGAAATTTGTTTCCGCAGCGATTTTCAGCGCACTGGCGATTCGCGGCGAAAGATTTGTGTAAAGTTTGCAGTTCTTAATACTATCAAATACCATTTCTTTCCTTTATTTGTAACCGTTCACAGGAAAAACCACATTTTTGTGCGTTGTAGGGGCGAACCTGCGTGTTCGCCCAGGGCAGACACATAGGTCTGCCCCTACAAAGTCACATAATGAATGTAAAAAACGTCATATTTTTCTGTGAACGGTTTCCTTTATTTTAATCCCTGGGTTTGTCCGGCGTTATAATTCCCGCGATTATGTATGTTACCACCAGCGGCATAATACCTGTCAGCAGGCACAAAAAGACCATCAGCAGTCTTATCAGCGTCGAATCCAAACCGAATGTCTCGCTCAATCCGCCGCAAAGACCAAAAATTTTCCTGTCACTTTTTGATAAATAAACCTTCTTCATCTTCTTAAACCTTTAAATTTCAGAATATGACCGCTCCATTACTGTCGCGGCTCTGTTGAATCTTAAATATCTAATTTGTCTCTCAAATACTGTTTCACCTGCGAGAGATTTATTCTTTCCTGTTTCATACTGTCGCGCTCGCGGACGGTTACGGTGTTATCTTCCTTTGTCTGGCCGTCAATCGTAATGCAGAACGGAGTTCCCGCTTCATCCTGCCTGCGGTATCTTCTGCCGACCGCGGATTTCTCATCGTAGAAGCAGTTGAAATATTTTTTCAGGTCGTTATACAATCCTGTCGCAATCTCAGGCATACCATCTTTCTTAACCAATGGAAAAATCGCGGCCTTTACCGGAGCAAGAGCCGGATGGAATCGCAGCACATTTCTGACTTCGCCGTTGACTTCGTCTTCATCGTAAGCGTCAACCAAAAACGCCAGACAACTTCTGTCGATGCCCGCGCTTGGCTCGATAACATAAGGAATGAACCGCTGTTTGCCTTCCTCGTCGAAATAACTCAAAGGCCCCTTCTGATAATCCTCGGATTCGCTGTTGAGTTCTATTTTCGACAAATCGCCCTTCTTTTCATACCACGAGTTGAGCGTTCTCATTCCGCGCTGATGCTGGCGAAGGTCGAAATCGGTGCGGTTGGCGATGCCCTCAAGTTCCTGCCAATCGCCTGAACCAAACGGGAATTTATATTCAACGTCAACGCAGCCCTTTGCGTAGTGGGCAAGCTCGTCTTTATCGTGCTGACGCAGACGCAGGTTTTCTTTTTTCATTCCGAGATTAAGATACCAGTTGAAGCGAGCCTCTTTCCAGTGTTCATACCATTTTTCATCTGTGCCCGGCGCACAGAAAAATTCGATTTCAGCCTGTTCAAATTCTCTCGTTCGGAAAATGAAGGCCTTTGTCGTTACTTCGTTTCTGAAACTTTTTCCGATTTGCGCAACGCCGAACGGAATTTTCACTCTCGTTGAATCGAGAACATTTCTGAAATTCACGAAAATACCCTGCGCTGTTTCAGGCCGCAGGAAAATCGTCATAGCATCGTCAACATTGGCGCCCATTTGTGTCTCGAACATCAGACGGAAAGGCATTGGTTCGCCGAACTGCCCCACCGCTCCGCAGGCTGGACAGGCCTTGCCGGCCAAACCTTCCGCGGTTTTATTCGGAGCATCAGGCAGATGGTCAACACGGGTGCGGACGTTGCATTTTTTGCAGACGGTTACAATATCCGCGAATTTGTCCGCGTGTCCCGAAGCTTTCCAAACTAACGGGTGCATAAAGATACTGCAATCGAGGCCGACCACATCGTCTCGCATTTGGACGACGCTTTTCCACCAGGCGTTTCGCACATTGCGTTTGAGTTCCGAGCCGAGCGGGCCGTAGTCATAGCAGCTTGCCAGACCGCCATAAATTTCGCTGGACTGGAATATGAAACCGCGTCTTTTGCAAAGCGATACGATGTCGTCAAGTTTGGTCAGTTTTGCCATTGAAACAACCTTTTCTTAATAATAGGAGTAAAGCGAAGTATTATAATAGCACCCGCCTGCAAATACAAGACTGATAATCGGGGTTAATTTGGGCAAAATCGCCGAAAATTGACTTGTTTTTCATCAGCTTGTCTGTAAAATTAGTATGGTTTTGAGGGATTTAAAATGGTAGCTCTAAATTTTGGTGTGCCGGAAGAAAAAATAGCGGATTTTTGCCGCAAATGGAAAGTACAGCAGTTATCTGTTTTTGGTTCTGCTGTTTCCGGCAAACTCCGCCCGGACAGTGATATAGATTTATTAGTTAGTTTTGCCCCTGCTGCCGATTGGAGTATGTTCGACCATTACCGTATGGAAGACGAACTAACAGGTATTTTCGCAAGGGAAGTTGACCTTATAAGCAGGCAGGCCATAGAAGAAAATTCCAATTGGATTTGCCGCAGGGAAATTTTCGACAACGCAAAGGTAATCTATGCAGCGTAATTTGTCTTTGATATTGGATTTGGCTCGTGCCTGCCGTCAGATTATTCAATTCACTGCGGAAATGAATTTTGAATCATTCAGGACTGATAACCGAACGCAGTCTGCCGTAATACATCAGTTTTTGGTTATCGGAGAAATTGCCAAACTGCTTTCGGATGATTTCAAAAAGGCGAATACAGAAATTCAGTGGTCCGCAATGGCTCGAATGCGTGATAAGCTTATTCATCATTATCGAGGCGTTGATTTGCACGAAATTTGGAAAACCGCACAGGCTGAAATACCACGATTGCTCTTGTTTGCGGAAAAGCATCTGCCAAAAGATAATACTTAGAACTGCGAAAATCCCAGTTATTTGATAACCTTTTGTGCTTTTAGAATTTTGCCGGAGATATAATCCGTGAACTGGGCTTTGAGCGTAAGTTCCTGCCTCTTTTTATCTTTCGGAATTGCCCCGACATCAAACGTAAGTTTGTAATAGTTCGTCATAATCGAGCCTGACCAGCTCTTTTTGAGTTTCGCAGGCTCAACCGTCCAGCTTCCCAAAAGAGCTTCGGCGGGTTTTGTGTTCAAATCCCAAAGTTCGACTTTGACCTGGCCGGGCGCTTTGACAACATCGCCCATATCGTCAATCGTCCTAACATACACAATCAGCGACTCATTGACATCGTTGCTGTCTTTTTTGGCGCGTATGCCGCTGCGGTTAGTGAGTTCTATCGCTGAAACGGTTGAAATCGCGTCGATTCTCACAGCCTTATCGATGCCTGCTAATGTTTCGACTTGCTTTTTAAGCTGTTCGTTTTCAGCCTTGAGTTGAGCGTTCTCCTGCTTGATTGATGTAGGACTCAAAACGGGTTTGTCCTGCTTTTCGGTTTTAATCGCTGCCTTTTTTTCGCAGCCCGCAAAGACAAACAGGCTGACAACGCACAATGACGCGATGAAAAATAATTGCCTAAAATCAGTACAGACGCAAGGCCTTGCGTCTCTACACTCCATTCTTTTTGTCGTATTATCAGCCATAGTTTTTTCCTTTTTCAGTCTTTGGCACAATCTTACATCTTATCCGCACAGCGTCAACCAGAAACCCACACAAAGCAGGTCAGTTATCAGAAACTCAGTTATTGGCAAAAACTTGCGCGTTTTCGGACACTTTTTTTGAGTGATTTTGGGGGAGAAACTGGATTTTTAGGTTAAAAATCCATTCTGGATATTATAGACCCTCGCCAAAATCGCAAGAAAATGAAAAATTTTGTAAAGTTTTGACAAATTTTGAACAGCTTTAACCAGAGATTGCACGGATTTTATGGATTTTTTGTAAGTTCTGATGAGTTTTGAGCGGTTTTTGCGGGGTGGAATTGACGACTAAACAATTCGGGAATATGGGGTAGAATTGAAAATTGAAGATTAGTGGATAGAATGAAGTCGGAGACATAGCTATCTTTCGGCTATGCTCAGGCAGGTCGGTTATCAGTTGAAGAAAGGGGCAAAACGATGGACGATAAAAAAATCAAATCGAAAAATAGTTTAATGGCAAAAAGTCGGGTTCTGCCGGTGTTTTTAATTTTTGCGGGGGTACTTGTCATTCTGCCGTTTTTAAACGGCTGTAAGCGCAAAGAAAATGCTGCCAGCACTTCAGGAGAAAAAGAAATGGTACAATTAAAAATTGGAGATACGGCACCGGCGTTTGAACTGTTAGAGCAGAATTCCAAGCCGGTCAAGCTGTCCGATTTCGCGGGCAAGAAGGTGCTCGTTTATTTTTATCCCAAGGCCGGCACACCCGGCTGCACTGCGCAGGCGTGCAGTGTGCGTGATTCTGCTGAGCCGCTCAAAAAGTCAGGCATCGTCGCGCTGGGCATTAGTCCTGATAAGCCGGACAGCCAGAAAAAATTCGATGAAGAATATAATTTGGGTTTTCGACTTCTCAGCGACGTGAACCATAAGACGGCGGATGCATACGGCGTTTGGGGGAAGTCAATCTTCGGCATAACACGTTCATCATTCCTGATAGATGAGCAAGGCAAAATCATCGGAGCCTGGTATGGCATCAGTCCCACTGATACGGTACCGAAAGCGATGGAAGCGCTGGGAAAGAAGCAGAATTGAAGATTTAAAATTGGCGGATTTTTTTTAGACGGGATAACAGGATTGACTGGAATAGGGGATAGAATTGAAAATTGAAGATTGAAAAATGAAGAATTGAGGAATCGGCCTGATGGCCGATGAGATTTAATGACCCCGCGGTTACCCTTGGGGCTCTGTTTGTGGGCAGACACATAGGTCTGCCCCTACGAAACACCATGCGCTATCGCTTGGGCTCTGATT
>JBAZTW010000008.1:19455-62240 GCA_041661665.1 Phycisphaerae bacterium | reverse complement strand
TTCGCCCGCGCCGGTTGAGTAGCCGGGCTTTAATTTGAACGCCTCCATCGCCTCGACCGTCTCGGTCTTCCAGTATGGCAGAGCATCGCCATCGTATTTATCCAGGCCGAAGTGTTTGCGAATATCAATATCGAAATAATATTCGTCGCCGTGATAGCCGAACAGGGCATTGCTTTTTGATATATCCTCCGGCGAAATAAATTTGCTGAATCGGGCAAGCTCGGCGTTTTTATTTGTCAGCCCCCAGGTTTGCAGGTCGAGATTGAACTCAAACTCGTCCATAATAAACTGCTTGAGCCGCATAAGTTTTTTGTATGGGCTTTTGCCCGCCAGCTTGACAAAACAATCCGCATTTCGCCACGACCAGACCACCGGACTCATAATATTGGCCAAAAACAGCGAATACATCAGTTCCGGGAATACAAAAATCTCCATATCCGAAAGCGTAAATGCCGATGAGTACTTTTCCAGATTTGTATCGTCTATCTTCATAGCCGATATTTTAGACTATCAGCCGAAATTTGCAATTATGTTTTATGACAATCTGAAAAAACAAAAACCGCAAAACCTATTGAACCGGAGTTAGCTTTTCAGCGAGTATTTCAGCCAATTCGCTGCCCTTTTTTGCCGAAGCAACAATTTTCCCATCCGGGCTGATTACAATAATTGCCTGTCCGTAATTTAATACGTTTAATTTTGCAACAAGCGGATTGTCAAAACCAATAAACGCCTGTTTCCATTTGCACTGCTTTTCCCTGAGATACTTTT
The DNA here is from genome assembly GCA_041661665.1 of Phycisphaerae bacterium. Classification (GTDB taxonomy): domain Bacteria; phylum Planctomycetota; class Phycisphaerae; order Sedimentisphaerales; family UBA12454; genus GWC2-45-44. Next base: position 61,472 of record JBAZTW010000008.1, on the reverse strand, counting down.
CAGCGATATCCTGAGATATTTTAATACTTTTAGATGACAGCCCTATAAACTCGACATTGCCGGTATTGCCATATTTTTGATAAGCATCTAAAATATTCTTGAAATCGGCTTCAGAATTGTCATTACTCAAAACAGGGAAACATTCCCACCAAACCAAAACGACATATTTGCCGAGCAAATCTGCCGACTTGATTGTGCCGGCATTTGTTTCGAGTGTAAAATCAGGGGCATTGCTCTCGGCCTGCATAACCTGGCTGGTGGCAATTACATCCAACTTAACCTGTCCCAAATCCAAAGGCTGGTCGATATTCGTCTCATCAATCGGCGGCATAGTGAAATCCCATTTTCCAGTCAGCAGCGGATTTTGATAATCAGCCTGTCCGTATCTGCCCTTTCTTTCCATAACATTAACACTCATCATATAGCCGCCGGCTTCGACATCTTCCGCCCTGAAACTGCCATCAGAATTGACAATCACGCCGCCGCTGCTGCCGGAAGTATTCAAATTTGCGCCGGCTTTTTTTAATTCTTCCTGAACTTTAACCTGCCAGGCTTTGCCCTGCTCGCTTTGCGAAAAGTTTTTATACCATTCAACTGACTGTTTTGCGGTAAGGGAATCGAAATCTGCCGGTACAGGCATTATAATTTGACTGTAAATTTTTTCCAGCAATTCCCGTATATTTCCTGACTGCTGCGGCTGAATGTGAGCGTTGATTTCCAGCACTTTTTTATTAAACTCTTCGTTCGGACAGATGATTTTCCCAATAATCGTTCTGCCCTTGCCGCCTAAAACAACCTCGACAGTTTGCCCCGGCAAAACTTCGACTTTTTGTCTTGCCGCACTTGTGCTTCTCATACGGTCTGAATCGCCAAATTGAATCAGCCTGTATATATAGTTTTCGCCGGGAACAACCTTTTCCATCACAAATTTACCCTGCTGGTCGGTCGTCGCCTTGTTCGAGTATTGATAATTTATGTTATCACGATTATTATACTTTTGAGAATTATTTGCACTAATTTCCTGACCGGCCGCAAGTTTCGAGCCAACATAAACAACACCTTCAATTCTGCCCCATTTCTCAAGATGTATAGCCGGGTCTAATGAAAATTCGCCGTTGTTCACATCCGCAAATCCTTCATCGCTCACCGCTATTAATTTGAATTTTTCATTACAATCCGACAAAGTAAATTTACCCTGCGAATCAGTAACCGCTTTCTCCATTTCCTGCTGATAGCGTTGTTTCCCATTTTCCAGATTCAGCCACTGATTTTTTTTGACTAAATAAACTTTCGCCCCCTCGGCAGGTTTACCATCCGGCAGATAAACAATCCCTGCTAAATTATCGGCGTTCTCTTTGTCAACAACAAAATCATATCTTACTCTGCCTTCATTGCCGTCAAAAGCCCGCGATATCGCATATTTCCCGTCGTTGGTGTCAACCCTTAAAAGATGTTTATAGTAGGGGTTGGTAATTTGGAATTTATACTGTCCATTTGTAAATTGTTTTACGCTGTTGGGGTTTTGATTTTGTCTTTCCCAAATTATCCTGGTATCATTTTCAGAAAACTGCAAACCTCTTGTTATAGTAAAATATTTTACCGGCTCATTTGTCTCCGTAATTGTTACGCTTCCATATATTTCCAGCGGTGGATATAAAACAATCTCATATTCTTTTCTCCCGGTTTTCAATACATTTCTTCTTGATGACATGTATCCTCTTTGATAAACATCAAATTTAACCTCATCAGCCGGTGCTTCGTTCCAGACAAACCTGCCGTCTTTATCTGTTTTTCCGCTCCAGTTGACCATTCTATAGCCTCGCCATTCATCAGCGTTAAGCGGGGCATTGGCAACCGGATTACCTTTCACATTCACAACTCGCCCGCGTATCATATTGCCCGGCAAAAGAACAAAATTCTCGGTTTGCGCACTGCTTCCGACATTCAGTTCTTTCATATCCGGCGCATAACCTTTCGCCAGTACCGTAAGAACGGCAAAGCCCTGTTTGGCGTGCACAAATTCAAAATAGCCGCTGCCGTCAGTTTCTGCTTTGAGGTTATCCTGATTGTAACGGTCTTCACCGATAAATACCGATGCTTTTTCTATCGGCCTGTTTTGATTGTTATAAATATAACCGTAAATCGTTGCCCCGTGCTTCATGACAGAGACAAATTCCTTATTACGCAATTGCATAATTGAAGATTCTTCCTGCTGCGTCCAGGTTTGATAGTCAGAATAATCAGCGTGTTTAATTCTAATGCCGACTTGCCTATCTTCCGACAGTTCCGCAGGTATCATATCGCATTGCCATTTTCCATTTATATCCGTTTTAATTATATAATTATCTATTCTCTGCCACGGTTCATTTCTGTTTGCCTCATTAGCGTAAAAACTTATTATTACATTAGCATTTTGCACCGGCTCGTTCGAGTCGTTTTTAACAGTACCGCCAATTACAGTCCCTTTTTCAAGATAAAACGTATATTCCCTGGGTATCGCTCTATCCGCTTCTTTACCCCAGTTGAAATGCAGCGGCACAAATCCTTTCTTCTCGACATAAGCGGAAAAATATTCAGGATTTTGTTTGCCAAGTATTACTTTGCAATAACCGTCATTATCTGTCGTAACATTATTTCTATTCGGATAATTTTTAACTCTCGCGTCTTTAATCGGTTCATAGGTCTGCTTATCAACGACAAATATCTCCACAAAAGGCCAGTTATTCGGGTCATTGGGGTCTTTAACCGCGTTCGGCTCTGCCGCTGTCATTATACCTGCAAAACCACTCGGCTTGTTCGGTTCGTTTGCTTCTTTTATTACTACTGCCGGCTGATTGTTCGGGTCGTTGGGGTCTTTAGGGGTATTCGGCTCGGCGGCCTTTGACAAATATATTGAACATAATATCACTGCCGCCGCAGCGGCAATAACAGCGGTTTTAAAATTGAATGTCCCCGACAGTGTTTTATTTTGGCTTGCCATTATAGTCTCCCTGAAAAATTGTTAAAATTTTACTCCCTAATACCATATTGCTAAAGATACCAATTACTTATGTGTATGTCCACACTGCGGAGAAAACGTTACACAAAAAATATTTTTTGTGTAATTTATGCAAAAAAATCAATTTTTAATTCAAAAATGGGGTTTATCCCTGATTTATCCGTGAAATCAGCGTGGGCAGTTCGCTAAGATTCTCAATCACCGGCACATTTTGCGGAATTGTTTTGCCGCTGTTTGTGTAAGCCCTTTTAAGGACAGGGGTCATATTCGCTTTCAACGCCCCAGCCACATCGTTATCGAGCCTGTCGCCGACATAAAGGACATTTTCAGGCAAACAGCCTATCATTTGGGCGGCATCGATAAAAATTTTGCGGTTAGGTTTGCGGAATTTAAACTGATACGAATAAAGACGAACCGAAAAATATCCCGACAGATTAAACTGCTCAAGATGCCTTTCAAGCATAAACGCATTGACAAACGTGTTCGACAGAATACCGAGTTTAAACCCAGCCGCTTTTAATTTTTCCAGCGTTTGTGATAAATCAGGCTCTATACTGCCGAGCCTGCTCAAAGGCTCATACCACAGCCATCCGAATTGACGCCACTGCTCATCAGTAAGTGAAACGCCCCTCATTCGTTCGGTCTTTTTCAGAAGTTCAAACGAATCAAAATCTCTGCCGGTAACAGCCGAAAGAAGCTGAAAAAATCTGATGATTAAAAGATGTCTGAGCAAAAACAAACTCAGCGGGCCGGTCGGCTGATTCAACCCTCGCAAAAAATTGTACGCCAGCTCGCCGCCCTGTTTGAATATCGCCACCGCGTTAACCTGACCGAAGTTAATCAGGGTCTCGCCGAGGTCAAAAAGTACAGCCTGAATTTTCATCGAAACAGTTTCCCACATTTTTGATTTCTTTTAAGATTGGCCGAGGTGGGATTCGAACCCACACACCCTTGCGAGTAGGGGATTTTAAGTCCCCAGCGTCTGCCATTCCGCCACTCGGCCGCGAGTCGCGACTATGGTAGCCGGGAACCGTGGATTTGTCAATATATTGGTATCATTGCTGCTGGGTTTGCTGCGATTGCTGGGCTGCCTGTTTCCAGTCGCTTCTGCTCAAAAACGCCGTCAGCCGATTGAACCGGCTGCGCATCTTATCAAATACAGCCTGGTAATCCATCTCCTGATTATCTCTGGCGGCTGCCTCAAGCTGTTTGGCGAGTTCAGAAATTTTCGCCGCGCCAATCGTTGCCGCAGCGCCTTTAACGGAATGCGCGTAAAACTTTATCTCCTTAATATCTTTCTTCGCCACTGCCTGCGAGAGCATCTCCATTCTTTCCATATTATCCTTTAAAAACACCGGAATTATCTCATCTATCAGAGATTCATCGCCGATGCGATCAAGAAGAAGGGGAAAATTTATTTCTATTTCGTCGCCGTCACCCTGCAAAACCGTCTGGGAAGACTTTTCACCAACATCCTGTTTAGCGACAGTCGCGGCGGAAACAACAGCCGAAGTTTTTCCCACGCCTTCGGCAGACAGATACTTTGCAAGCGTTTGGGCAAGTTTCTTTCTATCCACGGGCTTGGCAAGATAATCGCTGCATCCGGCGGCAAAACATTTTTTATCATCGCCTTTCATTGCACAGGCCGTCAGTGCAACTATGGGAATCTTAACTCCGTTCCTGCGAAGCTGTCGAGTCGCCTCAAAACCATTCATCACGGGCATCTGAATATCCATCAATATCAAATCGAATCCGCCATCCTCGGCTTTTTCAACCGCCAGCAGACCGTTTTCAACTACAACAGATTCAATCCCCATTCGCCTCAGCAAAAGCTCTATAAGCGTCTGATTCGTCGGGCTATCCTCGGCAACCAAAACCCTGCCGGACAGTTTGATATTGGCCAAATCCTGCGTCAATGATTGATGGCTTTCTTTTTTATCGTCGGAAACGGTGGTTCCGGCAGCCTGCCAGTTTTCAGTGCCTATCGGAATGCTCAGACTGAAAACAGAGCCTTTGCCTTTTACGCTTTTGACGGTTATATTTCCGCCAAGCATTTCCGCCAGGTTACGCGTGATGGCAAGCCCCAGACCTGTCCCGCCGTAGACGCGTGTTGTGCTTACCTCCGCCTGCGCAAACGGCTCAAAAATACGCTCCAGCTTATCTGAAGCTACGCCAATACCGCTGTCTTCAACATCAAACCGGATTACATCCTTGCCGCTCTCTAACTGGCACAAAACATTCAGCTTTACATAGCCTTTTTCGGTGAACTTAATCGCATTGCCTATGAGGTTTATAATGCACTGCTTTAATCTCGCAGGGTCGGTGCGAATGATACCCGCAATAGGCTCATTACGAATAATTTTAAACTCAAGCCCCTGCTCTACCGCAGCAGGACGCATCATTGACTCGACCGCTGCTAAAATATTTTCAACTCCGCACTCGACAACCTCCACAGACATCTTGCCTGCCTCTATTTTCGAAAAGTCGAGAATATCATTTATCAGCACCAGCAAATGCCTGGAACTTTCTCGTATTATGCCAACATGTTTTTTTTGTGCCGCAGTAAGATTATCCTCTGCCAACATCTCGCTAAAGCCCATTATCGCATTCATCGGCGTACGAATCTCATGACTCACCGATGCCATAAATTCATTTTTCGCATTATTAGCCTCTATCGCCATTTGATTGAGGGCATTCGCGTGATTTACAGTCGCCGCCAGTTGATGATTCACCTGGTCGGTTTGAATTCGAGCAGCTTCGGCTATTGTTTTTTCTGCTTCAACCTCGACTGTTTTGCTCTCAACAAGTTTTTCAAGCTGGCGCTGATAAAGACTGTTCTCCTTTTGTGTAAGAATTATAAAAAATATCATCGAAACCACAATGGCCATAGACAGTACAAAAACCCAAAGACGCAAACTTGCCACTTGTTCGCAAATCTCGTCCGAGATAATGTCGCTCATTTCATAAAGAATTACCGTACATCGCACCCGGCTGTTTGATATAGCCTCCCTGCTGTCATTTATTATACGCGAAAGCTCCGCCGTCTGCGATGTCTGACTGTCTTTGGCCGACAGATAACCGCTCTGATACAGCAGCCCGCCGCTGCCGCCGACATCTGCTCCCTTATTATGCGACTCAATATAACCGGCCATCTCCTGAACCGATTTCTCAATTTTTTCCCTCAGCATAGGCCACAGTGATTCCATATTTCTGACCCTGCTGTCAAAAAAACGATTGCGGCACGTCAGTTTCCGTGTCAAAGGGCTGCTCAAAAAACTTTCCAGCCCCTGGTCAAATGTCGTAAGACTGTACCGCCACTTTTTATCGTTAACCGTAGATGTTGGCTCTATAAGTAAATTGGTCGTTTCTCTTTCCATCGATGACCATGAGTTCATCAGGATATGTATCTGTTCTTTGCCGGTGGCTAAATAATCCTCCTTGCTGTCAACATAAACTGAAAGACCTATTATTCCTGCCGAACAGAACGCAACCACCGCAGCTGATAACGCCGTCAGTGAACATTTGAATTTGCCTATTTTTATCATTTTCGCTCTCTTGTTGATTATAAATTTAGTAATCGATTATCGACTATATAATCGGCAAAATAACCACTGAACTGTTTTTGCGAAAAAATTTAAGATTCCCCGCAAAACCGCTCTCATAACAGCTTTAAAAACAACAAGTTAAGAACGCCGCCTAAAGTACATTTTTGTACTTTTTTGAACACTGGTAAATTATAGGACTCATTGACAAACAAGAGCAAAAAACCGCCTTATACTTTTTCGCCAAGCCTCTAAAAATCATTGACAGGCTTTTGGTCTATCCTTATACTTATGCGCCTCATTTAGCTTCCAATGTATTTTTCTAAATGTCTAATGTCTAAATGTTTTAATCCGCAGCCGCGGACAATCTTTATTTAAGGAGTTTTAACAAGATGGCTAAAAGCGAAAAAACAGTTTTCTTCTTCGGTGCAGGCAAAGCTGAAGGTATGGGCGTTGCCAAAACAGACGCTGAGCGCAGAATGATACTCGGCGGCAAAGGCGCAGGTCTGGCAGATATGACAGCAGCAGGATTGCCGGTGCCTCCGGGATTCACTATCTCTGTCGCAAACTGCGAAGACTATTACAAGCAGGGCAGAAAGCTCTCTAAAGAAGTTCAAAAGCAAGTTCGCGATAATATGGCGAAAGTCGAAAAGGATATGGGCAAGAAATTCGGCGATGTCAATGACCCGCTTCTGTTTTCTGTTCGTTCGGGCGCAGCACGTTCTATGCCTGGTATGATGGAAACAATCCTGAACCTCGGCCTGAACGATAAAGCCGTTGAAGGTTTGGCAAAGAAAACAAATAATCCGCGTTTCGCTTACGATGCTTATCGCAGATTTATTCAGATGTACAGCACAACAGCTATGGGTCTGTCAAAAGAGCCGATGGAAGAAATGCTGCACGATGCAAAGAAAAAGGCCGGCGTAAAGACCGACCCGGAACTCAGCGCAGAGGCTTTGAAAGACCTTTGCGGGCAGTTCAAGAAATTTTATTCAGCTAATATGAAAGGTCAGGCTTTTCCGCAGGACCCATACGAGCAGCTTTGGGGAGCTATCGGTGCGGTATTCGGAAGCTGGCAGGCTGATAAGGCCGTTAAATATCGTCAGGTTGAAAAAATCAGCAATCTTAAAGGCACTGCTGTGAACGTTCAGACGATGGTATTCGGCAATATGGGCGATTCATCTGGTACGGGCGTTTGCTTTACACGCGACCCGAACACCGGCGAAAACGTATTTTACGGCGACTGCCTTATCAACGCTCAGGGCGAAGATGTTGTAGCAGGTATCAGAACTCCGCTGAAACTGGCCGACCTCGGCAAACTTTTGCCGAAGTCATACAAGCAGCTTTGTCAGGTTCGTCTGCAGCTCGAAAAGCATTATAAAGATATGCAGGATTTGGAATTCACTGTTCAGGATGAAAAGCTGTATATGCTTCAGTGCAGAACAGGCAAGAGAACAGCCGCTGCGGTATTCAAAATCGCCGCTGATATGGTTAAAGAAAAACTCCTGACCAAAGAAGAAGCGGTTGCAAGAATTACTCCTGAAGATATCGAAAGATTGTTCTATCCGCAGCTTGACGCAAAGGCAGCCAAGAGCGCAACAAAAATCGCGACAGGTATTAACGCTGTTCCAGGCGCAGCAAGCGGCAAAGTAGTATTCACCGCAGCGGAAGCTGAAGCAATGGCTGCTGATGGCGAAAAGGTTCTGCTTGTCAGAAAAGAAACAAGCCCTGAAGATGTTGGCGGTATGCACGCTGCCGTTGGTATCCTTACCGCAACAGGCGGCAAGACAAGCCACGCCGCTGTCGTTGCTCGCGGCTGGGGCAAATGCTGCGTTGTCGGCTGCGAAGCTCTCAACATAAACAATGAAACAAAGAGTATGACCGTCTCCGGCAGAACCGTCAAGCAGGGTGATTTTCTGACTCTCGACGGCAACACCGGCGATGTCTATCTTGGCAAGCTGGCTCTTCAGATGCCCGAACAGCCTGCCGCTTTCCAGACAATAATGAATTATTGCGATTCGCTGCGTACTCTCAAGGTTCGCACAAACGCAGATACACCTTATGATGCTGATAACGCGATTAAGATGGGCGCTGAAGGTATCGGCCTTTGCAGAACAGAGCATATGTTCTTCGACACTGAAGAACGCCGGCTCGCTATGCAGGAAATGATTGTCGCTGAAGGCGTTGAAAACCGCAAGGCTGCACTGGCCAAACTGCTGCCTTTCCAGCAGGCTGACTTTGAAGGCATTTTCAAAGCTATGAATGGCAAGCCTGTAACGATTCGTCTTATTGACCCGCCATTGCACGAATTCACACCGAAAGATGATGCAGGCGTTGCAAAACTGAGCAAAGTAACCGGTATCAGTCCTGAAAAGATTAAGCATCGCTGCGAACAGCTTCACGAATCCAACCCGATGCTCGGCCATCGCGGCTGCCGTTTGTGCATCACATATCCGGAAATTCTCGATATGCAGGTAACAGCGATTATCAATGCCGCTATCAACTGTACAAAAGCAGGCATTAAGGTTCTGCCGGAAATTATGATTCCGCTGACCATCGACAAGAAAGAACTTTCGATACAGGTTGACCAGGCTCGCGCTTTGGCTGACGGCCTCATCAAAGCTGCAAAGGCAAAAGTAAAGTATATGATTGGCACGATGATTGAAATTCCTCGTGCAGCCCTGCTGGCTGACCAGATTGCCGAAGTTGCAGAGTTTTTCTCATTCGGCACAAATGACCTGACACAAATGACGCTTGGTCTTTCACGCGACGACGCGGGCAGATTCCTGCCGATTTATGTCGCCAGCGAACAAGACGGCGGCAAAGGCATCTTCAAGGCTGACCCATTCCAGAGCCTCGACCAGGACGGCGTTGGAATGCTGGTTAAAATGGGCATTGAAAAAGGACGCAGCACCAATCCGAACCTCAAGGTCGGTATCTGCGGCGAACATGGCGGCGAATCAGCAAGCGTTAAGTTCTGCCATAAAGTCGGTATGAACTACGTTTCCTGCTCACCGTTCAGGGTTCCGATTGCACGTCTGGCTGCTGCTCAGGCTGTTATAGCTGACAAAGCCTGCTGTTGTTCCTGCAAAAAGGCCAAGAAAACCGTTAAAAAGGGCAAATAACCTTTCAACGGTTGACAGAATACTGTCAAAACAATAGAATGTAGGGTGCGTCGGCTAACCGGCGCACCTTTTTAATTGATTGAAAATTTAAAATCTCAGATTTGAGATTTTTTGTGGTGAATGTAGCTCAGCTGGTTAGAGCACTAGATTGTGGTTCTAGGGGTCGCGGGTTCGAATCCCGTCTTTCACCCTTTTTTTTAGCTCAAAAACAATACTTAATCCGGTAAATAATTTCAGAAAATTTTTTGAAAGAAGTGGAAAATGAAACAAGTAATCGTAATAGTAATTATCATAATAGTTGGACTCGGAGCCGGGCTGGCAGCCGGTATAATGATAACAAATTCAAAGAGCAAAATAACAATTGCTGATATGCAGGCAAAGATGCAGAAGTCAGAGACAGAAGCACAGGAAAAAATTAGTGGTTACGACCTCATTGTAAATCAATTGAATATCCAACTGCAACAGGCTAAAGCTGAAATTGAAACACTTAAAAAACCTGCCCCAATAGCAGCCCCGGCAGCAGAGGCAGCAGTAATCGCCCCGGCAGAGAATGAAAAGACCGCCGCTGCGCCAGCCGACAACTCCATCCCGGAAAATACAAAGCTATACGCCATACAAAATGGAGATAGTCTTTGGAGCATTGCTCAAAAGCAGCTTGGTAACGGTAATCGCTTTAAAGAAATACTCAAACTGAATCCCAGGATTTCAGCTAAGAGTAATCTTGCTGTCGGCACCAAGTTGAAAATTCCCGCTAAATAAAATCCAAAAGCATTTGTGGGGTTATGTTGATATTTAAAAAATGGAGAAGAAAAAGACTTAGCCAAAAATTATTCCCTGTACCCTGGCTGCAAATAATAGAAGAGAATGTAGCGTTTTGCAAAAGTCTGCCGGACGAGGATAAAAAGGAACTGCTGCGGCACATCCTTATATTCATAAGCGAAAAACATTTTGAAGGTTGCGGCGGCCTAAAGATTACCGATGAAATAAGAGTTACCATAGCGGCTCAGGCGTGCATACTGCTGCTCCATCGCAAAACCGATTATTATCCGGGCTTGTCTTCCATTTTTGTATATCCCCAGGCGTATGTCGCTCCTATGACCGAACATCTGCCAGGCGGCGTTGTAGCGGAAGGCTTTGATGTTCGTTTGGGAGAATCCTGGCACAGAGGCTCTGTTGTGCTGTCCTGGGATGATGTTAGGCGCGGAGCGTCGGACATTCACGATGGCCACAATGTTGTCTTTCATGAATTTGCACATCAGCTTGACGATTCCTGTGCCAGAGGCGATAACACACCGGCCTTTCGAGACCATTCCAGTTATACTGCCTGGGCTCGTATATTACAGAAAGACTTCGAGAAATTTCGTTATGATGTGGAGCTTAATCGTCGGACTTTCCTAAATGAATATGGAGCCACAAATCCCGCGGAATTTTTCGCGGTAGCAACTGAGTACTTTTTTGAAAAACCCAGAGAACTTAAAAAACTTTATCCTGAATTGTATCGAGAATTAAAGTTCTTTTATCAACAAGACCCCGCAGAACTGCCCCTGTAAGCTGAAAGTATATCAAGGCTATCAGCTACTTGACAAGCAGGATTAAGAATTGGCGGCTAAAATTTTGGCCTGAATGTTTTCAAGCCTGCCGAAACATATCAGTTCATCATCAATCATAAATGTCATATCCGCAGGCGGATTGGGAATTGTGTGATTATTTCTAACTATCGCCAGAACAGTTATATCATGGCTCCTGAGCCTGGCCTCGTTAAGAGACTTGTTTAGTATCGAACTGTTCGTATTGACAGTTATTCGGGAAACACCGTACCCGCCGGTGGCAACCAAAAGCTCCTCGAATGTTACAGCCTTAACCATTTGACGCTTGAGAACAATTTTTCGCAGGATACTTGTTATCTTCCTCGCAAAAAAACTGTAAGTGAAAAGTCTCCAAAGTATCAGAATAAACAATGCAATGACGGCAAGATTTACCCACGGAAGTACTTCCGCAGGGAAAAAATCCTTCAAAAAAGGCAATGATATTTTTCTGCCTGCGGCTTCAGGCCTTAATGAATTGGCAAATGTTGCTATCAATGTTACAGTGCCGGCATTACCAAGAACCATCAACACAGAGGCTATTTTGCGACGCTGGGGATTTCCAACAACCAGTTCAGACTCTTTGGTCGTAAAACCCGTGCCGGAAAAACAACTCAACGCCTGAAATTTCGCCAGCTCCCAGTCCAGACCGGTAAGCTGAAATGCGATAGCGCCTATCCTTACTATGACAAAGGATACTGAAAGAACTATTATAAACAGCAAAAGATTCATATTGCAGCTTTTAATTCAATTACAACAACTGTCGGTGAATAAAAAAACTCAGGCAGTTTATTCGAGTCGGCAATGGATTTTGGAATTCTTCCAACCTGCTATACTCCAACGGGGCAAAGTCCTTTTTGCGACTGCCTGAGATGCCCATCCGTGGCCATATTATTTTCAAATATATTTTTTTCAGCTTTTGCTGATAATTTTAACTGCTGCTGTGCTGAAATTATAGCCTGCGTTTGTGAAATGACAAGAAATTTGATGAAATCTGTTGTAAAATTTCTTATTCCTGAGTTAATAACTTTTTCTTCTACCATCGAAGCTATCATTCTTGCTGTCGTAACATCAAGTTTTTGCTCGATTTGCAAATCCAGAACTATTTTTGATTTATTCCAGCAATCCGTCTGGCCAAAAGACTCGAAACTATCAGATTCTGTGTTAATTTTTGTAATTTCAATTCTTGTTCTTAAAAGATTTCTTCTCTGATTGTGAGTTGAGAGGTTCTCGGCGGCAAAACCATAGCCGGTACTTGACAAAACGGCCAGAATTATCGAAAAAATTTCCCCGCTGTAAATGCTGTCGTCATCACGCTGGTTATATAAATAAAAAGTAACCGTCTCGGCAAGTTCCGATGCGGCGGAAATGTAACCCTCATCTACGCACCCAAAGGCATTGACAAGACAAGCCATAATCTTTGTGTGCAGATATTCTTCCCGAGTACCGTCAGCTTTTATTACAGTCAGCTGCATCGTCCTGCAAAACCCTCCACTTACTATTTATCCATAAACAGTTTCGGCTGATTTACATCTTCAGATTCAGAAATCGCCTGTCTGACCTCATCGATAAGCTCACCGGCGTCATTAAATTCCCTATAGACGCTGGCAAACCGAATGTACGCGACCTTGTCAACCGCCCGCAGATGCTTCATCGTACTCTCACCGACAAATTTCGAGCTTACTTCTTTGTCAGAATGCCTGAAAATCTCTTCTTCAACCTTATCAGCAATCTGCTGAATCTGCTCAGAAGAGACCGACCGTTTATAACAGGCCTTCTGAAGACCGGCGATTACTTTGTCCCTGTCGTAAGGAACTCGCGAATTATCTTTCTTTATTACGTTGAGTTTAAAACTCTCGCCGACTTTCTCATAAGTCGTGAACCTTCTGCTGCAAAGAAGACATTGCCGACGACGACGAATCACCCTGCCGGCCTCGCTCGAACGCGAGTCGATTACCTTATCAGAGTCTTCCTTGCAATACGGACATTTCACGATGCTTCCCTGCCGGAATCACTACAACATTTTGACTAAAAAGCATTCTAAAGTCTATATATGGTATGTCAATCAAAAATTTCTATTCTTAATTTATTTTTACGCTTAAATATCCTGACACGTTATGCCGATAATAATATGTATGGACGCTCATCAAATAGAACAGCTAATTTCGCAGGCAATTACCAGTCGGCCTTGCGTAACCTCCGCACCACTCAATCTTTACATTCTTAACGCAAAACTCCTCTGCGGAGCGAGAATCGTAATGCCCAAAAATGCCCGCTTCATAGCTCACATCTCGCCGGAAACAATCGCTAACGGCTTTGACGAAAATCAGTGGAAAGCTATTGTCGAAAAAACATTATGCATTTTTAATGAACACACTGAAAACACCACCGACAATGGCTTTAAAGAACGACGCAGAGAAGAACGCCTCAAAATCACCGGCAGCGTGTACTTCGATACTGACAAAAAAGAAAAAACATTACAGGGACAAATGGTTGATGTAAGCAGCGGAGGGATGGCCTTTATGTGCCTTAACAAACCCGGCCGCATAGAACCGGGCCGGCAGATTACCGCCAGATTTTCAGTGCCCTTCTTTACGCCGGATGGAATCTTCGCCAGGAGAAAATTCACTCGTACCGCGAAAATTTGCCGTTCAGATACCGCCAGAGGAAATTTAAAACAGATTGCTGTACAATTCGCCGAACCTTTGCCTTTCAAACCTTCCGAGCAAAGCCAGCCGGCAGACACCAATATTACTGTCTGTTCAGCCGGACAAATTTAAACTGTTTCGGCCGTAAGGCCGATTCCACAACTCAAAACTAAGAATTAAAAACTCAAAACTCTTTTATTTCTTATTCGCTCGTATCAAGAATACTCATAAACGCTTTTTGCGGAATTTCAACGTTGCCGATATTCTTCATTCGCTTCTTACCCTCTTTCTGCTTTTTGAGCAGTTTCATCTTTCGGGTAACGTCGCCGCCGTACAGTTTTGCCGTAACATCTTTCCTGAATGCCTTTATGGATTCGCGCGCGATAATCTTTCCGCCGATTGCTGCCTGAAGCGGAATCTCAAATTGATGCCTCGGAATCGCCTTGCGAAGTTTTTCGAGTATTTTCCTTCCCCTCATCTCTGCGTTTGAGCGGTGAACAATCAAACTCAGCGCATCGACAACGGTTTTATTCACAAGAATATCAATCTTCACAAGCTCGCCGACCTCAAACCCCGTAAACTCGTAGTTCATCGTAGCATAGCCCCTGCTTATGCCCTTGAGCTGGTCATAAAAATCATAAACTATCTCGGCAAGCGGCGCGTGGAAGCCCATCATCACCCTTGTCGGACTGATATAATCTGTTTTAGTCAGCACGAACCTTTTGGCCTCCGCAAGTTTCATAATTCCGCCGATACTGTCTTTCGGCGTAATAATCTCAAGTTTTACATAAGGCTCGCGAAGCTCCTGCACAAACGTCCGGTCAGGCAGTTGGCTGGGCGAATCAATTTTATAAATCTCGCCGGATGTTTCAACCACCTCATAAGTTACCGTCGGCGCCGTCTGCACAACTTCGATATTGTTTTCCCGCTCAAGCCGCTCCTGAACAATCTCCATATGCAGCAAACCTAAAAATCCGCATCGAAAACCAAAACCGAGAGCGGGACTATTCTGCGGCACAAACGTAAAACTCGTATCATTCAGCGACAGCTTGTCAAACGCAGAACGCATCTTTGAATACTCTGTATCATTACCCGGGTAAAAATCGCTGAACACCATTTGCAGCGGCTTCTTATAGCCCGGCAGAGCCTTTGGTGCAGGATTATTGCTGTGCGTTATCGTGTCGCCGACTGTTACATCGGACAAAGTTCTGATATTCGCGATTGCATAACCGACCTCGCCCGGACCGAGACTATCTGTCTTTTTCATCGCAGGCGTGAATTTGCCCAGCTCGGTTATCAGATAATCCCTGTTCGTACTCATCATCAGCACCTTATCGCCGATTTTCAGATTACCGGAAACAACCCTCACATAACAAATTACCCCGCGATACCCATCATAATGGCTGTCAAAAATCAGAGCCTTGGTATGCTCGCTGTCATCATTAACCGGCGGCGGAAGCAAAGTCGTTATCGCCTCAAGCAGCTCTTCTATGCCTATCCCGCTTTTCGCGCTGATATGAAAACATTCATTTTTGTTTATGCCCAGAATATGCTCGATTTCCTCCGCTATCACATCAGGCTGAGCAGCGGGCAAATCTATCTTATTAATAACAGGCACAATCTCCAGACCGGCATCGACCGCTAAATATGCGTTTGCCACCGTCTGCGCCTCAACTCCCTGCGTCGCATCGACAACCAAAAGAGCGCCCTCACAAGCCGCCATCGACCGTGAAACCTCATAATGAAAGTCAACGTGGCCGGGCGTATCAATCAAATTCAGCATATATTCTTTGCCTTCGTGCTCGTAGTGCATTGTTACTGCCGAGGCCTTGATTGTGATGCCGCGTTCACGCTCGATATCCATACTGTCGAGCATCTGTTCTTTGAGGTCTTTTTTACTCACCGTGCCGGTGTATTGCAAAAGCCTGTCCGCGAGCGTACTTTTCCCGTGGTCTATGTGTGCGATGATACAAAAATTTCGGATATTAGCTATGTCCATTTGTCTCTATGTAAAAATTATAATTCTGTATTATAGTGGATATACCCTTTTTACGCAATTTCTTATTTTTCCACACGATTTTCTCATACTTTTTATCCTGAATTTCGGTAAAATAAAATTTTATTTGAACTAACCTGGCCGAATTGCGTCTTTACCCTATGATACGGGAAAGCGTTTTGTATTCAGAGTTGTTTAGCCCCCGGACCTGTGCCGGGGGGTGTTTAGCCATCGCCGGCACGGCAACGATAGGACGGTAGTTAGCCCACCGATTTATTCGGTGAGTTCGTAGGGGCGAACCTATGTGTTCGCCCAAAGTCAGAGCCCAAGCAACAGCGCAGGGAGGCATGTAGGGTGGACAGCTCTGCTGTCCACGCGTTTTAAGAAAATACTAGTTTTGTAGGGTGGGCTCTTTTATCTCGTCGAAACCTTTGGCGAAGACGGAAGCGCAGGGAGTAATTCAAAGGACATATATGGATTTTGAAAAACTGCTGGAAGAAATGGTGCACCGCTGCCGCAATGGCGAAAGAGCAGCATTTGAAGAACTGTTCGAAATCTATCAGCCGAGACTGAAGTATTATGTCAGGCGTATAGACAGCGGAAGTACCGACACCGATGATATTCTGCAGAATATCTGGCTGACTGTTATAAAGGAAATACAGAAGCTGAAAGATGCCAAAGTTTTTGCTGTCTGGCTGTACCGTATCGCAAGAAATAAGGTTTATGATGGATTCAGGCACAAAGAAAATTTTGTCACGATTCCGGAAGAAAACGACTTTCCCGTATCAGGAAATAATGAGCCGATTTTCGATGCAAATGACGCTGAGAAATTACACAAAGCCATGAACGAACTCAAACCTCATCACAGGGAAGTGTTGACGCTATGCTTCATAGAACAAATGTCTTACCAATCAATAGCTGATGTTATTGATTGCAGTATCGGAACTGTAAGGTCACGAATATTTTACGCAAAGCAATCTCTTCGTGCGGAAATGGAGAGGCAAAATGGATAATAACAAAAAATTATTTGAAGAACTGTTAAAAGCCGATGGCATCAATCCCGCCGGAGCTTCGGAATCAGAACGAATTGCTTTTGCAAAAATACTCGACCAGCAGTTGAAAACTAAACAATCACACCCGGCCTCCCGGCCTAATGTATGGAGAGTATTTATGAAAAGCAAAATTACAAAATTCACCGCAGCGGCAGTAATACTTGTCGCAGCGATTTTAAGTGTGAGTATTTTTAATCAATCAATTCCAGTAGCATCCGCAAATGATTTTCTTGCACAGGCGGTCAAAGCAGTATCAGATTTACACTCGGTATATATGAAGGCAAAAATGCGAACTCTGCCGGGGGATAATTTTTCGCTTATAGGATTGGAATTTGATTTTGTACCAATTGAAATGTGGAAACGTACAGACCCAAACGGACTTGTACAATGGCGGGTGGAAAAACCAGGCCGCGTGCTTCTTATGGACGGCAAAAGTACGCTTATGCTCATTCGTCCAAATCATGGTGTCTTGGAGAAGAGACCTTTGCCTCAAGGTTGTTTCGACTCATGGTCGGGGCGATTACTGAACGTACAGGATTTATTGGACACCGAACTTCAGAATTCAAAAAGCCAATCTGACCATCAGGCCAACTTGAGCCATCAGAAAATTGATGGAAAGGACAAAACTATGCTTGAGGTCGAAGTAACAGCGCATGTTCCTGAGAATGACTATATGCGAAACAAGTTTATCACTGATTCTGACCATTTGAAAGTTTATCAATTTGACACCGCGACAAAATTATTGGAAAGTTTTCAGGTATATGTTCATGCAGACAGCAATGATGTTCTCATTTTTGAAATAACGGATATCGAGTATAATAAAGAAATTACCGACAGTGTTTTCAAACTGGATTTACCGGAAAATATGGTTTGGTACGGCCAACCGCAGGTGCTGCCGGACAATGAAAAATATGTAAAAATGAGTCCGAAAGAAGCGGCGACGGCCTTTTTTGATGCCTGTGCCAAAGAAGATTGGAATGAATTCTTAAAATTCTGGTCGGCAACCTCTGTTGATGAAAAACTCAAGTCGTCTTTAGGCGGACTGGAAATCATCAGTATCGGCGAACCTTTCCAGTCAAAGGGGTATGCCAGTAATGGTTCAGGTTGGTTTGTGCCTTATGAAATCAAGTTTCGGCCGACAGAAATCAATATGCGGCTATCCAATGCAAATCCTGCCGGGCGGTTTGTAATCACGGGACAGTGTGACAGCAATTTACACAATTGCGAGGAAGCAAATTGGACGAAAGAACCGGAGATTCTGACAGATAACGCTGCTTACGCCAAAATGTTGCCGGAAGAGGCAGTCAAAGCATATTACAATGCCCTATCAAGTTTAAATTGGGATGAAATGCGAAAGTTTATGCCTGGCGATGATATAGATAAGATGAAACGTGAATGCGATGCGGCAGAAAAGTACGGTATTAAAAAAATAGATTTACAGAAACAACTCCCAACAGTGGAAGTAATAAAAAGTTTCTGGTCTGCAGAGCAGTCGGCTTATTTTGTAACGTGTCGTGAGTCGAGAATTAAAAAGTTCAACCTTGCCATTCGCAACGATAACCCCGCCAAGCGATGGGTTATTGACGGCGGACTTTAAAAATTTATAAGCACTCCCACCAAAGGCTGGGCTATTTTGCTCGGCCTTTTTTATTTGTGCCCACTTAAAAATCTCACCCCGTCAATCCTGCCCGCTGCGACGCGCATCGCGGCGAGTTATCCCGTATAAAAAAATAAAAATCTCATCGGCATTAGCCGATTCCGCAACCTTTGTGCCTCTGTGCCTTCTGCCTATGTGCCTTTTTTTCTATCCCCTACTCCGCTGCTATGTTATACTTTTCGAGCAGACGATTGAGTTTTCGTCGTTCCAGGCCGAGGATTTTCGCAGCGGCCATTCTTCTGCCGTTTGCCGCTGTCAGAGCCTGAATAATCACATTCCGCTGCGCCTCATCAAGCGTCGGCAATCTATATTGCCCCTGCTGGGTCGGCACAGCCACAATAATTTCCGTCGGCAGCGATGCCGGCGTTATTACATCCATACTCGTCAGAACATAAGCCCGCTCCATCACATTAGCTAATTCACGAACATTGCCCGGCCAGTGATAGTCAGTAAGAAGTTTTTTTGTCTCATCGGATAAAACTTTATAAGGCTCATTATATAATTCCGCCTGCCGGGCAAGAAAATGTTCAGCCAGCATAAGCACATCCTCAGGCCTTTCTCTCAAAGGCGGGACATGAACCGTTACAACATTCAAACGGTAATACAAATCAGCGCGGAATTTACCATCTAAAACCATTTTCTTTAAATCGCGGTTTGTAGCGCATAAAACACGAATATCTATTGGAAAAGATTTTATCGAACCAACAGGGGTAACTGTCGATTCCTGCAGGACTCGCAAAAGTTTCGCCTGCAAATCGAGAGGTATTTCGCTGATTTCATCGAGAAAAATTGTTCCGCCGTCCGCAGCGCGGAAAAAACCAAGTGTATCGCTCACCGCGCCTGTAAATGCGCCGCGAACGTGTCCGAATAACTGGCTTTCAAATAATTGGCCGGTAAGTGTTGTACAGTCAACGGGGATGAAAACTCTCCCTGCTCTGTCGCTGCAGGTGTGTATGCGGCGAGCAACCATTTCTTTGCCGGCTCCCGTCTCACCTGCGATAATCATTGAGCATTGTCTTGACGCGACTGCGTTGATTGTTTCGAGGATTGACTCAAATGCAGCCGATGTTCCGACTACAAAATCACTGCGCACGACATCACGTCCTGTCACAGACGAGGCATCACCCGCAGAATCCGCGCTCCATCGCGTTAGTTTTCCCTTTGCCCTTTCCATAATACGCGCAGAAAAACAGCCCTTTTTGTTGAGCGTACGGAAATTTCACTGTTCGGCACGCCCCAATTTTGTTTCCAAGGGAGCCTGTGCGGGAATAAGCGGTCTTTCTCTTCCTGCCAAACTCCTTACCCAATTTACTACATCAGACATTCTACAGTGTCCTATAATGTAAATCAAGGTAAAAATGGTATTCTGGGAGAAATTTTAACTCAAAGCCTCCACGCACATCTGTATTTAAAACCTGCCTATTATAGGACTTTATTATTTTTATGTCATATCTCCTTGCCATATATAATGTTATAAAAAAACGCCGTTATGCGGATTGAGTTTTTCTGCCTATCAGGAAGCGATTTACTACCATCGCGGCGACGGTGTCGCCGGTTGAATTTATCATCGTGGCTGGTGAATCGACGAGAGTGCCAATCATCGAAATAATTGGAAGAGCTTCGGGTCCGAAGCCGTAAAGTGAAACAATAAGAGCTTCGCCGAGGAAGCCGCCGCCGGGAATTCCGCTCATAACAACGCCGCAGAGAATCGCAACGCCGACGGCGCCTGCTAAAGTTTCAAATCCTGAAAAAGCTCTGCCGTAAAGTGAAAACAACACAGCGATTTTCATAACCGCAGCCAGGCAGGAGCCATCCATATGAATAGTAGCGCCGAGCGGAAGCACAATCTCGCGAACATCTTCAGGTACGCCTATTCGTTGGGCGGCTTCAAGATTTGCAGGCAGCGCGGCAAGACTGCTGCCTGTTCCAAACGCTGTAATCGCCGCCGGTGAAATGTTTGTCCAGAATTTTTTAATACCATTTCCGCCAGCCGCTGCAAAGGCATAGATGGAAAAACCAAATACGAAATAGAGTATCGCGACAGGATAGTATATCGCAAGGACTCTTGCGTAAGAGCCTAAAATTTGCGAGCCAAATGTGCCGACTAAATACGCGAAATATGCGCCCAGGCCAATCGGGGCGTAGAGCATTATCAATTTGATAAGCTGACCCATTACTTCCGAGCCGGAGACGAGAAATTCGCGGAATCGTTTTCCTTTGTCGCCGGCAGATTGCGAGGCAAGGCCGGTAAGTACGGAAAAGACGATTAAAGCAAGTATATTGCTGCGATTCAGTAGTTTTGAGAAATCGTTGACGGTGATGGTATTGACGATTTTATTCGCGAAACTGACGGCTTCCTTCGCGGGCGGCTCGGCAAGCGATAAAGTAAGTCCCTGAGCGGGGTCGAAAACTTTTACCACAAAGAGCATCAGCGATGATGAGATTGCCGAGGTCAGAAGAAACACTATGAGCATCAGGGCTGCTATTCGACCGAGACGTGTGAGATTGGAACTTGCCGCGATTGCTGATGACATAGAAAAGAAAATGAGAGGCACGACAGCGGTGAACAGCAGATTTAAAAACACATCGCCGAAAGGTTTTAATACTTCAGCTTTGCTGCCGAGTAAATGTCCCAGCAGAGCTCCTGCCGCGACAGCGGAGAGCAGTATTAAAGTAAATCGCCATTGTTTTAAAAAAAATTTTGCTTTCATAATTTTATTCATTCTACCTACCGATGATTAGAAAACAAATGAAAATAGTTGGTTCACTCTTATAACACCCTGCGCTTTCGCTTGGAATATGAAATGACCGCTCCATTACTGTCGCGGCTCTGCTGTTTTTTCTTTGTGCCTTTGTGCCTTTGTGGCTATTATCTTTTACAATTGCAGTTTTAAGGAATCGGAAAAATGAAAGTGATTGTTGCAGATGGGTGCGGGTTTTGTCCGGGTGTTAGAAATGCCATCAAAATCGCATCGGAAACACTGGCTAAGAAAAAGAACGTTTACAGCTTAGGCGAAATCATACACAACAAAGATGTTGTAAAACAACTTGCCGATTCGGGACTGAAAATATCCGAAAATATAAAAAAAATTCATGGGGGTACCGTCATTATCCGTTCACACGGAGCGGGTGAGCAGCAGCTTAAACAAATCCGCAAACAAGGCCTGAAAATCGTCGATGCAACCTGCATCCTTGTAAAAAGAGTACAGAAAATCGCCAAAATGCTCCATAAACAAGGGTATAAAGTTGTAATTATAGGCGATAACGGCCATCCCGAAGTGCAGGCGGTTTTAGGCTCTGCGCCGGATATATCAGTAATCGGCAGCGATAAAGATATCGCTAAACTGCCAAGTAATAAGAAGTTAGGGATTATTTGCCAAACTACCCAAAGCCCGGAACATTTTGCGACAACAATAGCGAAAATCGCAGAAACGCCCTTTTCAGAGCTAAAAGTCATAAATACGCTCTGCAAAGAGGCGATTAAGCGGCAAACCTGTGCGGTTGAGCTTTGCCAAAAGGTCGATGTGATGTTTATTCTCGGCGGACTGCACAGCGCAAATACCAAAAAACTGGCGGAATTGTGTAAAAAGTACAATAAAAAAACGTTTCATTTGCAAAACTTCAAAGAACTTGATACAAATACGCTCTTCGGAAATTCCACCGCAGGCGTGACGGCGGGAGCTTCAACGCCGCAGTGGGTTATCGATGAGTTTGTTGAGAATCTCGCGAGGTTTGATACAAAGAAAAAAAGAAGTAAGGAAGCAAAGAAGTAAGGACACAAGGAGAATATGCCAAAGGCTGAAAAAATCCTTACCTCCTTGCCTCTGTGTTTCCTTATTTCTTTTTGTTAAAAAGTGTCTTTCGACACGACGGCAACTGCACTTAAAGTGTATGTGGAGGGTGCAGCGGCTGATTAAAACACTCCACGAAGACAAGAAAGGTTTTTTAGTTTATGGTTGATAGAAACATTATCAGGAAACTTGGGCTGACTCTCGAAGAACTTGACAGCAAAGTCAACGCGATGTTCGGTGAGGCGGAAAACACAATTCTAACCGAAGCCCTCGACAGAAAAGTTGATGAACTTATTCCCGGCACAATTCTCAAGGGAAGAATCATCCAGCAAATCGGCAGCGATGTCATTTTGGAAATCGGTCTCAAGAGCGAAGGCATTGTTGACATTTCAGAATTTGACAATCCGGAAGAAGTTGTGCCCGATGCCGAGGTTGAAGTATTGCTCGAAGAAATGGACCCAAGCGGAATTATCCTGCTGAGCAAACGCAAAGCGGATAGAATCAGAGGCTGGGAACGTATTATCACTTCCAAGAAGGAAGGCGATATTATCAGCGGTATGGTTGTAAGAAGAATTAAGGGCGGTTTGCTTGTCGATATCGGCGTGCCGGTATTTTTACCCGCATCGCAGGTTGACATCAGGAAGCCGGGCGACATCAGCAGATTCATCGGTCAAACCGTTAAATGCCAGATACTCAAGATTGATACCGAGAATAAGAATATCGTTGTATCAAGAAGAAAGATTATCGAAGACGCAAGAATCGCCAGCAAAGAAAAACTGCTTGCTGAAATCGAAGTCGGTCAGCGCAGAAAAGGCGTTGTCAAGAATATCGCTGATTTCGGCGTGTTCGTTGACCTGGGCGGACTTGACGGTCTGCTGCATATTTCAGACCTGAGCTGGGGCAGAGTGGCGCATCCATCGGAAGTTGTTCATATCGACCAGGAAATCGAATGTGTTGTTATCGGCGTTGATAAGGATAATGAAAAAGTTTCTCTGGGCCTCAAGCAGAAGAACGCAAGCCCGTGGGAAAATATCGAAACGCGTTACCCGGTCGGCGTGAAGGTAAAGGGCGTTGTCGTAAATGTAATGAACTACGGCATCTTCGTCAGACTCGAAGAAGGCGTAGAAGGTTTGGTTCATATCAGCGAAATGAGCTGGACAAGAAAGATAAATCATCCCGGCGATATTTACAAAGTCGGCGATGAGGTCAGCGTTGTCATCCTCGAAGTCAACAAGGACAAACAGGAAATATCGCTTGGCGTAAAACAGCTTGAAGCCAATCCGTGGGCGGTCGCATCGCAGAAATATCCGCCGGGCACTGTCGTTACAGTTAAGGCTACGAGTTTGACGAATTACGGCGCTTTTGTTGAAATCGAGCCCGGCATTGACGGCTTGATTCACATTTCCGATATAAGCTGGACGAAGAAATTCAATCATCCAGGCGAGGCGATTCAGAAAGACCAGGAAGTCAAATGCGTTGTTCTGGAAGTTGACGAGGCTAAACAGAGAATTTCGCTGGGTATCAAACAGCTTTCAGAAGACCCGTGGCTGCACGCGATACCTGAGAAATATCTGCCCGGTCAGATTGTACACGGCGTAGTAACGAAGATTACAAACTTCGGAGTTTTTGTTGAACTCGAACCTGACCTCGAAGGCCTGCTGCACATTTCTGAAATCGCAGACCATAAAATTGAAAATCCGCAGGACATCGTAAAGCAGGGACAGGAACTTGAGGTGAAAATCCTCAGAGTTGATAACGATTCAAGAAAAATCGGTCTGTCTATGAGAAGAGTAAAATGGGCGGAAGATGATTTGAAGATGTCGGCTGAAGCTGCCGAGGCAATTTCTTCTTCGCCATCGCCATCGCTGCCATCACAGCCTTCACAACAGAGAAGGGGTGGTCTTGACGGTCCGCTTATGCCGGAATCTGTGGAAATACTGAAAAAGAAAGAAGAATCTGGCCAGTAATCAGACAGTTAGCCTGTCAGTAAAAACCCAAAAGCCGCTGCTTAAAAACAGCGGCTTTTTTTATGTGCAAATCTTGTCGATGACCTGCTTAACCACTCTCACTATTTCGTCGATATAGTTTTCGGCGGAGAGTCCGCCAATACAGTCCTATAATAGGAGTAAAAAATGACAGTTTTTGATGCGACGATAAAAGATTATTTAACAGAAATAGACGATGCACCGCTTTTGAGCTGGGAACAGGAATGCGAACTTGCGGATGCCATAATTGAAAATGACGACCCTGAGGCTCGCGACAAACTTGTAAGGAGCAATCTGCGGCTTGTGGTTAGTATCGCCAAGCGATTCGCTACGGGCAAACTGGCGTTTGCGGATTTGATAGAGGAAGGAAATCTGGGGCTTATTCGCGCGGTTGATTCGTTCGACCCATCGGTCGGTGTTCGATTCAGCACTTATGCCGCGTGGTGGATTAAACAAACCATCAAAAGGGCATTGCTTTCGGATGCCGGCCCTATATCCGTACCGACATATATGGTCGAATTAGTGAACCAGTACCGAAATGTCTGTGTTGAACTGGCAGCAAAACTTTCAACGCCGCCCAGTCCGGCACAAATAGCAGAGGAAATGAAACTGCCGGTAAAGAAAGTCATCGCAATCAGTCAGATTGTCGATTCAGTGAACACATCTGGGCATGATGAATTGTCGCCCGATGATGACCCGCACACATATCAAAACCAGGATATGGCCTGCAATAATCTGCCGCAGGATGAGCTTACAAATACCGAGGAGTTGCAAAAAGCGGTAAAAATGCTCGACAAGCTCGGCGAAAGGGAAGCTGAGGTTCTCAAACTGCGTTTCGGCATCAACGGCAATGAACCGTTGACACTGAAAGAAATCGGCGTTAAACTGGGGCTTACCCGTGAAAGGGTAAGGCAGCTTCAGCAAATCGCGTTGAAGCAGTTGAATGAGCTTATGAACGATTGACCGCCGGTCGGTATTGGCAACGCCGTAATTTTTCAGCGAGAGCAGGGATGACAAAATGAATTTGAGCGATTATATCCGCAGTATTCCGGATTGGCCTAAGAAAGGCATCCTGTTTAGAGATATTACCCCCCTGCTTGGCAGCCCGGCAGCTTTTCAGCAGGCAATAGAATTGCTCGCAAAACCTTACAAAAACAAAAAAATAGATTATGTCGCGGCGGTTGAGGCAAGAGGTTTTATTTTCGGTTCGGCTGTCGCGGAAAAACTTAACGCAGGCTTTGTGCCGATTCGCAAAAAAGGCAAACTCCCCTATAAAACAGAATCATTCAGCTATGGCCTTGAGTATGGCAGCGATACCGTTGAAGTGCATATTGACGCTGTAAAAAAAGACGCTAAAGTTTTAATGATTGATGATTTGCTCGCAACCGGCGGGACAATGGCGGCGGCGTGCAAACTGATTGAAAAAGTCGGCGGCAAAGTCGAAGGTACGGCATTCCTTATAGAACTGGCAGAATTGAACGGCAAAGAAAAACTTGCTGACTATAACATCTCTTCTGTTTTGAAATACTAAAATCTATGCAAAAGATTGAAGTTAAAATTCCGGCTTGTTCACAGAGCAGTTATGTGATAACTGTCGGCTCTGATTTTCTCGGCTCGATAATTGGACAGATAAAAACACTTTTGCCAAACAGAGAGCTTTTTATTATCACCGATGCCAATGTCGTAAAGGCCGGCCTTTTGGAAAAATTAACGGCAGACAGCAAATTGCCGTTCTATGCGATTTCGCCGGCGGGTGAACAGTCAAAGCATATCGGCACAATCACAAAAATCATCGAAGAGATGGAAAAGAACGCTCTCGGCAGAGATTGCGCGGTTGTCGCATTAGGCGGCGGAACGGTCGGCGATATGGCGGGATTCGCAGCGGCAATTTATAAACGCGGCGTGCCTGTAATTCAAATTCCAACCACCACAGTTGCGCAGGCGGATTCGGCCATCGGCGGTAAAACCGGCGTTGATTCCTCTGTCAGCAAAAACGCTTATGGAACATTTTATCACCCTGCCGCGGTTTTTGTTGATGTCGCAACGCTGAAAAGTCTCGATGAAAATCAGTTCAACTGCGGTTTAGTAGAATCAATTAAACACGCGCTTATAGCTGACGGCGATTATTTCGATTATCTGCAAAAAAACGCAGATGATATTTGCGCTCGCAAAATAAAGCCGCTGGAATATATCGCGATGAAGAATTGTCAGATAAAAGCGGCGGTTGTCGAGGAAGACCCCTATGAAAAAAATAAAAGAAGGATTTTGAATTACGGCCATACAATCGGCCATGCGGTAGAATCGGCAAGCGATTATGATATTCTTCACGGCCAGGCCGTCGCGATTGGAATTATCGCGGCTAATATCCTTGAACAAAAACTCGGTTTAAACGCCAAAGAAAGGCTTGTACAGCTAAAACAGCTTTTCGCCAAGCTTAATATATCGCTGCAAATACCGGCGAAGATAAAGAAAGAACGGATTTTAGATATAATCAGCAGGGACAAAAAGGCTATTGGCAAATGGCCGAGATTTATACTGCTTGAAAAAACCGGAAAAGTTTTAAAAGACAGCGAGCAATACGCCTGCAATATAAAACGTGAAATTGTCGAAGAAACGATTGATATAATTTCAAATAGAAATTACTGAAGGAACACAAAATGTTCAGAGAAAAGATAAAAGTTCTTGACTGCACAATCAGAGATGGCGGCCTAATAAATAACCACTATTTCACCGATGAATTTGTGCGGGCGGTTTATAAATCTCTTTCAGAGGCAGGCATAGATTATATGGAAATGGGCTATCGCGCCAGCAGAATGCTTTCGCCTGAAGCTAATTACGGCCCGTGGAAGTATTGCGATGATGACAAGATAAGCCGAATCATCGATGGCATCGAATCAAATACCAAAATTTCAATTATGGTTGATGCTCACCGTGTTAAGGAGCAGCAGTTCAAACCGGCGGACCAGAGTCCTGTGGATATGATTCGAGTCGCGACGTATGTCAAAGATATTGATAAAGCGATAGCAATGCTGAATATCGCTCACGACCTCGGATACGAAACCACCGTTAATATAATGGCCGCTTCCATCGAGGTTGAAAAAGACCTCATTGAGGCGCTCGACCAGCTTGCAGCAACGCCGGCAGAGGTTGTTTATATTGTTGACAGCTATGGATATTTTTATTGCGAGCAAATCGAATATATGGCGAATCTTTACAGGCAGCATTTGCCGGGCAAGGAATTGGGAATTCACTGCCATAATAATCAGCAGCTTGCGTTCGCCAACACGGTCGAGGCGATTATTCAAAATGTCAATTATGTCGATGCTTCGCTGTATGGCATAGGCAGAGGTGCGGGAAACTGCCCGCTGGAATTGGTTATGGGGTTTTTGAAGAATCCGAAATTTAGTCTTACGCCGATTCTTAAAGTGATTGAAGATTATATGATACCTATGCTTAAGGAAATGGAATGGGGCTATCTGATTCCTTATATGGTAACGGGCATTTTAAACAGACATCCAGAAGCGGCTATCAGCTATCGCAAGACCCCAGACAAGGATAAATATGCGGAATTTTATGAAAAAATCCGCGATTCGCTGGATTCCTTATAAAGATAGAACCAGGCAAAAAAACACAATGCGATAAAAAAGGGTTCGGAATTTTCTGAACCCTTTTCGTTTCATCGCAGGACATACACACATTTGTATATCCTGATTGTGTTTTTTTGTTTATAGCTTGCAAAAGCCAGCCAATTTAGATAGAATCTGCCCTCTTCAACTACACTGATAATCTAAACCTGTGTTTCTGATAACTAATTGTATATGTTTGATGCACTAACAGAAAAATTTAATAATGTTTTTCGCACGATTTCCGGCAAAGCTCGGATAACCGAGGCCAACGTCTCCGATGCGATGAACGATGTCCGCAAGGCTCTTTTAGAAGCTGACGTTAACTACCACGTAGTAAAGCAGTTCTGTAAAGATGTTCGCGATGCGGCAATGGGTGCAGATGTAATAAAAGCTCTGCGGCCAGGGCAGGTTTTTGTAAAAATCGTCAATGATGAGCTGACCCGTTTGATGGGGCCGGTGGATTCAAAGATTTATTATGTCTCGCCGGGGCCGACGGTGATTTTGCTGGCAGGCCTTCAGGGCAGTGGTAAAACCACAACCGCAGGCAAACTCGGCAATCTCATCAAATCAAAAGGCAAAAAAACTCTCTTGGTCGCGGATGACCTTCAAAGGCCGGCAGCTATTGAGCAGCTTATGACTTTAGGTCAGCAGCTTGAAATAGATGTTTACAGCCAGACAGATACAAAAGACGCTATAAAAGTCGCAAAAAACGCTGTAAAACACGCAAGAGACAATGGTTATGACGTTGTCATTCTCGATACGGCAGGCAGACTTCACATTGACCAGGATATGATGACCGAGGTTGCCGAGGTCGCAAAAGCAACAAGTCCTCATCAGATTTATCTCGTTTGCGATGCGATGACAGGTCAGGATGCAGTCAACAGCGCCAAAGAATTCAATGAAAAACTTGAACTTGACGGCGTGATTTTGACCAAACTTGACGGCGATGCCCGCGGCGGAGCGGCTTTGAGCGTAAAAGCCGTTACCGGAAAACCCATTAAATTTATCGGCGTAGGCGAAAAATTAGACAAACTTGAGGAATTCCACCCTGACAGAATGGCCGGCAGAATCCTCGGAATGGGTGATGTCGTCGGCCTTGTCGAAAAGGCTCAGGGGCAGTTTGACGCGGCTGAAGCCGAAAAAATGCAGAAAAAGATGGCCAAAGGCACTTTTGGTTTTGACGATTTCTTAAAGCAGATGCAAACTGTCAAGAAAATGGGCGGTATGGCTGATATTCTCAAAATGATACCGGGAATGGGGTCGAAATTGGCCGGTATGGACATCGATGATGGGGAAATGGGAAAAATAGAAGCAATAATTCACTCAATGACACTTGAAGAAAGAAAAAATCCCGATATAATCAGCCCCTCGCGAAGGAGGCGAATAGCAGCAGGTTCAGGGAGGGACCAGCACGATGTATCAGGCTTGATAAAAACTTTTGAGCGCAGCCGGAATATGCTCAAGGCGATGAGTGGCGGAGCGATGGGCGGATTAAAGACGCTATTTTCCGCCGGCGGAATGGATGCGGTCGGCAATATGATGAGCCAGGGACGCAAAATTAAGCAGCGCTCCAAACGCAAGCCGAAAGAACGAAGAAAGAAAAAACACCGTTGAAGCCGGTTAAAAAGTTATCGCTGACGGAGTTTCTGGGAAAGGTTTCGCAAAAAGCGGACGACGGTTTTGGAAAACAGGTCAGAAGCTTTTTTGCGGATAATAAAGGTTCGGCTGAGTTGGCTATGCTGGCAAGTCCGACAAGCAGCGAAGTTGAGCAGCTTAAAAGAGCTGTTGCGATAATGACAGCGGCGGAAATTGAAAACGCCGATAAGCTCAACGATGAACAGGTAAAGAAAATCGCAGACGACGCGAAGATAGATTCGGTGGTTTTTGCGATATTTATAAATGGATACGCTATCCATTGCAAAAACTAAGCAGGATTGTTAATCAAATGAATTTAAATTTGATATTCTTTCCAACACTCATCTTGACATTATTAATATTTCATTTCAGCGGTTCGCTTATCAAACGCTGCAAAAGAACCGAAGAAAAAAGATTTCTATTTATAGCGGCCTTTATAACAAGTATCCCCGGAATCTTAATAACCTTATATTACCTGCATTGGTTTGACCGGGCCAAATGGTTCTATCAGTTGCGTTCGCTTCCATTGATTGAGTTAACTGTTGCAGGATTAGGTCTGCTGTTTGGAGTTCTTGCCGAATCGACAAGATATAAACTAGTCTCAAAAACATTTCTGATTATTATTCTTGTTATTACCGTTTCTATACCATATCTAAAACCTGTTGTGGTACCATTGTCATCTGATAAATTTAAGAATAAATGGCAGGATGGGATTTGTATGCAAAGCACTGTATCATCCTGCGGGCCGGCAAGCGCAGCAACAATACTTAGATTCTTTAACATCGAGGCAACCGAACAAGAAATTGCCGGGGAATGTTATACCTATTTAGGTGGGACTGAAAATTGGTATCTGACTCGTGCACTTCGCCGCAGAGGATTAAGAGTAGAATATAGAATCGCCGATGGCTTCCCTAAAGACTTAAATCTTCCCGCCATTGCAGGAGTAAAAATTGGAAATAATGGCCACTTTATCGCTGTTCTTTCTGAAACAAATCAGGAGTATATTACCGGCGATCCGCTAAAAGGTCGTCAAAAAATCGCCAAAAACCAAATTGAAAATGATTTTAACTTCACAGGCTTTTTTATGGAAATACAAAAAGCAAATTAGATTCTCACCTTTTAGACGCAAACACTGATTAGTAAAGCATAACAAGTCAGGCATATCTAAATAGCCCTCGTGATAGAAAAGCAATCTACAACCTCTTTTTCGCGTCTAAAATTTATTTTTAGCCTGTTTCTGGATAAAAAGATTCTGTTTTTAATCTAACGACTTATGGTCAGCTATCCTAAATACGGGTTGCCTGGCTTGTATACTGGGTAAAATAAGTCTTGCAAAATTAAGGTGTTACTGTAAAATGTTTGGCTCTACGGATGAGCTTGGCTGGTTTTATACACTTAAAAATCGTGATTTTTGGACTAAAATCTGTGTTTTTTTTACAGAACCAACGTGTTTCCTGATAGCACAGGGCTAATCAGGAAAATTTATTTATATACAGTTTAAAGGAAGTAACAATGGCAGTAAAAATCAGATTGACGAGAATGGGCAGAAGGCACAGGCCGTTCTTCAGGCTCAACGCCATCGAATCGCGTAATCCGCGAGATGGCAGAATTCTCGAAAAGCTCGGCCACTATGACCCAATCGAAAAAGACCCCGCCAAACAGCTGGTTCTCAACAAAGAGAGAATAGAGTACTGGATTGGCGTTGGAGCCGTTCCAAGCGATACGGCTGCTGAACTCATCGCGAAAATCGGCATCGTGAGCAAGTGCTATCAGGAAAGCAGAGACCGCAAGAAACGCGCAAGACTTGCCGCAAAGAAAAAAGGCGTGGTTTATGACAACACTCAGCGGGCTCAGGCAAAGAAAGTCGCTGAAAAGGCAGAAGCTGCTGCGAAAGCCGCTGAGCCTGAGAAAAAGGCTTAAAGGTAAAGAAATTAAAAGCAATGAGAATTGATATTCTTACGCTTTTTCCAGATATGTTCGCTTCGCCGTTTGATTTTTCAATATTGAAGCGGGCACAGACAAACGGCTTAGTGGAAATAGTTCTTTCAAATATCAGAGATTTTACGCAGGACAGCTATCGCAAAGTTGACGATAAGCCCTATGGCGGCGGCAGCGGAATGGTTATGCTCTGCAAGCCGATGTTTGACTGCTTAGAAAGCGTTCAAAAACAGGACGCCAGAAAAGGCAGACTGATAGTTTTAACGCCGCAGGGTAAAAAGTTTGACCAGCAGATGGCAAAGGAATTCGCGGCAGAAGAGCGGCTGATTTTTATCGCGGGTCGATATGAAGGCCTTGACGAGCGAATAATAACCGGCAGCGGAGCGGAGCAGGTCTCAATCGGAGATTATGTTCTGACAGGCGGCGAATTGGCGGCGATGGTGATTGTTGACGCGGTGGTCAGGCTTTTGCCCGGAGCATTGGGCGATGACGAATCATCGGCGGACGAATCGTTCAGCGATGGATTGCTTGAATACCCGCAGTACACCAGGCCGGAAGTTTTTAAAGATATGAAAGTGCCTGATGTTCTGCTTAGCGGAAATCACGCTGAAATTGAAAAATGGCGAAGACAGCAGGCGATTGAAAGAACTAAAAAAAATAGACCTGATTTGTTAAATAAATTGAAAATTAAAGATTGAAAATAAAAGGAGCTAATACAGTGAAAACTGAATTACTTAACGCAGTAGAAAAGAAAAGTTTAAGAACGCAGATTCCGTACTTCGAAGTCGGCGACACGGTCGATGTACACTGTAAAATCGAAGAAGGCAACAAGAGCCGAATCCAGATATTCACCGGCGTTGTGATTTCTCGCAAGGGCAGCGGATTGAATGAGATGTTCACGGTTCGCAGAATCGTCAACGACGAAGGCGTGGAGAGAATTTTCCCGATGCATTCGCCGAACGTTGTCGATGTAAAGCCTGTTCGCAGCGGTAAAGCAAGGCGAGCGAAGCTGTACTATTTGAGAGAACGCACGGGCAAGGGCGTTAAACTTTCGCAGAGACGTACAGAGCATACGGCAAGCGCATAGTCGTGCTGTTTGGCAAAAACAACTCGCAGGCCGATGACATTCGCGGCTTAGGCCGAAAGGGTCAGGAATTATGCGAAAAGTTTTTGAAAAAGCAGGGTTATAAACTTCTTGAACGAAATTTTCTGTGCAAGACAGGCGAGATAGATTTGATAATGGCCGCTCCTGATGGGGCGGTCATTTTTATTGAGGTCAAGACAAGAACAAATGAAAATTTCGCCAAGGCTGAAGGGGCGATTACCGCGGCAAAGAAAAGCAGAATGACTAAGGCGGCGAATTTTTTTGTGAGAAAACACAAGCTCGAAGATTTTCCGCTTCGATTCGATGTTGTGATTGTAATAATCGGCGAAAAAGGCAAACCGGAAATTCGACATTATCCAAGTGCATTTTGATATGAAACTAATTGATTCACATTCGCATTTGACTTATGAGGGGCTGAGCGACAATCTCGATGAAATCCTCAAGCAATGCGCTGCGGTCGGCGTGAGCGATTGTATCACCGTCGGCACCGATTCCGATGAGAATGGTAAAGTTGTCGAACTTGTCGAACAATATGAACATCTTTATGGCGCGGTCGGAATTCATCCGCATAACGCGTCAAAGTATAAACCGCAGGATATAGAGCGGCTCAAAGATTTTGCCAAACATAAAAAAATTGTCGCAATCGGCGAAACGGGTCTTGATTTTTATTATAACTTTTCGCAACAGGCCGAGCAGGAGCAGCTTTTTATTAAATCGCTCCATGCGGCCTCTGATTGCAAATTGCCGGCAATAATTCATAGCCGAAACGCCTTTGAGCGAACGCTGGAAATTTTAAATGACTTCGGCTCTGCTTTGCCAAAAATTGTTTTTCATTGTTTCAGCGGCGATGCCAAACAGGCTGAAATCCTTTTGGAAAAAGGTTTTTATATTTCTTTCACCGGCGTTATAACATTTAAAAATGCCGAGCCGCTGAAGCAGGCGGCAAAGATTGTCCCGCTGGAAAAGATGTTGATTGAGACGGATTGCCCCTACTTATCGCCTGAGCCGATGCGAAAGCAAAAAATAAACACTCCCGCCCTGCTGATTTATACAGCGAAAAAAATCGCGGAGCTCAAAAATATGCCTTTAGAAGAATTCGCGGAGAAAATAACAGGGACAACGAAAAAGTTCTTTGGTATAATATAATTTAAAATCGAAAATTTGAGGTCAAAATGTACATAATACCTGCGATAGATTTGCTCGATGGAAAATGTGTTCGCTTAGTTCAGGGTGAGTACAGCAGATACATAAATTATGAGGATTGCCCGGAGAAAAAGGCGATTGAGTTTCGCGCTTCCGGCGCCGAATGGCTGCACATAATCGACCTTGACGGAGCAAGGGTCGGCCAATGCGTCAATGTCGATGCAGTTCGGGCGATTTTGCAGGAGGCAAAGGGGCTTAATGTTCAAATCGGCGGCGGGATTCGCGACAGAGATACAATCGCCAAGATGCTCGACCTGGGTATTACGAGAGTTATTGTCGGCACAAAGGCCGTCAGCGATATCGAATGGCTCAAGGATGTTTCGCAGGAGTTCGCGGACAAAGTTGTTTTGAGTCTTGATGCGCGAGGAAATAAAATCGCCACCCACGGTTGGGAAAAGGAAAGCAATCTGGAATTGATAGATTTTGTAAAACAGGTCATGACACTTCCACTTGCAGCGATTATTTATACCGATATCAACAAGGATGGTATGCTGGCTGGGGCTAATGTCGAACGAACAAAAGAACTTGCCCAGGCGGTGAATTTGCCCGTGATTGCCGCCGGCGGAGTTACGACCATTGAGGACATCAAAAAGCTGGTTGAAACAAAGGTTGTTGCCGCTGCAATCGTCGGCAGAGCGCTGTACGAAGGGACAATGAGCCTGCCGGAAGCGATAAAAACGACAAAAAAATAGATACTTGACTTTAATACTGGTACGCCACATAATCACCATAAGAGTAAACCGCAATTGTGTAAGAGAATAACGTAAAGCATTATGGACAAAAAAGAAGCATATAAAGATTTTACAGAGCGGTTTAAGTTGCTCATTAGTAAGCATCCTGACTTGATTACAACAACGCTCAGTAATATTTTTACAATGCGCCTCATTGGGAATAAAACTCATGGCGACCTTGCTGAAATTGCCATTGCGGAGTTCATCAACCAATATATGTACGACTTCCGGTCGATACATGTTGGTAAAGATTTGTATCGAGCCAAAACTCACGAAGAAGACATTACTATTATCAACGAGATTTCTAATATCGAATTTCCGGTAAGCCTGAAAGCTTATGGTGATGGCCCACTGCAATTGTCAACTAATAAAAACTCCAATATGTTCCAGTGCTTAGAGCGGGGCAAGAAAGATATTAGCGGAAAGAAAAACATCCAAAAGATTGTTCAGAATTCGGCCTTTGCTGAATTCAGCGATATCAACGCCTTGCCATTGATATATAATGAGAAAAAACTGTGCTGCAATATTCTTGTATTTGATTATGACCGTGCAATAGAACAAACCTCACGAATTGTACGAGAAGACACTGGAAAAGGCAGGAAACACCCTGTTTACAGATTCTACGATTCGCAGGGCGATTATATATGCGAAGTTCGATATGGCGATGCCGCTGCAAATGCACTGCAGCGCGGTTTATGGACGCATACGAAGAATGGGCTTAAGTATTTCGATAGCCTCACGAATGGATGGATTAACTACTCACATAACCATATCTTAGTTAAATTATTCTCTCACGCTCTGGTTTCGTCAAGCGCGGGACATACATCAGCGTTAGAGAAAATTAAAGAAGATATTGCCGTTTTGAAAAAGAAAGCAGGGCTGTCAAAATGACAGACACTCTCTCATTATTCAGCGAAGAAATTGCAGAAACACCCTCAACAGAGGGCATTAAATATGCCGGCTCAAAGTTAAAACTCCTTCCTTATATTTTACAGTTTATCAAAAAAACTGATGCAAAAATTATTTTGGATGGTTTTGCAGGAACTACAAGGGTTTCGCAGGCTCTGGCAAAAAGCGGCTATCAGGTCATAAGCAATGATATATCCGTCTGGTCGGAAGTTTTCGGCACCTGTTATCTGCTCAATAAAAAGAAAAAACAGGATTATCAGAAACTTATCAACCATTTGAACTCGCTGCTGCCTGCTGACGGCTGGTTTACTGAAAATTATGGCGGCCTGCCAAATTCAGGCTGCGCATCTCAGGCAGATGGGCTTAAAAAACCGTTTCAGGTTCACAATACAAAAAAACTTGATGCAATCAGAGGAGAGATTGAACGGCTTTCGCTGTCCAAAGTCGATAAGGCAGTGGCGTTAACCAGCCTTATTCTCGCTCTCGATCAGGTTGACAGCACACTGGGGCATTATGTATCTTATTTACAGGATTGGTCGCCACGTTCATATAATAATCTTGTCTTAAAAGTGCCGAATGTTTTTGTTTCCGATTGCGAGCATCAGGTTTTCCAAAAAGACATCTTTGATATTGTGCCGAATGTTTCGGCAGACCTCGCGTATTTTGACCCACCTTACGGCTCAAACAACGATAAAATGCCGCCAAGTCGCGTAAGATATGCTTCTTATTATCATTTATGGACGAGCATAATTCTTTACGATAAGCCTGAACTTTTTGGCAAGGCTAAACGAAGAAATGATAGTTCAGATACAATAGCGGCTTCCGTGTTTGAAGAATTTCGCAAAAACAGCAGCGGCAGATTTATTGTCATGGAAGCTCTTGAACGGCTGATACAAATGACAAAGGCAAAATTGATTATTCTTTCGTACAGCTCCGGCGGCAGAGCGACCGCGGAAGAATTAAATCAGGTCATTGCGAACAATGGAGAGCTTCTCGATGTTGTCGAAGTGGATTATAAAAAAAATGTTATGGCAGATATGAAGTGGACAAACGAATGGATTAGCGACAGCGAAAAGCCGCATCGTGAGTTCTTATTCCTTATTGAAAAGAAGTAGATTGGCAGATGACTAAGGATATTGAACTACCGAAGCCCAGCCAGGACAGACAGAGGGAGGGGCAATCCTCAAATTTTTTGTCAAAATCGGCTACTATGAGACCCTAAATCACGCCGGTTATGCCCCATATTTTCCTTTGACTAAACGGCTAAATCCATTATACTAATTGACTTAAATAACCAAACCGCAGTTTTTATGGAGACGGCGATGCACAAAGGAAAAATTAACCTCGAAGGCATTACTTTCGACGATGTACTTCTGATACCGGCCAAGAGCGATTTCGTGCCGGCACAGGCGGACACCTCGACAAGACTCACGAACAATATCCGCATTAATATCCCAATCGTCTCGGCTGCTATGGATACCGTTACCGAATCTGCGCTGGCTGTCGCGCTGGCTCAGGAAGGCGGAATCGGCATCATTCACAAAAATCTCGATATCGAATCACAGAAACGCGAAGTAGCGAAAGTCAAACGCAGCGAAAACGGTGTGATTCTTGACCCGATTACCCTCTCGCCAAACCAAACCGTTGAGCGGGCTTTGGAAGTAATGAATGAGCAGAATGTATCCGGCATTCCGATTGTCGAGGGCAAAAAACTTGTCGGCATTTTGACACGCAGAGACCTCAAATTCCTTAAAGACAACTCCGTAAAGCTTAGCGAGGTTATGACAAAAAAGAACCTGGTTACTGCCTCTGCTGATACTACTCTCGAACAGGCAAAGGAAGTCCTGCGAAAAAATAAAATTGAAAAACTCCTGTTAGTAAGCGGCAATGGCGAACTGGCAGGTCTTATCACGATGAGAGATATCGACCGCGTTCAGCAGTATCCCAATGCCGCAAGAGACAGCCGGGGAAGACTGCGAGTCGGAGCAGCCGTCGGCGTTAAGGATTTTGCGAGAATTGAAGCTCTTATCGCCGCAGAAGTTGATGTAATTGTTGTCGATACCGCTCACGGACATTCGCAAAATGTAATTGATACGGTGGCGGAAATAAAGAAACATCATAAAATAGATGTAATCGCCGGCAATGTCGCGACGGCGGAAGCAACAATCGATTTAATAAAGGCAGGCGTAAATGCGGTCAAGGTCGGCATCGGCCCCGGAGCTATCTGCACGACAAGAGTAATCAGCGGCGTAGGCGTGCCGCAGATTTCGGCGATTATGGATTGTGCCTCGGCGGCGGATAAATACGACATACCGATTATCGCAGACGGCGGAATAAGATTATCAGGCGACATCACAAAAGCTCTTGCCGCAGGAGCGTCAACCGTAATGCTCGGTTCGCTTTTGGCGGGATTAACCGAAAGCCCGGGAATGCTCGTTATCTATAAGGGCAGACAGTTTAAGGAATATCGCGGAATGGGTTCGCTCGGCGCGATGGTCAAAGGCTCTGCTGACAGATACGGCCAGAAAAGCACAACATCGAAAGAAAAACTCGTTCCCGAAGGCGTTGAGGGCAGAGTGCCTTATCGCGGAATGCTCAGCGATTTTATTTATCAGCTTGTCGGCGGCTTGCGGGCAGGTATGGGATATTGCGGAACGCCGACGATTGAAAAACTGCGAACAGGAGCGAAGTTTGTGAAAATCAGCGCAGCGGGCGTGAGCGAATCGCATCCGCACGATATTTTGATTACTAAAGAAGCACCAAACTATTCAACACGGGATATGATTGAAGGATAAAATGAATCAACTGATAGCCATCATTGATTTCGGCAGCCAGTACGGTCAGTTAATCGCCAGACGGGTGCGTGAACATAACGTTTATTCGATTATTTACCAGCCGGGCGTTTCGGCTGATGAGCTTGCGAAACTTAAAAATCTCAAAGGTATAATTCTTTCAGGCGGGCCGGCAAGCGTTTATGCGCCAAACGCGCCTATGGCTGATGAGAAAATTTTCAATCTCGGCGTGCCGATTCTCGGAATTTGCTATGGTATGCAATGGGGCTGCAAGGTTCTCGGCGCTCATATCAAAAAAGCGACAAGCAGAGAATACGGCAGAGCGGCTGTTACAATCACTGACTCAAAAGATATTTTCGCGGGCATTACCGATTCGGCGACGGTCTGGATGAGCCACGGCGACCAGGCAGAATCACTAAGCGGAGATTTTGAAGCTCTCGCGAAAACAAATACCTGCCCTTACGCGGCGGTTCGCAATAAAAAGAAAAAATTCTACGGTCTGCAATTTCACCCGGAAGTGAGCCATACGCCCAAAGGCGATGTGATGATGAGAAATTTTCTCTACAACATCTGCGGCTGTACTGGCGACTGGCAAATGAGCGATTTCGCAGAGCAGGCGATTGAAAAAGTAAAAAAACAAGCGCCGAGCGGTAATGTAATTTGCGGTCTGTCCGGCGGAGTCGATTCTGCCGTTGCGGCGGCGTTAGTGCATAAAGCCATTGGCGACAGACTAATCTGCATATTTGTTGACAACGGCCTCTTGCGTAAAAATGAACGCCGGCAGGTCGAAAGCACGTTTAAAGACCATTTCCACATCGACCTGAGAGTTGTCGATTGGAGCAGACAGTTTCTCGATAAATTAAAAGGTATAACCGACCCGCAGCAAAAGCGGAAAATTATCGGCCACGAATTTATCGAAGCGTTTAAGGCAGAAGCGAAAAAAATTCCAAACGCAAAGTATTTAGTGCAGGGAACGCTTTATCCTGATGTAATTGAGTCCGGCAGCAAAGACGGCAACTTAGCGGCGAATATAAAATTGCATCACAACGTCGGCGGGCTGCCAAAGGAGCTGGGCTTTGAACTCATCGAACCGTTGCGTGATTTATTCAAAGACGAAGTTCGGCTTGTTGGAGAATATTTGGGATTGCCGGAGCATATTGTCTGGCGGCATCCATTCCCCGGCCCCGGCCTTGCTGTAAGGATTATCGGCGAGATTACCGATGAGCGGCTTCGAGTTTTGCGAGACGCTGACGAAATTCTCATCGACGAAATAAAATCCGCTGATTTATACAGAAAAGTTTCACAGACGCTTGCCGTGCTTGTGCCGGTGGCGACTGTCGGCGTTATGGGCGACGAGAGAAGCTATGAAAACGTTATCGCCATCCGCTCGGTTGACACGACAGATTTTATGACGGCTGATTTTTCGAGGATTCCTTACGACACGCTTGCAATTATCGCAAATCGTATTATAAATGAAGTTCGCGGCATAAACCGCGTAGTATATGATATAAGTTCAAAACCACCGGCCACTATTGAATGGGAGTGAGAAATGAATCTCAAATTTCGGATTGCAAATTATGGATTATTTGTACTTTTGATTTTTGGTTTTGGTTTTTCTGTTTCGGCTGTCGAGCCCAATGACGCGAATACTAATAGCAGTTATTCGCCTGGTTATTCGCCGGCAACCGGCGTCTTTATGAAAGATGCCAAGGCGTTTCCGAAAATTTTCCTGGAAGACACAAAAAAGACGTATTTCAATAGCGGTAATCTGATGCTTCTGCTTATGGCAGGCGGCGGCAGTATCGCCCTGCACGATAGAGCCGATGAAAAAATCGGCAACCATTTCGAGGAACATCGTTCGCTGCCAAAAGACCTTGATAACTTCACTGATATGGCGGGCAACCCCGGAATACATTTCGCCGCCACAGGAATATGGTATTGGGCGGCCTCAAGCAAAAAAGATGATTTGAATATGCAGCGAAGCTGGATAATGTTTAGAGCGTTGGCTGTTACCGGCGCAACAACATTGATGCTCAAAGGCATAGCCAATAACCATAGTCCAAACGGCGCCTCGCTTGCCTGGCCGAGCGGGCATACCTCAAGTTCGTTCACCGTCGCTGCTGTGCTCGATGAATTTTACGGCCCGAAAATCGGCATACCGGCGTATTTGGCCGCAGGTTTTGTCGGATACAGAATGATGGATTCAGGCGACCACTGGGCTTCCGACGTGCTTTTCGGCGGAGTGCTTGGTTATGTCGTTGGCCACGCAATCGCCGGCGAAAATAAAAATTTTAATATAGCGGGATTTAAAATCGCGCCGTTCACGCCCACCCTCGGCGACAGACCGGCGCCGGGAATCGCTTTGGCAAAAGAATTTTAGAGTCGCGGCGTATTCAATAATTCTTTTAACTTTTGCGCTGCCGGTTCTTCTCGTCCGTTCTACGCTCCTGGCTGACAGGAATTTTTAATGTTTTTTCCGCCATCGTCCGATATAATACTGTGTTATAAGTAATTATTTTTTTGAAAGGATTAAATTATGTGTGCAACATGCGGCTGCGGATGCGGCAAAAAGAAAGTCGTAAAAAAAACTGTAAAGAAGGCAGCAAAGAAAAAAACAGCAAAAAAGAAATAACATCGATGTACTCGAAAATCAAAAAAACGGCCTTTGAAATTTCAGAGGCCGTTTTTGTTTTAAAAGCGTGTTTCGCATAGCCTTAAAATTAAGGGGCGTTCTTAAATCCCTGTTTTAAAAAAACGTGCAAAAATTTGGATATTACCATAAAATACTATGAGTTTTAATAATGAAAGGACGTTTTATGGCAAAGGGGCTCGTAGTCTATTACTCAAAAACCGGAAACACAAAACAAATGGCTGAAATGATTGCTAAGTCTATGAATGAAGCGAACTTGGCAACAGAGTGCAAGTCGGTGGAAAAGACAAAAGTCGATGACCTGCTCGCCGCTGATGCCATCGTAATCGGTTCGCCGACCTACTATGGCCAAATGGCTGCCCCCATTATGCAGCTTTTTACCGACACAGTCGTAAAGCACGGCAAATTAACAGGTAAAGTCGGCGGTGCGTTCTCAAGTTCCGCAAACATCGCAGGCGGAAACGAAACCACCATTATGGGTATATTAGAGGCGATGCTCATTCACGGAATGGTTATCCAGGGTGACGCTCAGGGCGATCACTACGGCCCGGTTGCCATCGGCAAACCAGATGAGCGGGCTGCTGCCCAGTGCAAAAGACTTGGCCAAAAAATTACCCAGCTTACCAAAAAGCTAACTGAATAAAAAAAACCGATTTTTTTACTAAAAAAGAACGATTTTTTTTGACAAAATTTTATCGAGCGGTTAAATTACTCAAAAATGATTTTTGTATGGAGGCAATTATGCAGGAATACGAGGATCTTAAGAGACTCGTCGATGAAGCCGAAAGCGATATTAGAAAAGCTGAAGGCGGAAACAAAGCTGCTGGCACAAGGGTCAGGAAGCAAATGCAGCAGATTAAGTCTGCCGCTCAGACGCTCAGAAATAAAGTTCTTGAGCTTCGAACCGACGAAGAATAGTAAAATGCACGTTTCAGTGTATCTGTAATTCCGCGAATCTCATCGCTGACGATGGTTCAGGGGGGAGTGTTGGCTTAATAGTTGGCGGCGGTACGAAATTTGGTGTCGTTCTGGCTACTGGCTGCTGATAATA
>JBAZTW010000008.1:0-19445 GCA_041661665.1 Phycisphaerae bacterium | reverse complement strand
GTTTTGTCTATTAGCTGTTAGCCTCTGATAATGTTATTTTGATATAAGGAAAAAAATGCCCCCAACTCTTTTATTTGATTTGGCAAATATCGATTTAAATAAAATCGTAATAGATAAGGAAACCATCCAGAAGTCTAATCCCCAGCGTTATGAAATGGATCAGCTCGATGGAGTTATCTGGTACGATAAGGAAAAATTCCTCGTTCTC
This sequence comes from Phycisphaerae bacterium, assembly GCA_041661665.1. Classification (GTDB taxonomy): domain Bacteria; phylum Planctomycetota; class Phycisphaerae; order Sedimentisphaerales; family UBA12454; genus GWC2-45-44. The sequence continues at coordinate 19,237 of JBAZTW010000008.1, read as the reverse complement.
GGCTACAAGGATTTGACCGAAAACGAATTTTGGGTTAAGGGCCACATCCCCGGCAGGCCGCTGATGCCGGGTGTTATTATGATTGAAGCCGCCGCCCAGCTCTCCAGCGTATTTGTTAAGGAAGTTTATAAGCTAAAGGGATTCATCGGCTTTGCGGGAATCGACGAGGCAAAATTCAGAAAACCCGTCTCGCCCGGCTGCCGCCTTTATCTTCTCTGCCACATTACAACTTTCAAAAGCAGAATGTACACCTGCGTTGTTCAGGGCATTGTTGACGGTGTTATGGTTTTTGACACGACCATTTCAGGCCTAAATGTCTAATGGAAAATCGGCACGCTGAAATTTTTGAAAATTTCTTCCTGCCAAAAGACGACCACTCAGCTCTGCCGACTTCGCCGGGGCTGATTTTGTTTGCAGACGATAACGACAAACCAATCCAGCTCCTTACCACAGCAAACATCAGAAACGCCGTCAAAAACAAACTCATTGAACAAACGGAAAAATCAAAACGGACTGACCTTAAGGAGATTACCGCAAAAATTTATTACTCCGTCTGCCAATGCAGATTTCGGCTTGCGATGAAACATCTCTGTGCAGTCAGAAAAATTTTCAGCGAAAATTATAAAGACCATATCACGCTTGTTCAGCCGTGGTTTGTAAGAGTAAATTTCGCCGATAAAACGCCTTTTTTCTCAATCACAAAAAAACCCTCGTTTAAAACCGATGAGAAAATTTTATGCCCGTTCCCCTCGCAAAAATCAGCAACGGATTTTCTCAAAGCGATTCAGGATATTTTCAAGCTCTGCAAAAGACCGGATATCGCGAATAATCCGGAACTTGCTAAAAGCTGCCCGTATCTGCAAATGGACTCCTGTTGCGGATTATGCGCAGGCCGAATCAGTTCCGATGAATACCTGCAAATAACAAAAAAAGCCTTTTCGGCAGGCGCAAATCCATCCGGCGAAGTGGAAATTCTTCAGCGGCAAATGACCGAAGCGGCGAAAAATTTAAATTTTGAACTGGCTGCCGAACTCAAAAAGAAAATTGAAAAACTCTCTGTTCTAAAAAAACAAACTTATAGATGGACATCAGACCTCGAAAAACTTAAAATCGTCCACATAGACAAATCCGCAAGGATAAAACAACAGGGTATAAGAGCGAAAAAGCAGACACTCGCGGCCTTTGTAATGAATTGTTTTGACATAATCGACCTCGGCGATTTTTTAGAAGATGAACAGGATAAAATTTCGCAGGCCATTGAAAACGCTCTGTGCCGATTAAAAAATGATTTTGACGAAATTGAAACGCTTGAAAAATTTTCAATAATTTCGTATTTTCTCTATCGCACCGGCTCAACAGGCCTGTGGTTAAAAAAATAAAACAGCGTGGGCTAAGAGCCCACCCTGCAAAACTGTGGCAAAAAGCAGTTATCAGAAAATCGGTTATCAGTAATTTTTTTCTCTGTGTCTCTGTGGTGAAAAATAAAACAGACATTTTGACCTGGCCCGGCGAAGAACTTGATTTTTCCGCAGGCTGCATCGTAATGGGAGTCTTAAACATCACCCCCGACTCATTCAGCGATGGCGGAGATTTTCTCGACCCGCAAAAAGCTCTCGCCCGCGGCATCGAATTGGCCGAACAAGGCGCAGCGATTATCGATATCGGAGCTGAATCCACACGCCCCGGCTCAAAACCGGTTGACAGCGCAGAACAAATAAAACGTGTTGTGCCGGTAATCGAAAAACTTGCCGCCAAAATTAAAATCCCAATCAGCATCGATAGTAAAGATTTTGAAACAACAAAAGCCGCCCTTGATGCCGGCGCTTCGCTCATAAACGACATCACCGCTCTCGACGATAAAAGAACAATTTCCCTTGTCGCGGAAAAAAAAATGCCGGTAATATTGATGCACATCCAGAATTCGCCGGAAAATATGCATCTCGAACCTTACTATAAAAATGTTGTCGAAGAGGTTCTCGATTACCTGATGAAAAAAACAAAAATTGCCGAACAGGCGGGCATCGAGAAACAAAAAATCTTCATCGACCCCGGCATAGGCTTCGGCAAAACGCTGGAACACAATTTAGACCTTCTTCGCAATATAGATATTTTTGTAAATAGCGGATACCGCGTCCTGCTCGGCACAAGCAGAAAAAAATTCATCGGAACGCTCACCGGCAAAACCGCTCCAAAGGATAGAATCTTCGGCACTGCCGCCACCGTTGCTCTGGCCGCTGCAAAAGGCGTTTCAATTGTAAGAGTACACGATGTCGCGCAAATGCTCGACGTTGTAAAAGTAGCGAATAAATTAAGAACGCATAAACAAAATACAACGCGGGGTTCATAGTTCAGAGCCCAAGCGATATCGCAGGGTGTTTCGTAGGGGCAGACCTATGTGTCTGCCCACTGTCATTCCTCGAAGACCACTTTGAGGGAGCGCAGTCGAACCAAGGCGGGAATCCATTTTTTGTCATTTCGACGCGCAGCGGAGAAATCTTTTTAAATTCCCTCGGCGTCCTGTCTCGTCGTAGTTTTCACGAAGTTTTGTAGGGTGGGCTCTTAGCCCACGCGGTTGTCTGATTATCGGTCAGATTTGAGTTAATATATTCCCTCTTCTAACCAGTAGCTGATAAATTCCGCAAGGTCGTCGATATCCACATGCCCATCGAAATCCATATCCGCAAACTCGCAGAAATCGTTATACATTCTGCAATCTTCTCTCATCCAGTAGTTTGCAAACACCGCCCAGTCTTTTAAATTATTTTTCCCATCTGTATAAATATCCGCATCCGATATCTGCCACGTCAATATCGGATAACCATCAAACGCCATAAACCACTCATCCGAATCGCCGCCTGTAAAAGGGAAATCCCAATTTATGAAACTCGCCTGCTGTTTCATCTGTCCATCCGTCAAAGGCTCACCTAAACCATTATCCGGCCCAGCCGTTTCAAGAAAATAACAACTGCTAATACTGCCGTCCCAATTCACACCACATAAACCTCCGGTATTTTCATTTCCATCTACTACCCCTGTCGAATAACAGTTGGTAATATTGCCATAGTAATTTTCTCCACATAATCCACCAGCTCTGTAATAATCGCCGTTAATAAAGGCATTACTATAACAATTTGTTATATCGCCAGACCAGTTCTCTCCAACAAGACCACCAACATCATATGAACCATTAATTTCTCCGGTATTATAACACCGTTCTATGACACCACCATCAACCAAACCAACTATTCCTCCAACACCACCATCTGTACCATTGACAGCACCAACATTATAGCAATTTATCAAATTATCACCTCGATAAATACCAACTAATCCTCCAGTATAACCTCCACCATAAACTGTTCCAGTGTTATAACAAGAACTTATATCATTACCTAAATGTTCTCCAATTAAACCGCCAACACCATAACTTCCTGTAACATTAGCATCACTGTAGCAGTCAGTTATCTTTCCCCAGCTATTCATTCCTATTAAGGAACCTACGTACTGATCTCCTTCAATTATACCAGAGCAGTAACAATTTGTTACCATGCCACCATCTCTTGATTTGCCACACCAATAACCGCCATTCTCTCCTATCAGCACGCCAACATAGTCATCACCTCTAATATTGGCATTTCTTATGGAAATATTTTTCACTACACTGTTTGAATCTGCACTTCCAATCAAGCCAACAAAATCTATTCCATTAGCATCAATCATTAAATTGGATATGATATGACCGCCGCCATCAAAAGAACCATCAAATGCATTTCCATAACCATAACCAATTGGCGTTATGCAATAATTTTTCAAATCAAGGTCATTTGTCAAAATAAAATGCTTATTCCACAAAACACTTGCAAAGCTTAAGAGCTGTAAATCTTCAGGCTTTTCAATTTTATATGGATTTGCTGCTGTTCCAGAACCTTGTAATGGAATATTTGGTTCGGCTATTGGTTGTCCAACTGCTTTTTCCCATGCAAGATGTGGATAATCATTTTTATTGTTAATAGTCCAATTACAGCCTGACCAGCCATTAAGAGAATAAGTTTCCATCTCCTTCATTTTTTCAACACTTAATTCTCTTCCTGTTTTGTTATATATATCGTTACAGTATATAATGCTCCAAAAACAGTTTACTATAGAGCTGTCCCAACTTCTCAATCCAACAATCCCTCCAATATAAGATTCTCCGGAAATGTCTCCCGTAACTGACCCAACCACATAACTGTTGTTTATACTACCGCCCTCAAAATTTCCCGCTAATCCCCCGACCCAACTTTGACCAGTTATTTCAATTTTACCATAACAATCTAAAATACTGCCATTTCTCATCCATCCAACCAATCCCCCCACTTCCCAAAAACCTTTAACTGTGCCTGTACAATAGCTATTTTCTATGTGACCATAACTTATACCTGCTATACCACCAACACACTCCCCTCCAGATACATTTACATCCCTAACACCAAGATTTTTTATTACACTGTTTGAATCGGCATATCCAAATAGGCTTACATAGTATTTTGTTTCAGCATTAATTCTCAAGTTTGATATCACATAACCATTTCCATCAAATACTCCATTAAATGCTTTTACATCGTATGTCGAAAAACGTTTACCAATAATAAAATCATCAAATATATATCGTGCCAAATTTATATCGTTGACCATTATGAAGTGGGCAGTATAATCTTCTGTGTTATTGCCTAAAGCAATCAGGTCATTTGGCTTTGAGATTTTGTATGGGTCATCCGCCGTCCCGCTTCCACCGCTGTATTTTACTCCCAAAGATACAACAATATTTACTGTTGAACCTTTTGCCAGTATAGTTCCTGCCGTTGGTTTTTGCTCTATAACATTTCCAATAGAGACTGTGTTGCTGTATATGGTGGTTATACCTGCAACAAGATTGGAATTTGTAATTGCGATATTAGCGTTTGCTTCTGTCATACCGGTAACATTTGGAACGGTAGCAACAGGTTGCCAAACAAACAGAGGATAGCTGTTACTTTCATAAATCATCCATATGTCATCCGTACCATTAGTTGTCTCACCAACAAAATCCCAACCTGCATAATTCATCTGCTGTCTCATCTGTGCATCTGTCAACGGCACACCTTTGCCATTATTCGGCCCAGCCGTATCAAGAAAATAACAACTGCTGATGCTGCCAGAATTCCATCCACACAGACCGCCGGTATCCAAGTATCCGCTCGCATTGCCTGTCGAATAGCATTTGGTGATGCTGCCGCTATTAATCCCGCATAGTCCACCGGTATAACTATCACTACCACTTACATTGCCGATTGAATAACTGTCGGTAATACTATTGCTATTATATCCGCAAAGCCCACCGACACGCTGATATCCGCTTACGTTGCCTATCGAATAACTGTTGGCGATGTTGTCATGATTTTCTCCGCAAAGCCCACCGGTATAATCATCTCCGCTTACTTTGCCTATGGAATAACTATTGTATATGTCGCCATCGTTTTCTCCGCACAATCCACCGGTAGAATCACCTCCGCTTACAGTCCCGTTCGAATAGCAATTGGTGATGCTGCCGCTACTAACTCCGCACAACCCGCCGATAGAATAGTCACTTCCGGTTATATTTCCGCTCGAATAACAGTTAGTGATGATGCTGCTATTGCCGGAAATTTTCCCACACAGACCGCCAATGGTATTATCTCCGCTTACTGTACCGGTCGAATAACAGTTAGTGATGATGCCAGAAGTGCTTCCGCACAGCCCGCCGGTATTATCATTTCCTCTTATCGTGCCGGTCGAATAACAGTCAGTGATGTTACCGGAAGTTGCCCCGCACAAACCACCGATGGTATAATTTCCGGTTACATTGCCTGTTGAATGACAGTCAGTGATGTTACCGAGATTTTCTCCGCACAGACCGCCAATTTGATAATCTCCGCTTAAATTGCCGGTCGAATAACAGTCAGTGATATTGCCGGTGTTAGTTCCGCACAGACCGCCCATAATATAACTTCCACTACTTCCGCTTACCGAGCCGGTCGAATAACAGTTGGTGATACTGCCAGAATAATTCTCTCCGCACAGCCCGCCGATAAGAAAACTTTCAATACTTCCACTTACTATGCCGGTCGAATAACAGTTAATGATACTGCCGCTATCATTGTCTCCGCACAGCCCGCCGATAAAAGCATATCCGCTTACTGCAACTGTCACATAACAATTGGTAATACTGCCGTAATAATTACTTCCGCATAGTCCGCCAATGTGGGAGGAGTAATCTCCTCCAATAATATTTACATCTTCTACACCAAGGTTCTTTATGATGCCGCCAGAACCAATCTGTCCGAACAGGCCGAGGTAACAATTGTTTAGTCCGTTTGTATTTATTGTAAGCGAAATAATTGAATGGCTATTGCCGTCAAATATTCCAGTAAAGGAAGCACCAGTACTCGGGGCAATGATTGCTTTTGTAAAGACCTGCCCACCGGGAAGGTTTGAGTCGAGGTCAATATTCGCCGTCAGGATAAAGCATTTACCGTAATCCGCCGGAGTATTACCCAAAGTAATCAAATCATTTGGACTGGAAATTTGGTACGGATTTGCAGATGTACCATCTCCGCCGGAGTATTTAGCCAAACAGAAATTTGAAATTGATAATATTGCCAATAAGGCAGCACACACAACAATATAAAATTTTCTTCTTTCCATACGTCCTCCTGTTGAATTTTAAAATATCTTCCCAGCTCGCCTGCCCCCTCGTTTAGTTTCGTAAGAAACTGAGGGGGTGCCTGCTTTTATTTCCTTGCTTCTTTTTTTACATAAATTATTTCTCTTTGTGTTTCTTCATTTCTTCGTGGTGATATTTTTTTTGAATTTTTACCACGAAGCTCGCCAGAAGCACGAAGTTATAGAGACAAGAAATATTCCAGCCGTTAAGCAGCCGTCTTTACTTCCCGTTTCCTTGCCTCTTTACTTCTTACTTCCTTACTTCTCTGCTTCTTTTTAAACAGTCTAAATCCATATTTTTTGTAATACTTTAGCCAAGTGCCAAATACGACTTGTCATTCCCGCGAAGGAATGTCACCCCCGCGAAGGCGGGGGCGGGAATCCAGCGTAAAATAGCCTCCGCCACAAGCGGTTTCCTATTTTTCTGCATTCGGCTAAAGTGTTACTATTTTTTTAAGTTTTAGAAGCTCTACGAAACAGGTATCGTACCATTTTTATCGCTAAATTTCAAGCAAAAAAACAACGAAATCTATCCCCCTTGTCCCATCCAAAAAATCCGCGAAATCAGCGTACCCGTCCTGAGCCAGTCGAAGGAATCAGCGTTTAAAAAAATCCATAAAATCCGTGCAATCCGTGGTTAAAACCGTTCAAAACTTGACGAAAGCTAATCAAAATTTTACGTTTTTTTGCAAAATTTTGCAAAATGTTGCAGAATTTTGCTCGTTTCATGCAAATTTATGCTTGAATTTTGCAACTTTATGCTCGGTTTTTGTAACATTTCTTGCGCGTTTTTATCGAAATTCACTTGCGCTTTTGACATAAGTCCTTTATTTTCGAGCCGCGCGCAAGTTTTACCCCTCATTTTCAGCCTGAATTTCGTATCCACAATCTAATGCCAATCGGCATTTTACTGATTATCGGTTGGAACAGTTTTGCTGAATTTCGCCATAGCTATTGTGCCGGTGCGAACCATACTTTTAATGCCGTAGGGTTTGCACGCTTCGATAAGAGCCTCGATTTTTTCTTCCGGCCCGACAGCTTCTACCATAATTGTTTTTTGTCCGATATCGACAACTTTGGCTTTAAACATTTCAATCAGCGCAAGCAGTTCCGGCCTTTTTTCCGGCGGAGTATGAATGCACAGGAGCATTAAATCTCTGGCGACAACTTCAGTGCCTGAAAAATCCTGTATCTTTACAACATCGATAATTTTGTTGAGCTGCTTGCGAACCTGCTCAACGACCTTATCATCGCCCAGAACGACTATCGTCATTCTGCTAAGAGCCGGGTCATCAGTTCTGCCGACTGCGAGCGAATCGATATTAAAAGCCCTTGCGGCGAACATACCGGCAACGTGTGCCAGAACGCCGGGCTTGTTGTTAACCAATGCGCATATTATATGTTTCATATATTATCCCTTTGCAAAATTAAGAACTCTTTCCGCACCTGATTTCAGGTGCGGAATTCCTCAATTTTTATTTTTTATTTTTGATATTTAATTTTCTGTTTACGACATACTCTCGAAAATGCTCAGGCCGTCCATTTCGTGCAGACTCTTGCCGGTAGGAACCATCGGCCAGACGTTTTCTTCACGTTCGACTTTGAAGTCTACTAAACAAGGTCTTTTCTCGGCGAGCATTTTGGCGATAGCGGTTTTGACATCGTTTTTCTTATCAACGGTTATGCCTACTGCGCCGAATGCCTCGGCAACTGCCGCGAATTCGGGGTTTCGCAATGAACTCTTGGAATATCTTTTGCCATAAAATAATTCCTGCCACTGGCGAACCATACCCATATAGCCGTTGTTAAGGATGCAAACCTTTATCGGCAGCTCGTACTGAACGGCTGTGCAAAGCTCATTCATCGTCATATTGAAACTGCTGTCGCCATCAATATCTATAACTAAAGCGTCCGGGCAGGCAACCTGTGCGCCAATTGCGGCGGGCAGTCCGAAGCCCATCGTTCCCAAACCGCCTGATGTGATAAAGTGTCGAGGCTTTGTTTGCTTATAAAATTGAGCCGTCCACATCTGATGCTGGCCAACGCCGGTAACGATAATCGCGTTATTCTTCGTTGCTTCCCATATTTGCTCAATTACATATTGAGGTTTGATATTTGCGCTTGTGGTATCGTATTTAAATGGATACTTCGATTTCCAATCCGCTATTTTATCAAACCATTCTTTGCGTTCTCTATATTCAATTTCCTTCGTCAGTTCGGCCAGGATAAATTTAGCGTCGCCGACAACAGGAATATCAACGTGAACATTTTTACTGATACTGCTTGGGTCGATATCGATATGAATAATTTTCGCGTTCGGAGCGAAAGTTTTCAGTTTGCCGGTAACTCTGTCGTCAAATCTTGCGCCGACGGCGATAAGCAAATCGCTTTCCTGAACAGCGTAATTCGCATACGCGCTGCCGTGCATACCGAGCATATCGAGCGATTCGGCCTGTGTCTGGTCATAGGCTCCCAGCGACATCAGCGTCATCGTAACGGGCAGGTTTGCTTTTTTCGCAAACTTGCGCAATTCATCCGAAGCATTGCCCGTAATAACTCCGCCGCCTACATATAGAACGGGCTTTTCGGATTTATTTATCGCAGAAGCAGCAATTTTAATCTGTCGAGAATGGCCTGCCTGCTGAAGTTTATAGCCGGGCAGAGAAATTTCTGTAAGCGGGGTTTCTCTGCATTTTGCAAGCGAAACATCAACCGGAATATCTATCAGCACCGGGCCGGGTCTGCCTGTCTTTGCGATATAAAACGCCTGACGAATCGCAGGCTGCAAATCCTTAACATCCTTGACTATCATATTATGTTTTGTAATCGGACGCGTAATGCCTGTGGTATCGGCTTCCTGAAACGCATCGTTGCCGATAAGGTCAGTGCGAACTTGTCCGGTCAGTGCAACCATTGGAACCGAGTCCATCATCGCGTTGGCTATGCCGGTTATGAGGTTGCAGGCGCCTGGGCCGGAAGTGGCGATGATAACGCCGACTTTGCCGGTTGCACGTGCGTAGCCGTCAGCCATATGGCAGCCGCCTTGTTCGTGGCGGGGGATTATGAAGTTGATTGGCGCATCGTAGAGTTTATCAAACAGGGGCAGTACTACGCCGCCGAGGTAGCCGAACATTGTATCGACGCCCTGTTCGATGAGGGTATCGACGACTATTTCTGCACCGGTTTTAAGGGGGAAATCTTCCGGAGATTGGGGACGACCATCCTGTGCGGACTTTTTACTCATTTTTTACTCCTGATAAACTATCGTTATTCCAGCTAATTGCAGTTCAGTTGGGCTTTTCCGCTATGACCCTCTCTTAGGCAACGAGCTGTAAGAGCCTGTCAAAGCGGCATTTGCGCCCGGCTGCAACGCCATAATCGCAAATCAAAATACGTCTCAGGGGCACCAAAATCGACGGTTGGCCGATTTGAATGCCATTAGATAGGATATTATTATAGTGTATATATCGGTTTTTGTCAAGCAGCGGATTAAGAGCGGAAAAATGGATTGCTGTTTTTCACACGCGGATATAGAATGCCCCGTCCGGCAAAAGCGATTTGAGCTGCTAAGGAAAACTAAAATATGCGAGATGGGAAAATCATTGTGGCCAGACTTTGGCCTAAATATGGCGGGGACATTCCATCAAGAGCATCAGTAATCTGCGGCATCAATCCGCAAAAATATGAAACGATTTGCATATATCACACTAAAAACAGCGACAATCCAAACGTTTTTGAACAAAATGGCAAAAAAGTTTTCTATTTAACGACAAAACCATCGCTTGGCTTTTTGAGGTTTTTCGCGATTTTAAAACTTGCAATACTTTTGAAAAAACAAAAAGTTGACATTTTTCATTGTCATCATCACAAGTCTATTGTCTATGGCGCAATCGCAGGCAAATTAGCAGGTGTGCCTGTGATAATTGCTCACGTCCATGGTCTTGGCAGAACTCGAAATATTAACAGAAAACTGCTAAACCTTTTTGTTCTGCCCTGCATAGACAGGATTCTTGCTGTTGGTCAGGCAGTCAAAGAGGACATTATCGCAAACAACCCAACTGTTAAGTCTGAGCGGATTATTAATCTCGGCAATTCGATAGATTATGATTATTATTCCCACACTCGTTTCGACAGAACTGCTGTTCGGGGAAAATTTAATATCCCGCAGGATGCTTTTGTTTTCGCAACAGCGGGCAGACTGGCTGAGACAAAAGGACAGAAGTTTTTGATTGATGCTTTTGCGCAGGTAAAGAAGCAAATTCCAAATGCCTTGCTTATTTTTGCCGGTGCAGGCGAATTGAAAGATGCACTCGAGAAACAGTCCGCTAAACTTGGCTGCGGCGATTCTATTCGTTTTCCCGGCAGGGTTAATAATATGCTGGAACTTTATTGTGCAACAGATGCTTTTGTTCTGCCATCTATTGCCGAGGGGTTGCCGAGGGGTCTTATGGAAGCAATGGCGGCTGGAGTGCTTTGCATAGCGTCAAATGCCGGCGGAATACCGGAAATTCTCGATGGCGGCAAATTCGGTTATCTTGTCGAGCCGCGAGATGCGAATTCTCTTTGTTTGTCGATGCTGAAGGTTGCGGATATGCCCTGCGATGAAAAAATGAAAATGATTTCCGCCGCAAAAGAGCAGATTCGCCAGAATTTCAGCCATGGCGTAATGATAAAAAGAGAAGAAAAAATTTACGATGAATTGGCAAAAAACTTGACATATTTTACAAAACCGAGATAAACTAATATTATGAAACTGATACAAGGTAAAATGGTTATGTATGATTCTGATGAAGAGTTTTATTCTCGTCAGATTTTGGGTACAGCGCCACACGATAATAATCAGATAGTAAAATTTAATATAGCTGAGGCGATTCGTTTTTTGATGGTTGGGGGCAGGCTGCATCACACTCAACCGACGATTGAAAGGGCTAACCCAAATTTTTCGCCTGATGTAAAATTTCTCGATGTCGGCTGCAGAGACGGCTGGTCTCTTTCGTATTTAAAGAAAGGCTGTCCTGCCGGGTTTGGGGTTTTTATGCCAAGAAAAAGGTTTAAAAATGTCTTCGGCCTTGAGTTGTCCCGCCAAACAGTCGAATATGCCCGGTCTAAGGGGCGAAATGTGATTGACGGCGATATCCGAAATTTAGTAATTGAGGAAAATTCCTTTGATATAATTTTTACCAGGCACTGCCTTGAGCATTTAGACAGGCCGTTTGATGCGTTGAAAAATATAGCTGCAATGCTGAAGCCCGGCGGAGTTCTTTTGGCAATTGTGCCTCAGGAAAGTTCTGACATCGACGTTACAAAATCGCTGCACTCCTATCAGTTCCGCGGCAACGGCGAGCTTGCAGATTTGGTTTCAGCGGTAGGACTGAAAATTGTGAACAGTTTTCATCGCGGTAAATATTCTTATCGCAGGCGCAAATACTGGTACAAACTGCCGGCCAAATTGCGGGAGACTGGTCCGGAACTTTGGGTATTGGCGGCCAAGCCTTGATAGAGGCTGCCGTTTTGCCATAAATTAAAAAAAATAGAGATGGATTTAATAAATTTCAAAAAAATGTTCACAGATATTTCAGGATATGGTTGCCAGAAGGAGTGGGCTGCTTACGCCGGATAGTATGATTTCTCCAGATTATTTAATACCCTATCTTTCCGACCCCAAGGAACGATTTATCCAATGCTTCAAAGCAATCCCTGATGGAGTTTACGAGTTGATGCTTCATCCAGGCTATCAGGATGCATGGTCTGGAGATTCAGAAGAATTTAGAAAAACTATAGAATTTGATGCAAATATCGCCGCTAACCAAGACATTAAAAAATGTATCAGAGAATGTGGCATTAGACTTATTTCGTTCAATGAATTAGAGTAAAAAGAACCAATAATAGTCTTAGGGAATTTTATGATTTATGATTGTTTTACATTTTTTAATGAATTACTGTTGCTGGAAATCCGACTGAATACTCTGGACGCTGTCGTTGATAAGTTCGTTCTGGTAGAATCGCCATATACTCATACCGGTAAAGAAAAACCTCTTTATTTTGAGCAGGCAAAAAATAGGCCGGAGTTTGCAAAATTTAAAGACAAAATAATTCACATCATTGTAGAAGATATGCCGCTGAAAAACCACTGGCGAAACGAAAACAAACAAGAACTGCTCGCACGCGAACAAAACTCAATGGATGGCAAACCTACGACCGGTGTTTGGCAAAACGAAAACTACCAAAGAAAATGCATCAAACGAGGACTTGCTAATCTTCAGCCGGATGATATAGTAATCGTCGGCGATGCTGACGAAATAGCAAATCCAGACGTCTTTCCTATTATTCGCACTAAACAAAAACCATGTATATTGAGGCAAAAGGATTATTATTATTATCTTAATCTTCGCAGCCAGAGAGATAATTTACACCCTGCCTTTTGCAGGGGCCGTGATTTTATTGATGGGCAATTAGTGCGGTCGCCGAAAACCGCAATAGAGCGCGAAATAATAGATAATGCCGGCTGGCATTTCGGTTATCTAATGACACCGGACAATATTGCCGCTAAGATAAATTCTCTTGCCTGCGTAAAATATGATACGGACTTTTTTACAGACAAAAACCGAATCGCTAAATGTATAAAGGCAAAAAGGGATTTGTATGGCAGAAAAAAAATGAAATTTTATATTGAGCCGTTGGATGTGCCAAAATACATAAAGGAAAACATAGAAAAATTCAGACCATACATAGCGCAGGAAGATGAGAGTTCTTCTGGATTTTTTAGTTTTATAAAAAATATCTTCTGCAAAGGCAGTTCAAATCTTTAAGGCGGTTTAAATTGGCTGATTTTACGACAAACTCCGGCAGGGCGATATACCTCTCCATCGGACACGGTTTCGGCGACAATCTGATGGCCACAGCGGTTATCGCAGGAATTAAAAGAGAATACCCGGATATACGGATATTTGTATTTACAAAAAGACGCTGGGAGATTTTTGAAAATAATCCCGACGTAACCGCCTGCTGGAACGCCAGAACCATAATGGAGAAAAACCCCTCGCTTTTTCAAAGAGCCATCCCGCTCACCGAATATACTTATGCTGATTTCAAAGGCGCGAGAAAAGTCCAAAATATGATAGACAGAATGTACGACCTTGTCGGCGTAAAGGTTAAAGAGCGAATTTATCAGCCTCGACTTTATCTGACGCAAAAAGAACTCGACTATCGCAAGTGGCGACTGCAGCGGCTGAAACGTCCGCTGGTTGCGATTGCTCCGAGCGGTAAAATCACCACAAAAATTCCTAACAAATTTTATGAAATAGAAAAGTGGCATAAAATAGCCGAGCTTCTTACAAAAGAAAATATAACATTCATTCAAATCGGCGACAAGGCCGAGGGACCAAAATTAAACGGTGCAAAAGACTGGCGAAATCTTGGATACAGAAAAACCGCTTCTGTGCTTCGGCACTGTGATGCGGTAATCGCTCATGAAGGCGGAATAATGCATCTGGCGACAGCGGTCAACACGCCCTGTGTGATAATTTACGGCGGTGCGGAAAATCCAAAGGTATTCGGTTATCCCTGTAATGTAAATGTAACCGCAGATTTGCCTTGCGCTCCCTGCTGGTTAGACAAACCCTGTGACAAACCTGTTTGCAGGGATATGATGACGCCGGAACTGATAGTGCAAAAATTAAAAGAATTAATCAAAAGCGTTTCTTATGGCCTTTTTGCTGCACAATAAATGGCTAAACTATTCAAACTTGTATGTAAGAAGTTTGTACACTAATTTTGCGGCGAGAAAATCTGACGCTTTGCTTGCGGGATTGGGGCAGAGTTCCACAACGTCGAAGCCGACAACATTTTTTTCCGTCATCAGTCTTTTGAGAAAATCGAGCGTTTGATACCAACCAAGTCCGCCCGGCTCAGGAGTGCCTGTTCCCGGCATAATAGCGGGGTCGAAGGCATCGAGGTCGATAGTAAGATAGACATTTTTGGTCAATTTGCTCAGGCACTTATCGAACCAGTTGTTATTGTTGTAGATTTTGTGTGCGAGGAAAACATTGTCAACATTTTGAATCAGCGGGCCTTCTTCGACGGCAGCGCTTCTGATGCCTACCTGAACGACCGGGCCGATTTCTCTTGCGCGAGCCATTACGCAGGCGTGATTGTATTTCGAGCCGTGATATTCATCGCGGAGGTCGGCATGAGCATCGAACTGAATAATTGACATATTGTCGAACGACTCGGCGTGGGCGGCGATTGCGCCTGCGCTGACGGAGTGTTCGCCGCCGATGGTAACGACGTATTTTTTGCTTTTGATGTGTTTTAAGACCCGCGATTTAAGCTCGGCGGTCATCTTTTCGGGCGACTTTTTTTCCTTTATCGGCTCATCCGTAAATATGCCCTGGGTATAGACTTGGGAGTTTGTTTCGATGTCATAGGTTTCCATATTTGCCGAGGCTTCCAACAAAGCGGCTGGGCCTTTGTCGGCGCCTTTTATCCAGGTACTTGTCGCATCGAATGGCGCAGGGAGAATGACAACTTTGGCTTTTTTATAGTCGCAGTATTCTTCCGGCAGACCACAGAAATTGTTTTCGTATTCCATAAATAAAATCAAAAATAAAAAATTAAATATCAAAATTGTGGATTCGGCCTTTGGCCGAGACTATTTTATACTGGATTCCCGCCTGCGCGGGAATGACAAATGCCTATTTCCACAACAGGTACTATTTAGTCGAAAATGAACATTGCGATTGCGACACTGGTAGTCCAAAGCCCTTTTTCGCCTCGCCCGGCCTGTGT
This sequence comes from Phycisphaerae bacterium, assembly GCA_041661665.1. Classification (GTDB taxonomy): domain Bacteria; phylum Planctomycetota; class Phycisphaerae; order Sedimentisphaerales; family UBA12454; genus GWC2-45-44. The sequence goes on along the minus strand of JBAZTW010000008.1, from coordinate 3,730 downwards.
GATGTTCGACGTTCTGATGATGAAGCCTGTTGATTTGTAGACCTGTTCGCGTTCGCTCCATGCGGTATTTGGGTCAACTTCAAGGCCGAGTGTTGTGCCGAGCATTTCGGCGGCCAAGTCTTCAGCCATATCGCCGGCCTGTTTTTCGTTCATACCGTGGCCGTGAACTTCGCTGAGGTAACCCCAGTTATTTTTGTCTTTCGGCACGGCCATACCGATAGATGAAGCTATAAGTCTGCCGTGTTCATTTGTGTCTGTTCGAGCCATAACGCAGAAAGCGATAGAGCCGGGAACTAATTCCTTGAGCCCTGCGCTTTTACTGATAATTTTGCATTTTGGCGGCAGAATTGAAGAAACCTGGACAAGATTTTGATTTGCCACGCCGGCCTGGCGGAGCGCCTCCTCGAAGGATTTGAGCTGATATCTGTGTCGGCCTATTCCCTTTGTTAAAAATATCCTGGACGGCACCATACCATTAGCGAATAGATTAGGCATTTCTTCGAATTCCTTTCAACTTAAAAACAAAATTGCAGTACCAAAAACAATTTAAAACAGATTGCGCGATTATATTACAGGAAAAACAAAAATTAAAAATAAAAATAAAAAATTAAGGATGTCCAAAAAACCTGCCAAAAAGGCAGATGTTAGCGGGACGAGCTGATTTTAACTCCTTTTTTGACAGTAAGTTATGTTTTTGAGAGTAGCTGGCACGGCCTTTGCACTGAAGATTAGTTGAATGAAAATTTCTTTAGTTTAATGGAGAAATAACAATGGGAAAGATAATTGGAATAGATTTAGGCACGACAAATTCGGTAGTTTCAATAATGGAAGGCTCTTCGCCGAAGGTTTTGGTGAATTCCTCCGGCAACAGGCTGACACCATCAGTTGTCGGTTTTACAGATAAGGGCGAACGGTTGGTCGGGCAGATTGCCAAGCACCAGCAGGTAACGAACCCTGAAAATACTGTTTTTTCGATAAAACGCTTTATGGGCAGAAGGCACAGCGAAGTCGCCTCTGAGGAAAAGATAGTTCCATATAAAGTAACCGGCGGCGCGGCTGAATTGGTGAAAGTGAACATAAGGGGCAAGGAATATACCCCGCCAGAAATTTCAGCGATGATTTTGCAGGATTTGAAAAAGACGGCGGAGGATTATTTAGGCGAAAAAGTTGACCAGGCGGTTATTACCGTACCGGCGTATTTCAACGATGCTCAGCGGCAGGCGACAAAAGACGCAGGCACAATCGCAGGCTTGAAGGTCGAGCGCATTATCAATGAGCCGACGGCTGCTGCGCTTGCTTATGGAATTGAGAAAAAGAAAAATGAAAAGGTCGCGGTGTTCGATTTCGGCGGCGGCACTTTCGATGTGTCAATCCTCGATATCGGCGACAACGTGTTTGAAGTTCTCAGCACCAACGGCGATACACATCTCGGCGGCGATGACCTCGATGAATTGCTCATCAATTATTTAGCTGAAGAATTTAAACAGAAAGAAGGCATCGACCTTCGCAAAGACCCGATGGCGCATCAGAGATTGAAAGAGGCGGCGGAAAAGGCGAAGTGCGAACTTTCAACGCAGGTTGAAACGACGGTAAATCTGCCTTTTATTACCGCTGACGCATCGGGGCCGAAACATTTACAGCTTACAATTACGCGAAGCAAATTTGAAGCTCTTGCTGAGCCGGTGTTTGAAAAATTGAAAAAGCCGTGCGTTCAGGCGATGGCCGATGCGAAACTTAATCCCGCGGATATCGCAGAGGTTCTGCTTGTCGGCGGTTCAATAAGAATTCCGAAGGTTCAGCAGATTGTAAAAGATTTGTTCAAGAAAGAGCCTAACAAGAGTTTGAATCCTGATGAAGTTGTCGCAATTGGCGCTGGAATTCAGGGCGCTGTTCTGGCGGGCGACGCGGGCGTTAAGGATATTTTACTTTTAGATGTTACGCCTCTTTCTCTCGGAGTTGAAACACTGGGCGGAGTTATGACGAAACTCATTGACCGCAATACAACGATTCCGACGAGCAAAAAGGAAGTATTCTCAACGGCTGCTGATGGTCAGACAAGCGTTGATATTCACGTTCTGCAGGGCGAAAGAGAATTTGCAAAAGATAACAGAACGCTTGGCAGGTTCCAGCTTTCGGATATTCCGCCATCACCTCGCGGCATTCCGCAAATTGAAGTCGCATTCGATATTGACGCTAACGGCATTTTGAATGTTTCAGCGAAAGACCTCGGCACGGGCAAGCTGCAGTCGATACAGATTCAATCCAGTTCAGGTTTGAGCAAGCAGGAAGTTGAAAAAATGCAAAAGGACGCTGAGGCTCACGCTTCTGAAGATAAGAAACGCAGAGAAGTGATTGACCTGAAGAACCAGGCAGACCAGCTTGTTTATTCGACCGAAAAAACGCTCAAGGAACACGGCGAAAAAGTTTCCGCAGAGACCAGAGGCAAAATCGAGTCGGCGACGAACAATCTTAAGGAAACGGCCAAAGGCGAAGACGGCGACGCGATAAAGAAGGCTATGGAAAACCTCAGCACAGCGGCTCAGGAACTTGGCAAGATTCTTTATGAAGAGGCCGCCAAGAAACAGGGCGGCGCAAAGCCGGCAGGAAATGCAGCCTCAGAGCCGAAGAACGCCGAAGGCGAAGTTCATCGCAAAGGCGGCGACGATGTGATTGACGCTGAATTTGAAGCGAAAGACAAATAAAAAAACTGCCACAAAGGCACGAAGACACGAAGAAATAATTTATTAAAATTCTTAGTGCCTTTGTGGCTTTGTGGCTAATTTATTTTCCTATGCAGAATTTCGAGAAGATATTATCCAATATCGCTTCGTCGATATGTTCGGCATCGAGGCCTGCAAGACAACCCGACGCATCTCGCAAAAACATCGCGGCAATTTCCTCATTGTTATTTTCCAATTCATTTTGAGCGTCGCCGATATTTTTCATCGCATCGTTCACAATCTGAAGATGTCTTGCGGTCAGGGCCGTTTTGTCGGCGGCCTGAGACGAGAAAGCTGTTTGAGCGATTATATTTTGTCGAAGAGTCTGTTTTAAAATTTCAAGACCGAAAGAGTTTTTTACACTGACAGGCACAAACCCCCTGCCGAAGATATTTTTAAGTGCCTCAATTTTTTTTGCAGATTGTTTATCATCTAATAAATCACATTTTGTCGCTGCGAAAATCACAGGCTTTTTATTAGTAGGGTGGGCTTTAGCCCACGCGGTATTCTTTAGAATTTTTATATCTTCTGAACAGTTGTCTTTCGTAATATCCACACAGAAAATGATTAACATTGAAGTTTCAATTGCATTTAAAGCTGCCGCATTTGCCAGCGTTTCAAGAATATTGGCAGGCTCGATAACAAGACCGGCCGTATCAAATAAAACGCAATCGCAATTATCTAATTTTAACCAATGCTGCAAAACGTCGCGTGTTGTGCCGGGCTGTTCGGATATAATGCTTCTGTTTTTTCCGACAAGCGCGTTCAGCAGGCTGCTTTTGCCGGCATTGGGAGAGCCGACAATCACAACGGAAGGAGCAGCGGCAATTTGTTCATAGGTAATTGCACCGGCAAGAAGTTCGCTCAAGCTGTTTTTTATTTTTTCTGTTTTTTCAACAGCGGCTTTTTTGGTGATAAGTTCGATGTCTTCATCGCCGAAGTCGAGGCCTGCCTCTGTCAGGCTGAGAAGTTCGAGAATATCTTCCCTGATTTTGCAGATGCTTTTTTCG
>JBAZTW010000007.1:0-68624 GCA_041661665.1 Phycisphaerae bacterium | reverse complement strand
TGCTCGTTTCATTTGTTCTGCGATGCGAACTTCGCAGCCGACATCGTTTTGCGTATCACGTGCCGCGATAAGCTGTTGCGAATCAAATTTGCTCACAGCTCCGCATAATTGATGTCTGATTTGCTTGCATTTGCCGCTTAACAACTGATTGTTCAACGCGAACCTGCAAAAATCCTCCGCTACCCGCAGGCCTTCACGGGCGCGATTGAAATTCGCATCAATAATTCGGAAAATTGCCTTGTCCATACAGGCGTTATACAATCTGCGGGTGAAAAATCAAAAAATAAAATGGGAAACCTATAAACGATGCGCAAAAAAAGAGGAGCTGCCTCCTCCTTAGAAACAGCTCCGGGATCAAACGCAATCTATATATACAGGGACCCTTTAAGAATTTATCTTTTGGCCCTGGTTGCGACCGCAGGGCGGCTCATCCGCTTCTTCATCCTCCAGGGGATTACAGATAGCACGCCCGGCAAAGTTAAAGTACTATCACTGCGAGCAATGGCTATGCCAGAAATTTGCCATATTTGCTTAGAACAACAGAATTAACCGCAAAGGCCTGTTTTAGAAAAGGTTATCGCAATAAAACATTATCGGGCTTATCCAATCGAACTGTTAAAGTTTGTCGCAATGTTGTTTTTAGACAACATATTCGTGTTATAATATTGAAAATAAGCTTTTTATGGGATATAAAGTCTTTGAAAATAAGAAAATTACAGCAATGTTGCCAAAAAACAACATATTGTGCTGATTGGTGTAATAATTTTTTCAAATAACGCCGGTTAATGGGAAGTTAAGATTTGGAGCTGATAGTGGAAATACATCCGCCAAAAATTATTTATGTTCATATTCCGTTTTGCAGAGTGAAATGTTTTTACTGCGGATTTTTTTCAAAACCCGCAGATAAATATAATGTTTCAAAAACTTTGGATGCGGAAATTGCCGAGCTGAAAAAAACACAAATCAAAAGGCCTATTGAAACATTATATGTCGGCGGCGGCAGCCCGGCCTGTATAGGCGGCGAAATACTAAGCCAATTCCTCAAAAAAATTATCGCGATAACAGGACAGCCAAAAGAGTTCACCGTAGAAATAAATCCCAACGACGCGGATGAAAAATTATTTGCCGAGCTGAAAAGTATCGGCGTGAACAGAATTTCAATCGGAGCGCAATCATTCATTCAAAGCGAACTGGATTTTCTCGGCAGAAAATATAGTCCAGAAAAAATTTTCCAGACAATTCAATCGGCAAAAAATTCAGGCTTTCAAAACATAGGCATCGACCTGATATTCGCCATTCCAAATTCAAATTTAAAAAGCTGGCGAGAAAATCTGCAAACGGCAATCAACCTCGATATTCAGCATATCAGCGCATACAGCCTTACTTATGAAAAAAATACGCCATTGGAAAAAAGTAAATTATCTGGAAACGTGAAAAATATCGACGAGGACACTGACAGGAGAATGTACGAAACGGCCATTAAAACGCTTTCCACGGGTGGTTTTGAGCATTATGAGATTTCCAATTTCGCAAGGGCGGGATTTAAATGCAGGCACAATCTCGCATACTGGAAGAACGAACAATATCTCGGAATAGGCCCGGCGGCGGCAAGCTCGGTCGGAAATTTAAGGTTTGAAAATATAAGCGATATTGAAAAATACGCCCAACGCATCAAACAAAATGAAGATGCCGCTGATGAGAAAATAATTATAACGGATATTGAAAAGGCTGCACAGACGGCAGTTTTAAATCTTCGACTTACAGAGGGAATAAATTTAACGGAATATAAAGAAAAAACAGGTTTCGATATTTATGAATTATTTAAAAGAACAATTGAAAAGAATCTCAAATCAAATTTGCTTGAGTTGAACGGCGATTGTTTGCGACTTGCCAAAGATGCGCTGCCGATAGCCGATTTCGTGCTGTGTGATTTTGCTGAGCCGGACGGCGGATGAAGTGAGAAGTGAAAAGCAGGAGAAGAAAGAATTTTGAATTGTTAATTTTTAATTCTTAATTGCGGAGAAAAATAGGCGGCTGTAAGTCCTTATTTTATGTTGTTTGCAGACAACGCAAATAAAGGACTTACGGCAAAATATAACTCTAAAATAAAGGACTTATGGCGATTTACGCAAGTTTTTTTTGAAAAAGTGCGCAAATTTTCAGGTTTTTGTTGCAAAAATCGAGCATAAAGTTGCAAAATTCAAGCATAAATTTGCATGATTCAAGCAAAATTCTGCAACATTTTGCAAAATTTTGCAAAAAAATGTAAACTTTTGATTAGCTTTCGTCAAGTTTTGAACGATTTTAACCACGGATTGCACGGATTTTTGCCACAAAGACGCAAAGGCACAAAGAAAAACAGGTGGATAATAGCCACCCGCGCACCAAATGACGGCAACGGCCTATTTGGTGCGGGGCGAGCAGAGGCCACAGAGTTCACAGAGATTTTGTTTTTTTAAACGCTGATTCCTTCGACTGGCTCAGGACGGGTACGCTGATTTCACTGATTAACAGATTAGTATTGACCAGAATTGTTTTGGGGGCGGGGAGAATTTTTGGACAGGATAACAGGATTGACGGGATAGAATTGAAAATTGAAGATTGAAAAATGAAAATTAAAGGAATCGGCTGCGCCGATGAGAATTTTATTTTTTAGACACTGATTAACGCAGATTTACGCGGATTTTTTCAGACAGGATAACTCGCCGCGATGCGCATCGCAGCGGGCAGGACTGACAGGATATTTTTAGACACGGATTTACACGGATTTACACGGATAACTTTTGTTTTAAGGCGGTGCGGAAGCGCACCTGTAAAAAATCAACACTTCAGTCTCCGGCAAATACCCCTTCGACTCTGCTCAGGGCTGGATTTGCCTTTGGACTGCAGCATTGTTTTTTTGGGCCTCTGGTGGCTTGGCCTTAAAACAAATTAGTCGTTGATTGTTGGTAGATAGTCGTTAGTATTTAGTAAATAATGGAAGTAAAGAGGCAAAGATGCAGGGAAGTAAGGAAAAAAAGAAGATAGAAGATAGAAGTCAGAATGTGGAATCGCCTGCGGCGAAACTTAAAAAAAATAAAGTGAAGGGTTTTTAAAAATAGTGAATAGTGGAAAATATAAATCAGATGCTAATTCCTTCGACATGCTCAGGGCAGGCGGGAAATAGTTGAGGAAATAAAAAAAGGCAGAAAATATGAAAAAAACAAATAATGAAAAATTTTTAACGGTTATCCAGAAAAATACTTTTTACTTTTTCAATTCAAAATTTGAAGAAAACTATGAAGGATATATCAATTCGTTAAAAGAAACCTTACTAGTAGTAAAGAACAAAATTGAAACTGAAGGTTTGAAAAAAGACATATTTGAATGGCTTTTAATTGAAAAAGAAAATGGCTTACGAGCCCTATTAGCACTCACCGGTTTTTCAAATGAATATCTAAAAAGATTGACCACTATAATTCGAATTGTTGATGATCCTGAATTAAACAATTTGGTTTTTAAAAATAAGTGGTCCGATGAAAAAAAATCTGAAAATATACAAGAATGGTCAGATTCTACAATCCAAAATCTCATTAAGAATAATGAATATTTTAGAAAAGGATTAGTAAATATTTTTTTTGAAGGCGCTTCAATTCCATTTTTAGCCAATACAATTCCATTATTTGAATTAAAAAAATTAAGTATATCAAAATTGAAGTTTGAAATTCCAGAATTGATCGATACGCTCATTAGATACAAAGAAAAGGGTAGCTATTCAGGAATGGCTGGCAACAATCCAGAGACTGTTGTTGAAGAGATTTTAGAAAGGTTGGGAATAACGTATGAACGAGGAGATTTGACAGAATTAATTGATAATGCTCCAGATAATAAACGAACAATGGATTTTATTATTCCAAACAAAAAGAACCCATTAATAATTGCTGAAAGTTCATTTTTGGCAACAACATCTTCGGGGCAAGGGGATAAGTCCAAAACAGAAATTTCGATTGATACGCTGTTAAAGCAACATTATCCCAAGGCCGTTTTTATAGGTTTTGTGGATGGTATTGGTTGGTATGTGCGTAAAGGTGATTTAAAAAGAATGGTTACTGCCTATGAAGATGTCTTTACTTTTCATAAAGAAGAAATGAAAAGATTTGAAACCCTTCTCGTAAATACATTTGCAAAAAAATGAGGTGTAACATGAGTAGTCTTAAAGAAATAAAATTTGATATATTGGGTATTGGTAAGTTTATATCAGACCATCAAATTGCTGTACCCATTTACCAAAGAGCATATGCTTGGGAAGAAAAAAATGTAGAAGAATTACTTCTCGATATTGACCAATCACATCCACACGACTATTTTATTGGCTCCGTTGTGATAAATCAAACAAAAGATGAAGGGCATTGGGAAGTGGTTGACGGACAACAAAGGTTAGCCACTATTACAATTATATATTCGGCAATTAGAGATTTTTTAAAAGAAAATAATGATAAAAAGGCAGCAGACATAATTGAAACAGACTATATATGCAAAACTGATATTCGTTCAAAGCAACCCGTACCCAAATTAAGCTTAGGTAATGACGATAATGATTATTTTCTTTCCAGAATCATTAAAAGTGAGACCAAGAAAAAAACTAAAGAGTCACATGAAAGAATAGATAAAGCTTACATAGTTGCATATAAATTTATAAAAGATAAGGTTAGGCTTGATGGAGGCAAGCATGATTTTATTTTTAATCTAAATGACTTTATAAAAGATAAGGTAAAAATAATAATTGTAAAAGTTCCTGACGAATCAAATGCATTTACTGTTTTCGAAACATTAAATGATAGAGGATTGGCTTTGTCTCAGGCAGATTTAATAAAAAATCACCTTTTTAACAAAGCAGGTGGACGTATTAAGGAAGCACAAAGTTGCTGGTCAGAGATGTCTGGAGCTATAGAGGCTGCACAAGACGAGGAAGAAATAATAAAGTATATAAGATATTTTTGGTCATCTCGTAATGGCTTAACCCGTGAAAAAGATTTGTTTTTAGAAATTAAAAACAAAACTACTAATCAAAATTTATCAGTTACAATTTTGAGCGACCTGAAGTCTTCAACCAATAAATATTTAGCATTACTAAATCAAAATCATGTTTTTTGGGATGAGTATTCAAAAACAACAAAAGAATATATCGAAAAACTTAACGATTTAGGCTTACATCAAAATAGACCTCTCTTGCTGGCAATATTAAATCAGTTTCATAAAAATGAAGTTGAAAAAGCTTTTAAGTTAATTTTATCTTGGAGTGTTAGAAATTTAATTACTGGATCTATTCCAGGTGGTACATTAGAAAGGGAATTCTCAAATCAAGCAAGAAAAATAAATGCTGGTGAAATTAACGATACAAAGGGGTTATTGGAGTCTGCTAAAAAATTGATTCCTACAGATATTCAATTTAAAGAAGCTTTTTCAATGGCTACCGTTACAAAAAATACTCTTGCTCAATATTATTTGATAGAACTTGAAAAGATTTATAGCAAAAATGAAGAGAAAGCAGTAGTTAAAAATTTCGACAATGTAAATTTGGAACATATATTACCGCAAACAGTTATTGATAGCAAAGATTGGCCAAAATTCAATGAAGACGATCATAAATCATTCTATAAAAAAATTGGTAATTTAACATTATCAAAAACCAAACTAAATTCGGATTTGAAGAGTGGTAGTTTTGAAAGCAAAAAAAATGAATACAAAAAATCTGACATACAAATTACACAAAGTTTAATAAGTTGTAAAGAATGGTCGCCAGATACAATAAAAAAAAGACAGGCTGATTTTGCGGAAAAAGCATTAAAAATATGGAATTTAACGATAAGTTAATAATGAAAAACTATTTGAACAATATTATACAAGGCGACTGTTTAAAGCTATTTCAGGATATTCCGGACAATAGCGTTGATGTAACATTTGCCGATCCACCATTTAATTTGAAGAAAAAATATAATGGCTACAAGGACAGTTTAGAGTTTCAAGACTATTTGAAATGGTGTGAACAGTGGATTGCGGAAATGGTCAGGGTGACAAAGCCAACTGGATCAATACTTTTGCATAATATTCCCAAATGGTTGACATACTATACTTTTTATTTAAATAAGATGGCTGATTTCAAGCATTGGATTGCATGGGATGCACCTACAGCACCTATGGGAAAAAGTTTGCAGCCATCTCAATATGGAATTCTCTTTTATGCAAAAAATAAGGGAGAAAATAAGTTTTATGAAATTAGACATCCACACAAACGATGCCGAAAATGTGATTATTTACTTAAAGATTATGGTGGAAAAAAAGCAGACTTGCATCCTTTTGGACCGCTTGTTTCAGATGTTTGGACAGATATACATAGGATAAAGCATAATAACAAACGCGACCTTCACCCTTGTCAATTGCCGTTGCATCTATTGGACAGGTTAATTTTAATGACTACCGATGAAAATGATATTGTATTAGATCCTTTTTCAGGAACTGGGACAACAGCCATTTCTGCAAAGAGACTAGGTAGAAGATATATTGGATTTGAACTTGATGAAAAGTATGTAGAAATATCTAAAGAAAAACTAAAAGAGGTTAAACCAAATTTTAAAATAAATGATGTTTGGGTGGGCTTTTATTTAAATGAAATAGTTACTATAAGGAATAACGACTGGGAAACTTTAAAGCAATGTTTTGAAGTACCAAAACCTATAAAAAAAATAGATTTCGAGAAAATTAAATTAAAAAAAGAGTTTAAAATACCAAACGAAAGTAAAAATATTACAAAATGTAAAAAAGGTGTTTTGCAAAATGAAATTCATCACCAACCCCTCTTTCCTCTGCTCGCTATGGCTGGTCAATAAAATAAGAGATGGCAAAAACCTATGAAAGCTCTATACAAGCATAAGAAATCCGGAGATGTTTTTGCGATAGAAACTGACGGCAAAGGCAGGGTTGTTAATACATCCGGGCCGCTGCTGACAAAAGACCTTAATCCGGACGTTCTGGATTATGATGATTACTGGTTCCCTGCTGTAATTCCAAAGGAGTGACTTCCCGGGAATGACAGTGGGCAGACACATAGGTCTGCCCCTACAATTTTTTTTATAACTGCGTGGGCTACCCATTCGGCAAGCTCAGGACAGGTGAGCCCACCCTACGCTATTTTTATGACCACGCGCTTACGCTTGTGGCTCTGATGCGATTGGAATTATGAACCCCCTGGCTGGCCAGGGGGCTAAATACAATGGATTCCCGCCTGCGCTCCCCAAAGGGGTCTTCGAGGAATGACAGTGGGCAGACACATAGGTCTGCCCCTACGAAACTCCCTGCGCTGTCGCTTGGGCTCTGTTTCTCCCTGCGCTATCGCTTGGGCTCTGAATGCGGTTGGAATGACGAACCCCCTGGCAGGCCAGGGGGCTAAATAAAACACCCTGCGTTTACCCATTCGATAAGCTCATGGCAGGCATAGGCACAAAGAAAAAATATTGAAGATTGAAGAATGAAGATTAGCGAGTAGAATGAGAGACAGTGAAAATTTGCGGAGTCCAGCCCCTGCGTTGGTCTAAAAACTATTTGCAGAGCAGCAGACCCACACTACGAATCTAATTTATCAGGGAAAAATATATGTGGTATTATGTTCGGAACAGTCAGCGGATAGGTCCTGTTGAAGAAAGCGTTATTGCAGAGCTGATTCACAACGGCACAATAGTTAGGCAAACTCTTGTCTGGAAATCGCCGATGAGCGACTGGAAGCAGGCGGGCGTGACGGAGCTTGCCGATAAGTTTTCCGATATCGCTCCGATACCGCCGAGCTCTTTCGCAATTACACCATATTCCGACAATCAAATTAACTTCCCGCCTGAATCGCTACGAAACCTCTGGCTTTGGTTCGCCTGGCTCATGGGCGCAGGTTTGCCTCTGGCATTTATATTTATAGGCATACCGGCTATTATCGCAGGAACGGTAATTAACTACATTCTGCTTTATAGATTCTGGCAGCTGATACAGGATGGCAAAGCCCGCACATCGCCGGGCAAAGCGGTCGGCTTTTGCTTTATTCCGTTTTTTAACATTTACTGGATGTATATCGCAATCGTCGGACTTGCGGAGGATATGAACTTATATTGTCAGGAACGAAATATCGAAGGGCCAATGCCCAGCAAAGGCCTTGCCCTTGCCCAGTACATTACCACGATAGTTTCGTGCATTCCTTATATCGGAATACCAGTATCCATCGCGGTTGTGATAATCCAGATAATTATGGCTAAGCAATTCGTCGAAACTTCCGTAAAAATAATGGAACATAAAGCCAAACAGAATATAGAACAGGCCCGATGAGATAGCCGGCGGGGAAATTATAGGCTTGTGATAAAATTTCAAATTATTATAATCCCAGTCCTCAGTTTCAAAATTAAGATAGAAAGTCTATTTGAAAGGTCGTAAATATGGCATCTGCACCAAAAGCAAATGCGGTGGTAAGTCAATCCGGCGGGCCAACCGGCGTAATCAACGCTTCGTTGGTCGGTGTAATTGAAGAAGCAAAAAAACATTCCGAAATTCTGAACCTTTACGGAGCAGTTCATGCGGTGAGCGGAGTGGTGAAGGAAAATTTCGTGGATTTGAAGAAAATTTCTTCAGATGAACTTGAAATCGTTGCGGCAAGCCCATCATCCGCGCTTGGTTCAAGCAGAGATAAGCCAGACGCGGAATATTGCCAAAAGATTTTAGATGTTTTCAAGAAGCGCGATATTCGATACTTTTTCTATATAGGCGGAAACGATTCGGCGAATACCTGCTATATCATAAATAATATGGCGATTAAGGCGGGCTATGAGCTGCGGGCGTTTCATGTTCCCAAGACAATCGACAACGACCTTTTGGTAACAGACCATTGTCCGGGGTTCGGCACGGCGGCGAAGTTTGTTTCCTGTGCGCTTATGGGCGACGACCTTGATAACAGGGCGTTGCCGGGCATTAAGATTGATGTGATTATGGGCAGGCACGCGGGATTTTTGACTGCGGCTGCGGCTTTGGGAAAACAGAGAGACGATGATGGGCCGCATTTGGTTTATCTGCCTGAAAGGCCAATCTCGATGGACAAATTTCTTTCCGATGTTGACGCGGTTTATAAAAAACTCGGCAGATGCGTAATCGCGGTGAGCGAAGGCATCGGCGATGTTGACCATAAGACGTGGGCGGAAAAGATAGCCGCAAACGCTGAACACGATGCGCACGGCAACGTTCAGTTGTCCGGCACGGGCGCTTTGGCAGATTTTCTGGCCGGTCAGATTAAGGGCAGTTTGAAAATCAAACGAGTACGCGCGGATACTTTCGGTTATCTGCAGAGAAGTTTTGCGGGACTGCAATCGGCGACTGATGTATCTGAAGCTCGTCGCTGCGGCATTGAAGCAGTGAAACTTTCGATGACGAATTTAAACGGTTCGGTGGCGATAAAGCGAATCGGCAACGGCAAAAATTACGCCGTTGAACTTTTCAGAACAGAACTTGCAAACGTTGCGGAAAAGACAAAGTCGCTTGCTGATGAGTATATCAATAAAGAAGGCAACGGGATAACGCAGGCGTTTGTCGATTACGCGATGCCTTTGACGGGCGGGCTGCCGAAGACAGGTTATTTAGGCAATAAGCCGAAGATATAAAACGGTAGTCAATAGCCAATAGGCAGTAGAATGATAGATATCCGCAAACACTTAACAAATGTTTGCGGATATTTTTTTTAGAAGCTAAGGGAGTATGAAAGCGAAGTCCAGAGTTCGTCTTCTGTATTAAGAGAATTCTCCATAGAGGTTTGATAGTATATCGCGGGGGTGAACGAACCGGGGCCGACGTTGAAACTTGTTGAAAGTCCCCATGTGATGTATGACCAGTCGTGGGCGAATTCCGAACCGCCCTGCCCATCGTTGTATGTGATGTTCCAAATGAAAGTCAGAGGCAGTTTTGTCTGTGGTTCATTAACGTCCCAAGTGAAGCCTACTGTGTGAGCAGCGCCTTCCATTTCAAGCTGGGAGGCGGGACTGTTGTCTGTGGCGGCATAAAGATAGCTGAGCATATAAGTCGGAGTCAGGCCAAATGGAAGAATTTCAGGCCAGGAGAACGAGAAATCGAATTCCTGCGCATCGGCCTTATCCGAGGAAATACGGAAGTAATCATAATATAACCATCTTATTTCGTAGTCGGTTTTGAAGGCTGAATCTTTGAAGAAGCTGTTTTCATAGGCTACGGAATAATCGAGTTCCTCGCTGTCAACGAAGCCGTCGCTGCAGGCGGACGACTCCCAGACATTGACGCTGAAACCTGTACCGAATAAATCCAGGTCGATGCTTGGCTGAAAAGCGGCGTGGTCATCGTATAAATCCTGTCCATGCCAGATATATTTGCTGACCCATGTGGCATCAAGAGTAATGCCGAGTTTTGGAGATTCTTTCGGAAGCGGGTCAGTTTGGGCAAACGCGAAAGTTCCTGCGCAGATTAGTCCGATAACAAGTATTGCTGCAAGTTTCATTTTGACAATCTCCAACCAAAAGACATTAAAACATCACACTATAATCGGGTTATCGTCAAAACCACTTAATCTACAACAGTATTTGGACGAAAAGTATAGAAGGTGTTGGGAATTGTTTGTCCTGATGATACCGCCGTAAGACAGGAAAGATGTGAGAGTTAAGGCATCGCTCATCCAGAGAGGCAGCGGCGCCACACCGGAATTTCAGCAGGCGATTTTTGTAATGCTTAAACGACTTCATTCGCGAAATGAAGATACCGAATTAAAAGTCTCTTTTAAAGAAAGAGAGTAAAATAAAATGAAAAAGATAGCATCTGTTTTTATATTTTTATTGTGTTTGGCAGTTGTCGCGGCGGCGTATGTTTTTATGACGAAAAAAAATAACGCTGTTCAGCCCGCAGACCATTCGGACAACAAAGAAGTCGTTCTCTATAACTGGGAAGGCTACACAGACCCATCGATTCTGGAAGACTTTAAAAAAGAGACCGGCATTAAAGTAGTTCTCAAAGAATACACATTAGAAAGCGAATGTATAGCGGAACTTCAATCTGATACCGGCCAGTATGATGTGGTGATAACAAGCGCGCGAGGTTTGGAAAAACTCAAACTCGCCAAGCCGTTTGACCTGACAAAAATTCCAAATATAAAAAATGTTTTACCTGCTTACGTCGGTCTTGAAAAGGCCATACCATATCTCTACGGCACAACCGGTCTTGCCATAAACACAGATTTTGTGCCCGCAGATACCGATAGCTGGAGCGTGCTGTGGGACAAAAAATACAAGGGTAAAATCGCGTTGCTTGAAAGCCCGCCCGAGGTAATCGGCGCAATATGTTTTTATATAGGAATACCGTTGTCTGGAGTTGAGCAGCCGGACAACCTGAAGTTAGTTGAAAAATATGCAATTCTCCTGAAGGAAAACGAACCTTATTTCGGAGAAACTTTCGGTAATCTTGATAAACTTTTGTCCGGCGAAAAATGGATAGTACACGTTTACAGCGGCGATGTGGCATTAAAAGCAGGCGACAGAAAGAACATAAAATATATCCTTCCCCAAGGCGGCATCAGTAAATGGACAGATTATTTTATGCTTTGTGCGAACGCAAAAAATGTCGATGGGGCTCATAAACTGGTCAATTTTTTTCTTAGGCCGGAGATTGCCGCACGCAGCGCAAATAAGTTTCATTATGTTGCGCCTATAGAAGGCGCGGATAAATACATAGACAAAACCTGCCTTAACAGCGAAACGATTTTTCCATCGGAAGAAATGCTTAAATCGGCGGTGAACCTTTCAGGTTTCGACGAAATGCGCAACGAGCATCAAAGGATTTTTTATCTTATAAAGTCAAAATAATACCCTTAAGGGTAATAAACTTCCGCGTTGAACAGTAAATTTTGTTTTAAAAAGGTCTTACTTGCGGATTATCGGGAAATATTAAATTAATCCTGGCGTAATGAATGAAAAAAAGCATTAAAAGAACATTTTTGTACCATTTGTTCGCAACGGCTTTCGTTTGCATAATCAGTGTTTCGCTGTTGGCGGTCGTACAGGCAAAAATTGCTCTTAAACAACAAACGGTGAACGGTTTCAAAAAAGTGGCAGAGGAATTGTATCATAACGTCAACAAAATACGGATAAGCGGCAGTCAGGACGTAGAAATGATTGCTATGCATCCGGTTATCAAATCAGAAAAAATCAGCGGCGATGAAAAAAGAAAAACGCTGACCGAATTAAAGACCATACTCAAGGCTTATGAAGATATTACACTAATAGACCCTAACGGCTGCGTTATTACTTCCACGGACTATAATTTCAGAGTCGACTGGAAACACAGCAGATATTTTTTAGATGCTTTAAAGGGTAATGTTGCGATATCCAGCGTTCATATTATACCGGAGCCGATTAAGACGATAATCTCATTTAATGCGCCGGTCTACGGCAACAATGGAAAGATAATCGCTGTCATTTCCGCCCAGCTTAATATGTCCTGTGTTGCCGACATAGTTAATCATATGAAAATTGACCAGAGCGGTTTGGCTTTTCTGCTGGATTCTCACGACCGGATAATAGCACATCGCAGCGGCGAACTAATACTGACACAGCCGGATGAGTCGGTTATTCGTCAAATAAATGAAAACAGGGAGTATTTAAGTTTCAAAGACGGCAACGGCGAAAAACTTCTTGGCAATTATTTTCCATGCACTGATATCAAGCGGCAGTTTAAAAGGTCGGATAATGAGTTGGATTGGAAAGTTGTTATCGTTCAAAATGAAAAAGAGGTATTCGCGGGACTTGGACAGATTAAGTGGCAGGTAACAATTTTCGCTTCAATTTTGTTTTTTGTTATTACGGTTGTGAGCTGGCGTTTTTCGGGAATGATAACCAGGCCGATGAAAAAGCTTATGGATGGAGCATCAATTATAGGAAAGGGCGATTTGGACTACAGAGTGCCTGTGGTATCCGACGATGAAATCGGTCAACTGGCAGTTTCCATTAACGCTATGGCCGAGGACTTACAAAAGACGACCGTTTCGATAGGGGCATTACAGAAAGAACAAACACGATTCAAAGATGTTGCCGAGAGCAGCGGCGACTGGATTTGGGAAACCGACAACGAGGGCAGATATACATATTCCAGCGATGCCGTGGAAAAGGTTTTGGGTTATACATCAGACGAAATCATCGGAAAACATTTTTACGATTTTTTCCATCCGGACGATGCGGACGAACTTAAAAAAGGCGCGCATCAGACGTTTGTCGCCAAAAAAGAGATTACGAATTTTCAGAATCGTAATATAAGAAAAGACGGCAAAAATGTGATTATTGAAACTACCGCGGTGCCGGTGCTGGACAAAAATGGCGAGCTAACAGGTTATATAGGCGTTGACCGCGACATCACCGACCGCAAATTAGCGGAAGAAGGTATGAAGGAGCTTAATTGCGAGCTTGAGCAGGCAGTAAGAAAACTGGAAGAGACGAATCAGGAACTTAAGAACTTTGTCTATATTGCCTCGCACGACCTCAGGGAGCCGATGAGAAAAATATCAACTTTCGGCGCTATGCTGCAAAAATCTCTAAAGGATAAAATAGTTGAAGACGACGCAGAGAATCTTGGCTTTATGATAGAAGGCTCAAATCGTATGACAAAGATGATTGAGGGTCTTCTCGCGTATTCCAGAATAAGCTCAAAAACTCACTCTGTGGAAAAAGTGAATCTCAATGACATAGTCGAGCAGCTTCGCCAGTTTGAGCTTTCCGTGCTGCTCGAAGAAAAACATACGACGATAGATATTCCGCAGCCGCTGCCCGATATTAAAGTTGACCCCGTTCAAATTCGACAACTGATGCAGAATCTAATCGCCAACGGTATGAAGTATCAGGCCAAAGGCAACGTGCCTCACATAACGATAACCAGCAGGCCCGCCGCTGATGAAATGGTCAGAATCAACATAACCGATAACGGCATCGGCGTAGCGCCGGAATTTCAGCAGGCGATTTTTGTTATGTTCAAACGGCTTCATTTGCGAAATGAATATGAAGGGACGGGAATTGGTCTTGCCGTGTGTAAAAAAATCGTTGAACGCCACGGCGGGAAAATCGGCGTGGAGTCCGAGCCTGGCAAAGGTTCGACATTCTGGTTCACTGTGCCGGTTGCAAAACAATCGGCTGTATTAGCATCTGCGGCAGCACATTAGGAACCGCGTGGGCTTCCGCCGTCGCCATTCTACTTCGCAAGGCTGCGAAGAAACCGGCTATGGCGGACAGGAAGAGCCCACCCTACAAAACTGCCAGTCGCGAAGAAGCAGACAGCCTTAGCAGCGGCAACGCATTAGGAACAGGAGCAGCAACATTTTTTTTCATAGATTGCCGCGGCCTCGGCGGCCTCGCAATGACAAAACCCCCAACATAAAGTTGGGGGCTAACTGACGTTTTTTATTTAATTAGTTCGACTGTTGCGGTGCCGGTCATTGTCATCGGAATATTCATACCCTGTGCCATTGGTGTATTCGGTTCGCCCTGCCCCTGCATTTTGACTATGCCGGAGAAATTCATAGTTGCTTCGCTTTTCTTAACTAAGCCGGTTTTTTCGTCAACCTGATTTTTTGCGTTCATTGTGCCTGCTAATTGCATCGACATTTTTGCGGGGCCCATTTCAATCGGTTTCGCGGCATCGCCCATATCCATTTTTGCGACGGCATCAATGTAAGCGATTCCATCTTTTCGGCTCTTGAAAATATAAGTCGTTTCAACATCAATCGGCACCATAATATTCATACT
The DNA here is from genome assembly GCA_041661665.1 of Phycisphaerae bacterium. Taxonomy (GTDB): domain Bacteria; phylum Planctomycetota; class Phycisphaerae; order Sedimentisphaerales; family UBA12454; genus GWC2-45-44. Next base: position 53,820 of record JBAZTW010000007.1, on the reverse strand, counting down.
CATAGTGTCGTACCAGGTGTCGCCGACAGCGGCGGGAGCTTTTGGAAAGACAACCATTAAACTGCCGGCCATATTTTTCATTTCTTTTTCGTCGAACATTTTACCCAAAAGAGCATCAATCATTTTTGCTTCGTTTGAGTCTCCCATTTTTTCTCTCATTTTCGTCATCATTTCTTTTACGCCGCTAACGCCGGCAGTTTCGCCGGTCGGGCTTACGTTCATACCGAATTTACAGCCTACCATAGCCGAAAATATAGCTGCCATCATTTTTTCCTGGGGTTTGTTGGGGTCAGCAGGTTTGGGATTGGCAGAGTCGAAATCCATTTTTTGCCCCATGCCGTCCATCGTCATCTTCACGGCTTTATAGGTCATCTCGACGAACATTATACCGTTGGCATCGACGCTTTTGCAATCGAGGCCGAAGAGCATTTCCATTACCTGGGTCATTTTCATTTCCTGACCGTTGATAGATTGCGTGATGTTTTGGGTCTGCGACATTTTCATTTCGTGCGAATCGCCGGCTTTGAGGCGGAGCTTCAAATCGACTTTTTCCGCTTCGGCCAAACAGGCTGCCGAAATGATTGCTGTGATTGCAAGGATTGTTAAAATTTTTGCTGTTTTCATTTTAAATCTCCACAAAAGTTATCGTTTTTGGCCACAGAGAACACAGAGTTCACAGAGGCATCATTTTAGCCACAAAATCACAAAGACACAGAGAAAAATCTAACTTATAGACGACCATTTCGCAATTATGTTACAGGGAAAATAATTTTTTTATAAAACCGCGTTTTTGGGGGTTAAAATACGGAAAAAAGCCGATTTTAAAGTCAGCCTTTGGAAACTGTCGGGATTGCAAAAATTTTTGAAATTAGCGGCAGGTGCAGATGCAGACAAAAAACCCTAAATATATTAGCACAATGCCGGTAACTAAAAGTATCCAGGGGTATATTTTTACAATCGTAGCAGAGTCTGCCATCCTGTCCATAATTTTAGAAACCGTCTCCGGCAGAACGAGCATTATTGTTCCTTTGACAAGCAATGCCCAGCCGAAGATTTGCATCAGCAAAGGCATTTTTGTCCCCCGCAGGGAAAAACCGGTAATGATGTACAAGATGCCGACAATGTAAATATCAGCAAAACTGGCGGAAAAGGATTTCAGCATTTTTTTGAAATTGCTGCTCTTGACAACTCCGCCCAAGCCGAAGGCAAAAATCACAATTCCTATAATTTTAACAAGAAACGCTATGCACATAATATAATCCTTTCAAAAACGTCCAAATACACACAGCATAGCAAAACATTTTATCGCTACTTTATATAGGTATAAAAATTATGTTTGTGTTACAGGTAAAATAAAAATTTTTCAAAAAACCGCATTTTTAATACTGAAAACGCATACAATCCCACATTTCATCATAATATCCAAAAAAACGCTTGCAATTGTGCATTTTAAATGCATAATTGCAAGAAAATGGAGTGCAAAAATGTATATACATAGACAATTGGAGCCAACATTAGAAAAAGCGGCTATCCAGTTTCCTTCTGTTGTCCTGACAGGGCCGAGACAATCCGGCAAAACCACTCTTCTGAAAAAACTTTTCGCCAATACACATAAATATGTTTCGCTTGAATTGCCCGATGTTCGGTCAGCCGCTGTTTCAGACCCGCGAGGTTTTTTGGCCTACTATAAACCGCCTGTGATTTTCGATGAGGTTCAATATGCCCCTGAACTGCTGTCATATATCAAAGAATATATCGACGAAAACCGTTCGCTCAAGGGACAGTTTATTTTGTCAGGCTCTCAAAATTTATTACTATCGCAGCATATATCAGAAACGCTTGCCGGACGAGTAGCTATTCTCTGCCTTCTGCCGTTATCATTTAAGGAAATTACCGGCAGGATTAATTCCGCAATGCCCTGGGAAAATGAAAATTTTGTGCCAGGCAAAAATACAAATGCTGATGAATCTCTGTGGCGGTATCTGATTAGAGGGGGATACCCTGAACTGAATGCTGAGCCTGACAGAGATGAGAGTTTGTGGCACGCTGGTTATATGCACTCATATCTTGAAAAAGACCTTCGAACTCTACGACAGGTTGGAGACCTGACGCAATTTCAAATTTTCATCAGAACAATAGCCGCTCGCAACGGTCAGCTATTCAATATGACAGAAGTGTCCAGAGAACTTGGACTGGCGGTGAACACCATTAAAGCGTGGTTGTCTGTTCTTGAGGCAAGTTATCAAATAATAATTTTACGGCCTTACTATAAAAATGCAGGAAAACGTTTGGTCAAAACGCCCAAAATTTATTTAACCGATACCGGTACGCTTTGCTATTTGGCTGGAATCAAAACAAGAGAGCTTATAACAGCCGGCACATTTGGAGGAGGTTTGTTTGAAGCGGCGGTTTTACTGGAAATTATAAAGTATTACAGAAATCAGGGAATGGAGCCTAATACTTATTTCTGGCGAACATCTTTTGGAAATGAAGTTGATATTATTGTCGAAGCAAATGGAAACTGTATTCCGATAGAGATAAAACTATCTTCTACGCCAAGACAAAAAATGGCAGACGGCATAGATGCTTTCAGAAAAGATTTTCCGGATTCGCACAAAGGCTATCTGATACATTCAGGAGATACTGCCCTGCCATTGGGGGCAAATACGCTCGCATTGCCTTTTCAGATTATGTGAACTATGTAACTAAAAATTTAGTCAGAATTTACGCCGAGTTTTTCAGCGATACTATCGAATTCATCGAGCGAATAGTATTCGATAATAATTTTCCCCCTGCTGCCCTTCTTGCCTGCGATGATTTTTACGTTCGTGCCGAGTCGGCCTCTGATTTTTGCTTCGAGGTCTTTTATGTGCGCAGGCTTTTCAATGACTGCTTTGGCGGCATTGCCGTCTTTTTGTGTGAGAGCGATTCTAACTAATCGTTCAACTTCGCGGACACTTAGCCGCCCTGCCAGTGCGCGATTGGCGAGTTTCTTTTTCAAGTCCTCTGTCGGCAATGCAAGTATCGCTCTTGCGTGTCCCATACTCAAAGAGCCATCAACAAGCATTTGTTTTATTTCATTCGGCAGACTCAGCAGGCGAATATGGTTGGCGATTACCGAGCGGTCTTCGCCGAGTTTTTGAGCAGCCTGTTCTTGTGTAAGGCTGAAGGTTTCGAGGAATTTCTGATATGCCCCCGCCCTTTCCATCGGGTTCAAATCGGCGCGATGGATATTTTCAATCAACGCCAGTGCAAGCATTTCTGTGTCGGTGGTCTCCCTCACCATAGCAGGTACTTTATCAAGTCCCACTAATTGAGCGGCTCTGAACCGCCGCTCCCCTGCTATGATTTCGTATTTATTAACCCCCTTCTGGCGAACGATAATCGGCTGAATGATTCCATTTTCTCTTATAGAATTAGACAGGTCTTTAAGCTGGTCATCGTTCCAGGTTTGACGGGGCTGAAATGGATTAGGCACAATCTCACTTACCGATATTTCCGCCCTATTTTTCTGTAAGTCCTTGTCAACAGGAAAGTTATGTTGCTTTTCCGCAACAGGGTTATTGGACAATTCCTGTCCAGTATTGATTATAGAACCCATTAGAGATTCAAGTCCCCTGCCGAGATGTTTTGGTTTATCTTTTTTTGGAGCGTTCATTTTAAATCCTTTCTTATAGGCTTATAGTAAAAATATCAAAAATTAAAAATCAAAATTGTGGAATCCACCTAACGGTGGATAGCTAATTGAATTTTTAGCAGAGTACCAAAACCATTATTATTTGCCAATGTTTTTTTAATGTTTCACGTGAAACAATAGAATGTAGCCACGAAGACGCAAAGGCACGAAGAACAAATGGGCAAAAATGTTTCATGTGGAACAGGCCTAAAAAGGGTGCTTTGGGGCTTAAAAATGCCGGTTTACCGCCCTTTTAGCCTGAAAAGGCCGTAAAACGGCCTGTTTGGCAGGTAAAAATAAAATTTGAAAACAAAAGCAGAAGCTAAAAAGCTAAATCAAAAAGCAAAGATTAAATATCAAAAATACAAATCAAAATTAAAAAATACAGAGGTGAACGCCATTGGTAAGTTTTCGATTTCAATTTTAAATCGTACTCGAATTTAAGTGTTCAGTTAATTAAAAACATATAATTTAACCATAATTTCATATTTAGTTCTGTACATAACATACTACGCTAATGAATTCACTATATAAATTTGATGGAAAAATTATTAGACAGAAACGCAATTATCAGTTATCTGTGAATGGCATAAAATTCTGTTTTTACTGATAACTGATTTCATTTTGTTTTTTAATTTTCTTAAGGAGTAAGAATATGATAACGCCACTTGAACAGTATGACCCGCAGATGTTTGAACTTTTGCGGCAGGAAGCAGCAAGGCAGAGCGGGTGCATTCGTCTGATTCCATCAGAAAACTATGTCTCTAAAGCAGTTATGGCTGCTACCGGAAGCTGTCTTACGAATAAATATGCCGAGGGTTATCCCGGCAAAAGATACTACGAAGGCCAGCAGGTAACAGACCTTGTCGAGACAATCGCGCTCGAAAGGGCGATTAAACTTTTCAAGGCTGACCATGCAAATGTGCAGTCTCACTCCGGCGCTGTGGCAAATCTGGCGGCTTATGGCGCGCTCTGTGCGGTAGGGGACACGATTATGGGATTGGCACTTCCTTACGGCGGACATTTGAGCCATGGGTGGAAGGTGAGTTTTACGAGCAAATTTTATAATTCGGTCAGCTATGAAGTGAACCCAGAAACAGGAAAATTTGATTTTGATAAAATCGAAGAGCTTGCGAAAAAGCACAAACCAAAAGTGATTATCACAGGTGCAAGCGCATATCCGCGAATAATAGATTTCAAAACTTTTGGCGAAATAGCAAAGTCTGTCGGAGCATATCACCTTAGCGACATCGCGCACATCAGCGGTCTTGTTGTAGCTGGAATTCATCCAAGTCCTGTGCCTTATGCTGATGTTGTTTCGACAACTACGCACAAAACATTACGAGGACCTCGCGGCGGAATGCTGCTATGTAAAAAAGAATTGGCTGAAGCGATTGATAAAGCCGTGTTCCCCGGATTGCAGGGCGGGCCTCATATGCACACAATCAGCGCTCTTGCAGTCGCATTGAAAGAGGCGGATTCGCCTGAGTTTGTTTCTTACGCCAAGCAGGTTGTTAAAAACGCGAAGGTGCTTGCTGAAACTCTGATGGAAAAAGGTTTTAAACTTTTCACCGGCGGCACAGACAATCATTTAATTTTAATTGACCTTCGCAATAAAAATATACCAGGCAAAAAATTAGCAAAGGCTCTCGACCGCGCAAGGATTGAAACAAATTATAATACGATTCCAGGCGACCCGGCAAAACCGTTTAATCCGAACGGTCTGCGAATCGGGACGCCGGCGATTACGACGCGAGGAATGAAGGAAGAGCAAATGAAAATAGTCGCTTCTCTGATAAGCAGGGTTGCTGAGAATATTGATAACGAAGAAGCGATTGCGCAGATTGGCAAAGAATCGCTGCTGCTTTGTTCGGAATTTCCCGTGCCGGAACATTTTATAATACCAAAAAAGTAGAAACGCAGTTATCAGTTATCAGTAAGAATAAATTTGTATGACGACTGAGCAGCAAAACAATCGCAAATTGAAAACCGCCTGTCTGGGACTTGGCAGGGGGATGGGGCAGCTGCTTACGCTTGCACAGGATACCGGGCTTTATGAAATTGTTTCTGTTTCGGATAGCGATTTGGCCGCCGCCGAAAAAGTCGCCCGTCAGTTTAACTGCACCGCTTTTGATGATTACAGACAATTCACGCTGCAAAATAATATTGAAATTTTGATAGTTGCCGAGCCTTTGTATAAATGCGTCGAGCATATCCGAGCGGCGATAAACAAAAAATGTCACATTCTCAAACTGCCTCCGACCGCGTCAAATTTTGAGCAGGCGACTGAACTAATAAATCTTGCGCAGAAAAACGATGTAAAATATATTACGGCAAGTCCGTATAAATTCGCGCCTGGTTTTGAACGATTGGCGGATTATTTAAAAAGTATCGATATAAAACAATATTATTTTGTGAATATCTGCGCGGCGTTCGGGGATGAATTTTTTCAGCCGATTATTTCCGATTCGCTGGCGGATCCCAAACTCAACGGCGGGGGAGCGCTGATAAACGACTGCTTTGAGCTGCTCGGTCTTGTGGTGTCGAATTTTCTTTTGCCGCAGCAGATATACGCTCTCCTGACAAACAAAAGCAGCAATAAAAAAGCCCGGCAGTTTTTCGGCGAAGACACGGTAACCGCATCGCTGATTTTTAAGGAAGGCCTGATAGGCACATTTCTCGCATCGCAGCAGACGGGCACAGGCGCAGTTGCGCCGATAAGAATTTACGGCGTGGAAAATAATATTGTAGTAACGCCTAACAGGCTTGCGATTTACGACAACGCCGGCCTGCTGATTGACGAACACAAATATCCGCTCAAGCCTGAAAAGTGTATTACGGAGATGTTTATCGATACGGGCAGGGCGATTCTTGAGCCGAAGCAATATAAACTGCGAACCAGCAGCAGGCTTGACCTCGGCACAATGGCGTTGATTGAGGCGGCGTATTTAAGCGTGAAGACAGGGATGCCGGAGACGCTGCGAAAGATATTTGAGATGTCTGAAAATGAAAAATTTTCTCTGATATAGCCACAGAGCTCACCCTCCTTCGCTAAAGCTGCGGAGGGCAGGCAGAGGACACAGATAAAAAGAGATAAGGAAATAAGGATGTAAGGAAGTAAAGAAGCAAAAAAATGCCGAGCAGCGGATTAAAGGGATAGAAATAGATTCCCGCCTCGGTTCGACTCCTTCGATTGCACTCAGGACAGGCAATCTCGCCACAGGTCGCGGGAATGACACTGGCAGTGTGATTTCATATTTTTTTAGTTACATTTTAAAAAAAGCCATTAGCCCAATTTGATTTTTTTCTCAATCAAATTTTCAGCGTGTTTTTCGATGTTGCGAATATCATCGGTATCAGGCAGAAACTTAACAATTTTTTTTATATGCCCGCGATTTTTTATTTCGGCAAGCACGGGCACAAAATTTATATCAGATAACCAGCCGATAATGCCAATGAACATATCGTTAATCGACTTAAAATCCTTATAGTCAATGGTTCTATTTTCAAGCACAGCCCGAACAATTTCCGGCGAGCAATCATTTCGCATCGGATAGCCCAGAGTAGTCATATATTTTTCGGGATTTTTTTTCATATCGTCGAGTCTTTCCACTATTACAAAATAAATGTCGAGCTTGTCGAAGTCGCGGATGAGTTTCGCGAAGAATTCGGTTTCTTTGTCGAGATTTTTCGGCAGGTCTTTTTCGCCGTGTAATCTGACAGCGGACTCTATCAGATTTTTTTCGTGAGGGTTGAGACAATCGAGGATTTTATTTTCCGCCATAATTTCCAATCCGAGCAGGGCGTGATTGGTTGTACCAACGTCGTTATAGGAATTGAATCTCTTATATTGTTCGAACCTGCCGACATCGTGGAACAGGCCTGTTGTCTGGGCGATAAGTTTTTGGTGTTCGTTGAGGCCGAGCTTGTCCGCCAGCATCAGGATGTCGCCGCAAACTCTGCGGGTATGACATTCTTTTAGTCTGATGTTGTCATCGTGCAGCGTTTGGCCGATGTAAAAAGTCGCCACATAGTCGTAAAACCATTTTTCAAATTGTTCGAGCTGCTTATCGTTCATTATTTCTGTTCCATAAATAAGGTGGGCATTCTACTATAAAAACGCTCTTCGTTCCACAGTTTAACTTGAAAAGCCGCGGGGTATAGGGTATAGGGGATAGGGTTTAGTTTTTGCATTTTATGCTTTTACTCTAAAGTTAAGGAGTTTTAAATGCCCACAGCAAAAGATGTTATAGTAAGAAAGCCGACGGATGCGGAGAAAAAAACCTGTTCTGCCTGGCCGATTTGGACGTGCCCGAAGAGTACTTTCGACTGGGATTATACCGAAACCGAGACCTGTCTGATTCTTGAGGGAAAGGTAACTGTCAAAGACCGTCACGGCAGCGGGGCAGTGTCATTTGTCGCCGGCGACCTTGTGATTTTTCCTACCGGCCTAAAATGTGTTTGGCAGGTAACAGAGCCGGTAAGAAAACACTATAATTTTGAATAATTTTTTATTTTTTGTGTAACATTAGTGTTTTAGAATTATCTAACTGACAAGGAGAAATAATTTTCGGAACTTGTTTGGAAAGGTTTAATATGGATGCATGTATTATAGGGACAGGAAGACCGGTTTTTATCGAGTTGCTGTTAATTTTTTTCATAGCCTGTGTGTGGCTGACAATAATTTTAGTGCCTCTTATCTGCCTGATTATAATGACTAAACGACTTGGAAGAATTGCAGACTCTCAGCAGCAGATAGCCGATGCTGTAAAAGTCATTGCTGACAAAAACACCATGATAAAATAAAAAAGGCCGGAGATAATTTCCGGCCTTTGGGGTTCAAAACAGCGGAGCAGATTTACTTCAACTCATCGTCAATCCAGCCGAGGAGTTCTTTCAAATCGGCCATAGTGATGTCGCCCATATGCGCGATTCTGAAGGTCAAATCTTTCAACTTGCCGTAGCCGTTGCCGAAAGCGACATTGTGTTTTGCCTGGACGGCTTTAATAACATCGCCGACAACTATGCCACGAGTATTCTTGACGCAGGTGAGGGTGTTCGACGCGTATTTTTCTTCGCAGAGAAGACCGAATTTTTCTTTCGCCCAGCTTCTGACAAAGTCAGCCATTTTTTTGTGTCTTGCCCAGACGTTTTCCATTCCTTCTTCGAGGAATCGTTTGCACTGGTAGTTGATGGCCATAATGTGCGGAATTGACGGCGTTGTCGGGGTCTGGTCTTTGGCAGCGCTCTTTGCAAATTCCTGGAAGTCGAAATAATATCCGCGGCCTGTAATTTTTTTGCTCTTTTCCAACGCGCGATTGCTGACGGCAAAGACGGCCATTCCCGGCGGAATAGCGAAAGCCTTTTGAACAGAAGCGAAAACAACGTCCCAGCCAAGTTTGTCAAAATGCAGAGGCAGACCAATCATACCGCTGACAGCATCGACAAGCACGATAACGTCAGGATATTTTTTCTTCATCATTTCGCTGATTTCATAAACCGGATTTGTAACGCCTGTGCTGGTTTCGTTATAAACAATCGTAACAGCCGAGTATTTGCCCTCGGCCAGTTTTTTGTCAATCATTTCGACGGTGGTCGCCTTGCCCCAGTCAACTTTCAGCTCTTCGACTTTTCTGTCGCAGGCTCTGGCAACATCGGCGAATTTATCGCTGAACGCACCGCACATCGTACAAAGAACCGTTTCGTTGTGGTCAACGCAATTGCGAATACTGCCTTCCCAAACGCCTGATGCGCTTGATGTGCTCAGAAAAACGCTCTGTTCTGTGAACAGAATTTTCTTGAGCATATCAATAGTTTCCTTGTGCAGTTGCGCGTACTCCTTGCCCCTGTGGCCAAGAGTCGGCCTGCTCAATTGCTGCAGGACTTCGGGCAGTACGTGTACAGGCCCGGGAATAAAGAGCTTCGGCGGATTTTTCCAGTCAACCATACTAACCTCCATAAAAAAGTTAAATTTAAAAAATTATTAAATGCCTTCCTCCTGCGGAGGACAAGTCGGCATACCTTACAGTTTATTTATTGTCAGGCCGGTAAAAATCTTCGGGTGGAAGAACGTCGATTTCTGCGGCATTTTTTCATTTTCCGCAGCGACGGCCTTTACCTGCTCCACCTTTGTCGGATTCATAAAGAACAGAATTTGTTTTTCTTTTTTATCGACAGCGGCAATTCCTTCGTCAACGGCATTGCCTATATCCTTTATATATTCAATATTCGTTTCGCTCGCCAGTTGCGCATCGCCAATGCCGAGGAGTCTTTCGAGAATTACCTTGTGCAGAACGACGACATCGAGCGATTTTGACGCTGCGCTGATTTTCAAAGGCTCAACGTGCTTATGGCTTTTCAAAACGATGAAATAAAATTTTGCGCCATCATAAATGCCGAAAGCGTTTTTACTTTCTTCAAAAGCCTTTTTCATTCGCTTGAACATCAGGCCTTTTGCTTTTTCCTTTTCATTGGTGTAAGTAAATTCCGTTACCTTAAAATCTTCCTGAAGTTTTTTAATAATTTCGTCAATATCAAAAATTTTCAAAGCACCGATGAGCCTGTGTGTCGGCAGAACAATCAGGCCTTCATTCTGCATATTTATAAAGGTCATCATTTGCCAGTCGGCGGTCGGCTTTTTCGTAATTTTGCGATAGTTCAGAGCGGTTTCATATCTGTGATGGCCGTCAGCGATGAGGGCTTCTTTGGTTTTCATCGTTTCGACGACTGCGGCGATGTCTTTGGCATCATCTATTATAAAGAGCCTGTGTCTTATGCCGTCGGTATCGGTAAAATCAACAGCGGCCTCTTTGCCGGCGACAGTCTTATCTATGATTTTATCAGCGACTTTTTGCGAGTCATCATAGAGCATAAAAATCTGGCCGAATTGAGCATTGGTTGCCAGTGTCAGTTTAAGCCTGTCGGCTTTCGGGCCGTCGAGGGTTTTTTCGTGAGGCTGAACGCCTGAGCCGAATTCGACAAGTTTGCCTAATGCGATAATGCCGCTGCGCTGGTAATTTTTGCCCGCCACATCGAAATTCTGGACATAAGCGTACAGTGAATCTTTGGCTTCCTGAGTCAAAATGCCTCTTTTTAGCCAATCAATGAGGTATTCCGCGGCGCGAGTGTATTGATTTTGGGTTTCGTTGTCGCCGGTTTTGGTTTTGCCCTTGTCGATTCTGACGATATTATATGGACTTTGCTGATATAGTTCTTCCTGTTGGATATCATTTATCACATCATACGGCGGGGCTATGCACCTGCCCGTGTCGCCGGCGACAGCGGAGTTAAACCTGTAAGCCTTAAAAGCCTTGATTTCCATTGGAATTTCCTGAGATTCCTGCGGCTGTTAAAAAAATAACAACGATGGCAGGATATTATCAGAAGCTCCTGTGGTTTTCAAATGAAAAAGAAGTAAGGAAGCAGGGAAGTAAAGATATAAGGATTTTTAATGCTGTTAGTCAATTTCCCTTATTTTTTTACTTCTTTATTTCCTTTTTTTCCAAAATGAATATGATTATCACAACAATACCAATTTTATTTAAAAGGAGATGTAAATGTATTGCCCAAAATGCGGAAAAGACAATCTCGAAAACGCAAATCTATGTCAATCTTGCGGCCAGCCAATATCAGCCCCACCGCAAATACCGGAGGGCAAACCAAAAACAAGCAAACTTGCGATATGGTCTCTTGTCCTTTCGATAGTTGGCTTCTTTACTTGTATGATTACCTCCATTCCTGCGCTGATTTGCGGAATTTGCGGATTAGTTAAAATCAGCAAAAGCAATGGGCAATTAAAAGGCAGCGGCCTTGCGATAACAGGAATAGTCATACCCGCTGTCAGCATTTTTCTTCTTGTGCCAATTCAGTTGGCTATATTGATGCCCGCACTTGGCAAAGTAAGATGTCTGGCTCAAAGACAGCTTTGCGGCACTAACCTTTCCGGCCTTGGCAAGGCAATGATGGTTTATGCCAACGATTATAATGATACTTATCCATCTGCTGATAAATGGTGTGATTTGCTCGTTGAAAAAGCTGATGTACCAAAACAATCTTTTTCTTGTCCAAGCAATAAAGCTAAAGTTAATATGAGTTATTATGTCTTCAATGTCAATGCAGTGGGCAAAAAAGCATCAGAACTCCCACCTGATATGGTACTGATTTTTGAAACAAATACTCCGGGTTGGAATATGGTTGGCGGAAAAGAATTAATAAGCACACAAAACCATCAAGGTGAAGGCTGTAATATTTTATATGCTGATGGTTATTGTAAATATGAATGGGACCCTAACTCAGCCTCGATTCGTTGGACGGTGGAATAGCTTTTATTCCGCCTGATATGCTTTACAGCGGCACTGGTGATATTCTTGATGTTGATAATAATTTAGAATTATTTAGCAGGAGTATATAATGGCAGCAAAACAAATAGGGGCAGGAGTTTTGGGTTTAATAGCCGGGTTTTCCGGTTTCTTTGCAGCGATACTTCGTAGTATTTTTCTGCAAAAGTATGAAGAGCAACATCATTTCTTGTTATCTGTTTTAATGGGAGCTTTTATAGCACTTACAATGGCGGCGGTTATGGCCATTGTGAAACGATTTTTTTATAAAAATGAATAATTACGAATGACGCTTCCATAATGTACCAATGATATAAATAAGATTTGGTGGTGGTACTGGAGATGGATTACTGATAGGGGAGTTACTGTTTTTTATTCGGCCTGGTATGCTTTAGCGGCGCATCTTGCCCTAAGCCAGACATCGCAGGTGTGGACGGCAAGGATGATATATTCTTTTCTCTGGCTGCCGAACTGTTCGATTCTCCTGCCGCACTCGGCGAGAGCTTTTCTGTATTCGGTATCAATTAAATCTTTCGGCATCGCTTCGAGAATAGGCCAGAGCAGTTCGATTGCCCAGCCATGCTGCTCGGCGGCGAAACTTTCGGCGCAGGCACCAACAGAGTCAATCAGCGCAGGGTCGAGGTTTAATCGAACCATCGGCTTTTTTAATTTCAATATCGCTCCGCTGAGCGTCGTTGACCATTCGGCTGCGCTCGAGCGAAGCAGTTTGATGTAGCTTTTTTCGCTGCCTACGATTCTTGCAGCGGCAAGGGCGACTTCTCCGCGGAAAGTTTCGTTCTGGACATCAGCCAGCAGAGAAAGCACATATTCGATTGCGGGGACATATCGCATTGCGCCAAGCGCCGAGGCGTAAGCAACTCTCAATACCGAGTCGGTTTCAATTTTTAAGAGTTCTAAAATAATATCCGCGGTTTCTTTGTCGCCGATGCTGCCGAGCGCTCTTGCGCTTCTTGCGCGAAGTATTCGATATGGCGCGGTGAGTTGTTTTTTCAGGGCAGCGACGGCGGATTTGTCGCCGATTTGGCCAAGAGCCCACGATGCTGTTGCACTTAGTTCGATATCCTCACCTTCCAATACTCCCAGCAGGGCGGCTACAATTTTTTGGTCCGGTTTTCGCAGCGCCATTGCCAGGACAGCTTCGTAGCGGACATCGAAACTGGGGTCGCTGAGCGCTTCAATAAGTTCATCGGTATTAAAAGGGCTGTCCGAGCGGCCGAGATTTCGCGTTGTAACAATTCTTTCGTTTTCTTCGCCTGCCATTCTATAACGCATTATGGAGCTGATAGAGCCGAAGAGGCCAAAAGGCATAGACTGGAATAACTGGCCGACAAACTGCGTCGTTGTCAGTTCGCTGTCCCGCTTGATATTGCGGAAGATATACATTCCAATTGCCGGCAGGAGCATATGCGCCAGAAATACCGGCAGAAATGAATCGACTCTGATATGGAGATTTGCGGCGATGTTATCGAGCGGGGCGCACCATTTGAGAGCCAAACCGACGACTATGGGGCCAAGCCCCGCCAGAAGCCCCGTCCAACCGAACCACACCGCGTAATAAGATGTTTTTTTATCGTGCGGCATCGCTGTAAGAAAGAAGTATCGGTCAATGCCTATCAAATACGCTACGCACATCAGGCCTGTGAGAAAAGAGACAACAGCGGCGATATAATAACTTGTGTCTCCGTGATGTCTTGGAATCAGATACCATAGAACCGGCAGAAATATATGGAACATTATGCCAGTGATAAAGACCGGTTTGCCTCCGAATCTGTCGGCGCACCAGCCCCAAAAATAGACAGCTAATAAAATTCCGGCGTTCTGCCAGATGCCCAGATAAACGACTCTTGAGTTGTCTATCCCGACGAGGTTTTTCATATACAGCGGAATAAATGACGCTACGCCCTGAACGATAAAAATGAAAACTCCAATACCGACCAGAAGGCGGAGAAAGTCGCCGTCTTTGAGAGCATCGAGCATATTTTTCAGGTGTTCTGTGCTGTGTGTTTGTTTTTTAATTTTGCCGCCGCCTGGGAACATTGCATGGCTTGCAACGGCGAATAGTCCGACAAATGCACCTGTCGCAATCAGGAACATAAAGCCCGGCAGTCCCTTCGATTTGCTCAGCCAGAAACCGGCAAACCATGTTCCGAGTATTACGACTGCGCCGCAAAGAAATGTGTTAATGGCAATAATTTTGCTGCGGATATTTGTCGGCAGCACCTCCAGCCCCCATGGGCCACCCGCAGTAAGGCCTATGGCGAACGATATTGAAAAGACCAGCATAATAAAAGCGACCCATAGAAACGCTCCACCGATTCCAAACATTTGCAAAAACAGCGGCGTGAGCAGCAGGCCGAATAAAATTGAAGTTCTTACGCTGAAAAAAATCAGGCAGGATTTTTTATAGCCGAGTCTTTCGACTAACGGGACGGCAAAAATGGATACCGCCTGGAAGAGCAGGGGCATTGCCAAAAGCACACCGATACCGGCTTTTCCTATTTTAATGGCATCGAGAAACAAGACGAAGACCGGCCCAAAAACCAGCGATATTCGGACGTTGTCCAGCATACCGGCGGCAAACCACCAGGGCAGTCGTTTCATTCTTTCAGTGTTTGTCGGTGTTGTCGGCATTTTGTTTTTCCAGTCGGAAAATCCGGACTCTATATAACTATTACATAAAATCGACCGTTTGCAAGTGAAAGTTAAGCCGCTTATATGCCGATTTGTATTGACTTATTGCGATTAAAGTGAAAAATAAGGGCAATAACGAGAAAATAAAATCTGGAGATAAAAAATGAAAAAAATAGTCAAAGTATTTCTGATGGTGTGTATATTTTGTCCGGTTTTATCGGCAGAGCCGAACCAGGCGAGCGGCAGGGCGGTCGGCGACCCGAATATTCTGGGCCAACAGCAGAATTCGCAGCAAAACGAGCGAAGGCAGCAGCGCCTAAGGCGGCGAATGAATTATTCACGGTCTGACGCAAACCAGCGGGCTGTAAGCGGTGAGGAATATACTCAGCGGCAGCAGGCTCGTGAAAAGCAGATGGGCGATGAGTACTTAAAAAACAAAAGGCGAATAGCTGTTCTGACTCGCATTAAAGAACTTGCCATAGCGACAAACCAGCCGGAAAAAGCACAAAAAGCCGATTCGCTAATTCAGATGGAAAATAAGAGACACCATAAAAAAATTCTCGGGCTTCAGACCAGACCCGCATCTCCGGCAACAAGATTAGAGAATATCGAACCCAATAATAAATAGTTATGGAAAAATCGGGAGCAAAAATGATTAAGAGCATTTTAATGATAGCAGTTTCCAGTATTTTAATTTTTTCTTTTGGCTGCAAACACAGGCGGCAGCAGGCATCTCCTCCTCCGCCGAAATCTGTTATAACAGATATACAGAAAGAAGCAGCTGAGCAGATTACAGAAAAAAATATGGATGCCGAGCTTGATAAAATGGAAAAGGAAATTACGGCTGATGTAAATTCACAGCGGTAAATTTTAGAAGCAGTTTTAAACGACGGGATATTAAATGGCATTGCCGATAGTAGCGATAATAGGCCGACCGAATGTGGGCAAAAGCTCTTTGCTCAATGCTCTTGCCGGTCAAATGATAAGCATTGTTGAGCCGACTGCGGGCGTTACGCGCGACCGCGTGAGCGTCATCATCGAAAACAACGAGCGATTTTTCGAGCTTGTTGACACCGGCGGATGGGGCATCGTTGACAGCGACCAGTTGAAAGAACACGTCGAAAATCAAATCAAACAGGCTATGGGGTCAGCAAGCTTAGTTTTGTTCGTTGTTGATATTCGTGACGGATTAACGCCTCTCGACCAGCAAATCGCCAAACTGCTTCGCAAAAATAATCTCAAAGTTATTCTTGTCGCCAACAAAGCTGATGAAGTTAAAATGTTTCCAGCGGCAGCGGATTTTGCAAAATTAGGCTTCGGCGACGCGTTCTGCATTTCAGTAACAAACAATCTTAATAAAAGTATTCTCGTCGAAAAAATTCTTGAGACGCTCGAGGGTTCGACCGGCGAAAAACCAAAAGAGGTCGAAATGAAAATCGCGATTGTCGGCAAGCGCAACGCCGGCAAAAGCACCTTTACAAACGCAATCGCAGGCGAAGAGCGGGTTATTGTAAGCGAGATACCCGGAACGACCCGCGATTCCGTCGATGTGAGATTTGAAAAAGACGGCAAAACTTTTGTCGTAATTGATACGGCGGGCGTTCGCAGAAAAAGCCAGCTCTCGGACAGCATAGAGTTTTACAGTTCCGTTCGCGCGGAAAGGTCTATTCGCAGAGCCGATGTCGTGCTTTTGCTTATAGATGCGACTGAGCCGTTGTCGAATATTGATAAAAAGCTCGCATCGTTTATCGGCGAGGAATACAAGCCCTGCATTTTGGTTGTGAATAAATGGGATTTGGCCGTGGGCAAAGCAAGCAGCGATGATTATGCGGATTATATCGGCAAAATTTTCCCGCAGTTGAGTTATGCCCCGATAGCTTTTACGACCGCTACCGAATCTAAAAATATCCAGTCCGTTCTCGATTTAGCCTGCGAACTTTACAAGCAGTCGGCAACGAAAATTTCGACTGCGAAAATGAATAAGGCTGTCGAGGAGATAAACACTCAGCGCATCGGCGGAAGAAACAAAACTTCACAGTTGCCCAAGGTTTATTACGCTACGCAAATTGCCGTCAAGCCGGTTACGATATTGCTGTTTGTAAATAATGTCGATTTGTTCGATGAGAATTATAAGAGATTTTTCATCAGCAAACTTCGCGATATTCTCAGTTTTTCCGAAGTGCCGATAAGGCTTTTTGTCCGCCCGAGAAGGAAAGAAGAACAGTTGCGGGACAAATAATACCAATTGGCATAATTACTCACGCGTCGGATGATTTGGAAAGATTTATACCAGCTTCGCTTGCCCGCGGAGAACAACACGAGTTATTTTTGGAATCCGTATAAGGTGATTGAGCGGCAAAGAAATTAGGAATAGGCTAAAAACCAGCCCCAGTGGACTCTAAAATTTTTCCATATCCCTTGAAAATCCCGATTATGGTTATAATTGCGGCATAAAAATATATCAAACGGGGCAGCCAGGTGTAAAAATGCGAGAAAAGCTCTTCCGCCTTTTCAAGATAAACCTCTGCCAGACGGTTGGTTACATTGTCTATACTGCCGGTTTCTTCACCGATGAGCCAACTGTGAAAATAATAATCGTCCAGATTTTTAGGTGAAAGACCTTCCGATAGCGGATTGCCGTTGCGGGCGGAATTTGCCATCGGAGCAAACCAGGAAGCGACAAAATAGTTTTCCGTTGCCAGCACTGCCTGTTCAGCAGCCTGGGCCGGCGGTACCGCCGCTGAAGATAGCATCGAAAACGCTCTTGTAAATCGGGCGATGTTGAGGGCTTTTACGGCAGCACCTAATACCGGAATTCTTAGG
This sequence comes from Phycisphaerae bacterium, assembly GCA_041661665.1. Classification (GTDB taxonomy): domain Bacteria; phylum Planctomycetota; class Phycisphaerae; order Sedimentisphaerales; family UBA12454; genus GWC2-45-44. The sequence continues at coordinate 36,333 of JBAZTW010000007.1, read as the reverse complement.
GTTATCCAGTCCAGCACTATTCTTGCCGAGCCTTTTTCAGGCGTAAATTTACATATAAAAACTATGATAGCTAATGGTATGTAAAATGTTGTAAGGGTAAGCATTGCAGATAACAGGTATTCGCCGAAGTTGCGGGCGCCGAGTATGTATGCCGGGAACGGCCCTAAAATAGCTGCCAAATGAATAAGCATCACCGGCATTAACATACCATTGATTAAGCTTCGTTTCATACGGTACTGAAATTCATGCCAGCGTGCCAGTTTTTTAAAGGCCTGGTCAACCATTCCGGCGGTCTCACTTGCACGAATAGTCGTTATGTCCAGTTTGGAAAAGACGTTATGACAATTAGCCATACTGTCCGCGATGGACTGGCCGCTACTTACATCAAGCGTCATCTGTTCGATTATAGAACGATATTTGCCTTTAAGTCCTGCGGCAACGGTCTTGAAAACCCTGACGATTGGCACTCCGGCCTCAATTAAACAAGCCAGATTACCATATATTGTACCAAGTTGGCTCGGCATAAAATGGCCTCGAAAATCACGACACTAACATCTAAAAAGTAAGTTGCAAGCCCGGCTTGGAGTTTTACCCAAATAATTTTCTTGTATTTACCCTCCAGATATTGTATCATTATGGCGTATGGTTAATCAGACAAAAAATGTCGGCTTCAATTCACAGGCAATTATCGGCCTGCTCGCCCTTATTTTGCGCCGCTAAGGCGCACATAAAATTTTCCCCTATCTCCCATATTGTTTTTTTAGTTTAATAGTAGAATTTTTCTAACTTTTGCTGCATAATTCCAGTTTCAGGCTAAAAAAGGAGACATAATATGTCTGCTGAAGAAAAAGTGATAGTTTTTGATACAACATTAAGAGACGGCGAACAGGCGGCGGGTACTCGGCTCGGCGTTCGGGAAAAGCTCGAACTGGCAGTTCAGCTTGCCCGGCTCGGCGTTGATGTAATTGAAGCGGGTTTTCCGATTTCCTCGCCGCAGGATTTTGAGTCGGTTCAGCTTATCGCAAAGGAGATAAGCACGGCGACAATCTGCGCACTTTCACGCGCGGTTGAAAAGGATATTGATTCTGCCGGCGCTGCTTTGAAAAAAGCCAAGCGCGGTCGAATTCATACCGGCCTTGGAATAAGCGATATTCACATCGCAAGCAAATTCAAGGATGATAAATACGGCAAAACTCTTGAAGCGAAAAAGGCAAAAGCTCTCGATATGGGCGTAAAGGCTGTCAAGCGTGCCAAAGAATATACTAATGATGTCGAATTTTACTGCGAAGACTCCGGCAGGGCGGACAGGGAATATCTGTATAAAGTTGTCGAGGCGGTAATCGCGGCAGGCGCGACGACGGTTAATATTCCCGATACGACCGGCTACTCGATACCGGAACAATACGGAAAATTGATTGCGGATATTATTAAGAATGTGCCGAACTCTAAAAAAGCGGTGTTCAGCGTTCACTGCCACGATGATTTAGGAATGTCGGTTGCAAATACGCTTGCCGGCGTTGCAAATGGCGCGCGACAGATTGAATGCACGATTAACGGCGTTGGTGAACGAGCGGGCAATGCTTCACTTGAAGAATCGATTATGGCGATTAGAACGCGAAAAGATTTCTTCAAACTCGATACGGGAATAAACGCCAAAGAGCTTTACAAAACCAGCAGAATGGTTTCCGAAATGCTCGGCATCGTTGTTCCGCCGAACAAGGCGATTATCGGCGCAAACGCATTTGCACACAGCAGCGGAATTCACGTTGACGGCTTCCTGAAAAATCCGCTCACTTACGAAATTATCAGGCCGGAAGATGTAGGCTCGCCGAAGAGCGCGGTTGTGCTGACTGCGCGTACAGGCAGACACGGTGTAAAGCACAGGCTGGCTGAACTTGGCTATGAAGTTTCCGATACCGAACTTGAGACGATTTATCAGCGGTTTCTCGAAGTTGCTGATAAAAAAACAGAAGTGTTTGACGAAGATATAGCCGCTCTTGTCGGCGACGAAAGACGAAGTGTTGAACAAACCTTTGAACTTCAGTATCTTCACGTTGCCTGCGGAACTGGAACTCTGCCGACGGCAAGCGTCAAAATGAAAATTAAAGGTAAGGCTGAGCCTATTATCGCTGCTGCCTGCGGCGATGGTCCGGTTGATGCCGCGTATGAAGCGATAAGAATCGCTACGGGTCTTTCGCCGAAGGTTGACCATTATTCGATTAAGGCCGTGACAGGCGGAAAAGACGCCCTCGGCGAAGCAACCGTAAAAGTTCTTGATGAAGATGGCGTAAGATTTACCGGCAGAGGCATTTCGACGGATATTATCGAAGCCTCCGCAAAAGCGTATGTTGACGCGATTAACAGAATGGCCGCGGCAAACAAAAAATAAATTGAAGCAAAGATGTAAAGAGGCAAAGAAGTAAGGAAAGCCAACGATGCCGTTCCTTACATCCTTACTTCTTGTTTCCTTGCTTCCTATCAGTGGAATCAGCGTAATCAGTGATTAAAGGATATTAAAAAAATGGGAATGACAATAACAGAAAAGATTCTTGCTGCTTCGGCAGGAAAGAAAACCGTTGAGCCCGGCGATATAATCGATGCGAAAATCGATTGTATAATGTGCCACGATGTAACTACGCCGGCGGCGATTTCAATGCTGAAGGAAAAGGGCGTTGATAAAGTTTTCGACAATGAAAAAATTGTCGTTACGCCAGACCACTTTCAGCCTGCAAAGGATATAAAATCCGCAGAGCTGCATAAACGGCTCGACGATTGGGCAAGAGAAAAGAAAATTAAAAATTATTATCCGCTCGGCAAAGCCGGCGTTTGCCATGCGCTTCTGCCCGAACAGGGGCATATTCGTCCGGGCGAAGTAATCGTCGGCGGCGACAGTCATACCTGCACTTACGGAGCTTTTGCGGCATTTTCAACAGGTATTGGTTCAACCGATTTGGCCGCTGCTATTGCGACAGGCAATCTGTGGTTCAAAGTGCCTGCATCAATGAAATTTGTTCTTAACGGCAAACTTTCAAAAGGCGTCTACAGCAAAGACGTGATACTCGATGTGATTGCGAAAATCGGCACCGACGGCGCGCTGTACAAAGCGATGGAATTTGTCGGCCCGGCGTTAAAGGATATGTCGATGGAAGCTCGAATGACCATAACGAATATGGCAATCGAGGCCGGCGGCAAAAATGGAATTATCGGTTTCGATGATACGACAAAGCAATATCTCGATGCGCATCTCAAGGAAAGAAAAACTGATTACAAGGTTTATCAATCCGATGCTGACGCGAAATATGAAAGTGTTCTTGAAATTGACTGCTCGAAATTAGAGCCGATGGTTGCGTTTCCGCATCTGCCAAGCGGCGGCAAGAAAATCGGCGACTGTGCAGGATTAAAAATGAATCAATCCTATATCGGAAGCTGCACAAACGGCAGAATTGAAGATTTAAGAATTGCCGCTGCGATAATGAAAGGCAAAAAAGTTGCGATACGGACAATCATTGTTCCCGCAACGCCTGAGATTTGGAAACAGGCGATGGATGAAGGTCTGTTCGATGTATTCTACGCTGCCAACTGCGTGATTAGCGCACCGACCTGCGGGGCATGCCTTGGCGGATTTATGGGAATCCTTGCTGCCACAGAAAAATGCGTAAGCACGACCAACAGAAACTTTGTCGGCAGAATGGGAAGTCCAAAGAGCGAAGTATATCTGGCAAGTCCGGCGACAGCGGCAGCTTCGGCAATTGAAGGTAAGTTGGTAGATTGTAGAAAATACTTATAAAAATTAAAATGCAAAATGACAAATCAAAATTTAAAAATAGTTATGCCGAAGGCATTCCACAATTTTGATATTTAATCTTTGATTTTTGATATAAAACTTAAAGGAGTTTTTAATGTCAACAGCTCACGTTTATAAAAGAGACCATATAAATACGGACGAAATTATTCCGGCAAGGTATTTGAATACCGATGATACTGCTGAACTGGCGACGCATTGTATGGAAGACCTTGATATGGGTTTTATAAAAAAATGTAAACCCGGCGACTGTATCGTCGCGGGCGATGACTTCGGCTGCGGCTCAAGTCGAGAACACGCTGTCTGGGCATTGCAGGGCGCGAAAGTCGGTGCGGTTATCGCAAAGAATTTTGCTCGGATTTTCTATCGCAACTGCATCAACTGCGGCTTCTATCCGATTGAAATGGCAAACGCTACCGAGGCCATTGCCGATGGCGATGAAATCGAAATCGACTATAAAAAAGGCGTGATAAACAATAAAACGCAGAAAAAAGAAATAAAGTTTAAGCCTCTGCCAGATTTCGCGATTGAAATTATCAACGATGGCGGACTGCTAAATCATATAAAAAATAAAAAATAAAAAAGCAAAATGACAAATTAAAATTCAAAAATGGAAAGATAATGGAAAGACAGAACAGTGAGCCAGAATTTCGAGCGTTTAGAAAAAGGACACTGACCTATTCATTGGTCGTATCCTGCGTAGGACTTCCTGTCGGTATTGTCTTAAATCTTCCTTATGTATGGATACTTTCTATTGCAGGGATAATTATTTCGAGTCTTAAACTTTCAAAAATGAAAGGACAAGCATAAAAAACACCAAAACAAGCCAATTTAATAGTTATGCCGAAGGCATTCCATAATTTTGATATTTAATTTTTGATTTTTGATATAGAATTAAACTCACAACTAAATTTGAGAAAGGGTAAAATGAAGACTTACAAGATTGCCGTAATGGGCGGCGACGGCACAGGGCCGGAAGTAACGGCTGAAGCGGTAAAAGTTTTAAAAGTGGCAGAAGCGAAATTCGGTTTCAAAACCGATTTGACAAATTTCGATTTCGGCGGCGAAAGATATAAACGCACCGGCGAAACTCTGCCGGACAGCGCAATTGCGGAATTCCGCAAGTTCGATGCGATTCTGCTTGGCGCAATCGGCCATCCTGATGTAAAGCCCGGCATTCTCGAAAAAGGAATTTTGCTCAAGGCAAGATTTGAGCTTGACCAGTATATCAATCTGCGTCCGGTCAGACTTTTTCCCGGTGTTGAATGTCCACTAAAGGATAAAGGCCCGAAGGAAATTGATTACGTTGTAATTCGCGAAAACTCCGGCGATGCATACACCGGCACAGGCGGCTTCACAATGAAAGGCACACCAAACGAAGTTGCCGTTCAGTCTGCCGTCTACAATCGTTTTCAGGTTGACAGATGTTTGAAATACGCATTTGAATACGCAAGGAAGTACGGCAAAAAAGCTCGCGGAGTAGGTAAAGAAAATACTCTCGCTCTCGTCGGCAAGACAAACGTGCTTACATTTATTTATGACCTCTGGGAAAGAGCGTTCCACGAAATGGGACAAAAAGAATATCCCGATATCCGCAGAGATTATTATCACGTTGACGCAACGTGTATGTGGATGGTCAAGAGTCCTGAATGGTTCGATGTTCTCGTTACCGGTAATCTGTTCGGCGACATCATCACCGACCTCGGCGCTATAACGCAGGGCGGTATGGGCATCGCCGCAGGCGGCAACCTTAATCCAGAGGGCGTTTCGATGTTTGAGCCAATCGGCGGAAGCGCACCGAAATATACAGGTATGGGCGTTATCAATCCGCTTGCCGCAATCTGCGCAGCGGAAATGATGCTCGACACTCTCGGCGAAGAAAAAGCCGCGAAGAAAATCGATGCCGCAGTGAAGTTTGTTACCGCAAACAAAATGAAAAGTATGGCCGCAGGCAAGATGGGCTATTCAACTTCGCAGGTTGGCGATTTAGTTGCCGAAAAGGTGGCTGAATAAGAATATAAAAAGAAGTAAGGAAGCAAAGAAGCAAGAAGTAAGGATAGTCAGCCAATCGCTGAGGATTTCCTTGCATCCTTGCCTCAATACTTCCTTACTTCCTTTTTGCTGTGGTTATTTTTGATTTTTAGGACGATATATACGTTATGGACATTCAGCAAAGATACAATTCAACTTTGCAGTTATTAAAAAAATTTAATCAGGCTCACCTTCTAAATTTTTTCAATCAGCTTGATGACACAGGAAAAATAAAACTGTTAAATCAGATTGATGAGATTGAATTTGATAATCTTAATAATAAGATTCAGAAATATGCGGTGAATGCTTCACCTTTTGAATTGCCGAAGAATTTTTCAGCGGCGCCGGTCTATCCAGCTTTGCCGAAGACTGCCGAGCAAAAAGAAAAATACGCCAAAGCAATCGCGCTTGGGCAGAAAATTATATCGTCTGGAAAGGTTGCCGCCTTTGTGGTTGCCGGCGGGCAGGGGACGAGGCTCGGTTTTGATGGGCCAAAAGGCGATTTTGCCATAAGCCCGATTAAAAACAAAACACTGTTCAGGCTTTTTGCCGAGCAGATTGCTGCGGCAGGGACGAAATATAAATTCGAGCCTGCCTGGTACATAATGACAAGTCCGCTCAATCATAATCAGACGCTGGAGATTTTCAAACGAGATAATTTCTTCGGCCTGAAAAAAACAAATATCTTTTTCTTTCAGCAGGGCACTGAAGTCAATTATTCTGCGGATGGCAAAATTCTTCTTGCCGAAAAAGACGAGCTTGCCGCATCACCTGACGGCCACGGCGGGAGTTTAAAAGCGATTTATAAAAATGGCGCTGCTGCCGATATGAAAACCCGCGGCATCGAATATATAAGTTATTTTCAGGTTGATAATCCGCTGATAAATATCTTTGACCCGCTGTTTGTTGGTTTGCACGCGATTGACAATTCGCAGATGTCATCAAAGGCTCTGACAAAGGCGCATCCTCTGGAAAAGGTCGGCAACTTTTGTATGATTGACGGCAAGGTTACCGTAATTGAATACAGCGACTTGTCCGATGAACAGGCGCAAATGAAAAACGCTGACGGCTCGCTGCTGTTCTCGTTCGGCAGCATTGCGATTCATATTATCAATCGCACATTTATTGAGCAGCTCAACGCCAAGGGGTTTGCTTTGCCTTATCATCGCGCTGTGAAAAAAATATCGCACGTGGATTTAAACACCGGCGAAAAAATCTCCCCGGGAAAACCAAATGGCATAAAACTTGAAACTTTTGTTTTTGATGCGCTGTCTCTGGCGGAAAAATCAATAATTCTTGAAACGCTTCGCAGCGAGGAATTTGCGCCGGTGAAAAACGCCGATGGCATCGACAGCCCCGCTGTAACAAAAAAAATGATGACCACAAGAGCGGCTAACTGGCTGAAAGCCGCAGGCATTAAAATTCCGACAAAGCCGGATGGTTCTCCAGATTGCACAATCGAAATGGCGGCATCTTTCGCACTGCATAGAGAGGATATAATTTTAAAGGCTGCACAGGCCAGTAGGATAAATTCCGGCGATATGCTTTATTTGGAAAATTAGGGCTGGTTTTTATCGTCTCGCAGATGTTCCTGTATCCACCGGAGTTCCTGCTTCTTTTGCTGTGCTTTCATTATTTCGTAAAAGTGTTTTTTGTCTATCCATTCGACCTTGCCTCCGAGCCACAGCACAGCAGTGCCTGACTTTACAAGTCCAATATAATTTTTTTCAGCGTAAGCAAGTATGGTCGCGTTGGGATCGCAGCCGAATTCTATCCATTGCGCTCTGTATTTAAAATCGCTGAGCCTTACAGCTCCGATTTGTTCAGCGAATTGTCTGACGTAATTTTCGCTCGGAAGCGAACCATAAGTTTTTTTGTACGACATAACTTCTTTGCTGAGCAGTTCCATTGCCCGCATAGCTTCGGAGCGATTGATGAGGTTTTTCACATTTGCAAACCCCGCCACCGTAGCTATGGTGAACCCTATGACAACCACGATATTTGTAACAAGTTTTTTCTGTCGTCTGTCCATTGGAGGCTTATTTTATAATTGTTTTGTTATCTCGAATGCTGATTTTGCCCTGCGAAAAAAGTTTTATCGCTTCCGGGTAAGCAATACATTCCTGCTGGAAAACTCTTGCAGCCAGCGTATCAGGGTCGTCATTTTCCAAAACCGGACAGGTCTTTTGGACTATAATCGGTCCCTTGTCGTATTCATTCGTACAAAAGTGTACCGTGCAGCCGCTGATTTTGCAACCAGCCTTTAATACCGCTTCGTGAACGTGATGCCCCCACATTCCCTGTCCGCCAAACGCCGGCAGAAGAGCGGGATGGATATTCATTACCCTGTTTTCAAATTCGGCAGGTATATTCCACAGGCACAGCCAACCGGCCTGAACAACAAGGTCAACTTTTGCCGCGACAAGAATTTTTTTAATTTGTCCGCTGAACCCTTCAATATCCGGATAATCTTTTTTCCTGATAATTTCCACAGGTATCCCGGCGGCCTTTGCTTTGTCAACGCCTGCTGCATCAGACCTTGATGAAATTACCACCGATATTTCAGCTTCGAGGTTATTCCGCTTTATCTGGTCGAGGATGTTTGTCATTGTCCTGCCGCCGCCGCTGAGCAGAAGGCCTATTTTTATGTGTTTTGTTTTTTTATTGCTTCCTGAAGAAGCTGCGTTTTGTTCGATGTCTCTGCGGGCATCTATGCAGCGGTTGACTAATGTATCCGCAATTTCATTTTTTTCACGTCGAACGTGAGTTATTTTCCAGTTTTTAATTTTTTCGAGCAGTTCGTTAGCATCGCTGAATAATTCTCTAAGCCCCTCGTTTTTGACCTTGTACTCGCCTTTGAGCTGTTTAACCATCAGTTCGCTGTCGCTGAAAATTTTTATATTTTCCGCTTTGAGTGAAACTGCCTTTTTGAGCGCAGCCACAAGGCCTGTATATTCAGCGATATTGTTTGTTGCTTCGGTGAGAAATTTTGCCCCGGCATAAATTTGTTTGTTATTTTCATCAAGAATAACAAACGCACCCGCCGCTTGTCCGGGGTTGCCTCTGCTTCCACCATCTGTGTAAATTGTTAAGTTCCGCATAAAGGTTTAAGTAAGCAGCCTTTAGATTTCGCTGTCTTTGAAATATAAAATGCGGGTACAATTCGGACATCTGATAATTTCATCGCGGCTCAGAAGCGTATTTGCCGTCTCCGTTGTCAGGCTCATAAAACATCCGCCGCAGGTATAAATGCCGCTTCTGCTGTCATGTATTTCAATCTCGGCGATTGCTTCGCCGTCATAAGTTTCAGCAACTCTTTTAAATGTTTCCATCGCATCGGCCTGAACATCTTTTGCCGCCGCCTGCCATTGCAGTTCAACCGCAGCGATTTCCGCCTCAAACTTTTTCGCCAACTCCTCGGTCTGTTTGCGAATTTCGCCAAGCTCAATTTTCTCTTTTTCTATCTCTTCTTCTATTTGCTTGCACTGAGTCTGGTCAGCTTCAACGTTTTTCATCATTTCCAGGGTCTGCGATTCAACCTTGCTGCTGTCAGCCTTTGTGGTGTTCAGTTCTGTTAGAATCGCGGCATATTCCTTATTGCTTTTTGCCGAGTTAAGCGCCGCTCTGTATTTGGCAAGCGTATCCTCTGTGCTTTTGACTTCCAGTTCGAGTCGGTCAACCTGTATTCTGGTTAGCTGAATCTCTTCCTTTTTTGCTTCGAGGGTATTTTGCAGTGCGCGGAGTTGATTTTCCTTGAGGATAACATTTCTGCGACAGCGGGCAAGCTTGGCCTTGGCCGCTCTCAAATTATTTTCTACACTTTGAAGTTTTACCAGAGCATTAAGCAACGGTCCCATGGACGCTCCTTTTGAATGGGCTTAATATTATAAGCCCATTATTATCAAGGATTGGGCGTAATATTCAATAAAAAAATATATTCTACAAAGCGTTTAATATAACTTATTTATATTAAGGTAGTTATGGTAGATGTTAGCGGTTGGAAATGTTAAACCCTGCGATTTTTTCGCCGCAATCAGGACATTGGTTATTTATTATCCTGTTTTTTATTACGCAAAATCCCTCCCGTTCAATCAGCAGTTCTTTACATTTCGGACAGCAGGTGTTCTCGGCATTTTGCGTCCGCAGATTACCTATATACACATATTTTAATCCCGCCGACTTTGCGATATCGAATGCCCGCCGAAGCGTTGCCTCCGGCGTTGGCTGAGTATCGGTAAGTTTATATTGTGGATAAAATCTGCTGATGTGCCAGGGCGTATCAGCCCCGCAGGTATTGAAAATAAATTCCGCGATTTGTTTCAGCTCGCCGTCGGAATCATTTTCTCCCGGCACAACAAGCGTCGTAATTTCCATCCATATTTTCGTATGGTTCGCAATATAATCTATCGTCTCAAGCACAGGCTTCAATTTCGCCTTGCACAGATTTTTATAGTAATCTTCCGTAAATGCTTTGAGGTCGACATTTATTCCATCTAACCAATCAGCGGAAAAATCGAGAGCCTCTTTCGTCATAAACCCGTTGGAAACAAAAATATTGGCAAGCCCTTTTTGTTTCGCGATTTTTCCCACATCCGCCGCAATCTCCATAAACACCGTCGGCTCTGTATATGTATAAGCGATGCTTTTGCAATCCGACCTAATCGCCAGCTCGACAACATCTCTCGGCTCAAATGGTTTTCCGCTGATTTGGCCTGTTGTCTGACTGATGTGCCAGTTCTGGCAAAACACGCATTGAAAATTGCAGCCCGGCGCCGATATTGAAAAGCTTTTACTGCCCGGCAAAAAATGAAACAGTGGTTTTTTTTCTATCGGGTCGGGATTCGCCGCGCAAAGTTTATGATAGTTGAGCGAATATAATTTGCCGTCGATATTTTTGCGAACCCTGCAATATCCCAAACCGTCCGCCGCAATCACGCATCGCCAATTACAAAGCTCGCACTGTACTTTGCGTCCTTCAATAGGCCGATACAAAACCGCTTCTTTAAGGTTGTCTGTTTCCATAAACATCCCACAATAATTTTATTGGATGTTCGACTTTTTTGCCGGTCAAATGTTCAATCTGCATTTTGCAGGTCGAACATTCGGTCAAAATCACATCGGCGTTTGACAGCCGTATCTTTTCAGCCAGCCCCTTGCCGATTTTTATCGACATATCATAATTTTTCTTCTGCATTCCGAATGTGCCCGCGATTCCGCAGCAGCCTGCGTTTAATTCCTCAACTTCAATACCGCATAATTGTTTCAAAACTTCCACCGAAGCAGGCTTCTTTTCCAATACCAGCAAATGGCAGGGCGTATGATGAACATAACTTGTCATTGCGAGGCCGCTTGTTGCGGCCGCGGCAATCTCAACCGTTTTTAAATATTCAAAAAACTCAAATACGTTTCCAGAAACTAATCTCGCATCATCGCTATCTACAAAAAATCTTAAATCTTCTTTCAAGCATAACGCCGCACTCGGTTCGGAACAAATAATTTTATAGCCCTTCTTAATCACCTTCGCCAACTGCTCAACATTGTATTGTAAATCTTTTCTACTTGTCGCGATATCGCCATAGACCACCGCCGGCAGCGGAGCAGGTCTCTGTGCAGGAATAATTACTTCGATATTATTTGCCCGCAAAAATTTTATTGCCGCAAAACCCAGTTCATGGTCGTTGTAATTCACATAAGTGTCCGTAAAATACGCCACCTTATCATTTGGATTTTCGAGCTTTGGCTCCGCAGCCAAAAACTTATTCGCTTTTTTAATAAAACTCGAAAAACCAAACTTCGGCATCCCTCTGCGTTTATCAATTCCAAACCAAACATTCATAAGCTGCTTCATCAGCGGCAGGTTCATAACAAAATTGCTCATTGGTGCAAAGGCCGAACTTAAAATGCTTATATATCTGCTATACGTCAAAACCCGTGCAGTTTTCGCAAGCCCTTTTTTCTTTGCTAATCTTGCCCGGACATCCATCATCATTTTTGAGATATCCACGCCCGATGGGCAATCCAAAACGCACGCCTTGCAATTTATGCAGTTAGACAAAATTTCTCGAAACTGCTCCGACTCGAAATCCTGCTCGCTGATTAACCCCTTTGCCCACGCCGCTAATAAATTCGCTCTTGCGCGGGATGAATACAACTCATTACTGTCCATTGCGCGAAACACCGGACACATCCGCAAAACAGAATCCGTACTTCTGCACAATCCGCAGCCGCTGCACTGGATAACCTCGAATTTGAATTCGTCATTTTTAAAATTCAGCACCGGCGTAATCCGCTCATCAATCAATTTATGTTCAGTGCGAAGATTTTCAATCATTACATTGGGGTTATCGCTGATAATTTTACCTGGGTTGAGAATATTTTTTGGGTCGAATATTTTTTTAAGCTTTCTTAGAATATCGCAATATTCCCTGCCAAAATGCTTTTCCATAAACGCCGCATGAATCAGCCCATCGGCATGTTCTCCGCTCAGCGAACCGCCCAGCGACAGCGCAAGCGAAAAAACTTCTTCCGCTATTTCTGTCATTTTTTTCAAATCGGCATGGTCGGACAAATCGAGATAAGGCCGAACATGAATTTCGCCATCGCCCGCGTGCCCGTAATAAACCATATCGACTTTATACTTTTCGCCGATTATTTGCAAACCCGCCAGATACTCCACCAATTTCCTGCTATCGACCGAAACATCCTCTATAAAAGGCACAGGCTGCTTGAGTCCTTTATTCCTTGCTAAAAGAGGAACCGCATCTTTCCGACATTTAAACAGCCGCTTTTGAATCGCCGGGTCGAAGACTATTGTTTTATCGAAACAGAGACCGCTGACCGCTGAAACTGCTTTTTCTATTTTTCCCTTCACCTCATCATTCGTATCGCCGCAAAATTCCACAAGCAAACTCGCGACCGAGTCAGGATTGAGAATATCGTGATACTGCTCAAATGCTTCTCTTGCGATTTTTATCAAATCCTGTCCCATCAGTTCGCAGGCTGCCGCGCCGCAATCGACAATAATCGGAACCGCGTGTGCCATTTTATCCAAAGAATCAAATTCAAACTGCACAACCGCAGTTACTTTCGGGATATCTACACTTCGCAGCGTTACTTCCGTGAATATTGCCAGCGTTCCTTCCGAACCTGCCAGCATTTTGGCCATATCAATTCTGCCGTTATGCACAACATTGGCGATATTATATCCGCTGTGATTTCGTTTCGTTGATGGCTGAACTTTCGCAATTAGCTCGGTGTTTGAATTTAAAAGCTCGAAGCAGTCTTTTGCGATTTTTTTCTCGCCGCTGCCGATATTATTTTCAAATTCAGAGATTCTTCCATCCGGCAAAACGTATTTTATCTTTTCTACAAAATTCGAGATATATCCGTAACTAAGCGAATGAGCGCCGGTGGAATTATTCGCCACAACTCCGCCTATAACCGCGCGGTTGCCGCTCGATGGGTCAGGCCCGATTTTCTTGCCGAACTTTGCAAGATATTTATTCACATCGTCAAGCACAACGCCGACCTGGCAGGTAACTGTGCCGCCGTCAACGGATACGCCGGTAATTTTATTCATAAACCTCGTCGTATCGAGCATTATGCCAGCCGTCAGCGACTCGCCGCCAAGTCCGCTGCCCGCTCCGCGTGGAGAAATAGGAATGTTATTTTGCCCTGCGTATTTTACGACAATAGCAATGTCGTCCGTATTTGCCGGTGCGACAATGCAAAGCGGGATTATCTGATAAATGCTGCCGTCGGTACTGAAGGCGACGCGGGTGAAAATATCCGCAAAGCATTCACCTTTGAGCAATGGCAAAAGTTCATCTGCAATTCGCTGGGGTTGTTTGGTATTCATAACTTATCTGTTTTTTTATTTACGCCTATTTTCCAAACCCCTTTTTCAAGAAAAGCCTCTATGGTTTGGCGATTCGCTTTATTTATCAAATTTGAGTGCGATATTTTATATTTTTTTGCGTATTCGCCAAGCGTCATAATTTGCGCACCTTCTAAATATGCAAGCCTCCTGTGATAACTGTTCGTAAGCGATTTGCCTACTATTTCCTCCATTATTTTCGCAGCGCCTTTTTCGTTAAACTCATTAAAAGCCTCGTAATACATTTTTCTGTCAATAAATTTGATATTTACCGGCACAAAACCTTCTCGTATCAGCAAATAATTATTTATTACTCTTCCGATTCTGCCGTTACCATCAACAAATGGATGCGTCTGTTCAAACTTAAGATGCAGCAAAGCAATACGCTTTATAATATTTTCATGGCTGGCAGCGTTATATGCCGCAAGCATTTTTTCTAATCTTTCTGTTACTTCTTCCGGGGCCGGAGCTATATGGCCGGCGACATGAACATACTCGCCGGACTTGCGAAATCTCCCTGCGATGTCTTCACGGAGATTACCCATAAGCATTTTGTGAAGCGACAGAATAACCTCAAGATTAAGTTCCTGTTCTTTAGCTCTTGTATCAATATAAGAAACTACTCGCGCAAGATTCCTGGCCTCAAAAATTTCCCGCTCTGAAATGTATCTGTCTAAATCTATTTGTAATAGAATTTTCTCCGTTTCTTCAAGAGTAAGAGTACTGTTCTCGATAGCGTTGGAGTTATAAACCTGCTCGGCAACCTCCGTCTCGCTCAATATTTTTATGAGCGATTCCTTGCCGATAACAGCAGCGTAATATCGCTTTCTCAGGCGAGTAATTGTATTGAATATCTGTAATATTTTTGGCATAACTAAATTATACGAATTTTCACGCTTTTGTCAATATAATCGTGAAAACACTTCTAAAAAGCACTACTTTTCACGGTTTTGGAGTGTTTTTCATTGATAATCGACCTGTCCTGAATAGAGTCAAAAGGCCACCAAAGCACGAAGAAAAAATCGTAGATTCTGCTTATTTTACGAATAATTATTTTTTTCAATTCTCTACTCTTTTGGTTTTGGGTCAGTCTTTTTGACTATTTCTCTTTCCGCCTTGAATAGTGAACTTAGTTGGATTCGCCCTAAAACAAAAAATATTCCTACCAACAACCAAAGTCCAACCGCAAAGCTATAATGCTGGACACAACTTAAGTTGCATAATTTAAGAGCTTTGAGTATGAAAAACAGACTAATTGCCAACGCATAGGCCATATGTGCATAGAACTGTCCAAAAGACAGATAAAACTCTTGAAGGTAAAGAAATGCGTCTATCTTATCCTTTGGAATATCTGAAACATTTTCATCCATCGTCAAACTGTCAATTCGCCGCACAAGCAAGAAGCAAATTACTTCCATGGCCATTATTATTGGTGCGAAGGCAATCAAAGGGAATGCTGGAATGTTTTTGTACCACCACAAATCTCTGATTGAATGTTCCTTGTTTTTCTTTGTCGCATAATGCTCCAGACCTCCCAATGTAACCCAGTGAATACCATGGATCAACATACCTATTGCGACAGAAAGAAAAACAAAACCTATAATGTGAAACGGTGAAGCAAGAGAACTCTTCGCGGCTTCAATGGGTATATATGCTATTTTAGTGCCACAAGAATTATTTGGCTGATTGGCCACGCGCCCAAATGCACAGATGGCGGAGAACATCACAACCGCACCGGGCAGGAACTGAGCCATCAAAAAACTGAACGTCATTTTTGAAATAACATCTTTCATCCGAATTTTCTCCAAATCATGTTATCAAATTGCAAAACTGCATTTGCGCAGAAACCAAATAAAAAAGGACCATAAGGAAGTAAGGAATTGGTTTCAGCAGATTTCATTGCCTCCGCACTTCTTTACATCTTTACTTCTTTTTTCTGCGAAATCAGCATCATCCGCGGTTATATATTTTATATCTCTGTGCCCTCTGTGTTCTCTGTGGCTAAAACTACTGTTCAATATCCGAAATTTTAATATCAGAACTTGAAGCCCGCAGGGCTTTTAAATCGTCATCGTCGGCCTGGCCGTTGATAAACTGCTGAACGACGGGCGAAGAATGATTGCGTATATAATCAGCGTTGCCATCGGCGGCAACTTTGCCCTTGTGCAGCATTATAATCCGGTCAGCGACTTTATACGCGCTGGCCATATCGTGCGTAACAACAATGCTCGTGATGCCAAGCTCCTTCTGCAATTTTATAATCAATTCGTTAATCACATCCGAGCGTATCGGGTCAAGACCCGTCGTAGGCTCATCATACAAAATCACTTCCGGACTCATAGCTATCGCTCTTGCCAAAGCGACCCTCTTTTTTTGTCCGCCGGAAAGTTTAGCGGGATATGCGTTCACAAAACTTTCCATTCCGACCATCGCTAATTTTGTCCTGCCCAGCTCGTGAAGTTTTTCAGTATTTTTAATTTTGACGTGCTGCTTGACCGGAAAGATGACATTTTCTAAAACATTCAGACTGTCGAAAAGCGCACCGCCCTGAAACA
Organism: Phycisphaerae bacterium; assembly: GCA_041661665.1. GTDB lineage: Bacteria > Planctomycetota > Phycisphaerae > Sedimentisphaerales > UBA12454 > GWC2-45-44. The sequence continues at coordinate 20,069 of JBAZTW010000007.1, read as the reverse complement.
AAAATCCCATTCTTGTGCGAATCGCATCGAGCTGCTTTTCCTGCATATTATCAATTCTCATATCGTGAAAATAAACTCTGCCCGTATCGGGCCGGAGGAGAACGATAATATGTTTGATTAAGACGGTTTTGCCGCAGCCGCTTGGCCCGATGATTACGGTTGTTTTGCCCTTCTCGAAAGAAAGCGAAATATCGTCAAGTACGACATTACTGCCGAAGCTCTTGTTGATATTCTTAAGAGCAATTATCTCTTCAGATGCTGATGTTTTTTTTTCCACTTTTTAATCCGTGTTATCTGTGTAATCTGTGGTTATACATTTTTAAAGCAGCATTCTCAAAGGCCAGAGCGACGAATATATCGCCTTTGAGACTACGACGAGAACAAAATCGATTGCCAGAATAATAATAAAGCTTCCGACAAACGCTTCGGTGCAGGCTTCGCCTACGCCTTGCGCACCTTCTTTGCAGTGGAAGCCTTTATAGCAGCTTACGCCCGCAATCGCGATACCGAAGAAAAATCCCTTTATTATTCCTATTGATATATCCCAGAACTCAACGCCCGATGCGCTGTAATTCCAATATGCCGCGTTGTTAATACCGAGGTATGGCACACTAATCAGATACCCGCCGAGCATTCCAAGAAAATCGCCATAGATAATCAAAACGGGCGTAAGAAGCAGACAGGCTATCCATCGCGGCGCGACTAAATACCGGATTGGATTAGTTCCCATACTCTGAACCGCCAGTATCTGTTCGGTAACATTCATTGTGCCGAGTTCCGCCGTCAAAGCTCCGCCGACTCGACCCGCAAGCATCACTGCCGCCAGCACCGGCCCAAGCTCCTTAACAACCGACAAATTTATCAGCACGCCCAAATGTTCTTCGATTCCCAACCCCGCAAGCTGGTCGTAAGCCTGTATCGCCAGCACCATTCCCACAAACGCGCCAGTTATTGCAACGACCGGGACGGAGCGGACGCCGATGGCGAGCATTTGGTTTAAGATGAGGGGGTACATAGCTGGTTTTAGGCAGACGGAGCAGGAAGCGGTTATTGCTGACCATTGGAAGCGAGCAAAACGGCCGCTGTGATATACGGTTTCAATAACGGATGCGCCAAATTTGGCGAGAAGCGAAGTTTTACCATTTCCATTTGACATAAAAAAATTCACCACAGAGACACAGAGAAAAAACTTAAACTATTTTATCTTTAATGTATTCTATTGCACGAGTTAAGGCCTGCGGAAGATTCTTTGGATTTTTGCCGCCTGCCTGAGCCATTTGCGGTTTTCCGCCTCCGCCGCCGCCAACGATGGGTGCGATTTCCTTGACGATATCGCCTGCCTTTAGGCCTTTCTTAATAAGGTCATCGCTTACGCCGGCAAGCAGGGTAACTTTATCGCCCTCGGCAAATCCGAAGACGACTGCTGCGGAGCCTGCCTTTGCCTTTATCATATCAATCGCTTCGCGAGCCTCATCAATTGTAGCGGATTCGAGGGCATTTACAATAACAGAACTTGTGCCTATTTTCTCGCAGCTTTCCAAAAGCTGCCTGGCTTTGCTCATTACATCAGCACCGCTTTGCTTAGAGGCGGTCTTTAATTGTTTGGCGAGATTTTTATTGTCGTCGAGGATTTTATTTACTCTTTCGCAAATCTGGTCAGCGGGGACTTTCAGGAGTTGACCTAAGTTTTCAACAATACCGCCCATCTTATTATAGTACTCATTCAGTCCTTTGCCGGTCAGGGCGGTGATTCTGCGAACGCCTGCGGAGACGGATTCTTCTTTTATGATTTTGAAACCGCCTATTGCGCCGGTGTTTGCGACGTGTGTTCCGCCGCAGAATTCCTTGCTGAAGGCATCATCGAGATTATTTTCGTTATCAGCACCGACGGCTATAACGCGGACGGTTTTGCCGTATTTTTCGCCGAAGAGCGCCATAGCGCCGAGCTTTTTCGCTTTTTCAATCGGCAGCGTCGCACAGCAAATAGGCACGGAGTGTGAGATTTTTTCGTTAACTAATTTTTCCACTTCCTTTGTCTGTTCATCAGTCAGGGCTTTTGGCGAAGTGAAGTCGAATCGCAGATATTCAGGAGAAACAAGCGAGCCCTGCTGGGCGATACTTCTGCCGCAGACTTTCTGCAATGCCCATTGGAGCAGGTGAGTGGCGGTGTGATTTTTTTTGGTTTCGCGTCTTGCAGCGTCAACTATGGCTTCGACGGCATCGCCGACCTTGATAGTTCCTTTTTTAAATTTACCTTTGTGTATAATGCAGTCGGCGATTTTTTCGGTCGCTTCAACTGCGAAAATTCCGTCTGCTGTTATTATTGCGCCGCTGTCGCCTGTTTGTCCGCCTGACTCGGCGTAGAAACAGGTCTTGTCCAGAACTATTGCGGCATCATTTGTGATATTACCCTGCGAGTGCCAGCCCTTTTCGTCAATCCAGCCTAAAACTTTCGCTGTTATTTTATCCTGCGCGTATTTGGCCATATCATCTGTGGCGGGTAATTTTTCATCTGTAACAAATGCCGCGAAGCTGGCAGCTTTTTGCGCGGCTCTGGCCCGCTGTCTTTGCTGATTCATTAAATCTTCAAAGCCGGCGGTATCAACTTTGAGATTTTTTTCTCTGGCCATCAGGGCGGTTAAATCGAGCGGGAAGCCGAATGTATCGTAAAGTTCAAAGGCATCCGCACCGCTGATAATGCCGAGCTTGGCGGCTTTGTCGGCGGCAGAGGCGAATATCTCAAGGCCTCTATCGAGAGTTCTGCCGAAACTTTCTTCTTCAGATTTTATAACCGTTTTTACAAGTTCGGTTCTTTCTTTTAATTCGCCGAAGGCCTGTCCCATTGTTTCGACGACGACATCGACAAGTTTATACATAAACGGTTCGTGCATACCGAGGGTTCTGCCGAACCTTGCGGCTCGGCGCAAAATTCTTCGCAGGACATAACCTCTGCCTTCGTTGCTGACAACGCCACCATCGGTAATAGCAAAAACGAGCGTTCGCAAATGGTCGGCGATGACGCGAAACGCGATGTCGGTTTTGTCTTCGAGTTTAGCGGTGTATTTTTTGCCGGTAAGTTTTTCAGTTGCGCCGATTATCGCGGCGAAAACATCGGTATCGTAATTTGATGTTTTATTATGTAAAACGCGCGTGATTCTTTCCAAGCCCATACCGGTATCAACGTGGTTTGCGGGCAGGGGAGTTAGTTTGCCGGTGGTATCGCGGTTGAATTGTATAAATACCAGATTCCAAATTTCAATAACATCGGGGCTGCCTGCGTTGACAAGTTTTCCGCCTGATTTGTCGGGCGTGCCATCGTAATGTATTTCGCTGCAGGGGCCGCAGGGGCCTGTTTCGCCCATTTCCCAGAAGTTATCTTTTTTGTTGCCCTTGTGGATTCTGTCTTCGGGCAGGTATTTGCTCCAGAATTTTTTCGCTTCATCGTCAGGGTCGAGGCCATCATGTGAATCGCCCTGAAAATATGTAACGTGCAGTCGGCTTGCGTCGATTTTCCAGACCCGCGTTAAAAGTTCCCATGCCCATTCGATTGCTTCTGCTTTAAAATAATCGCCAAACGACCAGTTGCCGAGCATTTCAAAAAAGGTGTGGTGGTAAGTGTCTGTGCCTACATCTTCGAGGTCGTTGTGTTTGCCGCCTGCGCGGATACATTTTTGGCTGTTGACGGCGCGCGTGTAGTTTCTGCTGCCTGTGCCGAGGAAAACATCCTTAAATTGGTTCATACCGGCGTTTGCGAACAGGAGCGTATCATCGCCGAGGGGTATCACCGGCGAGGACGGCACAAAGGTATGACCCTTGTCCTCAAAAAACTTTATAAACGAACTTCTAATTTCAGCGGAATTTGACATCGAATTTTTCACCACAGAGACACAGAGATTTTTTTCTGTTTATTTTGCCGTTATAGACGGCATTAACATTTCCAATTTTAATTTTTGATATTCTGGTTTTCCAACGAACAAACCCGATTCTTCTTTCTTCAAACGGTTTTCAGCTATCTTCAATGCTTCTTCTGAGCTATCTATTCCAATCCAATTTCGTCCAAGTCTGTTTGCCGCAACAAGAGTTGTGCCAGACCCCATAAAGCAATCCATAATCGTATCATTTGGATTTGAAGATGCTTTTACGAGGAACTCAATCATATCGATATTCTTTTCCGTCGGATAAGCCGGGTACTGCGGGTCTTTGTACTCCCAGATATCCTGAACTTTTTTGCCTTTGGCTTCACATTCATCGGCATATATTTTCTTGCGAGGGACACCGTTAGAAGACCATTCTACAAGCCCATCTTTATCGAGCTGTTCAAGTATTTGTGGCGAACTTCTCCAGTGTCGCCCGGGCGGCGGATTTACTCCTCGCCAGCTTTGGCCTGTAGCCCCATTAACGGTTTCGCCTGGTGCGTGTAAAGGAATAGTTGTGTATCTTTTGCCATTTTCATCAATTTTTTTGAAAAGCCTTTCAACATCACTTTCCGTCATAGATTCTTTCGGTTCGTTCCATATAAAGTCATCTGTTTTTGAATAAAACAGGATTAAATCCTTTATATTTCCATATCCTTTTCTTGAAAAATTTTTAGGATTGCATTTTATTCTTGTTATATCACCCCTAAAATTACCTTCTCCGAATATCTCATCCATAATCACTTTGACATAATGACCGATTTTGTAATCGATATGCAAATATATGGACGCTTTTTCAGACATTAATTCCCTGATAAGAATAATTCTTTCTCGCAAAAATTCGAGAAATTCAGCCCCTTTCAACAAATCGCAATATGCTTCGGTATCAGAATAACTCGAACTGATTGTATTAGTTCTTTCCTGACCTACTCTGAAGATATTATTTGTTGCAAAAGGCGGGTCTATATAGACCATATCTATTTTGCCTGCAAAATTCAAATCCCAAAGCAGACATTGCATAATCTCGAAATTATCGCCGAACATCAATAAATTCTTTTCTTTAATATCTGCCAAAGGCAGACTTAATCTGCCATTGCTTCTTAAAGCAAGTATTTCCTGTTCAGTTTTTTTATTGTCGTAATCTAAAAACATATTTAAAGCTGATATAAAAATTCTCTTAATACAAGCGCACTTAAAATATTATATCCAGAAGGGCAAGTTTTCAAAAAATTGTGCATTTTGCTTTTGCCTCCTATATAAAGTACGCCATCAAGAATAGCAATCTTCATAGCGGCAACCGCCTCTAATTTCAGTAATTCTATGGCATCATTAAACTGTGCGTTCTGATGGCCGCCGAAATCTGTTAAAAACTTCGATTCTCCTATAACATATTTTCCATTAAAGCGACCTATAAAATCAAGCCCCTTGTTTCTTGTGTAACACAAATGCCGCTTAGCAAAATCAGCAAGCTGGTTATCACTGCCACGCAATATAGCGTTACTGTTATTTAAAACAAAATCTCGTTCCTGTAAAATAGGAACTCCCAATACTCCGCTTTCAATCCATCTCTTAAAGAGTGGGCCAATTTGTCTGTTTGTTTCCTTTGCCTCAGAACTCTTTTTGAAAATTTCACTTAACCCCATTTCATATAAACGACCACATATCCTTGAAACGGTTGCAGGATTATGTTCTAATGCATGCTTATCTCTTCTTAGATAGGCAACATAAGAATCTTTTATCGGAAACAGTTTAAGTTTAAGCAATTTTTTCAATAATACTATATCGTTTTTGCCATTAAATGCGGTTTCAATTTCATTCCACAAAGAATTATCAACATCACGAATCCCTTCCGGTACTGTCGGATACACCCTAAAAAGATCATCCAAATAACTTCTTTGGCTCGCATACGTTATGCTTAAATCTGTCCAATAGTTCATTTTTTATTTCTCTACTTATTCAAACAGGTCGATGTTAACAGATAACCGCATGGGTCAAGAGTCCACCCTACAACTTTTTCAGCGGAATTTGACATTTAACTTTTCACCACAGAGACATAATTTTAACCGCGGATTACGCGGATTTCACAGATTAAAAAAAACAACCGCGTGGACAGCAAGCTGTCCACCCTACAAAACTACGCCGCGACGGGCAGAGACACAGAGAAAAAAAATTATATAAAACTGACCGCTCCATTACTGTCGCGGCTCTGACTACGACCCCCAGTAGAACTGGGGGTTAAATAACACCCTGCGCTATCGCTTGGGCTCTGAACCCCGGCAAAGTATTCCTTCGACAAGCTCAGGACAGGTGGCCGGGGCTAACCACGGACCCTGCCATAGTGATGGCAGGGCTAACCCTAACCACGAAATAACCCCCACCACAGGTGTGGGGGCTAAACATTTTGAAAATTATTTTTTGGCATCCTCTTTTACGCCGACGGCGAGGAGGATTTTTTCTTTTATTTCTTCCGTCAACTTCGGATTTTCAATCAGGAACTTTTTGGCGTTTTCTCTGCCCTGACCTAATTTAGTATCGCCATAGAGAAGCCAAGCGCCGCTTTTAGTAACGACATTATGGGTTGTTCCCAAATCAATTAAATCGCCTTCGTAGCTTATCCCGCCGTTGAACATAATATCGAACTCAGCTTCACGGAAAGGCGGGGCGATTTTATTCTTCACGACTCTTGCCCTTACTCTGTTTCCGATCGCGTCGGTGCCTTCCTTAATTGTGGAAATTCTTCTGATATCCAATCTGATAGAGCTGTAAAATTTCAAAGCGTTTCCGCCGGTCGTTGTTTCAGGGTTTCCGAACATAACGCCGATTTTCATTCTTATTTGATTGATAAAAATGAGACTGGTCTTGCTTTTGTTTATAACGCCGGTGAGTTTTCTCATTGCCTGGCTCATAAGTCTTGCCTGAAGCCCCATATGAGACTGCCCCATTTCACCTGCCAGTTCAGCGGCAGGTATGAGAGCGGCGACTGAATCGATAACAATCACATCGACGGCGTTTGACTTTATCAGCATTTCCGCGATATCGAGAGCCTGTTCGCCTGTGTCGGGCTGGCTGACGAGAAGGCCGCTGACATCAACGCCGAGTTTTTTCGCCCAGGTTGTGTCCAGGGCGTGTTCTGCATCTATAAATGCCGCAACCCCGCCTTTTTTCTGTGCGTTTGCGATGACGTGCAGAGCGAGGGTTGTTTTTCCGCTGGATTCGGGGCCGAAAAATTCGATAACCCTGCCTCTGGGAACGCCGCAACCGCCAAGAGCGATGTCTAACGAGAGCGAACCGGTCGGAGTGCCTTCGATTTTGGCGTATTTGCTCTGGTCCATCTGCATAATCGAGCCGGCACCATACTGCTTTTCGATTTGAGCGATTGCCCGCTCAAGTGCGCCGTCGGTCTTTACACCTGCTTTTTCGGTTTTTACGGTTTTTTCTGGTTTTTCAACTGCCGCTTTTTTCGTTTTTGCTGTCTTTAACATAAGTAAATCACTCTCAAAAATCCTTTTTTAGTTCTATTTTTCTCAACAGGGTATAGACTGGGCCGGTTAATGTCAACTGGCTTTTATAAAGACAAACCGAACCAACCAAAACCATCGGTATTTCCACTTTCTGATTCTCGTTCACTACTCGCCGCAGATTTTTTTCAATGCAGTTATCTTTAACCCTTGCCAAAGTCAAATGCGCACTGAAAGGCCGATTTTCCTTTTCAAATCCAAGTTCCTGCAGAGCCAGTTCGACCGAATCGACAAGGGCGAGGAGTTCGCCGCTTTGCTTTTCACTGCCGAGCCATAAGACTTTTGATGGTCTGCCGAAAGTTCCAACAGCGGAAAGCTCAAATTCAAATGCCCTTTTTTCCAAACAGGCTATATTTATTGTTTCGGCAATTTCGTCGAGTCTGCCATCGTTCACTTCGCCCAAAAATTTCAGCGTAAGGTGCATCTGCTCTGGTTCAACCCACTTGAGGCCGTTACCGTTCCGCAGGCTTTGCTTCATCCGCTGCTGCAATTTTACAATAGCGGCTTTGACGGCATCATCAATATCAATGGCAATGAATAATCGCATAAAACAATCAGACACAAAGGCACAAAGGCACAAAGAAATATAAATTCTTCGCGGCTCTGATTACTTTTTTAAAATTCTGTCATTTTTCTAAGCTGCGCAAGTCTGGCATCTATGACAGTCTTGCTTATAGCAGCGATTGACGACATTGAAAACCCTTCAATCACCAGCGAAGCGGTTACCGTTCCGTAAGCAATCGCAGTTCGCATAAGTTTCGCGTCGGTCTTGCCGACTGAGGCTAAATAGCCCATAAAAGCCCCTGCAAAGGAATCGCCCGCGCCGGTCGGGTCTTTTACTTCCCTGGAGGGAAAGCCCGGCAGCATAAAAAATTCATTTTCGCCAACGAGCATTGAGCCATCGGCTCCTTTTTTGATAACCACAAATTTAGGCCCCAGCTTGCGAAGCTCATCAGCGGCAATCGCCAGGTTATCGTTCCTGGTGAGCATTTTCGCCTCACCCTCATTAAGAATAAGAACATTAATTTTACTCAACAGTCTTTTTAATTCATCTGTCTGCCTGTCAATCCAGCAATTCATCGTATCAGCGACGACAAATTTGGGACTTTTCAACTGTTCCAAAAGCTGAATCTGCAGCGTCGGATGCGTATTTGCCAGGAAGACAAATTCGCTGTCTCTGAATTGCTCCGGCACAACAGGCGGATGTTCCGACAAAACATTAAGTTCCAGACAATCGGTAATCGCCTGGCTCATATCGCCCTGATAGGAGCCTTTCCAGCGGAACGTCTTGCTGCCGCGACGAACTTCCAGGCCAGCCAAATCGACGTTTCTGCCTGCGAAAACCTTCGCCAAATCGAATGGGCAGTCATCTCCGATAACGCCGACGAATCGTACAGGAGTAAAGAAACTTGCGGCCATACTGAAATAAACCGCCGAGCCGCCGATGCAGTTTTCGCTCTTGCCGAACGGCGTTACTACCGTATCAATCCCTATCGAACCGGTTACCAGTAAAGACATATCGTACTCCTTATTAATATCAAAAATAAAATCGCGTGGACAGCCCCTTCGACGAAGCTCAGGGCAGGCAAGCTGTCCACCCTACAAACTAAATTTAAGAATAGTTCCGTCAATTCTTTTTAATGTTTCTTTTATTCCAAGTATGTCAATTGATTCAAAAATCGGCAGGGAAATAGTTGTGCCGCTTATTGCGACTCGCAAAGGCTGAGCAACTTTACCAAGACCAACCTGTTTTGCTTCAGCGAGTCCGCGAAGCATTGTCTCTATCGCCTGCTCGCTTATCACTTCAAGTTTGGCAAAATGATTTTTCAATTCGGCCAGCATCGCCAAACCTTCGCCATTGTTTTTCAAAAGAACTTTTTCGACATCCTTCTGGTCATAAGCGATTTTGTCGCCTGGGGTAAAAATAAATCTGCTCTTATGCTCAATTTCCGCAAGCGTTCTTGCGCCTGCTGAAGCTTTCAAAATCCTCAAAAGTAATTTATCGTCAGCGTTTGCGGCGATTGAATTTGTTCCTTTAAGAAAATCCTTATACCTGCTTAAGAGTTTGTCTTCGCTCAAAAGTTTTATATGTTCGGTATTGAACGCAAGCAGTTTCTTACGGTCAAACAGGCTGTTTGTCTTATTGAATCGAGCCGGGTCGAAACTTTCGATAAGCTCATCAATAGTTAAAATTTCCTTATCAAATCCGGGATTGTAACCCAAAAGGGCGATGAAATTTATCAGAGCCTCCGGCAGATAGCCGCTTTTAAAGAAATCAACAACATTAACCTCCGGCAGTTCGATGCCGAGAAATTCCGCCATCGCGTTCACCGCGGGAGTATCAGGCGTGCTGTCGCCTTTGAGAAAACTTTCAATATCAGTTTTTAAAATTCCGCCGACAGAAGCTAATTTTTCCAAATCAAGCTGGGGTTTTGCCTTTATCGCTTCCTTCAAAACTTTGGCGCGGTCGCGTTTTGACATTTTTCCGCCCGATTGATTCATCGTTACAGGCAGATGCGCATAAATCGGCGTTCTGAAGCCGAGAGCTTTTTGCAGCATAATGTGGCCTGGCGTGTTCATCAGATGTTCCTGCCCTCTGATTACGCAGTCAACGCCCATCAGTTCATCATCGACAACACATGCAAAATGATAAGTCGGAAAGCCGTCGCTTTTTTGTATGATAAAATCGCTGAGGTCGCTGCCTGCGAATTTAACTTCGCCTCGTATAATTTCGTTGATGACAATCTCATCGTTGGTCATACAGAATCGCACAACAACCGGCCTGCCTTCGCTGCGTGCTTTTTCGACATCCGCAACTGTTGGGAATTTCTCCGGCCGCAGGTAGAGAAAATTTTTCTTCTCCGCTGTTGCTTTTTTCCGCATCGCCTCCAATTCTTCCGAAGTGTCGAAACAGTAATATGCCTTGCCCTGTTCGATGAGCAGGTTGATGTATTTGTCGTAAATATCTCTTCGCTGCGATTGATAGTATGGCTCCGCAGGCCCGCCGACTTTGGGGCCGAAGTCCCATTGCAGACCGAGCCACTTCAAATCCGCCATAACCTGCTCAGCCGCTGTGGGACTGTTTCGGGTCTGGTCGGTATCTTCGATTCGGAGGGTGAATTTTCCGCCCGTTTTTCTCGCCCATATCAGGTCGAACAGAGCGATTCTCGCCCCTCCGACGTGGAGATAGCCGGTTGGTGATGGTGCGAATCTGGTTTGTGCCATCGAAAGCCTTTCCTAAAGTTTTAGCGTGCCTAACTTTAAGTCCATAAACGACTAAAGTCAAGAAGATTAGGGTATTGGGCTTGTCATAGCCAGGGAACATCGTACCCCCTGATAAGAATAAGATGTATGACAATAGAACAAGCGTTAAAAGCTCTTAGTTTATAATTTCTTCGTGAACTCTGCGTTTTCTGTGTTTATAATGCCGGCTATGAAGATTATAGCTGATGAAAATATACCGTTTGTAAAAGAATGTTTCAGCTCGGCGGGCGATTGCCAAACCTGTCACGGGCGGAAAATTTCCAATGAAATCCTAAAAGACGCCGATGCTCTGCTGGTTCGCAGTATAACAAAGGTGAACGAAGAATTGCTGGCCGGCACAAATGTAAAATTTGTCGCTACGGCCACAATAGGCTTTGAGCATATCGATATTGATTATCTGGCGAAAAATAATATAGGTTTTTCCTCGGCGCCGGGTTCAAACGCTAATTCTGTTTCGGAGTATATCACCTCGGCGATTTTAAATTTGGCCGACAAATATAATTTTGACGTTACAAAAAAATCCATCGGCATTATCGGCGTCGGCAATGTCGGCAGCAGGGTGGAGAAAAAAGCAAAAGCTCTCGGAATGAAAGTGGTTTTGAATGACCCGCCTTTAGCGAGAAAAACGGGTGATAAAAAATATCGGACGCTCAAAGAAATTTTCGATTGCGATATTGTAACCTGTCATACGCCTTTGATTTCTGATGGCATAGACAAAACTTTCCATTTGGCTGATGAGGCGTTTTTAAAATCACTAAAAAAGGGCGCAATTTTTATAAATTCCTCTCGCGGCAAAGTTCACGATACGAACGCATTGAAAAATGCAATCAGCAGCGGCAAATTTACTGCGGTGGTTTTGGATGTCTGGGAGAATGAGCCGAATATAGATTCCGAATTGCTCGATATGGTTGATTTTGCCACGCCGCATATTGCAGGCTATTCTTATGATGGCAAGGTTGCCGGTATGATTATGATTTATGAGGCGTTTTGCAGGCACTTTGGCGTTGAAATAACGCAAAAAATCGGGGATTTTCTGCCGAGGCCGCAGATTTCTGAAATTTTTATTAAAAATAATGAAAAAAAACCGTTACGTTTTGCCGTCAGCAGTCTCTATGATATTAGAAAAGACGATGCTGCTCTGCGATGGCTGAAAAATGAGCCTGCCGATAAGCGCGGGGCGTTTTTTGATGGTTTGCGGAAGAATTATCCTGTCCGCAGAGAATTTCAGAATACGACTATTTCTGTCAATGATGCGAGCCTCAAAAGCGTTTTTGAGGGATTGGGTTTTAAGACAATTTAAGAATTGTGATAAAGGAGTTAACGATGCGGGCAAAGAGGTTAATAATAATTGTAGCAGTATTTATTTTAGGGGGAGTTGTTGGTTTTTTGGGTTCATCATATTTATATTACAAACATGTATTTTCACTATTAACAATGCAAGATGCGGAAACTTTGAACTGGCGACTGGTTTTGGCCAGCAAGCTGCGTCTTGGCGAATCGGATAATGCGGTTAGTTTTTTGGAGGAAGGAATTGACAGCGAATTGCTTGGTCTCAAAAATTCTAAATTCCCAAAGAATGATTTTTGCTATTATGCTCTAAGGGAAGCTAAAACTTATAGAAATCTTTATCCTTCTAATTCAAGTATGTCTTCTCAAGTGACTGATGCTCTGGTGGATATTCAAAAACTTGAGACATTTAGGTGTGAGGGAGCCTTGTCCCGTTTAGTTAAGCAAGCTCAAACAAAAAAATAATTTAATTTGAGAGGTACGAATTATGAAAAAGCTATTTGTTTTGTTGTGTGTTTTGGTGGTTAGTTCAATTGTTTTTGCAGCAGTAGAAAGAAGTAGGGATATGGGGAGAGAGGTAAAACCAGATAATTGCAGAAGTACTGTTTCTGCAAGCTGCGTCGAGGAGCCGAAGAAGGAAAAGCCGGATAATCGCAGTGTGATTGTCGATGCCTGGCTTGTTCGGGTATCCGCCGATGCTTTGTATGAATCGGGTGTAAAGCCGCTTTCGGAAAAGGATAAGGAAAATGTTTCGATAATGAACCTGCTGTGGTGCCTTGGTGAGCCTAATAATGGCAAGGTAGTGGTTTCCGCAACAACCCGCGCTATGGTTCTGAATGAAGTTAAAAATGAATTCAGTAACAGAGTATATTTTACCAATTCGAAAGGTTATGAGAGTAATTATGGGCAAAGAGTAAATTTCCGTACATGGTCAGGTGTTTTGGAAAACAACAAACAGGTGCGGGTGAATTGGTCATTTGGTTCCGATTTTGTATACGGCGAGATTAAAGATAAAGATTCGCCGAACACTGGTTCCGTTAGTTATCAAAATACAACTATTGTTTCCGCTCAAAAACCTGTTATAGTTGCGCAGACGCAAATTGGCGATGATATGTTTTTTCTTGTTCTGCGTGCGGAAATTGTTGATTAATAACAATTTTGTCGTTTGATTTTTTGAAAGGATTCGTTATGAAAAAGTTTTTGTCTTTGTCGTTAATTGTTACAGCAATTTTGTATGGCAGCATCTGTCAGGCAGCAGTCAATCCCTGCGATGTGAACATCGGCTCGCATGACGCGGTTACGCCTGTGGCGAGACCTGATGTAGATTGGTGGATGCCGCGTCATCAGGCTGTTGTTGACAGAGTCAAACAGGGCAATGTTGACCTATTGATGATTGGCGATTCCATTACGCACGGCTGGGAAACATCCGGCAAATATGTGTGGGATAAATATTATGCTCCGCGCAATGCCGTGAATATGGGCTTTAGCGGCGACCGCACTCAGCACGTTTTGTGGCGGCTGCAAAACGGCGAAATTGACGGCATCAAGCCGAAGCTGGCAGTAATAATGATTGGAACAAATAATTCCAATGGCGACGATAATACCGCCAGGCAAATTGCCGACGGCATCAAGGCTGTCGTTTGCCAGTTGAGAACTAAACTGCCCCAGACTAAGGTTTTGGTACTTGCGATTTTCCCGCGAGGCGGCATCATACCCAGTCCGCAGGTGGCAAAGAATAACAAGGCAAGCCAACGCGTATTGAAAATCGCTGACAACAAAATGATATTCTATTTGGATATAAATAAAAAGTTTTTGAACAAGAAGCGTGTGCTTACTCGAGAGGTAATGCCGGACCTGCTGCACCCGAATGAAAATGGTTATCGGATATGGGCAGAAGCTATGGAGCCGACTATTGTGAAACTTATGGGCGAAGAAAAGAAATAGTTCTGCTTATCTCCTCAATTTATTACACCAAACCGTCGGCATCACCGGCGGTTTTTTTATTATCTTGATTTACTTAAAACTTTAAGAGTTAAAAAATCGCCGGCAACAAGAGCCTCTTTTTTTTGCCGTGACCATCTTTTGATTTGGATTTCACGTTTCATCGCCTGCTGTTCTGTTGGTTGAACTTCCTTAAAAACCAATCTGACTGGTAATCTGCAAGCAGTCCATTGTGCAGCTTGACCGGCATTGTGCCTTTCAACTCTGCTTTCGACAGAATCGGTATGCCCAACGTAATAGCTACCATCCGAACATTTGAGGATATATACATACCACATAACAGCCCTTCGACGCGCTGCGCTTGCTCAGGACATTTTGCGGCAAATGCCGCAAAATGGAGGCGGCGGGATTCGAACCCGCGTCCCGAAACGTTTCAAAACAGGCATCTACATACATAGTTATTCATTTGGTTCTCGCCTCGCTGAACGTCGAATAACAGACTTTCAACTCAGCCAGTTTGTAGTTTCTTACTTTGCTTGGACAAACGGCCTTGCAAAGCCATCCCGCATTTCGGCGCCCTTGTGAAACCGGCAGGAGCGATCCCACAGGACGGGCCGCTATTTAAGCAGCCATTTGTAATTGGTAGTTGCCAATTAAATTTGTGTCGGATGATTAGCCAGGCCAACCGACGTCCTGGATATGCAACCTGCTTCTCTACCCGTCCGGTCGAAGCCTTTCGCCCCCGACAGTAGAAAATACTAAATTCTAATATCTAAATAAGAAACAAGACCCGATTTTTGAAGAGCCTTGCCGCATTTATATATACAATAGCATTATATCAAATATAAACATAAAAGTCCAGAGCAACTGTATTTATGAATCGCCTGGCGATATTAACTGAAAAAATTCATTGAAATAGCCGTTGGTTTTCGATATAATAGGATAGCAAGGTTTCCCCTGCGGTGTTCGACAGGAAGGAAAATATTTGAAGAATCTATAACCCTTATTCAGGGAAGTCGGAACCTGCCGGTTCGGACAAGCCTGCTCGACAGGACATTCGGACGGTAAAAAGCCGACTACCCACTTTGACAATACTGGGTTCTTTAAATAGCCTTTCATCGGCACAGGCGGAGGTTTCTATGCTTTAAAAAAAGGTCTGTTTCGACAGGCCTTTTTTTGTTTGAAATCCACACCATTTCACATTAGGCTTAAAACGGTATTTTAATCCATTAAAAACCAAACAATGCAGACAAAAACCGACATACAAAAAATACTTACCTCAATGGGAGTTGAACCCAACCATCGGCTTGGCCAGAATTTCCTCATCGACCTGAATCTTATGCAGTTTTTGCTCACAAATGCCCATATAAATCAGAACGATATCGTTCTGGAAGTCGGCACAGGCACAGGCTCGCTTACCGGCGAACTCATTAAAAGAGCAGGCAAAGTAATCGCTGTCGAATTTGATGACAACCTGGCGAAAGTAACGGCAGGGATGTTTGCAGGCGAGAAAAATTTTGAACTTGTCAACGCCGATGCACTCGAAAATAAAAATACTATCAATCACGAGGTTATGGCAAAACTCCGCGCGGCAAGACAGGAATTCGACGGCAAATTCCTCCTCGTTGCAAATCTGCCGTATAACATCGCCTCAAGCGTAATGGCTAATTTGCTTACGGGCGATGTTGTTGCCGATGCGATGACGGTAACGGTGCAGAAGGAAGTCGCTCAAAGAATGGCCGCGCAGCCCGGCAGCGATGATTATGGAATCCTTAGTATAATTTTGACAGCGATGGGGCATTGCCGGATTTTGCGAAAATTGCCGCCGAGCGTTTTTTGGCCGGCGCCGCAAATCGATTCTGCGATTGTTCGATTCGACAGGGATGAGAAAAAAGTTGCGCAGATTCATAATGTTGAAATTTTCAAACAGGTGGTAAATCTGTTTATGGGGCATCGGCGGAAAATGCTTCGAGCCTGTGTGAAGTTTGCCGAGGACAAACTGGCGAACATTCATCACTGGGACGATATTTTCAAACGCGCATTCGTCGAGCCGCACCACAGACCCGAAGAACTTAGCGCGGTTGATTATGTCGCGATAGCAAACCTCTGCAACGAAATGCTTTAATTGACATTTGGTTATATGATAAAAACAGCATAATCGCTTGACTTTTTTGCGGTTTTTGGTTTAAAATAGAGGAATGCAGGCGATAAAAAATCCTATTCTTGCTCAGCTTTTTATGGAGACTGGCTTTGTATCTAAGGCCCAGCAGCTAAAGCAGTTAGCTGCTGCTGAGGAGTTATACAGAATCGCTGAGCAGGGCAAAAGCTACCCTTATGAATTTATCTGCTTCAAAATCACCGGTTATCGTTCCAAAGGGCAAAACATCCATCAGACAATCGAAGGCTCCGACCTGCTGAGGGATATGCCTATTTACATTCTCAAGTCCAGCGCGAGGCTGAAATTGCCCGCCGGCAAGCAGAGTGAAAAAATTTATTCGCTCGAAGAGCTTTCGGAAAAATTGAATGTTTCAACGCGAACAATCGAACGATGGCGAAAGCGAGGATTGCTTTGCAGGAAATATCTTTTCGATGACAATATTTTGCGGGTTGGTTTCAGCGAGCCGATGGTTGAAAAATTCATTGCGGCCAATCCCGAACTTACAGCAAGCGCGGCAAAATTCAGCAACATTCCCAACGATATCAAAAATCAGATTATTGAAATGGCCGGCCGGCTCGATAGCGAAGGCGGCTCAAGCAGGACAGCGATAATAAAAAAAATCGCCGCTTACTTCGGCAGAGCAGCCGAAACCATAAGGCTGATTTTGACGGACGCTGAAAAGAATCAGAAAAGACAAATTTTTAATCGAGCGCGCGTTCTGCTTGGCCCCGCCGAGACGGCAGCCGTTTTTGCTATGTATGAATCTGGTGTCGCGATAAATGAAATCGCTGAAAAATTTAATAAGAGCATCAGTTCGATATACAGGGTTATAAATCGCAAGAGAATCAGGAAACTGCTCTCCGCTCATATTGAATATGTCGCCAGCGATGAATTTACCGCTCCCGATGCCGAGCAGAAAATTTTAACACCGCCTGCATCGGTAAGAAGAACGCCAAAAGGTATTCTCGATAAAACAAAAAACCGACCTGATGCCGACTGGCATAAATTTATCGAAACTATACAAAAAGTGCCTGCCCTCAACAGAGAGCAGGAGCTTGAGCTTTTTAGGCGATATAATTTTTTGAAATATCTTACCGCAGAGCGAATCCATCATTTAAGCCTCATTTCGCCCTGCGCAAATGCTGCTAATGATGCCGAACAGTATCTGAAACAGGCAGAGCGAATAAAAAATTTAATTGTCGAGGCGAATTTGAAATTGGTTGTTCGTGTGGCCGGCAAACATACCGCAGGGGCGAATCTTTCCGATTTGATAAGCGAAGGAAATATGGCTCTTATCCGAGCGGTTGAGAAATTCGATTATGTAAAGGGTTTTCGCTTCAGTACGTTTGCTTCGTGGGTTATCGCCAGGGAGTTTGCGAAATTTTTACCTGCCGAGTCCGCGCGTGCCGAGAGGACAGTTTCGCATGATGATGTTGATATTGAGCGTCAGCAGAGCAAACCGGCGGGCATTGAGCTGATTGAGAGTACCCGCAGAAGTCTTGAGCAGGTGATTGAGGAAAACCTCACCGAGCGCGAGCAGTATATTATTCGTTATCATTTCGGCCTGACCGGCACAATGGTCAAAAAGAAATTTAAAACCTTAAAACAAATCGGCGACGAACTGGGCATAACAAAAGAACGCGTCCGCCAGATTGAACTTATCGCGCTTGGCAAACTTCGTCAAACCCTTAGTCCGGAAGAATTTGAACTGCTCACGGGATAGCCATAAAGCCACTAAGGCACAAAGGCACAAAGAAAATAAAAACCGCGGATTAACACAGATTATTAAAATTAACGAATTTTAAAAGTAACTAAGTCATTTTAAAGGTCTCCATTTATAAAGTCGTTAGACGGCTTTTGGCCGCCGGCCTCCAACGTCGCCACTGGACGATTCTGCCAAAGAGGTTGGGCGGTTTTTCACGCTGGCAACTTTCTTACGCAGACACGATGCTCCAACAGACCAAAGGTCTGTTGGAGAGTTAATAGTTTTTAGTCTTTAGTTTTTAGTTTTGGAATCGCTGGTCCTTAAAAATAATTTAAAATTGAAGATTGTAGATTGAAGATTTATGGAATCGCCTATGGCGAAGTTATTTAAAATTCTTCATTTTTCAATTTTCATTCTTCAATATTGCAGTCTCCGTATTACCAGCAATGATGCCTCTCAAAGACACCCCCGCAGTTTTCTAACGAAAACTAAGCGTGCGGGGGCTTTAAGGTAATACTCTCTGTATTACCTTAAAGCTTGCGCGTTTTTGCCGAAAATTGTACGAGAAAATTTTGTCTGGAATTCTTAAGTAATTGTGGAATATGAAGACAAATTTTTTTATTTTTTTAAAGCGCGCAAGTTTTTACTTGCGCAAATGGCTGATTTTTTTGCCACAAAGGCACAAAGAAATTAGCCACAACTGAACACGAATAAACACAAAACAATAATTCAATGAATAATGAATAGTGAATAATTGAGGAATCGCCTTCTGTCTTTGCGATGCTTCGCCATGACAGGGGGGCGATGGAATTTAAATAGATTTCTCCACTTCGGTCGAAATGACCAACCGCCGGTGAAACCGGCGGCTAAATACGATGGATTCCCGATCAGGTCGGGAATGACAACGAACCCTGCCATAGTGATGGTGGGACTAACCGAAAAAGAATGACCGCTCATTTACATTCGCGGCTCTGATTGCTCCCTGCGCTATCGCTTGGGCTCTGAACCACATTCTCTAAATTGCGGAATCTTTTTCGATAACCTTTTGTCTCTGCGATTTTCTGAAATCCGCTAACTTAGCGGCGAGTTTTTCATCACTCAATGCTAAAATCTGAACAGCAAATACCGCGGCATTCACAGCGCCGGCCTTGCCAATTGCCATACTCGCAACCGGCACGCCCGGCGGCATCTGAACGGTCGAAAGCAGCGCATCAATGCCGGCAGGTCCTTCGGCAGCGGCTAAAGGTACACCGATAATCGGCAGCGAACTTCGAGCGGCCATAGCACCGGCCAGATGAGCGGCCATACCAGCGGCGGCGATAATTACCTTTATGCCGTTTTTGGCGGCGCCGGCGGCAAACTCATCGGCGATGTCGGGCGTTCTGTGAGCGGAGATAATCCGAACGACAGGCTCAATTCCGAAACTTTTCAGCTTATCAATGCAAACCTGCATTGTAGGCATATCGCTGTCCGAACCCATTACAACCGCTACGAGTTTATTTTCCGCCATTGTATTTCCCTTCAAAAACGCTACAATACTCTACCTTATAAGCGCTATATTAGCCACAGAAAAATGGAAGTGAAGTAAAGAAGCAATGAGGCAAAGAGGTAAGGAAATAAGGAATTTGTCGGCCTTTGGCCAATTTCTTTACTTCTCTACTTCCTTATGTCCTTGCTTCTTTTTTAAATTTTGCAAGTATGGAGATTTGCTATGAATATACGAAAACCGGCGGTGGCTGGGCAGTTTTATCCCGGCAGTCAAAAACAATGTCGAACGGAAATAATAGATTGCCTCACCGATAGACCTGTTTCCTGTAGACTCCCTGAAAAACTCGTTGCCGGCATCGTCCCCCACGCAGGCTGGACATTCAGCGGCGACCTCGCGGGTATGGTCTTCGCCGCTATTGAAAAGGTCGAAAAAACCGTCGATACCTTTATTATCTTCGGCACAGCGCATAACTACTTCGGCTCAAGTGCCGCGGTGTACGACACAGGCTTATGGCAAACGCCTATGGGTGAGATAAAAATAGATGAAGAACTTGCCGCTGCCATTATCGAAAAAAGTTCATTCGCCAAATCAAACCCCGATGCCCACAAATACGAACACAGTATCGAAGTGCAGATACCATTTATTCAGTATCTTTTCCCCAATGCTAAAATCGTTCCGCTTTTAACTCCGCCCGCTGATTTCGTGATTGAACTTGGCGCGGATGCGGCTGAGTGTATTAAATCCGCAACCGGCAAAAAAATTATCTGTATAGGCTCGACAGATTTAACGCATT